>JBGTHM010000041.1:0-11577 GCA_041746255.1 Fibrobacteria bacterium | reverse complement strand
GCCTGCTTCGACTTGCCGAATGGCGTAAATAATCTGCTCGTCCGAATACCTTTTGCCCTTCATTTTTGATCTCCTTCGATGAGTTAAAAAATGCCATTTTTCGCATCGAATTTGATCCAGTTTTTGGGGTGAAGGTCAGGGAGCCACATCTCTACGAAAAAATTGATGAGGGATACTCCGGCATCCCGGGGGTCGATGGATTTGAACCATGATTCGAGTTTGGGATAAATCCAGGTCAAGGTGACCCTTCCCGGCGTTGGGGAGCTTCCGTTGCAATACCAAAGGATTTTGCGGATAAAGGCCTGCGGATCCGCGTTCTTTTCCAGGAGGAAGGCTTCGAGTAGATTATCCGTGGCGGCATCCCATGACGCCGGAATCTTGGCCGACTTCTTCCAAAGCAGACGAAAAAGGTCTTTCCCTCGGTACGGGACATCCCCAATCATTAAGGGAACCTTGGAGAAATACTCTTTCACATCCTCGGGCGGAAATTCGGATAGCATGGCACGGTAACAGGAGCGTTTGAAATCATGGCGGATTTGGACCGTAGAGCGGTTCCCGAATATTCCTCGGATTGGGTTCGGATCTCCACTGGTCATTGGACGCCCGTGGGTTGGCCCTGGTTGTTGTATGCGATGGTCATGTGCCTGGAACCGTTCGGACGTTAAGCCCGGCTTTTTTCGCGGCCTTGCTCTGGTGAAGGTCACTAGATACGAAAAGGTCCGCTCCCCATTCCAAAGCAGCAGCGATGTGGAAGGAGTCCATTGCCCGCAAGGTATTTTCCTCCAGAAGCAGGATGGCCTGAAGCACAGTGGTTTCGGTGATATTGCACAAAGTCGCATCCCGCAGATCCTGGGCGATACCTTGCTTGGCGGTCACATAGTGCGAGCCATCAATCTGCTTATCTCGCCGTAATCGGCAGAGAGCGGAAATGATTTCCGGATAACAGATTACGGATATCCCTAGCTGGCTGGCCTGTTCGCAGATTAGGAGCACTGTATCCGTTCCCTTTTCGGGGACATACCTTTTGACCAGGGCCGAGGAGTCGAAAAAGACCTTCAACTTGCAGCATCTTTCCGGTTTTGCAGGATGGCCTTGGACAGGGAGACGCCGCTCAACGGAAGCCTGGGGGGCATCCTTTTCCAGGAGGGGTTATCCTCCGAATGTATGGGGGTTAAATCGGCGACGGCTTTTCCATGCCTTAAAATCCGGACGACCTCACCTTTTTCGACATCATCCAGGAACGCAGCGGCGTGCTTGCGAAACTCGGTAAAGTTAGCGGTTTTCATGATATCCCCTTAAGTACATATTTATGTACTTAAGTGTACATTCTGAACAAGGGGAGGTCAAGTCGACTTTGACTCAACCTCCGGGGAGACACCGAAAGCCCACTTGTCGACGGATTTGCAGCATAATTCGATTGTGGGAGTTAGGCAGCTCTGGTTGTCCAGCTATTTGGGATTTCAGCCAAATTTCCTGTAATTTCAATCGAAATGTAGTTGTGGCAAGATCAAAAGGGTTGCTACTTTCTAGACCTCGCATCCATGGTAATTGTGTCCAGGTCGCATCGATTTTTTCAAAATTCAAAAATGACTCCTAAAAAAAATGCTGAGACTTTAGCACGCCATGAATTCTGGCGTAGCTTTTATTTGGCCCAATTGGCTGAATTACCTGCGGAAACCGTCGCCGATTTTTGGCGGGGTCACGGCTTCACCGTGGACGACAAGGAGTGTTTCGACGCCGCTTTGGTGGAATGCCTCTGGACTAAGAATATGAAAGTGCCAGTTCGTTGGCATCATGCCATGACCCAGGAAATCGAGCCCTTCATGGTGGATAGAGGCCTGGATGCCGTTGAATTCCACCGGAAAATGCTGATAATGGCCAATAGCGGTACTTTTGTAAGTACTGGAACCTTTTTGCAATGGATTCTTCCTATTATCGGCCTGTTTATCCGGGTTAATGACGTCCGGGAAGTGTTCTTTCCTATCGGAAAACTTTTTATCGAAAATCTCTTTCCGAACCACACATTTCAAAGAGTCAAAAAGGTTGTAGAAGGAAAGACGACTTTCTCCCATATGATCTATATCGATGATTTGGAAACCTTTGACAACATCCCTTTCAATTATGATTTGATCGCGATTGAACAAATCAGATGGCTCCCGCTAAGTTTTGGCTTGTCTCCCTTTGAACATATACAATTGATTGCCGATCGACGGACCATCAAAGACTTGTTGTGGGAGGGCGACTATGAGGAATACGCATCCGAAATCATTCACGATGGCGAATTGCTCGCGAAAAAAAAGTCCATGTCCGATTTTCAACTTGAACATAAACTCAACTTATCGAAATTCAAAGTGCCGAATTGGACGGTGTGGAAAGCGGAACGGGACTATTTTTGCCCGCGAAGGAAAAGGGTTGTCATATACAAAGGAGCATGTTATTCGTCCCCGCTTTACTCCATTCTAATCAAGCATGAAAAGACCGAAAGACCCAATCAAATACCCATTAGCAAACTATTGGCAAATGCAGAAAACGAAGACAGGCGCACTACACCGGATATTCGAAGGCAGCATGAACTGGTTCTGCAGCTTCTCTCTCCCAAGGAAGTGTATTGCTATTTTGAAGCGGATGAGAGTATTACCCTGGACGGAAAAACGCTCATCAAAGGAATTCCTGCAAAAATACTGAAACAACTTCTGTTGTCCTATCTCAATGATGGTAAATCTGAATTTGAATACAGGGAATTGAAGCGATCATTCGAAATCACCTTGGGGCAGAAAAATTCGAATTTCGAAATACGATTTTCCAGGTTAATCGATAAACTCACAAGTGAAAATTCGAAACTGGTTATTCAGAAAACTGCGCGGGGAAGATTCAAACTGATCCCTGGCGCGGCTATCGAATTTAATGAATATGCCACAGTCACCGCGAAATGATTAGCTCGGGTTTCCACCCGAATTACTGCCTACGCGTATTTTCAAAATAAAGCAAAAAGGACGCTCCCTCACCGGGCTTGGAAATCAGCTCGATTTTTCCACCATATTTCTTGACAATTTCCGTGGCAATGGTCAGGCCCAGTCCCGTTCCTTTGCCGGGAGGCTTGGTGGTATAAAATGGGTCGAAAATTTTCCGTTGTATTTCCGGTGGTACTCCCGGGCCACTGTCCTTGAACAGGAGCATTGGACCTTCCGCTTCCTCCCGGATAACTATTTTCAGTTCGCCCTGCTTCTCCATCGCGTCAATCGCGTTATTGATAAAAATCAGAATGGCCTGTTCCATTTCATTCTTGTTTACGCTCCAAGTGATGTTT
Source organism: Fibrobacteria bacterium (assembly GCA_041746255.1). Lineage (GTDB taxonomy): Bacteria > Fibrobacterota > Fibrobacteria > UBA11236 > UBA11236 > JBGTHM01. Next base: position 8,270 of record JBGTHM010000041.1, on the reverse strand, counting down.
TCTGAACCGGAAATATTTATTTTTGTTTCACCGATATTTGTTTTAGGGATTAATTCCAAAACCTCCGAAATCATTTGCCGAAAGCTCTCTTCCGAAACCTTTTCCTTATCGGAGGATCGCGAAAATACTTTTAAACTATTGACGATTTGCGCGCTTTTATTCAATGCCTTTTTGATTCGGCCAAAAACAAATTCCATCTCTTCCAAATGGGATTCCAAATCATAGGATTTCTCGATTTGCTTTATTTCAAGCATTCTCTCCTTGTTTTCAATAGAGCCTTCGGCAATCAAGCGGATTTTATTCAATCCTTCCATATCGCGACGAATTTCAGGAATCACATTCACCAGAAAATTCAAAGGGTTATTGATTTCATGTGCCACACCTGCCGCCATTTGCCCCAATGAAGACATCTTTTCGCTTTGAATGGCCATTTCCTTGGCAACCAGTAATTGCCGGCTGGTAAATTCCAAGTCGCGGGTTTTTTCCTGGATTTTATCTTCCATGGAAGCGAATAACTCCGCCTTCACCAAGGCGTTTGCGACAATATTGGATATGGATTGGAACAATAATTTGTCCTTATTGTCCAATTTCCGGCCATCATGATGTTCCGCGGCCAGGACGCCAATGGGACGAGTGATTTCAAAAAGGGGCGTAACGATAAAGGAGCTTAAATTCAGTTGGCGTAGAAAATCGGCTCCGGAACTGGATAATTTCGACGAGGTTTCTTCTACCTCATTCACAACTAACGTTTTTCTATCATGCAATGTTTGCGCTAAAATTCCCTCTGGGTTTTTCCAATTTTCTTCAAAGGCGAAGGGAGTGCTCCGGATTAATTTTTCCATTTGTTCCGGATAACCTTTGGCGCTACGGCAGACCACAGATTTTTCAACATTATCCACCAACCAAATCTGACTTGATCCATAGTCGAATTCTTTGGTCAGAAATCCCACGGTCAAATCACATAATTGCTGTATACTTGTGCTTCTGTTCAAGTCTACCGTAAATTTTTGGAGGTGGGAAATTTGTCGGTTGGAATACATCAATTCTGAATTTTGATTTATTAAAGCTTCGGTGGAAAAAATGCTCCACTTTAAGGACTCTTGCGCTTGCCTACTTTTATACTTGGTATAAAGAACTATACCCAGCACGAACAAGCCGCCTGCTCCAAGAAGGTTGGTTTGGCTAAAAGCAGTAGCGAAGGAAATCAAAAACCAGACAGTCGCCGATAAAAAGGTAATCGCGGAAATTTTTTTATAAATAATGAAACCCGACTCAGGCATTGTAATTAAGTATTCACATTGCTCCGCACCTTTGAACCGGCATTTAGTATGGTCCACTTTTGCATAGGGCAAACCGAATATACGCGGGATGGCCTCATACCCACCGACTCTATTCTGGCAGCCCATCTCGTGTTCCAGGAACCCATCCTTGAAGGAAACCGCCACCTTATAGCGGTTATTCCCCAATTTCTCCATTTTCAACTGGGTTTTCAGCGCAATCTGGGTTTCAATTTTAACGACCTGATCCATTACCACTTCAGGCGATGTGTATCCGATCGCCATGCTTCCAATAATTCCCAGGCTATCGGAAAAATTCAGGCCACAGTGGTAAGCCAATTGAGAATCGTTCGTATACTTCATGGCGACTTCGGCAAACCGTATCGCCCACTCGTCGGTTTGAAATCCCGCCGGGTCGCTTAGTTCTACTTCGTCAACCGATAATTCGTTAAGAATGTCACGAACCGTGTTCTTGCCGTGATTTTTTTCAATGTACCGTAAAAATGAGACCCATATTTTATTTGAGTAAATTTTTTCCATTAACCCCGCCGAATGTCCTTAATCTGAGTGGTAACGGCAATTGACCCTTGGCGGTGCCCCCAAAGCTCAATTTTCCCAACTCTACTATTCCCTGTCCCCACCCGATTCTAACGCTAATTTTTGACTAAACCGACTTCCACCGCCTAGAATAGACATGGTTTTCGTCTTCAGTTTCGATCATACATGGAAAAAGTAGGCAATATTTCCGAAATTGCCCGACCGGATGTCAATCTTGGTTTGGACGTTTCCCGGAATTTCATTGATTTAAACAAGTTACCCCCTGATCTGTGGCGACCTTTTGAATGCCGCGGCGGTAAATCGGCGGTTCGGGTCAATGAAAGAGAGCTCAGTTTCCTCTCTTTTAGGTTGCGTTCGAAGAAATATCCCGAATGGACACCCGCACGGTTGTGGGGCTTTTCCAGTTTGGAACTGGAACTGGTTTATTCTTCCGCCTGCGGAAAATTAATCTCCGCCAATAAAGGCGAGATATTTGACTTACTAATCCAGACATGGGATGGCATTGTATATCCCGCATTAGGGGAAGTGATTTACACCGAACCCTATGAGCAAGGATTTCGACTAGGAATCAGACGCCTCGATATCCTTCCTGACCTTTCCTCCCCCGAAAACCACCCGGACCGTTTGAGCCTCACAAATGACCGGTTTACGGCAACCATGACTAATCCATTCTTATACAATGAGAGGTGTAGATTAACCACAGTATCCCTTTACCCAAAAATGGGATTTGGGTTTCGCTGTGAAGATCCTTCCCTGTTGCTTTTCAATGAAATGAATGTTGATATTCAATTTGATTTGCCCAGCAAGCATTCCACAGCCTTTTCCGGAAAAATATGCGTCCTTAAAAAGGACAACTTTGGAAACTTGCTTTTTATCCTGGAAAGTCAGGATATTTCTTCAGAACTCTCGAATATTATCGGGGAGTATATCCTTGATTCAGAAAGCTTGAGTCCGGCACGACTCGGCAAATTTGGTTTTTTTCTGAAGCGTTTCGGGGAGAAATTGGAGTTTTCCTATGCCGAAACCATGGACGATTATGCGGCGGTACTTGCCCTCAGGCAAAACGCCTACATCCATGCCGGAAAAAAGGATCCGAATTGCACCGTCGAATCCTTGGCGACACCACTCGACTCCAAAAGTCAGATTATCTGCGCTTACCATCATAAAAATTTGGTAGGCTGCGCTACCTTGACCTTTCCGGATCGGGAAGAAATTATACTGAGATCGGAAGAATTATTTCCGGGACAAAAATACCCCGTAAAAGTCCCTCCCAAAAAACGGATGATCGAAGCTTTTGCCCTGGCAACTCATCTACATTATCGCGGTGGGGACTTGGTACGAAAGGTTTTGATCCAATGCGTCAAAACCATCCTGTTATCCGATCGACATTGGATGATTACCATGTGTACCGAGTCACTTTGGCCACTTTATAAAGGCATCGGATTTGTCAAAATGAGGGCGTCCTGTCGCCGCGACGATATCGGCGGCCAGGTCCACCACCTCATCCTCGCCCACCGCAACGCCTTCCTCTTCGGACGCAACATGTCCATCATCCGCTGGAACCTGCTCTTCTCCGAAATGATCGAAGAACTTATGGAAAAAGGCATGCTGCGGCCATCCCTCCCGCAACGGCTTTACCTGCGCTTCCTTGTCGCCTTCCGTCCCCTCGCCCGCGGCGTCGAATCTCTCCGCCTTGCCCGCGAGTATCGGCGCGCAAATCCTAAGAAGGAGAAATAACCATGGACGTCATCGAACAAATCCGCAATGAATGGCACGATGCCCGCGCCCGTCTCTTGCAAACGCCTTTCTTCCAAAAGTTGGCCGCGAACCAGCTCACCCTCGAACATTATAAAACCCTATTGCGCGAAACCTATTACAACACGCGCGACAACCCACACACCTATGCCCTATTCGCCTCGCGTCTCAAAGGCCGCCAGGCGGATATCTTTCAAAGAGTGCAAAGGCATGCCGCCTCCGAATACGGACATCACCTGTTGGCCCTCGAAGATTTGCGCAAGCTCGACGGCGACATCACCGGCATTCCCGACGGCCGCCCCCTGCCCACCACCGAGGCCCTCTCCGCTTTCGCCGTGTACCAAATCATGCAAAGCCATCCCCTCGCCTATCTCGGCTATGTCTATCACCTGGAAATGCTGCCCGCGGAAAACGGCCCCGGCCTTATCGAGAAACTGCGGGCTATCGGCGTGCCCGACAACGCCATGGAATTTATCGGCGAACATGCCGAAGTCGATCTCGGTCATACCAAACTCATGGAACAGAATTTCCGCGACGCCATCCATTCCGAAGACGATTTGAAGGCCGTGCTGCACGGTGTTACCGGCACCTGCCGCCTGCACGGAGTCATGTTGCAGGGAATTCTCGACGATGTGGACCAACGGGTTGATTGGAACTTCACCTGGAGTCGTCCCGATAAAACCGCGGCGCCCACTCCCAAATCCACGCAAACCGGCGATTCCGATAAACCCATCACCCTACCCTGGAATTGAATTTCAGAATACCATCGAATGCAAATCATCATGTCCAAGAAGAACAAATTACGTCGTCGCAACCTCAGGGCCCATCCCCCGATGGCGCTATCCATTGCCCATGAGATGCGAGAGGCCCTGGATGAACCTTCCGGGCCCCACGGTGAGGCGCTCCATGAATCCCTCTCCGTCGATGGCCTCAGCTCCGGAAACGCCTTGGACCGGCATTTGGATCGATTTCTCGAACGGAGCGTAAAGCCTACCAACAGCTCCGACTCCCCGCCCAAAAAACCCGTCGCCAAACCCGAAGTGGATTGGACCGCTTCCCCTGCAGTGGATTTGGACAGTCTGGTCACCGGTGAATTCAAACCCCGGCGCGGTGAAGAATTACGCCACTTAGATCGCATTTCCTTGCGTGAATTGGGAATCTTTCCCACCCATGTCCGGTTAACCGGAAGTGACCAATGGTTGAAAGTGAAGTTATGGGATTTCTCTTCCATCGGCTTCGGCGTAGTCGTTGAAGAAACCATAAGCCAACAGCTCCATGTCGGAGAAGAATTGCATCTCAAGGTTGCGCTCAAGCCCGGCCAGGAATTCGAGGCCGTCTGCGAAGTCAAAAACATGACCGCCATGAAATCGGGTATCCGCCTGGGTTTGCGGCGGCTCGATCTCAACTTTCCCCGCGTGGTCTCCAACGACCGTCGCGACGGATCGCGCCTGGCCGTTACGCCCGGTTTGACCCTGCGCGCGCGCTTCAAGCACCCGCTGTTGTTCGACCGCTGGTGCCGGCTCGAAGTCTCCGACATCAACGGCGAAATGGGAATGGCCTTTTTATCCGGCGACGCCTCCACCCTGCTATTCGAAGGCATGGAAGTCGAATTGCATTTCGAACTGGCCGGGTTCAGGCACCTGGTCTATGTGGGCCGCGTCGCCTGGGTGCAAGCCGCGCATGCCGACGAAGTCAAATTCGGCGTACAATGTTTGGATATCCACTACCGTCTTCACAATGCCCTATGCGATTACCTGATTTACACCCAATGCTGGACCCCCGCGCGGCTGATGGCCTGCGGATTCCGTTCGCGGCGGATTCGCGGCCACTTGCGGTTTCGTTCCGTAAAGACGCTGGAAGATTATGCCCGGGTGCTTCACTTGCGGCGCGACAGCTATGTGCTGGCCGGCAAGGTTCCGGCGGGCACCGCTCCCGAAGACATGGCCAACTTGCTCGACGCCCGCAGCCGTATTCTCTGCGCCTACCATGGCGATAGATTGGTGGGATCGGTTACCTTCGGCTTTCCCAACTCCGAAGACACCGTGCTGGACAGTGAGGCCGGTTTTCCCGGGAGGAAGTATCCCGTGGCGATTCCGCCCAAGTCGAACCTGATCGAAGTATCGCGTTTGTGTATCGACGCGGATTATCGCGGCACCGATTTGTTGCAAGGGCTTTTCGAGCATGGGCTCAAGCACTTCTTGCTTTCCGACCGCCATTGGCTTTTGACCTCGGCGGTAACGGAATTGCTTCCGCTTTATGAACGCATCGGTTTTATCCGGCTGAAGGCCAGCTACCGCCATCCGGGTTTGAATAATCAGGAACATCATCTCATCATCTGCCATCGCAGCAATTTCATCTGGGGGATGAACATGAGCATCGTGGTATGGAACGGGGTGTTCGGCGATATCATCCACCATTTGCATGCCCGGGGGCTGGTGAAATTATCGGCGTGGGAACGGTTGGCGGTGCGGTTTATGCGGCTGTTCAAAGGGCTGTCGCGGGCGGCGGTGGAGCGCAGGGCGCATCTGGCGTTCAAGGCCCACATGGATTTTCTGCGGCGGGCTGCGGGTTGAAGGGTTTGGTTTTGAGGTGAGGCTATGTGAAGTGAGGCCTGGCGGTGGTGCTCGGTGGGCCTTTTGGGTTACTGCCCTAATCGGTTACCCAATCCATTCGCTGAACTTAACATTAATGATAAGTTCGAGCGGAAAAATCGCGAGGATGTGAAAGAGAGATAACCACTTCACCCCCAATTAGGCACCGGGGGCGGTCCGCCAATCGATTCCTACTGGCCAGGCGCCGGAGCAGCGCAACCGGCATCTCCCATCCCCTCCACCCCATCAAAACCATAGTTCTCTCAAGAATACGGAAAATTGGGTAAACACCTTATATAACGCGACGTAGCCACCTATAGGCGTGAAACGGGCTTAATATTAACCGGGTAGGATTCCCGGCGGAGTCAGAAAGCCTGACATGCGAACGGGGATGTTAATGGATATGCACTTTTATCAGGAGTACCTTCAATGAAAAGCCTAATCAGTTGGATTACCATCCCCTCGATTTTTTTATGTGTATCGCAGGCCATGGCGGCCGGCGTCTTTATGGAAAAAGACGGCGTCGTTGTGATCGATGTGGAAGCCGAACCGGCCAAAGGCAGCTGGGCCGTGGAGAAAAGCCTGGACGGATTTCTCGGAGAATCGTACTACCGCGCTAAGTCCAACGGCAACGCCGGGGCGGATGCGCTGAACTACGAAATCATCATCACCAACCCTGGGAAATACCAGTTGGTGGTCCGGAACCGTATAGCATCGGGCAGTAGCAGCACCGAAAACAACGACTCCTTTCTCAAGATGTCGGGAAAGCCGGTTGCGGGGGGATATTCCATCAAGACCAACGGCTGGGAAAAGTTTTACGTGAATGCCAAGGGACTGAACAAATGGACCTGGGAAACTTCGACCAAGGATTTTGATGCGCAGGCTTTCCGACAGGAATTCACCGCGGGAAAGCATACTGTCGGCATTTCACGCCGGTCGGCCAACCACGCCGTCGATCGATTGGCATTGTTCAAGTATGAGGATCACGCTTGGTCCGCGGCCACGGGCAAAGCGACGGCGGATACCGAATTGGACGCGCTCCCGCTGTCCTTGAAGGAGGGAGAGGTGGTTTCTCTTTCCCGAAATCCGCATTCCATCGGGTTATCGGCTACCGGAACTACGGCTTTGTTCCATGGCAAAAACGCCATTTTCGTCGGCAATGAAAAGGCGCTTTTCTACCTGAACGGACGTCAAGAGGGGTGGAAATCCATTCCCGGCAGTAAATAATCCGCTGGCGGAAACCATCCCTTATTTTCCCATTGGCCCCCAAAATGGCCCGCACCTTCCCCCTCAAAACTGTTCCCAATTGGAAACAGTGTTTAAGTTTCTTATAGAGAACAGATAGCGTGGTAATCCTAATTATTCCTTACATTAGGGTGATGATTTACTGATCCGAACTTACGGGTAGCGATTCCAAGGAGTACCTGATGTGGAGCTTTATGAAATTCGGACTTTCGGCTGGCATTGCCCTGGCCTTGAGCGTTGCGGACGCGCAGGCACAGCTGAGCTATCCCGGTTGCCCCGATGTCACGGAGAAGGACTTCGTAAAGGTGCCCCTGGTAACCCGAAATACCCATGGAATTTCGGAGCCGATAGAAATGGTGATAACCGAAGACGGACGAATCCTCTTCGTGGAACTGAAGGGCAAGGTCCGCATGTGGTTGCCCACTACCAAGAATGTCGTCGACCTGATTAATCTACCCGCCTTGACCGAGGCGGAACATGGCGTAACCGGAATCGCGCTCGACCCCGAATTCGCAACCAACGCCTGGGTCTATATATTCTGGAGCGTTAACGCGAATAAATCCTGGCGCGTTTCCCGCTTCACCCTCAAGGGAAATTCGCTCGCGGCCAATACCGAAAAAATCCTGTTGGAAATCCCCCTGTCCTATACCGGATGCTGCCATACCGGCGGTTCCATGACTTTCGATTTAAACGGAAACCTGTGGATATCGACCGGCAATGCCACGGCCAATTCCCCCGGAAAGGGTGTCCGGGGCGACCGCAAGGCCTCCACCAATTACATCGACGAAGCCAATCCCAATGGGGACGACCAGCGGGGCTCCGCGAATACCAACAGCCTGCTCGG
>JBGTHM010000040.1:0-16216 GCA_041746255.1 Fibrobacteria bacterium | reverse complement strand
CCAGGGAGAAACCCCCAATTATCCCCGAAATTCGGTCATTTTTCGGATATTTTTTTGCCAAATCCAGGTGAATTGACCCCACTCTTTTAAACAGGTAGGCTAACCGGCCCCCACGAAAGCACTTATGTGCTGTGGCCGTTTAACCCCAAATTTCGAGGTAAATCAGGGAATGGCCTGTCAGCGTATTTGCGAAACCGACCAACCCGCAAGAGTGACGATTGCCCAGGCTCCCAAAGCAGGCCAAAACCCGTCCACTGCGAATCCCGGTAGTAGCCAGGCGACTAGGCCCAACATAGCCGCATTGATGACCAAAAGGAAAAGACCAAGCGTAACCAAGGTTATAGGAAAGGTCAGGATAACCAGTATGGGCCTTAAAACGGCATTCACAATTCCCAATAATAGGGCCGTATAGAAGAGATTGTCCCACCCATTTACTTGCACCCCCGGTATTACCTTGGCGGCCAGCCCCAGACTGAGGGCGGTTACAACAAGCCGAATGAAAAATCCCATATCCCCTACTTTTGCTCACCGAACGGAGTTTCTGTTTGGTTTTCCCGGTAGGCCACGATTTTTTTTGCCAATCCCGGGCCCAATACCCCCTCCAATGCCTCCCTGGTGGCTTCTAAGATGGCGGACGGGGTTTTGAAGTGTTTCAATAGCTTCACCCTGGTTTTTATCCCCACTCCTGGAATCGCATCCAACCATGACTCCCGCAAATAGCGTCCGCGTTTGGAACGCTGGAATGTCACCGCGAATCGGTGGGCTTCATCGCGTACCTGTTGCAAGAGCTTTAGGCTTGGGGACGATTTCGGAATCAGCAGTGGATCCGATTGTCCTGGAATAAACACCTCCTCCAGGCGTTTCGCCAATCCGATTACGGGGATATGCTCCAAACCCTGGTTCCGCATGGCTTCGCAGGCAGCCGACAACTGTCCTTTTCCACCATCAATCAAAATCAAATCCGGCGACTTGCCGTCTTCCTTGGCTCGGCGCAGTCGCCTGCCCAACACCTCCCGCATGGAGGCAAAATCGTCAATACCCGCCACCGTCTTGATGTTGAAACGACGGTAATCTTTTTTGCTGGGCTTACCGTTGATAAATACGACTTGCGAAGCCACCGTGTCGGTGCCTCCTAAATGGGAGATGTCGAAACCTTCGATCCTATCCGGTGGTTTCGTCAATTGCAAATCCTCTCGCAGCGCATTTACCATATGGTTTTGACGATCCCTTTTTTCCCGGCGCAAAACGATTTCGGATACCTGAAGTTTGGCATTTTCGAGCGCTAAATGGATTTGCTTTCTTTTCTCCCCTTTTTGGGGGACCTCCAGATCAACCGCTCCACCCCGGATTTCCCGCAATAGCCCTTCCATATTTTCTTCTTGCAGGGGAGCATGAGAAAGCAGGATTTCCCTCGGTATCGACCCAAAGGTTTGAGTGAGGTAATAATTTTTTATAAACTCGGTGATAATTTCCGATTCGTTTTGTTCCAGCGGGCTGTTTACCTCGAATTGTTTTTGACCGGAAACCAAGCCGTCTCGCACTTCGAGAATGACCACGCATCCGACCCGCCCAATTCGCGCCGCGGCAATAAGATCCTTGGGCTGCTCCTCGGTTCCCAAATCCACTCTTTGACGCTCCTGCACGCTTTCCAGGGCGAGTAGTTGGTCTCGAAGTTTCGCTGCCCCTTCAAAATTTTCTGCCTTAGCCTCCGCCTCCATGCGATTTTGCAAGTTGTCCCGTAGCTGCTTATGTTTTCCCCTCAGAAGCAATATGGCTTCTTCGACTCCCTTGTTATATGCTTCGGGCTCCACCAGGTTGGCGCAGGGCGCATCACAACGCTTGAGGAAATAACTTAAGCAGGGACGAATGGGTTGCTTGAGCGGTAAGGATAATTCGCAATCGCGAATCCGAAAAACCTTCTCCAAGTAACGGATGGTTTTTCGCATTGCTCGCGAGTTGGTATAGGGGCCGAAATAGAGGTCTTTGCCTTTATGAGTCTCGCGCGTCACCGCAAGCCTTGGAAAGGATTCCGAAAGCGAAACGCGAATGTAGGGAAAGTGCTTGTCGTCTTTAAGGAGGATGTTATATCGCGGAGCATGCTTGTTGACGAGATTGGCTTCGAGTATCAAAGCTTCCACTTCGTTGGAAGTGACAATCCACTCCAAGTCTGCGGCGGCCGTTCGCATGATTTGAGACGCTAGATGATTGTCTTGGCTGCGGGCGGAAAAATAGCCCCTCACTCGATTGCGAAGGTTTGCAGCTTTGCCGATATAAATGAAATCGCCTTTGTTGTTCTTCCAAAGGTAGACGCCGGGCCTTTCGGGTAGGGCGTCCAATTTTTCTTGCAAGGAGTTTTCCATTGTCATTCAATATGGATTTGCACTCGCAGCCCGGTATTCTGATTTCCGGGTATCCACTTCAAACAATCTAAAAAATCAGTTGTGGTCGCACTGACACGAAAAAAGCCGGCTTGGGGGCCGGCTATTATAGGGACTATCGAACTATGCGCATGATGGCGCATACAGGTGTCGATTATTTTTCGACCTCACCCGCATCGCCTTTTTCGGTGTCCACCTTAGAGGCCTCAATCTCGGACGCCTTCTCTACAGGTTGGGCGTCCTCGGCCACGGTTGCACTGGAACCGCTGCCGGTTTCGGCGCCTTCCGATTTGGTGATATTCACCTTTTTGCTGGGCTGGGCTTTTTTACGGGCCGGTTTTTTCTTCGGTTTCTGCAGTATATCGTCTTCTACCAAGCTGATAATAGCCATTTCAGCATTATCACCATGGCGGTTTTGCGAGAGTTTCAGCACCCGAGTATAGCCGCCCTGGCGAGCTTGGTACCGAGGACCGATGGTCTCGAACAAAGCCTGCAAGGCTTGTGGATCGGGCACGAAACGAGCCGCTTGACGACGAGCCGACAAGTCGCCTTTTTTGGCATAGGTAATCAAACGTTCCACCAGACCGCGGACGGCTTTGGCTTTGGGAACGGTAGTTACCACATGACGCTCCATTTGCTCGTCTTCCATGCCTTTAATCAACACCGAAGTGGCCAGGTTTTTAAGCATAGCCTTGCGGTGGGACGAGGTCCGGTTCAATCTATTTCCAACGACACCATGTCTCATGACTTTTCCTTACGCAATTTCGCTTTAAAAAATGGGACCGTTCCGCTTAGCGGGCGGCCCCTAGAGGGCCATTATTTTTCATCGCCCAAATAGTAATCGACGTCCATTCCAAAAGACAGGCCCATGTTGCTGAGCACTTCGTTCAATTCGATGAGGGATTTTCTGCCGAAGTTCTTGTACTTCAACATTTCCGATTCCTGGTTCCGGACCAAGTCGGAGATGGTGTGAATGTTCGCGCAACGGAGGCAGTTACTCGACCGCACCGACAATTCCAGCTCGTCCACCCGCATTTTGAGCAACTGACGGATACGATCCTTCTCTTCGTCGCGAACCACTTCTTCGGCGGCTTCTAAATCACCTTCGAAATTAATGAACATTTCCAAGTGATCGACAAGCAATTTTGCAGAATAAGCCAAGGCGTCTTCCGGGTCAATGCTTCCGTCGGTCCAGACTTCCATCTCAAGCCGATTAAAATCGGTACGTTGACCCACGCGAGTATCCGATACTTCGTAGGCCACTTTGGTAACCGGGCTGAAGTTGGCGTCGATGGGAATGACTCCGATGGGATCCTCTTCACGCTTGAGTTCGTCCGAAATCACATAGCCTCGTCCGTCGGAAACACGCATTTCCATGGTGAGGCTTCCCGTTTTCCCGAGCGTAGCGATGTGCAACTCCGGATTGAGGATTTGCACATCCGGATTGGCTTCGATATGCTCTGCACGAACTTCGCCTTCGCCAGATACGTCCAGGCGTAAAGTCGCATCTTCGTCGGAAAGCAGCTTAACGCGCAATTGCTTAATGTTGAGCACAATTTCGGAAATGTCTTCTTTCACCCCTTCCAGGGCTGAAAACTCATGGCTTGCGCCTTCAATGCGCACGGAAACCACCGCTGCGCCTTGCAAACTGGATAGCAGGACTCTCCGCAGGGAATTACCCACGGATATCCCCCAACCACGTTCGAAGGGCTCTATCACGAATTTACCGTATTTGGAGTCGCCTTTTTCCTTGACGATGCCCCGGGGCATATGGAGAGCTTTCCACTTCATATCACAACACTCCGATCGCTTGTTTGCCTGTATTTCAATTTGCCGACGGTCCGGAACCTTTCCGGGCGCCTTTTCCGTCGTTAAACTCTTCTTTTCTTCTTGGGGCGACAACCATTATGCGGCACGCCCGTTACATCTTTAATGGAAAGTATGTCCATTCCCGCTGCCTTCAAGGCACGAATGGCCGACTCACGTCCCGCCCCTGCGCCTTTTACCCGTACGTCGAGCTTCCGCATGCCCCGCTCCATGGCCGTGGATGCAGCCGCTTCAGCCGCCACCTGGGCCGCGAAAGGAGTACTTTTACGTGAGCCCTTGAAGCCAGCCTTACCGGGCGTGCCCCAGGTCAATACGTTACCGCGAACATCCGTAATAGTCACAACGGTATTGTTGAAAGTCGCCTTGATGGTACAGATTCCTTGTACGTCCGCGCGCTTCTTTCCTTTTTTGACTTTGAGTTTCGACTCTTCTTTGGAATCGCCCTCATCCGCCTGCTTTTCCGGTGCCTTGGTGTCCGGTTCTTTAATCTCGGCCATTAAAATCCTCTATTCTAGTCCTGTTTATCTTTTTCCGGAAGTCCGGAGAGATTCCCCCGCGACGTCGGGGTCAATGAGAGTGTTCGACTACTTCTTCTTGCCGGCGATGGTTTTGCGCGGTCCCTTCCGAGTCCTGGCATTGGTCTTGGTACGCTGGCCGCGCATGGGAAGTCCCCTACGGTGCCTAGTGCCGCGATAACTTCCAATATCGACCAGACGCTTGATGTTCATACCGGTTTGAGCGCGCAAATCACCTTCGGTGGTATAACCCCCTTCGATGACTCGACGTATTTTCCCGATATCTTCTTCGGTCAACTCGCCGATTTTCTTGCCCGGCTGAAGCCCGATCTTTTTGACGATGTCCAGCGCCGACTTTCGTCCGATGCCGAAAATGTAAGTAAGACCGATTTCGGCCCGCTTGTTATTGGGAATATCTACACCTGATATACGAGCCACTTTACTCTCCTAACCCTGTCTCTGGCTGTGACGGGGATTCTTTTTACAAATCACCCGCACCACGCGGTTGCGTTTGACGATTTTGCAGTTTTCACAACGTTTCTTAACAGATGCCCTGACTTTCATGTGATTCCTCTATTTCCTACTCAAAAAGCCCTATCAGGTCTTGTGCCTGTAAGTAATGCGTCCCCGCGTCAAGTCATAAGGCGACAGCTCCAGCAATACCCTGTCGTCGGGGAGAATGCGAATATAGTTTTTTCGCATCTTTCCCGAGATATGGGCCAGGATGACGTGACCATTATCGAGCTCTACCTTGAACATTGCGTTAGGCAAGGCTTCGATAACGCGTCCATCAACCTGGATGCCTTCTTGTTTCGCCATTAAAAGCTCCTCTTGCCCCGTATTTTACCCCGGCGCAAAAAGCCTTCGTAATGCTGGTTTTGTAAATGCGTTTGCAACTGTCTTAAAGTTTCCAAAGCGACACCGACCGAAATCAGAACGCTTGTCCCTCCAATATAAAACGACATCCCCAACCAATCCTTCAAATAAAGCGGTCCTACACTGATAAAAGCGAGGAAAATCGCCCCCGGTAAGGTTACACGGGTCAATATCTGGTCAATGAATTCCGCAGTGCGGCGTCCGGGCCTGACCCCTGGAATGAAGCCGCCTGATTTTTTCAGGTTTTCGGCAATTTCCTTAGGGTTGTACACAATCGCGGTGTAAAAATAAGTAAAGAAAACGATTAGAACAGTAAAAACTACGGAATAAACCCAGTGGCCCGGCAAAAATGAGGCCCCAAAGGCCTGAGCCATGGACCAATTCGGAAAGAAAGAGGCCAATTGAGCCGGTACGAACATAATGGCCGACGCGAAAATAACGGGCATGACACCCGCGGTGTTCACTTTGAAGGGAAGGAAGCTGGATTGACCGCCCATGACTTTGCGTCCCACCACCCGTCTCGGGCTTTGCAATGGGATGCGTCGATGGCCTTGATCGATAAAGACGATGAAAGTGACGATGGCGACAACCACAGCTAATATGATGACCAGCATGGGAATACTGCGCTCACCGCTTATAAAGAGTTCCCATTCACTGATAACGGCGGCCGGCATGGTAGCTATAATGCCGATAAAAATAATGAGGGATATACCGTTTCCTATTCCTCTTGCCGTTATCTGTTCGCCCAACCACATGATAAAAACCGTTCCGGTAGTCAAAGTGAGCGTGGCCAACATCATGAAGCTCCAGCGCCCAATACCTTCCACGACCAAGGATTGACCAATGCTGGTGGTCTGACTGTATAGCCAATTTGAAACACCGACGGCCTGCACCGCCGCGATACCCAGCGTTCCATAGCGAGTCCATTGGGTCAGCTTGGCGCGACCTTCCTGACCCGATCTTTGTAGTTGGGCGACAGTCGGAACAACGGTACCCATCAATTGAACGATAATGGAAGCGCTGATATAAGGCATGATTCCCAGCGAAAATACCGAGGCGCGCTCAAGAGCGCCGCCGACGAAAGTATTGTAGAGCCCGAAAAGGTTGTCTCCACCCCCGCTGAAAAAAGTCGCGATCGCATCCGGATTGATTCCGGGCAACGGGATAAAACCACCCAGCCGATAGATGGCCAGAATACCCATTGTGAACAGGATCTTATCTCGAAGATCCTTGATCTTGAATACGTTCGCGAACCCTTGAAGTGCTTGCACCTAAATAACCTCGGCTCTTCCCCCCGCGGCCTCAAGGGCTTTCTGGGCAGAGGCGCTGAATTTGTTGGCCTTGACCTGAAGTCCCTTGGACAATTGTCCCTCTCCCAGGATTTTAATCGGCTTATTCACGGTTTTCACCAGGCCTACGCGAACCAGGTCTTCGGGAGTCACAGCTCCGCTAAAAAATTTTTCCAGTTGATTCAGGTTCACAATCTGGTAGATCTTGGGTGAACGCGAGCGAAAACCCACTTTCGGTAGACGGCGTTGCAAAGGCTGTTGACCACCTTCGAAACCGGAACCCTTATGAGGACTTTTGCGCGCACCCGCGCCTTTTTGGCCACGTCCGCAAGTCTTACCCAGGCCCGATCCGGGTCCGCGTCCCACCTTGAAGCTCTTTTTATGGGAGCCTTTGGCGGGTTTCAAATCGGTTAACTTCATTTCACTTCCTCGACTTTCACCAAATGAGCGACGCTGCGAATCATTCCCTGCAAGGCCGGATTGCTCGTCTTAATCACGCTCTTGTGCAACCCGCGGATTCCCAGGGCTTCAAGCGTCAATCTTTGATAATCCATCCTGCGGATGGCGCTGCGTATTTGCGTAATTTTCAATTGCTTTTCCATATATTTCCTCGATTACTTCGAGAATCTCAGTTGGCCTCTTGCCGCAGGGATTCAAATTGTTTCCGCGACCGTTGCTGGGTCAACCCGTGCAAGGTAGCCTTGACTACGTTGTGGGGATTGGTGGAGCCCAGATTTTTAGTCAAGACATCGTGAACTCCGGCAAGCTCCAGCACGGCGCGAGCAGCACCGCCGGCTATCACTCCCGTACCGGGCGACGCAGGACGCATGAATATGCGGGCGGCGCCGAAACGGCCGTCGACTTCATGCGGCAACGTGTGATTTTTTATAGTCACATCCACCACGTTCTTATGCGCGTTTTCCGTAGCCTTACGAATGGCTTCGGCGACCTCATTGGCTTTTCCTGCACCAAGACCAACGCGACCTTGGCCGTTACCGACCACCACGATGGAATTGAAGCTGAAGCGCCGGCCACCTTTGACCACTTTGGCACAACGGTTTATCGCAACCACTTTTTCCTGAAATTCGACTTTTTTTTCAGTTTCCAAACCTAAACCCTCTTCCTAGAATACCAATCCACCCTCGCGTGCCGCATCGGCAACCGCCTGAACCCGACCATGGTACAAATATCCGCCGCGGTCAAAAACCACCTTGGTGACTCCGGCCTCCTTGGCCTTCAATGCAAAGATTCGGCCCATCTCCCGTGAAATCTCGACCTTTTTCTTACCCGCAATGGCATCCTTCACTTCGCCGCTCAAAGAGCTGATTTGCAGCAGGGAGCGACCGGTAGTATCGTCAACCAGCTGCAGATAAATATTCTTGAGGCTACGACGCACGCAGAGCCGAGGAATCGCCCCGGTACCGGTTACTTTCCGGCGGATACGTACATGACGCGCTTTGCGGGATTCTAAACGGGTGATAGCTTTATTCGCGAACATAATTTTTTCCTTGGTGCGACAAGTACGCACTCACGCTTTAAGTCTTCTTAACTTCTTTCTGAATGACTTGTTCGTTCAGATAACGGACACCTTTTCCTTTATAAGGTTCGGGTGGACGGAAAGCCCGTATCTCAGCCGCGACCTGCCCTACTTTTTGACAGTCAATGCCTTCGACGATGATCTTCAAATTGCCGTCCATGCGCACATTCACTTCAGCGGGCGGTTGGAACAGTACGGGATGCGAAAAGCCAAGTACAAGATTGACCGCCTTGCCCTTTTGTTCTCCGCGATAGCCCACGCCCCGGATTTCGAGCTCCTTTTTGAAACCCTGACTGACCCCAACCACCATGTTGTTGACCATGGCGCGGGAGGTGCCATGCAAGGCTCGGTCCAAAGGAAGATCGGAATTACGCTTCAAAACGAAAACGCCCTCCTCCTTTTTCTCGATGGTGATGAGTTTATGGATCTGATGGGACAGCTTTCCCTTCGGTCCTTCGACCGCAACGGTTTGTCCCGAAATGCTCAGCTTCACGCCACTCGGAATTTTGATTTCTGCTTTGCCTACCCTAGACATGTTTACCCTACCAGACCTTGCAAATGATTTCGCCGCCGATTTTCTGCTGACGGGCCTCGTAATCCGTCAACAATCCGCGGGAGGTGGAAACGATGGCAATACCCAGACCGCTTTTCACTCTGGGAATAACCGCCGACTTGGAATAAAGACGTCGGCCGGGAGTACTAACGCGAACCAGTCCCTGAATGGACGACTCCCCATCCTTGTACTTAAGGAGCATCTTCAAAACGCCCTGCTTGCCATCGTCAACGATGACGAATTTCCGGATGTAACTTTTCGCCACCAGGATTTTCGCTATTTCCCGGCGAATCTTGGACGCGGGCATTTCCACCACTTTCAGGCCAATCTTCGACGCGTTGCGGATACGCGTGAGCATATCGCTAATGGGATCGTTAATACCGCTCATATCTTGCTCTTTTTCCTTGAGTTCCGATTACCTTGATAACTTCTTGTTTTAACCCTACCACGAAGACTTGGTGATTCCCGGAATATCCCCAATCAACGCCAGCTCCCGGAAACATATGCGGCACATTCCGAATCTACGCATGTAAGCACGCGGGCGTCCACAGCGCCGGCAGCGATTATAATGACGTACCGCAAATTTGGGGGTCTTCTTCTGTTTTTCGATCATCGAACGCTTTGCCATGATTCTTCTCTCCGCCTTCTATTTCCGGAACGGCATTCCAAGTGCCGTTAGCAACGCCCTGCATTGATCGTCATTCGTGGCATTCGTCACGAAGGTGATATCCATGCCCAACACTTTGCTGATTTTGTCGTAATTGATTTCCAAGAAGATGATTTGCTCTTTCACACCCATCGTGTAATTACCACGGCCGTCAAATCCTTTACGGGGAACTCCCCGAAAATCCCTCACGCGAGGCAAAGCGATATGAATGAGCCGTTCAACGAACTCCCACATGCGATCTCCATGCAGGGTAACTTTCGCCCCAATTGGCTGATTTTCCCGAAGCTTGAAGTTGGAAATTGCCTTCTTGGCCCGGGTGGTTATCGCCTTTTGACCGGTGATGGCCGTAAGCGTATTAACCGCCTCATCGATGATACGCGGATTCTGTGTTGCAGCACCCACGCCCATATTGAGAACAATCTTCTCGAGGCGTGGCACCTGCATGATATTTTTCAGCCCCAGCTCCTGCATCAGTGCGGGAACCATTTCGGTTCGGTATTTTTCCTTCAAGCGTGACATTCTGTCTTTGACCTTTTCCGTTCGCGATTAATCGATCGAATTGCCGGTTTTCTTCTCTAGGCGGGCACGGCGCTTACCCTTTTCTTTGGGAGCCCTAACCACCTTGACCGGTTCATTGGTTTTGGGGCTGACGAGCATGACATTCGAAATATGCACCGGCTGCTCCAGGTCCACAATTCCGCCCTTCTCATTCTGCTTATTGGGCTTCATGTGCTTCTTTACCCGGTTGACGCCTTCGATAACCACGCGCTCGGTTTCCCGTAGTACTCGAAGAATTCGTCCTTCCAGACCTTTTGCCTTGCCGGAAATGACTTTGACTTTGTCGTTCTTTTTGAATTTTAGAGCCAAGTTACACCACCTCTGGAGCAAGCGAAACGATTTTCATGAATAGCTTCTCGCGCAATTCGCGAGCAACCGGGCCAAATATTCGGGATCCCCTCGGCTCGCGGTTATCGTTGATTATGACCACGGCGTTGTCTCCGAACCGGATGTAAGAGCCGTCCTTACGCTTTACTTCCTTAACCGTCCTTACAACCACTGCCTTCTGTACGCTGCCCTTTTTTACCGCTCCGGTTGGCGAAGCGGTCTTGACGGCAACCACGATAATGTCGCCAACGGTGGCATACCTTCGACGCGTACCGCCGAGGACCTTGATACACATCACCTGCTTGGCGCCCGAATTGTCGGCCACGTTAAGATTTGTCTGCTGCTGAATCATTTTCCCGCTCTCTTTAGCTTATTTCTTCCGTTCAACAACTCTGACAAGGCGCCATCTTTTGCGCTTGCTCAAGGGACGGGTTTCCATGATTTCCACGGTATCCCCTTCCTGAGCCGTATTTTCCTCGTCATGCGCGACCAACTTGACGGTCGACCGTACGGTCTTTCCGTAAATCGGATGCGATTTTCTGTTGATAACCGCGACCGTAATGGTCTTTTCCATTTTGTCGCTGGTAACCACACCCGAACGCACCTTACGACTAGTCTCTCTTTCCATATTCCTTCGCCTTGCTCCTCGATAATCCCGTCGATTTCAGCCGGAGCCCTATGCTCCACTCGTCGGCTTTTATGCCTTTACGGCCTCGGATTCCTTTTCCGCAAATCCGGGCCGCTTTTCATTCAGAATGGTCTTGGCCCGGGCTAATTCGCGTCGAGCCAATCGGATTTCCGAAGTGTTTTCCAGCTTTCCGAGACTGGACTGAAATTTCAAGTTGAACAAACTCGCTTCCAATTCCCTAGCCTTGGCTTGAATGTCCTCTACGGACATACTCTTGAATTCCGAACCCTTAACCATGGCTTGCTACCTCGACAATCTTTGCTCTAACCGGGAGCTTCTGTACAGCTACCCGCAATGCCTCAATGGCCAGTTCGCGGTCTACTCCACCCATTTCGAAAAGGATGCGACCGGCGCGCACTACCGCCACCCAACCTTCGGGGCTGCCTTTACCCGAACCCATACGGGTTTCAGCCGGCTTTTTCGTGAAAGGCTTGTCTGGAAATATCCGTATCCAAACTTTGCCGCCACGCTTGATTTTTCGGGTCATCGCAATACGGGCCGCCTCGATTTGGCGATTTGTAATCCAGGCCGACTCAAGCGCCTGTATTCCGAACTCACCGAACGAAAGGGTAGTGCCTCGACCGGCCACACCCTTCATCTTACCCCTTTGGGTTTTGCGCCACTTGACTTTCTTTGGACTAAGCATGTTACGCCGGAACCCTTTCGTCGCTTTGCTTGTTCAGTTCATCTTTTTTGATGATTTCGCCGCGGAAAATCCATACTTTGATCCCGATGGTTCCAAAGGTGGTTTCGGCGCGGGCGGTTGCATAATCCACATCGGCCCGCAGGGTCTGCAATGGAATGCTTCCATCGCGCGTTTTTTCGGTGCGGGCGATTTCGGCTCCGCCGAGCCGGCCGCTGCTCATAATCTTGATGCCCTGAGCGCCAAGTCGCATGGCGCTGGATACCGCTTTTTTCATGGCCCTACGAAAGGCTACGCGTTTTTCGAGCTGACGCGCGATATTTTCCGCTACCAACTGAGCATCGATTTCCGGACGCTTGATTTCCCGGATGTTGATGTAAATATCTTTGCCGGTCAAGTGCTGAAGCTCGCCTTTGATGCGCTCGACTTCTTCACCCTTTTTACCGATTACAACACCTGGACGAGCGGTGTAAATGTTGATGGTGACTTCTTTGACCGTACGCTCAATTCCGACGCTTGAAAGGCTGGCATGAGCCAGGCGCTTCTTCAAATAGCGTCGAATGACCATATCCTCATACAGGAGGTCTGCAAAACTTTTTTCGGCATACCACCTGGAATTCCAGGTTTTGGTAATGCCCAGCCTAAAGCCGATTGGATGGGTTTTTTGTCCCAAGTTAAACCTCCGTACTAGTCCGAAACGACTACGGTCAAATGACTCATTTGCTTTTGGATGCGGAAGGCTCTGCCCTGAGCCCGCGCTCTGATTCTCTTCATCATCGGCCCACCATCAACCAAGATTGATTTGATGGTTAATTCACCTCGGCCTGGATTCTTTTCCGCTAATACCTGAAAATTGGCTACTGCGGATTTTAGTGCTTTATCAACCATGCCGGCACTTTTCTTGGTGGTTTTAAGCCCATGAAGAATTTCCAGGGCCGTTTCCACTTGTTTTCCGCGCACCAGATCCGCAACTTGGCGCATTTTCCGCGCAGAGCTGTGGAGATACTTCGATTTTGCAAACGCTTCCATTTTAAAGTGCCTCTCTATCGTTCACTGCCGGCCTAGCGTGCCTTTTCCGATTTTACATGTCCCCGAAAATTACGGGTGAGAGCGAATTCGCCAAGTTTATGCCCGACCATGTTTTCGCTCACGAAAACGGGAATAAAATTCTTCCCATTATGCACCGCGAGTGTCTGTCCCACGAATTCAGGGGAAATAGTGGAGCGCCTGCTCCAAGTCTTGATGGCGGTTCTTTTCGGACCCGTGTCACCTGCCTGAACTTTTTTGAGCAGGTGGCTATCCACAAACGCGCCTTTTTTAAGTGATCTGGCCATGCGTTACCCTCTTACCTTTTATTCTTGTTCTGACGGCGACGAACGATAAACTTGTCGGTGGCCTTATTGTTGCGCGTCTTCTTGCCCTTGGACTTTTTACCCCAAGGAGACACAGGATGGCTTCCGCCAGACGTTTTACCTTCACCGCCACCCATGGGATGGTCAACTGGATTCATGGCGACACCACGAACTTTGGGTCTCTTGCCCAGCCAACGCGACCGGCCCGCCGAACCACTCACTACTCGATTATGATCCCCATTGCCCACTCGACCGATTACGGCGCGGCACTCCACGTGAATCCTTCGGATTTCCCCCGATGGCATTTTCACCTGGGCATATTCACCCTCACGAGCGACAATTTCTGCGGATGCCCCGGCAGAGCGGGCGATTTGTCCACCTTTTCCGGGCTTCAATTCAATATTATGGATAATCGTGTTTACCGGGATTTTTGAAAGGGGAAGCACGTTACCCGGTTCCAACGCCGCGCCTTCGCGGTTGACGAGCCTATCGCCCACCTTGATTCCTTCCGGAGCCACGATATAACGTCGTTCACCATCTAAATAGCACACCAACGCGATATTTGCTGATCGATTGGGATCATATTCCACGGTTTCGATTACCGCTTCGATTCCAATTTTATCCCGCTTAAAATCGATTAAGCGTAATTTTCGCTTGTGACCGCCGCCACGACGACGCATAGTTATGAGACCGGCATGGTTACGGCCTGCAGCCTTACTTTTACCCGTTGTCAGGGCTTTGTGCGGCTCATTTCCGGTGGTCAGATCCTTTTTAAAATCAAGGGTCTGCTTGTACCGCAAGGTCGGCGTAAGCGGTCTATACTTCTTGATGGGCATGACTTTCTCCCAAATCCCTTATTCGATTTCCTTGATGGCGTCGCCTTCTTTAAGACGGACCACGGCTTTTTTCCAGCTTGAACGTCGGCCTGGTTGGCCGCGCGTGCGCTTGATTTTGCCCAGTTGATTGATAGTATTGACCGATTCCACTATAACCTGGAAGCGTGTCTCGATTGCTTTTTTTATCTCTACCTTGTTCGCATCGGTCGAAACTTGGAATACGTATTGATTTCTTCCCAACCGCAAGGCGGTGGTTTTTTCGGTCATATGCGGCTGCGCAAGAATATCTTTGATTGCCTTCATGCTTTCACCTCTGTCACAGCGCGTGCGTCGCCCAAAGCTTTGATAGCAGCATCCGTAAAGATGACGTTCGCCGCATTGAGCAAAGCGTAGGTGTTGACGTCTTGAACGCGAACCACCGACATGTCGGGAATATTACGCGCCGCGAGGATAAGATTACCGTCGGGCTCGTTGACAAGAATCAGGTTCTTACCACCACTTAAGGCAGCCTTTTTTAAAATTTCCGAAAGTAATTTGGTTTTCGGAGTTTCGACGCCTAAGGCTTCGAAGACAAACACGCTGTTTTCGCTGGCCTTGAGCGACAAAGCGCTTAGGAAAGCTTTGCGGCGAACTTTGCGGTTCAAATCTTTATGGTAGCTTCGGGGTTGAGGGCCATGTGCTTTACCACCGCGAACCCAGATAGGGGAGGTGTTTGAGCCCGAGCGTGCCCGACCGGTGCCTTTTTGCTTCCATGGCTTTTTGCCGCCGCCGCTTACCTCGCTCCGGCCTTTGGTCTTGGCGGTTCCTTGACGTTGGTTCGCTAAAAAAGCTTCCACGGCCTGGTGCATAATAGCTTCGCTAATCTCCTGCTCAAAATGGCTGGAGGGCAAATCCATCTCGCCCTTGGCGCTGCCGTCGGCCGCAAATAATTTCGCTTTGGCCATGATTACTGTTTCCTCACAATTACTTTGCCATTTGTGGCGCCTGGAATTGAACCTCGTACATAGAGAAGATTCTTTTCCACATCCACCTTGATGACTTCGAGATTTTTGGTGGTGACCCGATGATCACCCATGTGGCCGGGAAGTTTCTTACCGGGGAAAACGCGCGCCGGATAGGAATGCGCGCCAAGCGACCCAGGAGCTCTGATATTGTGGGAGCCATGTGTCGTGGGACCGCGGCTGAAGTTATACCGCTTGACCGTTCCAGCAAAGCCCTTACCCTTACCGGTTCCGATAATCGTTACCTTTTTGTCACCTTCGAAAATGGAAACGTTGTATTCCTTGCCAATCTCCCACTTTGCCGCATCCTTGTCACGGAAAGTCGAGATATGCTTGGCGGGAGCGATTCCGGCTTTTTTGAATTGGCCGGCCTCCGGCTTGTTTACAAAGGCTTCTTTGACTTTCCCGGATGCAACCTGCACTAAAGAAGCGCCATGCACTTCAGCACTCAGATGCGCCATGACCGTGAACGGCAGCGCCTCCACTATCGTCACCGCAATCGCTTCGCCGTCTTCCGCGAAGACTTGCGTCATACCCAGTTTTTTTCCAATTATTTCAGTCATGATCAGACCTTTATCTCCACCTCGACACCCGCCGGCAAATCCAACTTCATCAATGAATCGATGGTCTGAGGCGTGGATTCGTGAATATCGATGAGACGCTTATGGGTTCGGGACTCGAATTGCTCGCGCGATTGCTTGTCGACATGCGGCGAGCGGATGACTGTGTAAATAACCTTTTTTGTCGGCAGGGGAATAGGACCCACCACGCGGGCCCCGGTATTACGAGCCGTGCGGACGATGTCTCCCGCTGAGCGATCTATCATCCGGTGATCAAAAGACTTGAGACGGATGCGAATTTTTTCTCCCGCCATAATTCATCGACCTCTATTCATTTCGTTAAATCGGATAACCGGGAACTCCGGGCTCTAGCCCGGAAATGCCCGTCATTGTTAAAATTCGTTCAGGTAATAACCTTGGATTACTTAATCCAAGACTTCGGTGACCACTCCGGCGCCCACCGTCTTACCGCCCTCGCGGATAGCGAAACGCAGGTCTTTGGCCATCGCAATCGGAGCGATAAGCTCCACGCCGATGGCGACATTGTCCCCCGGCATCACCATCTCAACTCCTTCCGGAAGCTCGATGTTGCCCGTCACGTCCGTCGTC
>JBGTHM010000039.1:0-91700 GCA_041746255.1 Fibrobacteria bacterium | reverse complement strand
GATAAAAGGGCCATGCCTATGCGGGTACCAAGACCATGCGTTCCCATACGTCGGGATCCTCCCCATTCTCAAAAATAGAACCCACCCCAGAGTGGGAAATTCGGTGAAGTGAACCTATTTAGAAAGTTTCCCCTATCGTTCCCACCATGGAATAGTGCGATAGGAAAGCTTCCATTAACCCCGGTGATTCCCTGCGTTCCGCCCCTTAGGCCACCCTTCACTCCTGGATTTTTCTCCGCATAAGTCGATTCGAGTTGCATCCTGGGTCGCGACCTTAATAGAATGGGGTGTCGCTCGGAGGATTAATGAAGGCTTTGATATTTCTACCAATGATTGCAACGGCAGCACTCTTCCTGGCAGGATGTGCCACCGGAGGTCATACCCCTGGCCCGGAAGTCACTTATGTTTCACCCGATGGAACCGGCAATTATGATGTGATGAAATGTAGAGTGGGCTGGAAATCCCCGCTGGGTGAGGTTTCCAGAAGCGATTGCCGTAGCGAAAAAGCCCGGGATTTATAGAATTGCTATTAAGCCGCGCTACCATACCCCTTCGCGCTTTAGCTCGGCCACGGTATCCATGGCCAATTCGCATTTGCGGATGAATTGTAAACGGGACCTTTCATCGGTGGTTTCCGCGCGGGGATTGAAATCACGCGCCGCATCCAGAACAATATCCTGCATTTGATCATCGGATATCATCCCGGAATAGTGTTCCAACAAGGCTTCCAGTGTCAGAAAGTGAAACCTCTCCTCGCGTCTATCTTTCCCTTCCCGCATTTATTGAAACATCCTTCCCCTCAAACCGGAAACAGTGGCCAGCGAATTCAATCGATGACGCCCTTGATGGGAAGTTGCAAACCCTCCGATTCGGTATGCGGCGAAAGGTGCCTCTCGGCGTCCAGCGCATAAGCGCATAATCTCAGAAATCGTTTTCTCTCATCGGGGGGGCGTTCTCCGCTACGTATCACGAATAACCGACCGGCATGAACCAAAGTTGTCTCGATTTTTTCAGCTGCCAGCCATTCCCGATAATAATGGATTAATTGCCTCAAGGATGCAAAGGCCGGAGGCGGCTCCGGTAAATTTCCCGAATTTGACATTACTGCTATCCCCCGTTCACCAGACATTATAATCGGGGGATGGGCACAAAAGGGTATAGTTAAAACCTTGGGAATCAGGCTGATAATTGTGAAACTGGAGGTTCTGGCGCTAAAAGCTGACCCTCAAGCGTAATATCGGTGTCGAGGATTTTTGGCGAAAAAATCAGCTGGTCAAAGCCATCAGGATAAAGCTTGCTAGGCCTAATCCCGCGGCCACCCCGGCTAATTTGCGATAGGGCTTGGCGAAAAAGGCCATAAGCCCGCCACTAAGGAATAACCCCAACAATCCAATTGCCCAAATTGCGGCATAAACCTTAAATCCAGCGCCGGCTTTGGCCTTATGGAGTTGTACGAAGAACCGATGCGGCGTGGTTTCCTTGATTTTTACCCTTGCGACTCCGAAATCCGGAGTGGGAGATATCTCGATATCCCGGCGGCTTCCCGACCATTCGAGAGCGTAAGATGTTCCCACCTTCCTGATGCGGGCGCCACCCGTTGGGAATGGTATTGCCTTCTTGGCCAACTCTTCCTCAGCCAACGCAGTCAGGCTTGAGAGATCGACTGGGACCGGTTTTCCCAGCTCAAGAAGATACTCTTGGGAATTATAATTTCCCGTGATTCCCCAGGTATAGAGTCCGCCGGTAACGGCGTACATAATACCGACGGGGAGGAAAAAGGCGGCAAGGACGGTATGAATTTTGATTAACGGTTTCTGAAACTTCATTACTTGGATTTTGACTCCCGAATAGGTTCAAGGTCCTTAAAAGGTTCACTCTTCCTCCGGGAATTTCAACCTAGTGGGAAAAGCTAATCGAGACATCGATTAGACCCACTCTCAGAATAACATGGGGTTTGTCATCGTCCGGACTCCTTACCCCTGAATCGTGGTAAAGCCCCAGGTTTTTCTTCCGATGGTGCAACGCGTCTACCATCAGGGGTATAGAATCGTCCCGGATTATTAATCGCCCCGTTTCTCCGCGTTCCTTGCTCGTGGCTCACCCCAGGAGCTAGCGGCGTGGGCACAGGATCCGGCTCGGGTGTGGGCTCCGGTTCCGGCTCAGGCGTGGGCTCCGGGTCAGGCTCGGGCACAGGCTCGGGCGTAGGCTCCGGTTCTGGCTCAGGTGTAGGCTCCGGTTCTGGCTCGGGCGTGGGCTCCGGGTCAGGCTCGGGCGTGGGCTCCGGGTCAGGCTCGGGCGTAGGCTCCGGGTCAGGCTGGGGCGTGGGCTCCGGTTCTGGCTCGGGCGTAGGCTCCGGTTCCGGCTCAGGCGTGGGCTCCGGTTCCGGCTCAGGCGTAGGCTGCGGTTCCGGCTCGGGCGTAGGCTCCGGCTCGGGCGTAGGCTCCGGCTCGGGCGTAGGCTCCGGCTCCGTTACCGGTGGATTCTTCCCGGGGATGGTTGCGGCATCCCTCGGATAATTTTGCCAACCGGAAAAGGTTGAGCCCTTTGCAACCACCACCGCTGTGAAACGCATATCCAAGGGATACCATTTATCCGGGTCCTCTCCGCTCCAGTTATAATTACTGAAGTTCGATACCGGACCGAATTTTGCATTCTTAATCGCAATGCCATAGGTTTGTCTCTCTCTATCCCAGTCTAGTGGCCGGTTATTTTTTTGCCACATCCTAAATATCGGAGTAGACCAAGTCAGGGTAAAACCCGAGTCTCCCAGAACCTGTTTCCATTCCGCGCAATTCTCAAGTTCCTTGAATCCACCCGTCCGACCTCTCTGCCACATGCAAAATTGCATTTGCATGTCTTGTGATTCCGGCTGAGACCGAATTTCGACGCGAAAATACAGCACGCCTTCCGCATAGTTCACGGGCTGCGTCCAATCCCCGTTAACCGACACATGGGGGGGCTCTTCCCATGGAAAACCACGGTCCGACTTGGTAACCAGCCGATCAATTTCAAAAATGTGTAGTTCTTGCCCGAAAAGGCTAGGCAAAAGCCAAAGTGCAAGAGCAAGCGACCCTAAAAATCTTTTCTTGTAACCCACTTGATTGCACCCCTGTAAGTCGACTAAAAAAACAAGCTTCGTGAAGGAAAGAAGCAACCAAAATCACATCATTCTTTCCCAAAAGGCCCGGAATACCTATTTTTCCTTGGATATTTCCATTTCCTCAAAGGAGCGAAAACGATGGCTAGCAGAAAAGTCGGAATCATCGGTTCGGGTTCGGTAGGCCAAACTCTCGGCAAGGGATTTCTGAGGCATGGTTATCAAGTGACAATTGGTACCCGTAATCCCGAAAACTTGATGGATTGGGTAAATGCCACCGAGGGTCAGGGCAAAGTGGGATCCTTCGCCGAAGCAGCGGCATTTGGAGAAATCTTGGTTTTCGCGGTAAAAGGCGCCGCTGCGGAGGCTGCTTTGCAAGCAGCAGGCGCGGATAATCTTGCGAACAAATTAATCTTGGATACCACCAACCCCATCGCGGCGGTCCCACCGGAAAATGGGGTACTCAAATACTTCAGTTCCCTCGATCGCTCTCTCATGGAACAATTACAGGCGACCTATCCCAAAGCCCGCTTCGTAAAAGCCTTCAGCTGTATCGGCGCCGCCGCAATGGTGAATCCGGATTTTGGAGGCGAAAAGCCCACCATGTTTTATTGCGGTAACCATAGCGATGCGAAAAAGGAAGCCGAGCGCATCCTGGTACAATTCGGTTTCGAACCTGCGGATATGGGTGGAGCCGAAGCCGCCCGCGCAATAGAGCCCTTGGCCATGTTGTGGTGTATACCCGGTTTTTTACATAACCAGTGGAGCCATGCATTCAGGCTGTTACACAAGTAATGGCCTAATTCAAGTTGGGAGAGAAAAACCCGGTCGAACGTCGGCGTCATCGTTGACTCAACCGAGGCCTGGGTGCTAAAATACCCACAGCATGGATCGCACCACATTCGCAGGGAAGCCTGTCGGCTGGCCATATTTTGCCCTTTTGATTTTCCTCTGGTCAGGATGCGCCGATAAGAATCAGCCAGAACCTGAACAGGTCGAGGTCGCGCCACTGCCAAATACTGTAAAACCGGACGATGGGCTGCCGGTGGCGCTATTTGATCCGGACACTTTGCCCGAAATCCTTTCAACTCCTTTGACGGAAGCATTTACCGGGCATCCTTATGCCTACCAAGTTGAGCTTTCCCGGACATTCGAGGATATCCGCTGGGAGCTTTTGCGTTCGCCGGAAGGAATGCGTATCGAGAGAAACATCCTCCAGTGGACACCCCAAAAAGAAGGTCGGTTTTCGATTTCCCTGCGCGCCAACGCCGAAACCTGGGCCGATTTGCCCGATTCTCTCTGGCCATCCCAGGATTTTTTCCTAAGAACCTTCCGGATGCCTGATGCTCAAATTGTTCCGCTACCCGGAAAGGTCACGACTGGAACACCAGTTACCTTCGATTTGGGACCCTCAAAATATCCATCCTGGGCATGGTCCGACCTTAGGGTTCGTTATGACTTCGACGGAGACGAGAACTGGGATACGCCTTTTCTTCCGTTCTCCGGCACCCGCGTCCATACCCATAGGTATGAACTTCCCGGTACTATGACACCGCGTATTTTGGTGAAATACCGGAATTCGGAAGAACGGTCGGTAAGCGTTCGATTCCTGGTCAATATACCTCCCCGGGCCGTGCTGAACTTTCCGGATACACTTGAACCCGGCAGTGAAATCGTCTGGGATGCAACCGAATCCAAGGGCAATGGCCCCTTACGCTATCGTTTGGACATAGATGGGAACGGAACCTGGGATGCACTGGATTCAGTAGCCGGGAAATTCAAGCTTGCGGCACCACCGGCGGGGAAATACACGGCCATTTTGGAGGTCCGTGATGCCACCGGTTCAACCCACCGGGCGGAAAAGCGCTATGTATCCAATGCCGCTCCCGGTTTACGCATCAAAAGCAATCTCCAAAAGACTAATCTTGTCACACCCGTTACGGTGCAAATCCGAGCATTCGATTCCGAAGATGATTTTACCCACTTGCGATACAACCTGTCGGGACTCGAAAACGCTTGGCAGGAAGAGGCTATTCCGGCGGATTCCACGGGAAGAAAAAACCGCCTGGAAATGGAGTGGGTCCAAACATTCGACAAGCCCGGACATTATGTTCCCCAGGCATGCGTCACCTCTGCGGATGGCAGGATTGCCTGCGCCAAGACGAAACTGGAAATATACGACGCCCCCCCGGTATGCTCCGCGGGCCCTGCCATCCGGGCTACCTTGGGCCAACCCGTGGAACTGAAACCCACGGCCGAGGACCCGGATGGAAAAATCGTCAAATGGGAATGGGACTTGAACGGCGACGGTGAATTCGAATTTATATCCGCTGATTCCGGTAACCTACGCTATACCTTCGCGCATCTCGGTGAGTTTAAGCTCACCCTAAGGGTAACCTCGTCCGACGGTCGAACCGCCACCTCGCAAACCCAGGTGGAAGTGAAGAAAAAATGGTAGCAATAAGGCGTAAGTCCACAGGAAAGGGAATAGGCCGCCACATGGTGGCAATCGTAGTTCTGCTTGTATGCCTATTTACCCATCCGTCCCACGCCGATAAAATGATTTTCAAATCCGGCGAAACCGTGTATGGAAAAATCCGCAGCGAAAGAGATTCCGTGGTTCGCTATCTCGATCGGTACGATAGGCCGCGCCAAATCAGCGCCGGCGAAGTCGACACCATCCTCTACGACATCAATAAATTACGCGGAGACGCGAAAGCCGCCTTTCGGAAGGGGCAACCCACCGACCGGACCGGAAAATTCCGTCTGCGCAACCGGGACGACTTCGACATCAAGGCCGATTACCGTACCGATTCACTTTCGGAACTCGACGTGCATTTCCGCAACGGCATACACGCTCGCTTTACACCCGGCGCCCATTTCCGAGTATTGAAAGCCCCCTCCTCCGACCGGGATCCCGTGGTGATACGCTTAGACAGCGGCCAAGTGCTTATTTGGGGCCGCCAGGAAAAAGCCCTGGCACAGATTAAAACTAACGCGGGAGTAGGTGTCGCGCGCGGGTACTCGTCTCTGGTGGTTACTACGGCGCCGAAGGATTCTTCTATGCGCACGGTATGCTTGCAGGGTTTGTGCGGTATTCAGCAAAGCCTTGCAAGCCCAGGCGAGTTGGTCGTTGAAACGGGGCGTCTCGTAAGGTTGAGCGCCTCCCGAGGCGTTTTTGAAAGCGGCCCGGCGCCACCTGAAGAAATGCAAGGGTGGGAACCGGTCATGGCCGACATGGAACGCTATCGTTTGGAGGAGATTGAATACCCGCCCGTCAATTACTGGGCCAAAGCGGTTACCGGATTCGGATTCATGCTGTTCTTTTACGGTTCCACCTTAGGCGTGTTAGGTTATGTCAATAATATTTAAAGGCCTGCATTGGCGAACGGCATTGATGGCGTTGATCGCACCTTCGGTATTGACGGCGCAAATCACGCATTTTCGAGGTGGTGAGTTGCATTTAAATATGCGAGGCCACCTCTCCCCCTACGGACTGGCTTCCAATACCGGCGCCCGAGGCGCTTTGGATAACGTATCCAGCCTCTACCCAAGCTCCAGCGCCCTGTACGGCAACCCGGCTGCGCTCGCACGCTTGACCGGCCCTGCGGCGCAGACGGATTTTTTCTTGCCGGGCTTGGGCTTGGGAATCGGCAGCGAGCGTATGCGGCTTCTACGCGGTGATTTGCGGGAACCCATCCATGCCGTTTTGAATGAACCTGGACATCGCGTGCAAAATCCGGAATACCCGAAAGTCGATTTGGAACTTTATCAAAGCGCATCCTTCAGCAGCTTGACGGCCGCCTATCCCTGGAGAAAGCATATCTTCGCCATGGGCGTGCAACAGCCGCTGGCAGGAAGTTTTCGGTTCGACTCGAAAGATTTCGCTCTGGGAGCGGGGGCTCCGCAAGGGAATTCCGGCGATAGCGTTAAGGTATCCTTGGCCGGAGACATGAAAGCCGAGGGAGAGCTATCCGTTTCCGACTGGTCATTGGGAGTAGCGGGCCGTCCGCTCCCATTCTTGCACTGGGGAATAGCCTACCACCTTTACCGAGGAACCGCCCTGGCTGAAATTTCGACCGACTGGAGCGGAACCGTAACTTCCGGGCAGGAAACCCATGCGTTTAATCAGAAGGATTCCGAATATCCAACGGCTATTGGAGGCGCACTCACTGGAGATTTACAGGGTCTTGCCCATGGGGTAAGACTAGGCGCGGGAATGCAATGGGGTCCTCATTTCGGAATAGATGGTTTAGCGACTGTTATCCAATCGATGGATTTACAAGGCGACATTGCGGGAATCTACCATACCTTCCCAGCCCTCCAACCCGGTGAAGAAAAGGTATTCCAAAGCGAAAAGGTGAATACCGATGAACCCGCCCATACCCGACGCAACTCCATTTTGATAGACCGCGTTCAACTCAGTCTACCCTGGGAGCTTGGGCTTTCGGCTTTCGCCGATTTCGATAACTATCGATTCAACCTGGATTATGTTTACTACTTGAAAGGTTTATCACTTGAATATCGCTATGAATCCTCGGCCGCCGCCTTCGACACGGTTACCAATGCTGCGTTGCAAAGCAGCGATGGAAAGGATTCGGTCATCACCGACGGCTTCACGCGGAATTACCAACTACGCGCGGGACATCAACTCGCGTTCGGACTGGAAATCCATCAGATATTCTTTCACTTCGGGGCTTTGTTTTATGATATCCGCAGCCAGGACGTACTGAGCGAGGCGGTCGATTACCGTCCCGATTTTCTGCCCTTCATTCCCTTGTTCAATATGGGATACCACTTCCCCATAGGCCCCAAAGTAACCACCACGGTATCCTTATTCGCCTTTCCTGTGGCGCTTTTCAAAACCACGGTGGAAGTGAAATTGTAGTAGATAAGGAGGCTCCCACCCGAGGGAGTCAGATTCCGAGTCGAAAAGACAGGAGGTAGTGCCTCTCCTCCCACTGACCCGCGTACAACCCACGTTCATCCGCCCAGGATGTGAACTCCATTTGCATGATGAAAAGGTTAAGACCCAAGCCGAAGGTGGGATATCCGCCCTTGAACCCACCGCGTAACCGAGCCAAGGTCAAATCCATTTCTCCGCCAAAATTGAGGTTGGTGAGAATGGGCCGGTCGGATCCGATATCACGCCAATCCAAGGCCAGGTTGACGTGGCGCATCATTCCCTGATTGCGGAAGATGGCGGGCAAATAGGCGATTCCGAGACTATACGAAGCGGGAACCGGGTCATCATTGATTTTTAAAAAGAGGTTGTCCACCACGGCGCCTACCCGTAACTCGGTAGGAACTATGTCATACAACAATCCCATCGACACCCCGAAACCGAACCCCGGTTCATAAATTCTGGATGCTTCCTTATCGATTTTCACATTCAAGGTATCGGCCACGGTTTGGATTTCATCGAAGCCAATACCCTGTTCCACGAAGCTATAGGTGGCCATGATGGGGGCAATTCCAAAGCTCAAGCCTTTCCAGATGTCCGCTGCCGCAGCCACCCGGAAAACCAGATCCGTACGAACCGCCGCGTTTCCTTTCGGAAGGTATATCCCCTTGTCCAGGGTGAAAACACCCTGCGAGTGCAAAAACCAGGCTCCGCCTATGCCCAAGGGGAAATCCGGATCGGTAGAGCGAGCCGCGAAATGCATTTCCGGCAAGGTCGCAAAACCGATGGGCTCGCGATCGTAGAGCATCAAATCGTCAACCAAAGTGGGGTCAGACGCCATGCCCTCCATACTTTGCATGTTTTCGCCGTGCATATCGAAAATGTCGAAGGCATCTCCAGCCATTCCAAAAAGGTCGCCCAAGTCCAGTTTCATTCCGATTCCGGCATTCATGGGGCTGTTCAGTCGGGCCAATCCCGCGGGGTTATAGAATAAACCGTTGTAGTCGTCGGCCAGGGCAATAAAGGCCTCCCCCATCCCCAGCGGTCGCGAACCCAAATAGCGTGGCGCGGGAACTGCCAGGATTTCAGCCAATCCTATAACCAACAGCAAAGCCGAGGCCCGGATCATTGCGTTCTCCTTTTATACCCCTTAACCGGGCCTTTGCACAGGTCGAAAGTCACTACCGTATCGCGGAAAACCGGTTTGACCGCATTATCGACGATATATACGGTATCGCGCCGATCTTTTAAAAAGGTATTGCCCATGGCTCCGATGCTGTCCTCCCAAAAAATCTGGCCTGCACCCCCGGGAAAGGCCGCCAGGCGCAGCATTTCGAAAGACGCATCGAATCGAGTATTGAAAAGAGCTTCTTGCTGCTCATCAATTTGGCCGTTCCCATTATTATCCGCCTTGTCGGAAACAGCGAAATAGCGCGGGTTTCCTTCCTTGTCGGGCACGCCCCGTGAGTCCTCATCGACAAAACCGTCGCCGTCGTTGTCGACGCCATCCAAATACTCTTCGTCTACGCATCCATCACCGTCATTATCAACGCCGTCGGCAATTTTATAAATGACTATGGATGCTCCGGCGCCGCCAATGAAGCTCTTAATCTGTTGAATGGTCGAATCGGATGCGGCTTTGCTCTTCTCGCCTTGCGGACAGCTCGACTGACCTGCGGGACATCCTGAAAGGCCCAACGAGTCTCCACCACCCTTGGAACCCAAAGCTTGGTTCAGAAAAAGGTCGATGGCCGCATCGCTTTGGGTAAGCAATTCGTTCGATTTGGTCAGCATATCGTTCAACGCTTTTATTTTAACGGTATCGTTCTGAACCTCTTTGATATTCGCCATTAGGCTGTCGGGATTTACTTTGGTGAGATTCTTGAAGTCGATAATACCGTCGAGAATATTGTCCCGTGCATCGATAATGCCGTCCCCATTGACGTCCGCCAAGGAAAGCACGGCTTCCAACGCCGAAGCGAGCGCGTAATCCGCGGAGATGCTCGCCATGCCGATGCGCTGATCGGTTTTACCCAGTTTTTCGCGGGCAACCAGAATTTTCAAGTATTTATTGATACCACGGTTGGCCACGTATATTTTACTTCGAACCGAATCGGGTTCCCCGATAAAAGGCAGACTGCCGGACCCATCGCCATCGAACGACAACAAAAGCTCGAACATATTAATGCGTTCCTGCAGCAAAACGGCCTTGGCCGCACCGTAATACGCTTCGGATTTGGAGGAATCCATTTTGATGGCCTTCTCGAAATGCAGCAAAGCTTTGCCGTATTCGGATTTTTGCAGGAACAATTGAGCTTCGATGATATGTTCATCCGCCGTTTCCGGTTGGGTGTCAAAGGCATCTCGGAATAAGTTGCAACCACCGAAAAGCAATGCGAGGCTCCCCAGGAAGAGAGTTGAGTTTTTTATGGGATGCATGCCCTCAATTGTATCACT
The DNA here is from genome assembly GCA_041746255.1 of Fibrobacteria bacterium. GTDB lineage: Bacteria > Fibrobacterota > Fibrobacteria > UBA11236 > UBA11236 > JBGTHM01. The sequence continues at coordinate 81,243 of JBGTHM010000039.1, read as the reverse complement.
TGGGCAGGTCACGACCAAGTAGAATCTATAGGTACTCGCCTGTACTCCACAAACGCAAGGAATTCGCATAGGGTCTGCCGAGCGATCCCAGGCGAAATTTTCTAAATAGTCTTACATGGAAGAAAAATTGAAGGTGCATTTAAAAAACCTGGTTATTGCCCTCATCATCTCGGGATTAATCGGTTTGATGGGATTACTAACCCCTGAGCAAATCCTGAAAATGGCCTTGCCGGGTATATTCATTGTTCTCAGCCTGATCAGCATGATTTTGAGGCAAGTAAACATGCAGAGAAACCGTTTGTCCGACTCCAAACCTCGAAAATTCGGAAATCGCCGAAAATCAAAGAAAAATTAACCCTTAACCGCTTAACTGGGCGCGGGCTTTAAGAACATCCCGCACTTTTGCCAGTAAATCCCGCGATGAGAAGGGCTTGTTGAGAAAGGCCACCTTCCCCACCAAGACTCCATGTTGCAAAACCGCGTCATCGGTATATCCCGAAACATAGAGAACCTTGATTCCCGGACGCAGCGAAACCAGCGTTTCCGCCAATTCCCGTCCGCTCATTCCCGGCATAACCACGTCGGTAAGGAGCATATGGATATCTTCCTGGTAATTCGTGCTGACCAAAATTGCTTCCATACCTTTGGAAGCGGTCAGGATCCGATATCCGGCCGTGCGCAGAATCTGGGCCATGAAATCCCGCACCATGCTCTCATCTTCGACGACTAAAATGGTGTCCCTGGCGTTGTCGCTGGATATTTCCACGGAACCGGATTGCTCCTGCGCCTCGACATCTTGTTCAGCATGAGGCCAAAACAACTGGAAAATCGTACCCAATCCCATCCCTGTGTCCACCCGAACAAATCCTCCGAATTGCCGCACGGCGCCCTGTACAGCCGAGAGTCCCAGCCCCGCGAAATTTTCCGAATCACGGGTGGTAAAGAAAGGCTCGAAAATGCGTCCCTTAACCTCTTCGCTCATCCCGATTCCACTGTCTTTTACCGACAATACCGAATAAAGCCTATTCTCCCCTACCCGTACCGGGGCTTCCACCACATCCTCAGCCCGGATGTTGCCGGTGGACAATTCTAAATATCCTCCTCCGGGCATGGCGTCCCGCGCATTCACCACCAGGTTCATGATAGCCTGTTCGATTTGACCGACATCGGCGTTGATACGTCCGGCATTAGGATCGAGCTGCAAGGTGACCTCAACACTTTCACCGACCAGGCGTTTTATCACGTCCTCCATGGTCTTCACCAATTCATTCAAGTCGATTAATTTCACCGAAAGCGCCCGCTGCCTACTGTAGGTAAGCAATTGCTGCGTCAGCCGGGCCGCCCTTTCGCCCGCCTTGCGGATTTCCTCCAGGTTCGGGCGCAGGACGTCGTCGGAGCGCATCATGGAAAGGACCAAATCGCTATAACCGTTTACCGCCGTGAGCAGATTATTGAAATCATGTGCTATACCGTTGGCCAATTTCCCGACGGATTCGAATTTTTGCGCTTGGCTCAACCGGTCCTCAAATTGCTGTAATAACCGGGCGGTTTCGCGTTGTCCCCGGCGCATCCGAATTAAGCAAGCGATGAGATTGAGAAGAATAGGCGATCGAATGGGACGCTCCACCAAAGCGGGTCCCACGTTTTGCATAAATCCCTTGTCGACAGGGTGCGCTTCGCCTTTTTGCAGGTGATGACTAACCAGAATCACGGGGAGAAAACTCCAGCTAGGTTGGGAATCGACAAGTCCTATCAATTGTCCGCGGGTTTCCGTCGAAAGCGCTTCAAGGGGGGTTATCAAAACATCCAGGGACAAAGTCTCTCCGTGCAGCCCATCCAAATTCGCCCGGATTTCAACTTCATAGGCTGCTTGGGATAGTGTGTCACAGAGACTCTCAGCCTCCGCCGTGCGCATACCTAAAATGATGATACGACCGGGACCTTCCAATCGGTTGCTTTCGGAATCCATAATCCTTTCGGACCCGGAAGGGACCCATTTTCCCTTCCTCGAACAGCCCACTTCCCCCTTCCCAAAAAATCCTTTTTTACCAGCCCTGCGCAAGACGTATGTATGTCAATAGGGTCATGGCTGCCAAAGCGAGCCGGAAAGGCGGGTCTCAAGAAATAAAGAAATGAAATTTCCTACTTTGTTCCGATGTTACGCCTGATTCCGTCCAGGATTATCGGAATATTAGCGACGATTTTTGGATTCCTATCCGCCTTCGCGCAAGGGCCTGTTCCCGTCCCAGTGCGGATGGTAACCCCCAAAATCATTCACACTCTTCCCCATGATCCCGGGGCCTTCACACAAGGCCTCCTCTATCGTAACGGATTCCTCTACGAAAGTACCGGGTTATATGGCCGTTCCAGCCTTAGGAAAATCGAGGCGGCCACCGGAAAGGTTTTACTGCACACCCGGCTTCCCGATTCGCTCTTTGGGGAAGGAATCGCCTTTCGAAAAAACCGTATCTGGCAATTGACTTGGAAGGAAGGGCTAGCCCAAACCTATGACAGCGATGATTTCAGCCGAAAACTAACCTTCCGTTATCAGGGTGAAGGTTGGGGACTTACCACGGTCGGTCCCCATTTTTTCATGAGCAATGGAACAGACACCCTCTTTGTTCGAGACAGCCTATTCCGCATGGTCGAGAAAAAACCGATTCGCTTGAACGGTAAGCCCCTGATTTACCTGAATGAGCTGGAATTTGCCAGAAACCGAATTTTTTCCAATATCTGGCAAAGCGATGAGATAGCCGTTATTGATCCGCATTCCGGTCGGGTTACCACCCTTATCGATGCATCCGGTTTGGGACGAACCCTACCCCGCAGAGGACCTGAAGACGTACTAAACGGCATCGCCTATAACCCTGAGACCAACCATTTCTATTTGACGGGTAAGAACTGGCCGCTCATCTTCATTGTGGAAATTGAGGGAATCTAAAGGCGACCAACCTTCGAACCGTCCTGGGAGGCGCGTGGCCTTGCCGATGGTGGACCGGAAAAGTACTTTGATAATGGACTCTCACTAAGGATTCGAAGCGACTCGTTCATGCGAAAATCGATGAACCCTAATTTGCCTCCCCTCCGCATAACGTTCACCGGTGCGCTGCTTTCCCTCTATTTAGTTTTCTTTTCCTGTTTCTCCCTGGCCTCCACCCATGCCCATGGTTCGACACCGAATCTCACGGAATCGCTACAAAACCCGAGCACCCATACCGATGCCCACGGCGGACACTGTCCCCTTTGCCTGTTGCAAAATTCCTTCAAGTCTGCGCCCGCCCTGTCGGCCCCCCTTTGGCACTTCATTGCGAACCCCTCCTTATGGATACCACCAATAGTATCTCCTCCGGGTTCCAAGGCTTTTTTCTTCCTGCCTCCCTCCCGCGGTCCTCCTATCGCGTCGCATAGCTGATTCCAAGCCCGACCGCTTGCCTCCCTCCGCAAAATCACGGCGATTAAAAATTGCCATCGATTACGCGATGGGTACATAAATCGGTTAGCCTATATCCCTACCGTCCCTAAAGAAATGGCTCCAGCCAACCACCAAAAATACCCGGCGTCACTTCACGCCCAGGAGAAAAAATGCAACCATTCATCCGTTCCTTTCTCACACTGACTTCAATTTCCGCGGCCGCATTCCTATTCTCGGGATGCTTTGGCCACTCCCATACCCATACCGATGGCGAAACCCCTCTGGAACACGCCTGTGAGCATATTGCGGGAACGCCGACTGCTGTGACAGCGGCATCCACGGACGCGGGAAGTCCCGATGTCAGTAAGCCGCATACCCCCTATTCCGTGCAACTCATCGATTTCAAAGCAAACAAAGGTGGAATGGTAAAATTCGTTGCCGACGAATCCACCGATTTCATAATTTTCCTCAGTTCCGCCATACCATTAAAGGTGCGCGACGCCGCAGGGGGAGATATCGATATCGAAGAAACCATTACTTCCGGAATCGATTGCGCGGGCATCAAGGCCTATCATACCGTCCCCCTTACCCAAGGAACATCCTATCTGGAATTCGGCCCCACCTCCGAAACCCAGGTCAAAATGGTGATTGAAGAAGGTGAGCATGGTCATTAACCTCCCGCCCAAACCGGGACTCACTAAAACAGCGTATCGCCTTCCATTGGGGAAGGCCTTTACGACGCTGGTTCTTTTAACCACAATGGTATCCGCGCAGGACAAACCTTTGGGAGCCTGGCAAAATCCCAATATCGGAGTCGTCGCCGATTTCATCGCCGACCTTCACGATGCCGAGTCCCAAGGGTCGACCTGGCGCAGCGAAGGCATTCAACTGCGCGCCGCCGAGTTGGATATCAGCGCCCATATCGATCCCTTTTCCTCGCTGCACGCCAATATTCTCGTCACTCCCACCGGGGCGGAAATGCATGAGGCCTTCGCACTTTTCCCCTTCCTTCCGGGAAACCTGAAGGCTAAGGGCGGCTTGATGCTGGCCAATTTTGGCCGTTGGAACCGATTTCACACGCATTTCATGCCCTTTACCAGCGAGCCGCGCATCTACCATGAATATTTGGGAGGGATGATGCTGAACAAAGGGCTGGAGCTTTCCTGGCTCGCCCCTTTCGAGCGCTTTCTGGAAATCACCGTCTCCGCCTATGAAAGCATGCAAGGTCATACCCATGACTCGCCCATTCCCGTTTCCGGAGGTAACGGCGAAGTTAGTATCGAAAAAATTCTTAACGATATCGCACGGGAAAAAGGATGCGTTTCCCATGGTGATCATTGGGACTGTCCCGGAGGGCAGATTCTTCGGGAGGAGGATTTACTGGCCGAAGCGGGAATCGATTCTATGGAGCCGGTGACTCGGCGATCTCGGTTTTCCGCGCAGGATTTCGCCGGCGGCGGCCGGGCGCGCACCGTTTTCGAATTCGGGGGAGATTGGAGCTTGGATGCCGGCATCAGCGGGCTTTATCAGCACGGATATAAAATCTCCCAGCGCCTGGATGGGAAGAGATACCCCAAGGCTTTATACGGTGCGGACTTGACCTTCTTCTGGCATCCCCTGGATCGGAATCAATATCGCAATGCGGATTTTGGCGTCGAATTTCTCATGAACTCCGAAATGTTTGAGCGGCAGCAAGACCGAACCATTATATCGGAACCCTTTCACCGAGGCGGTTTTTTCTCCTTCGTGCGTTACCAGCACTTGCAAGGCAAGCAAGTCGGCAGCTTCTACGAAAGATTCACCAACCGATCGAGAGAGGACTACGCGCAAAATCGTTATGGACTTTTCTTCACCTACGCGCCTTCCCATTTTCAGTTTTTCCGGATTGAAGTCAGCCGACATCATTATGCGGAGGGAGCCGACGCCTTACATCGAATCGCGCTGCAATACGATGCCGTCATCGGCTATCATACGCACGGGAGTTTGCGATGAAAATTCCAGCTAAATTCTGGAGAGCTCCCGCCACCCTCTTCCTTATGGTATCGTTGCTGGCCGGTATGGCCCTCGCGGATTTACGCGTCGTGGCTTCCATACCCGATCTCGGCGTCATGGCGGAGCGAATCGGAGGCGATAAAGTCGAAGTCATCTCCCTGGCCTCCGGGCGCGAAGATCTCCACGCCGTTCCCGTCCGTCCCAGCTTCCTTCCCAAACTGAACCGAGCTGATATCGTACTCTCCCTGGGTCTGGACGCGGAACATGCCTGGCTACCCGCCCTGGCGCGTGAAGCCCGTAATCGCGACATCCTGCCGGGACGTAAAGGTTGGGTTGAGGTACACTCCGGTATTGAGGTGTTGGATAAACCGGAAGTGTTGGACCGCCGCGAAGGGGATCAGCACCCCCAAGGAAACTCCCATTTCAATATCGGTCCGCAAAGCGGAGTGACGGTGGCCGAAAATATCGCCCGGGCCTTTATCGCTCACGATCCCGACAATGCCGCGTATTTTGAAAATCGCTTGGCGGAATATCGCCTCCAATTGGAAAACCTGGTTTCGGAATTGCAGGAGGCCGGAAAGCCGTTGCAAGGCCTGAAGGTGGTATCCTATCATCCGGATGTTATCTACCTTACGGAATTTTACGGCATGACCGAAATCGGAAGCCTCGAACCCAAACCCGGAGTGCAACCGACCTCACGGCACTTAGCCCGTCTGGCCGAGGAGGCTATGGCCTCGAACGTCCGCTTGGTTTTATTCAATCAAGCGCAAAACCCCAAATTGCCCGGTAAATTCGCCGCCGACATTACCGCCAATACGGTGCAATTGGCTAACATGGTCGGCGCCAAACCCGGTATCCATACGTGGGAGGATTTGCAACGCTACAATCTTCAGGCCTTATTGGATGCCTTGAACGGAAACCGGAAGTGAAAACGAAGCTACTTTCCTTGGAAAATGCCGCCTTCGGATATTCCGGATCCCCCGTGGTAGAGCACATCAACTTGGAGGTTGAGTCCGGTGATTTCATTCTGCTTACGGGAGCCAATGGAAGCGGCAAAACCACAATTTTACGGGGAGTGCTCGGTTTAACATCCTATCGTTCCGGAAAATTGCGATGGAATATTCCCTTGACCCAATTGGGTTATGTGCCGCAAGAATCCGGCATCGATCCCAGTGTACCGGCCACATGCCTCGACGTCGTGTACACCGCATTCCCATTTGCAAACGGGAAACGGGAGGAGGCTGCTAAGACAGCCCTTGAACGCGTCAATCTCGCGGAACGCTCCCACCACCGCTTCGGCAGCCTCTCCGGAGGGCAGAAAAGACGGGTCCTCATGGCTCGGGCCTTAGCGGGCAACCCGACCATGCTCATTCTGGACGAACCCATGGCGAATGTTGACGGAGAAACCGAAATAGCACTTTCAGCCTTGCTGGAAGACCTGCGCACCAACCAGGGAATCTCGGTATTGGCTACCGCCCACGATTGGGCCTGGGCTCCATCCGCCCGAAGGATGCTGGTCGAAAAAGGACGTCTGCATGGATGATTTCCTGCTCGTACTCGGATTCTCCACCCTCCCTCTGATAGCGGCAGCCCTCTTCTCACTGGTGACCCCTCCCTTGGGAGCCACCTTGTATTTACGCCAGGAAATCCTCTTCGGCATCGCGCTTCCCCCGGCGGGAGCCTTGGCGGTAGCCTTCGGAGCCGCTTTCGGCCTGGCGGAAGGCGACCGATATCTTCTCTATGGCCTGACATTCCTATTCCTAATGCTATTAACCTGGCTGCTACCCCTGGGAATGCGCGGAGGACGCATGCCTCCCCGCAGGCGCGAAATCGTACTGGCCTCGGTATTCGCTTTGTCGGGCGGCTTGACCATGCTGGTGCTGGCCCTGTCCCCCCGGGCCGAAACCTACTTGCACTACGTTCTGCATGGCGAAATTCTGGCCGTCCGCATCGGAGAAGTCTGGGTCGCCGCCGTCGCGAGCGTGATGCTGCTCCTTCTCTTCCTTTGGCGTCGCAAGGCAGCCTATGCCTTTTGCCTGGACGAAGAAAGCCTCTTCATTCGAAGGAAGGGATATAAACGCACCGTTTTCACCTATCGTTTGGCGGCCGTTGCCATTGTATCGGGTGGCATACTTCTCATCGGCCCCATGCTCATGACGACTTTGCTGATACTTCCGGCCTTGTTGGGGGAAAAGGTAACGGGAATGGACAAATATATGGTGGCCGTCGCCGGCATCGGCTTCTTCGGCACCGTTACCGGTTTCTTGATTGCCTTGGGATTCGATCTTCCCCCTTCGCCCATGGCCGCAGTCGCTGTGGCATGCGTCGGATTACTTTTCCGCGCCGCCTACAGAAACTAATTCCGGTCCCCTCCCCAAAAAATCACATCGCTCGACGCCGAAACCACCCGGTCAAAGTGTAACGATATGCGCTTGACGGTAGAACTTCATGATAAACCGTCTCGCTGCGGAACAGAACCAAGGTACCCGCTACCGGCTGCACATCCACGTGACCTTCCGGTAAATACATTCTTAATTGTCCGCCCCAATGGGATTCCCAATTCGGATTCAAATAGAGCACGAATGAAATCACACGCGTATCCGAGTCGGAAAAACGATCCAGGTGACGCGCATAACCCGCGCCAGGGGGATAACAGGCATAATGCGCTTCCAGGGCGGAGAGTCCCGTAAACAACTCACGGTTGCACGCTATCCGCAAGGTTTCCAGTTTGAGAAAAAAAGCCGATTGGGCCGTAGTGGGGCTTTCCGGATCGAGCCAGAGAATTTTGTCCCCCCTGATGTCGGGGCGCATGGCCGCACCCATCCCCCTGCCGATTCCCGCCGGGCGAAACGCTCCGGCGTCGCTTAACGCAGACGCTTCCCGGATGAGCGGCCTCGACTCTGTTTCCGTAATGAAACTAGGATCGACGCACCAGTCCTTTTCCGCAATGGCTGTAATCACTTTGTTAAAATCAGGCATTTTCATTCGCCGGTGTTTAATCTTCCCGATGACCGTTTTACCTGCGGATGTAATACCGCCAGGGCGACGCCAAACAAAATTACGATTCCTGAAAACAACAGCCGGATGCTCAAGTTTTCTCCGAGAAGCAATACACCGGCCAGCGCAGTTATCACGGGTACAAGAAGTTGCACGATGGCCGCTCGTGTCGCAGTCAAGCCTCGCAATGCCCGATACCAGATAACATAACCTATCGCCGAGGTCAGGCCGCCCGATAAAACACCCAACGCCACTCCTGGAGCCGAGAGAAAAAACGACTCGGGGTATACTCCCAAGACTGACAAAAATACGGGGATTGCGAAAACCAGACTCCAAAGAAAATTTGCCGCCGTGGCTCCGATAGGGTCGGCAACGCCTCTCCCTTTTAGGGAATAAATACCCCAGGCCAATCCCGATAGGGCCATTAACAAAACCCCATGGAAATCGGGGGCTTCCACTCCCGGTAAGGTCAGGGAAGCCAATCCGCCTATAGCCAGTCCGAATCCCATCCATTCCGCGGGTTTCGGTCTATTCCCGTTAAACATGTCCCTACCCACCATGGTCACCTGCACCGAGCCAAAGAGAATAAGGGCTCCAAACCCAGCTGGAATACGTAAATAGGCCAGGGAAAACGAAGCAGCGTAAAGGAATAATGCGAAGGCGGAAATCCACCGTGGCGCCATCCAAACCCCATTCCCAATTCGTCGAATGATAAGCAACGACAACACGACCGCACCGCTGCCTAGACGAATTACCGTAAAGGACAGCGCATCCAGCATGGGATCGGCCAAAGCCAAGCGACACAGGATGGAATTAGCCGCAAATGCGATTAAGGCCAAGGCGGTGAGACCCAGGGTGCCGGGCATTAAAGAGCGCATTTCAGAGTACTTCCTTCACTTCTACCGTGCTTTCCCTCATTTTGGAAATTTTCTTAAAGGCAGGGGGATTTTGCCATGGGTTTCACAGGCTTATTCCTGGTTGTTTGGTGGTTATCTGCGACTTGGGCCAATGGGACCCCAGTCAATTTACCCTCATTCGACAATTTTTCCGAAGCTTCCGAAACCCAGGATAAGCCCACCATCCTTGTCTTGGACCCGGTTGATTTAGGTAAAAACCGGAACCGTGCCGAGATTGGAACCTTCATGCAGACAGTGCTGCGAACGGAAATGGATTGGACAGTGGTGGGGGCGGACTCCCTGGAAATCCACATGCGCAATGCGGGAGTCGAACTGCCGGCATTATGCCGGGAATTCCAATGCGCCTATGAAGCCGCCACTACACTCCAGGTTGAATTCGCCTTGTTCGGAACCTTTACCTTCTATGCGAATATGGAAATCTTCGCGCTTTACCTACTCCATGTTCCCACCGTCCGGGTAATTTGGGCGGACGCCGGGGATGTACGCACGGATTCCCAGAGCCATCGGCCCCAAAAATTGGCTGCAACTTTGCTCGAAAGACTTGCGACCATCCACCCCGACCGCATTGTATTGGCTGAACCGAAGCGGCGCCAACTTGCCGTGGTAATCCAGACAGGGCCGAACATATTGCCCGGAAGGATTTTGTCGGAGCAGGTTTTTGCAAATCTTGCCTCCACCCGAAGCTATGATTTGATGAGTCCAACTGAATTATCCGAACTGCTTGCGGTACCTGAGATACAAAGCGCGGTAGAGACGGAACGGTGGAACCACCTGGCCCGACAATTGGGGGTTTCCCGGATTTTCAGCGCCAACTTGGAACAAATCGGAAAGGCCTACCGGGCACGTTACCTATGGGGGGACGTCGAAGAAGTTATACCCATCCGACAAGCTTCCTCTATGGTGCACAGGGATTTTTCCCATTTGCTCGATTTCAACACTAATTTTTTTGAGGAATCGCTAGAGTCTGGCGATGATTTCTACACCAGGTCAAGAACGGAGCACCGAGTCCCGAAACGCTCCCTCCTCAAAGTGGGATTGTTCGGATTAGGTTTGGCAATCACGGCCGCCTCGGGAATGGAAGCCTATCTTGCCTGGGAAGCCGGCTATCGTGAATCGCTCAATGTGAAGCAAGCACGTTCCCAGCAAACGGCCACACACCATCAATCACAAGTTAATCGGTATACCGACAATGTCCGTCGCTTCGGAGCCCTGGGGTTTGTCGGCGCTGTCTCAACAATCGGGATGATTTGGAGTTTTTAATTGAAGGGAGCACAAAAATGATTCTAAAACTGTTTTTAATGAGTTACTTCGGAATCGCCTTTTTGACTGGATGCGAATTTTGGCCGACGAACTCCGCCTACCTTCCAGAAAATACTGCCTATCCTGGGCAAGAGTGGGCGCTCGATGGCAATGGAAACGGAATAGCCGACAGCGTGGAAAAATATGCTCCCGGATGCACCGCGACTCCGAGGGAGTGTCTCCAAACCGCTAGGGAACGCGCTGGTCAAACATTTATTCATCCCACACGTCCACCTGCTCCGCCCCCGCCTCCCAATCCGCCACCATCCCCCAATTCCGATTTCCAGTCGCCTCCACCTCTAACCGGTACCCCCTCTTCAATAGAGCCTCCAATAAAAAAACCGGATACAGGAAAAAAGGGTTCCAAGGGTAATAAGGGAGGCAGGCCCACCGGAGGAGATGATGACGATGACGATGACGACGATGACGATGATTGATATCGGACCTTAAAGGGAGATTTGCAGGAGGTTTTCCGAAATCAGGCTTGAAATAACTTCAGATTACCCCGGTAGATTGGTATAATCCAAGGCTATGAACGAAAAACGGCAACCGCGCAAGCATCTGGAAGAACATCGCCTCAAATTACGGAACCTGGAGCTGGAGGATTATCCGGACGTGGCTCGCATCATGAACCGTGTCTACAAACAATTGGGCGGCGCCTGGCCACTAAAAAAATTCACAGCCCAACTTCACCGCTTCCCCGCAGGCCAGCTTTGCATCGCGGACAAGGGGAAGGTAGTCGCGGCGGCGTTTTCCGTTATCGTCGATTACCGGTATTTCGGCGACGACCATACTTACGATGAAATCACTGGAAGCGCGACCCTCTCGACCCATGATCCCAGTGGAGACATCCTCTACGGCGTGGACGTTTTCGTGAACCCCGATTACCGGGATATGCGGCTGGGCCGCCGCCTTTACGATGCCCGCAAAGAACTTTGCCGGGTGCTCAACCTTCGCGCCATTATCGCCGGAGGACGCATTCCGGGTTATACCCGCTATCAAGCGGAAATGACGCCGCAGGAATATATCGAGCAGGTAACGCGCCGAGAAATTTATGATCCCATTCTCACCTTTCAAATCGCTAATGATTTCCAGGTTAAGCGGGTATTGCAGAAATACCTTCCCGAAGACCGGGAATCGCATGGCTACGCAACCCTGCTGCAATGGAACAACATTTATTTCGAAGGCCGGGGAGCACCGCTGCTTCCGCAAAGGAAAACCCTGGTACGGCTCGGAACGGTCCAGTGGCAAATGCGGCGGGTTGAATCCTTGCATTCCCTGATGAGCCAGGTGGAGTTCTTCGTCGATGCCCTAGCCAGTTATAATTGCGACTTCTGCCTGTTTCCAGAATTTTTCAACGCAGCTTTGATGGCGGTGGGCGCTCCCAAAGATTCCGCCGAAGCCATCCGCGCCTTGGCGGAATACACCTTGCCTATCAAAGAAGCCATGCTGAAATTGGCGGTGAGCTACAATATCAATATTGTCGCGGGTAGCATGCCCTTGGTGGAGGACGGCAAATTATACAATGTAGCCTACCTGCTCCATCGCAGTGGAAAAGTGGACGAACAATACAAACTGCACATCACACCCTCGGAGCGGAAGTTCTGGGCCATGGACGGTGGTGAAAACTTGCGGATATTTGATACCGACTCGGGGAAAATCGGCGTGTTGATTTGTTATGACGTGGAATTTCCCGAACTAGGACGCATTCTGGCTTCCAAGGGGATGCAAATTCTCTTTGTTCCTTTTTGGACGGATACCAAAAACGGCTTTTTGCGAGTGCAACGCTGCGCTCAGGCCCGGGCCATCGAGAATGAATGCTACGTGGCCATTTCCGGAAGTGTCGGCAATCTACCCAATGTCGACAATGCCGAAATCCAATATGCGCAGAGCGGGGTTTACACTCCCTCTGATTTCGCCTTTCCCCATGACGCCACCCTGGCGGAAACCACCCCGAATACGGAAATGACGATTATCGTGGACTTGGACATGGACAAATTGAAGCAGCTGCATTACGAAGGCTCGGTGCAAAACCAGAAAGACCGGCGCGAGGATCTCTATTCCATCAAATGGATGGGGAAGGTTTAGCGAGCCTTCCCATCCACCGGATATTCACATTCCGCTAAATAGAAAACCTGATGCAAAGACACATTGGTAGAATTCGGCGGCGGCGGCCTCCCGATCGATAGTGCAATCCGGCACCACATACGGAATTTCCATCGGAGTGACCATGGCGCAGGTCTTCTGTTTATATTTGAAATCCGTTTTCATACCCTCTTTACTAAAAGACCCGTCGACTCGAGCAGTTTCCTTTGAGGTATTGTTTTCCAGAATGACATGCGAACAGCCTTTTTCCTTGATGGAAATTAAAGAAGCCAATCCACCAGGCGATCCGCCCGACATAGCGCCGAATTGAGCCGCAATAAAATCACCCATGCAAACCGATCCGTCAACCCGCGTCAGAACTTCTTGGTCGGTCACTTCTACCGTCATCACCAAATCCTTGAAGAAATCCAGGGAAGTGGTATCACCGCCCCCTACCCCTTCCGTACATTGGTCGGGACGGTATTTTTCCGGAATTGCGGTTTCGTTTTCAAATCCGCCTTTCCAGGTTCCGATAATATTATTGGAAGTTCCCTGCAATAGGGTTGCCGAACAATTTTCTTCATCGAGGAGAATGAGCTGGCCCCCGTCTATGGCGTATTTGACGGTATCCACCTCGATATTTTTAACCGCTTTTTTATCAATACATTCATAGACTTCCGATTCGGTCACCAAAATTCCTGCGACGTGGTTTATTTCCTTCACGTTCGCTTTGAACTCAAAAAGGGAACTTCCATGGGAGCTTCCCCCCTTCGAATCCGTGCCTGAATTGCATCCGGAAAAAAGTAAGATTACAGCTATGAGTAAACCGGGAATTGTAGGGTTCATCCTATTTCTCCTTTAATAGGGAGTATAACGCAAAATTGACCCTTAGAATATAGCCTTAGCCGAAGAAATAAAGGAACTCCCAAATTTCCAATTCAATAGGGAAAATTACCCTCTCCCCGTCCATGTGTCATTTTGGCATTTTATACACATAGTTTGTCATTTTGTCCATTCCCTCGGGGGAATTTGAGAATCATTGGCCATTTTAAGCATGAATTGCCCCAAACTGAAGGGCACGGGCTTTGCTTTAATGTTTAGCGGCAGGTGCGAAGGCACCAAACCAGGAGGTGTCATTATGTTCGACTTTTTTAAAAAATCCGAAAAAGAACCGGAAATCGATTTGGATCAGATTCAGCCTCAAGGCGAGTTAGGTGATTATCCCGCCAAGCACTTGTTGGAAATCCTGGAAAAGCATAAAAAGGAAATTCAGGATATCCATGACAGGGACGCTACCCGGGTTTCCGGTTTGGATTCGGAACGATAACAGGATTGAGGTGGTTAGATAACTACTTTTCCTCGATGATGCGTAAATACCAACGCAGAAAGGATAAGTGAGTAACCATGAGAATTCTACTCGCCTACGATGGCTCTTCCTCCTCGAAGACGGCGCTTGCCGATTTAACGCGGGCGGGAATGCCCCCGAAGTCTGAATTGACCGTACTTTCCTATGCGGATGTTTTCATACCTCCGCCTACGGGAAAGGAGAGTTTTTTCACTTCGGAGTATACCCGGCAATTGACGGAAAAATCCAAGCTGAGGGTTGCCACCTTGATGGCCGAGGCGGAACAAATCGCCGGCGAGGCGGAAGCTTTCGTCCTTACCCACTTTCCCGATTGGAAGGTGGTAAAACAGGTCAAGGCCGATGTTCCCGCTTGGGGAATTCTCAAATATGCGGATGAATGGAAACCGGATTTGATTGTACTGGGATCGCATGGCCGCGGAGCCTTGGGAAGAATAGCCTTGGGAAGCGTCTCCCACAAAGTATTGACCCATGCTCCCTGTTCGGTGCGAATAGCTCGCGGATCCGAGGCCATTTCCGATACGCCCTTGCGGCTGATTGTAGGTGTGGACGGATCACCGGATTCGCTGGAAACGACACGCGTCGTGGCATCCCGGTCCTGGCCCCAAGACGCTTCCGCCCGTATACTCGCAGTCGCCGATATCGACCTCCCCCACCCTTCGCCCTTTTCCGGAATCGCATCGGATTGGATCCATGAAAAAGATGAGAACGATCGGGATTGGCTCACGCGCATGGTAGAATCCATTGCCGAACCCGTTAGTTCCTCGATGTCCCATGTGTCGACGGAGGTGAAATCCGGCGATCCACGCCAGGTATTGCTTCACGAAGCGCAGAGTTGGGGCGCCGATTGTATTTTCGTAGGCACCCGCGGTTTAAGCGGAGTGGAACGGTTTTTCCTAGGAAGCGTCTCCCTGTCCCTGGCCATGTACGCGCCCTGCAGCGTTGAAGTTATCCGCTGAAAAACGACTCACCGCTTTCTTGGATTCCCTAGGAACAGTAATGAAACCGAATGTTGCCGCTTCCATCGTTTCAACTTGGCATGCTTTGACTGAAGCTGAACTTCGGAAAAACCTGAAGCTCACTCCCGAAGGGCTGGACAGCCCCGAGGCGGGCAAAAGACTCAAAGAACATGGCCCCAACAGGCTACCCTCCAAGCCGCCGCCTACCCTGATGATGATCGTCCTGAGCCAATTCCGCAGCCCCCTCATTTATATCCTGCTGGTCGCGGCCGTTGTATCCCTCGCCATGGGTGAAATAACCGACGCCCTTTTCATCCTCGTTGTGATACTCCTGAATGCCGCCATCGGTACCGGTCAAGAGTGGAAGGCGGAAAAAAGCGCTTTGGCCTTGCAACAACTCCTGCGGATAACCGCGAGGGTGATCCGTGGAGGACAAGAATTCAATATTCCCGCCGAGGAACTGGTGCCCGGCGACTTGGTGCGATTGGAATCGGGCAATCGCGTTCCCGCCGATATCCGTTTGTTGCAGACATCCAACCTCAGCATTGACGAGTCCATACTTACCGGAGAATCGGTCGCTTCGGAAAAAAAAGCCGACCCAATCAGCGGGGATAAACCGTTGAGCGAGAGGAAAAATATGGCGTATGCCGGAACTACGGTATCCATCGGCCGCGGCCGGGGTATTGTAGTGGCCACCGGAGCGCAAACCGAAGTAGGCCATATTGCCAATGCGGTGAGCGTATCGGCGGCGACTAAAACACCGCTGGTGCAGCGAATGGAAAAATTCGCCACCCAAATCAGCTATATCATTTTGGGAGCATGCGTTATCTTGGCAGCCATTCTGCTCATGAAGGGGAATTCCCTGCAAGACGTTTTTATTCTTTCGGTGGCGTTAGCCGTCGCCGCCATCCCGGAAGGTCTTCCGGTGGCATTGACCATCGTGCTATCCATCGCCTCGACCCGAATGGCCAAGCGAAACGTGATAGTCAGGCGTCTCACAGCCGTGGAAAGCCTGGGGAGCTGCACGGTAATCGCCAGCGACAAAACCGGCACGCTTACCGTCAACCAGCAAACGGTGAAACTCATTCACCTGCCGTGCGGCGAACGTTATCGCGTCTCGGGACAAGGTTACTCCGGTCAAGGTGAAGTCACCCTTTCCAATGGTGATGACAACGACGATTCCGCCATTACTCCCCAATCCCGTCAACGCCTGCAAAGGTTGGTTAAAGCCGGCATAATCTGCAATGAGTCGCAATTGCGTTTTGCGGGAGACGTTTGGAACCACCAGGGGGATCCCATGGATGTCGCCCTGCTGGCTTTGGGGTATAAGATGGGCTTCCACCCCGAAACAGAAATGCAGGCGGTGGAAACGGTCGGGGAAATTCCTTTTGAATCGGAAACCAAATACTCGGCGCGGTTTTATCGGGAATCCGGCAATATTCGGGTTGTCGTAAAAGGAGCGGCGGAAACCATCGTCAGCTTCTGTGGCTCCATGCTGACCGACAACGGATTGGAAACCATCGATGAAACCGCGATTTTCGAAGTGGTGCAAGGGCTTGCCGCCAATGGATACCGGGTTTTGGCTATTGCGGACGGGGATTTGGACCCAGCCAAAGCCGAAGGGTGGAACGAAGCCTCGCTTGAGAATCTGACCTTGTTGGGCTTAGTCGCTTTCATCGATCCGGTTAAACCCGAAGTAAGGGACGCAGTGGAAAAATGCCACGCGGCGGGAGTGGCCGTATCCATGGTGACGGGGGACCATCCCATCACGGCCCTGGCGATAGCCCGCGAAATAGGCATTGCCGAGGATGAAGAATGGGTTGTCTCCGGTGAATCCATGGAACCGCTACGGATGATAAATGGACGAGCGGTTCCCGCCAAAGTATATGCGCGGGTGTCTCCTTTACAAAAACAACAAATCGTCGGCTCCCTGGTGGATGCCGGCCATTTCGTGGCTGTTACCGGTGACGGAGTCAACGACGCTCCGGCCTTACGCAAGGCCAACATCGGAGTGGCCATGGGATCGGGAACCGATGTCGCCAAGGACGTAGCCTCCATCATCGTCACCGACGACAATTTCACCTCCATCGTTTCGGGAATCGAAGAAGGCCGATTCGCATACGACAACGTGCGAAAGGTGATTTACCTGCTGGTGTCCACCGGCGCCGCCGAATTAGCTCTTTTCATCCTGACCGTAATGGCCGGCTTGCCCATTCCGCTTTTCGCCGTGCAATTGCTGTGGCTCAATTTGGTTACCAACGGCATACAGCATGTGGCGCTGGCCTTTGAGGGAGGCGAACCCGGCGCCATGCAACGACCGCCCCGTCGTCCCAGCGAAGGTATTTTCAACTCGCTTATGATCCAGCAAGTCGCCCTGTCCGGCCTCGTCATGGGCGCCACGGCTTCGCTGCTCTGGTATTACCTTCTCAATGTTGTGGGGATGGACGAGTCGTCCGCACGCAATATACTTTTGCTTTTCATGGTTCTGCTGGAAAATGCGCATGTCTTCAACTGCCGTTCCGAAACCCTTTCCATTTTTCGTATCCCCTTTAAACGGAATATCTTTCTGCCGGTGGCGGTGGTAGCCGCACAGCTATTGCATATCGCATCCATGCACATTCCCTTCATGCAGAATGTGCTGCGGATCGAACCCATCGCTTTCAATGAGTGGCTTTATGTGCTGGGCCTGTCTCTGGGCATTATCGCGGTAATGGAAATCTTCAAGGTGATACGGGCGCGTTTGGTAGCCTAGGACGCACCCGACGCGATGCTTAAGCTCTCGCAATGAAAATACGATAGCTGTTTTCTTGGGCCTCAATGCGGACGGTGGCTTTATCGGGCCTTCCGTTTAAACCCAGTTTGCGGTAAAAACTCCCCTTCCAATCAGGGTCACGCGGATTGGATTCCGGCTTTCGCGCCACGCAAATGCGTCCACGCAAACCAATCGAATCTTCCGAAACCTCAACTGTGAAATCTTCCAGGATGAAACCCTTCCAGGCTATATCCACCTGCCATCCCATCGTGTCTTCGAGGATATGGATTCCGGGAGAAGGAAATTTATGCGATCCGCCGCAAGGTGGGAGGTTATCGGGGATAGTCATAGACATCAGGTAAGCAACAACCGTACCTGATTTTGAGGGATGGAATCCCGCGATAACCGAATATTTCTCAGCACGTCGCCGGAATTGGACCAGGATGATCCGAAGCGTTGTCGAATTGACACGCGATTCTGCCAGTAAAACAAGGAAGCGCCGCTATCACCGACCCCGTCTGATGACTAGGGCTTATGGGAAACCGATTGGGGCAAGTCTATGTGCATGGTGGTCCAACCATCGCTGGAAAGCGCGGTGATTTTACCTCCATGATCGCCTATGATTTTGCGGGCCAAGGTAAGGCCCAATCCCGAATGGTTCCGGTCTTTTCGAGTAGTGAAAAAGGGATCGAAAACCTGCAAGGCCACCGCTTCCGGCATACCCCCCGCATTATCCTGGAAATGGATTTCCAGGCAACCATTATCCAGGGCTTTGGCTGAGATTCGAATCCTTTTTTCCTCCACGGATGATCCCAAAAAAGCATCCAGCGAATTGGTGAATAGGCCTTGGAATACCGAACGCAGGTGAACCCGGCTCGCGCAGACTTCCAGCGCGGAATCCACGGTGGTTTCTACGCTAATCTTCGCCGAATCCAACCGTCCGTCTAAAAGCAGCCGGCTATCCTGGATCACCTCGGCAATTCCCACGATTTCCAAGTCGTGGGAATTATTGGAGTTGGAATATTCCAGCAATTGCCCGGTCATTTTTTTGATGCGTTTTACCCCAGATTGGATATTCGCAACCGCTTGCCGCATATGACTTTCCCGCTGCTCGCTTGAAGCATTTCCCATTTCCTCCGTGAGATAATCCGTTTCCAGCAGAAGGCTCGTCAAAGGATTGTTCAATTCATGGGCCAGACCAGTTCCCAATTCATGTAAAAGCACAAGCTTGTTGGCCTGGAAAAGTTGCCTCTCCAGGATGATTTGCTGGCGACGATCCAGCGACAAACCCATGAAGGCGATGATTTGGCCATCCTCAATTACGGGTGAAATGGTGAGATGAATGAAGACATCGCTTCCATCATGGGCTCGATTCGTAAGCTCGCCCTTCCAAACTGCGCCCGACATGATGGTCTCCCACATATTCCGGTAAACCGTAGCGGATGTCTGTGGAGATTTGATGATGTTCTGCTTTTTTCCGATGATCTCCGCTTCGGAATCGAATTTGTACAATTGAAGATAAGCCCGATTCACCATCAACAATTCGCCCGAAATATTGGTCAAATTGATGGCGTACTCCGTTTGGAAAACGGCTTTTTCGATCAGGGAATTCAGGGAAAAGGCGGTTCCAGGTTGCACGGGTATAACATATTACAGATTCATCGCTTCCACCTCCCCGGACCCATGCGGCAATTGCTGTCATTTTGGCACCGACGTGCCGACAGGGTCGTATTCCACTATCTATATTGAAGGCATGGCCACCAAATCTCTCGATCAACTTATCCCCAGGGCGGAAAAAGCCGCGGACGGCCTCAAGGCCTTGGCGCATCAAACCCGGTTGTTGGCCATTTGCTTTATAGGTAAGGGCGAGAAATCGGTGGGAGAGCTGGAAAAACTGTTAGGAATCAGCCAAAGCAACCTGTCCCAGCACTTGGCCATTTTAAAACGACAGGGTTTGCTGGAAACCCGACGCGAGGCCAACCAGATTTTCTATCGGGTCAGCAACACCCAAGTCCTCAAATTCGTTTCAGCCCTCCAAGACCTGTATTGTTAATCATCCCTAAACCCGGGCCTTTATATTAGTTTATTATTATATTCTAATGTATATTTCTAGTGAACGTTGGTGCCGTTTTTACGCGTCCAGAAAGAAGTGAGTAAGGGAAGTGGAAGTATCAACGATTGTCGCAGCCTTGATAATCGGACTCGTGATGGGGATGACGGGAAGCGGCGGCTCCATTCTTACGGTTCCGGTTTTCGTCTATGCGCTGGGAATTACCCCGCTCCTGGCAACCTCGTATTCGCTGTTCATCGTAGGCATAACCGGTCTTTTCGGTGCGGTTTATCAATTCCGGCATGGCCGCCTTGACTCCCGCACCGCCTTATTATTTTCCCTTCCCTCTTTGGTGGGAGTTTTCGTAGTACGAAAATACGTTATCCACGATCTTCCCGACATGATTTGGCAATCGCAAAATTATTTTCTGACCAAAGACGATTTGATAATGCTGGCCTTCGCCATAATGATGGTGGCCGCGGCGGTTTCCCTCATCCGGGACGCTAGGCGTCCGCCCCCCGTTCCAGGACTTCCGCCCAAGCCCGCGACGCGTTATTCCCTGATCATGGCCGAAGGACTCTTCATCGGAGCCGTGACTGGATTTCTCGGTGCCGGAGGCGGATTTCTCATTGTGCCCGCCTTGGTGCTTTTCACCGGGCTCACAATGGAAAAAGCCGTGGGAACCTCGCTGGCCATCATTGCCGCGAAATCGTTGGTGGGATTCGCAGGCGATCTTAGCGTGCTACCCGAAATGGATTGGAGTTTTCTCCTCCTTTTCACGACCCTTTCGGCCTTGGGCGTGGCTTTGGGGTCCCGGCTATGCCGCATGATTTCCGGAAAGAGGCTGCAGCTCTATTTCGGTGTGTTTCTGTTTTTCTTCGGATTGGCCGTTCTAATTTGGGAAATACTCACATGATTATCACACCGACAACCAAACTGGAAGGGAGTGCGAAATGATTTTGCACAAGTACTTTTTAAAATGCCTGGCCCATGGTTCCTACCTTTTCGCGGACGACGAATCACGGGAAGCCGCCGTGGTGGATCCCCAGCGCGACGTCGACCACTATATCCGGATACTCGAAACAGAGGGGCTCAAGCTCAAATACGTATTGGAAACCCATGTGCATGCCGATTTCGTATCGGGTTACCGGGAACTCGCCGAGCGCACCGGAGCCGAAACGGTATATGGGGCCCAATCAGGTGTGATGGTCAAGCATAAGGTCGTAAACGAAGGCGACGTTTTGCTGCTGGGAACGAATATCGGGATCACGGTATTGCAAACACCGGGACATACTCCCGAAAGCGTCTGCTATGTGGTGAAAGACAAGCGAGCACCGGAGGAACCGGCTGTGCTTTTTTCGGGCGACACGCTTTTCGTAGGTGAAGTGGGCCGACCCGACTTGCTCGGAGCCCGCATGAGCGCCGCGGAACTGGCTTCCATGCTCTACGACTCCCTGCAAAACAAAATCAAGACCCTGCCCCCCGATACCCGGGTATACCCGGCGCATGGCGCGGGTTCCGCCTGCGGCCGCAATATCGGCAGCGCGGAATTCACGACCATCGGAGAGGAGCTTCGCTCCAATTACGCCTTGCAGCCAATGTCTCGGGATAAATTCATTGAGCTGGTAACCACCGATTTGCCGGACGCACCCAAATACTTTTCCGAGGATGTGCTGCTCAATCGAGCCGGAGCCAAAAGCCTGGAGGAGGTGGTAGACGGCATGCGCCCCTTCGCGCCCGGGGAAATCAAGGATGCCATGCAACAAGGCTCGCTGCTTATCGACACCCGGTCAGCGGAAGCCTTTGCGGAAGCGACCATTCCCGGTGCCGTCTATATCGGACTGGACGGGCAATTTGCCGGCTGGGTAGGAACCTTGGTGCCGAAAGGAGAACCACTGCTGTTCCTGTGCGATGAAGGTCGCGAAGAGGAAGCCGCAATCCGATGCGCACGCATCGGTTATGATTCGGTGGCGGGTTATCTCAAGGGCGGAATCGAGGCCTGGAAGCAAGCGGGCTTCCCCATAACGACTCTTCGTCGGCTAGAACCCTCCCAGGTCCCATCATTGATACGCGAGGGGGAGCGCAACCTGGTTCTGGACGTGCGCCGTCCAGGTGAACGAAGCCGTTCCCGCATCCCCGGCACCGATTTCATCTCCCTGAACAATCTGGAGAAAGAATCGATACGCCTTCCCAAAGACAAAACCATCGCCGTCCATTGCGCCAGCGGATATCGTTCGCTAATCGCGGTCAGCCTCTTACGCCGACTGGGTTTAACCGACGTATCCGATGTCAGGGGCGGCATGAATGCCTATGCAGAGGCCGGATTGGCCATTGACGACAAGGAAAGATAAAGGAGACACAACATGGAAAATTTTCCCTTCGGAACTTGGCCTTGGTATGTGGCTGGACCCTTGATAGGGCTGACCGTTCCGCTAATGCTACTCTTGACCAATAAAGCCTTGGGCATTTCCAGCAGCTTCCGGCATGTATGCGCCATCGCGCTGCCGCGCAGCAAGGCCAAGTATTTACGGGACCACGACTGGCGCGCAGAGATTTGGAACCTGGTATTCGTAGCGGGGCTGGTGATCGGCGGTTTCGTCGCCGCCTATTTGCTCTCCGCGCAAAGACCTCAGCTGCTTCCCGACCACTATTATTCGGTGAAAGGGTATTTGCAGCTTCTGGCCGGCGGAGTGCTGGTGGGCTTCGGAACCCGTTATGCCGGCGGCTGCACATCCGGCCATACCATTTTCGGGTTGTCCACTTTGCAATCGGTCAGTCTTTACGCCACCCTTTCCTTTTTTGCCGGCGGACTCACCGCGGCCTTAATCGCCATGCTTTTTTTCTGATTTACCGTTAGGAGATATTTTATGCTAGGCTATTTCAAGTTTCTGCTTTTCGGCGTCTACTTCGGCGTGGTGCTTACCAAATCCGAGGTGGTTTCCTGGTTTCGCATTCGCGACATGTTCTATTTCCGTGAACCCGATTTGTACCTCATCATCGGGTCCGCCGTGGTAACCGGCATGCTATCCATATGGCTACTGAAAAAATTCCATCTCCGATCGGTGACCGGCGAGGAAATCATTATTCCGAAAAAGCCGCTGAACAAAGGAACATTTCTGGGAGGATTTCTGTTCGGTTTGGGTTGGTTTATCACCGGAGCCTGCCCCGGACCGATTTACGCGCAAATCGGAGCCGGAGAATCAGCCGCATTCATCACCTTGGGCGGAGCCTTATTGGGAGCCTACCTCTATGCCGTTTTAAGCCCCCGGCTCCCGAACTAGGGCGGACATCAACGAATTAAACGGTCACTTCGATGAAGCCACCACCAAGCGGAGGGCCGGAGCCACGGTGAGGAGATTTTGCAGGCGTCAGCGAAGCCCCCGCCTTGCGTAGGGTGCCGGCGCCTGTCTGAGCCCGCGAGCGGGCGAGTTGCGACGGCAACCGTATCGCAAGGCGGAATGGGCGGAGCGTGCCGGAAAAATCTCCTCACCGTGGCTCCGGTCCGCAGCGATGTCTCTGGAAGAACCCAATTTTGACAATATGACTAAATTTGGAAAAACGGCAAGCGGCCATCCCGACCCGGAATTTGCTTTTATTCCAGTTGCGGAATTCCTATCTGTGAATCGAAAGGCGCCGAAGCCATGGCAAAATCCATTCTGAACTTCTCCGAAATCACCCTGCGGAACCTCCCCCAGGTGGGAGGAAAAAACGCTTCGCTGGGAGAGATGTTCCGAGCCTTGGCGCCTGAGGGCATTCGCGTACCCGATGGATTCGCCACCCATGCGCAGGCTTATTGGGAATATCTCGACGCCAACGACTTGCGTGCTCGCCTCACTTCTCTCTTAGATGACCTGGACATAGTCGAGTTTAGCAACCTTCGCGAGGTAGGCGAAAAAGCGCGACAATTGATTATGGGTGGAGAGTTTCCCGATTCCATCCGCTTGGCCATAGAAAAAGCCTATCGCGAACTTGCACAAAGGACCCCGGGGGATTTGCAAGTAGCCGTTCGCAGCAGCGCGACCGCCGAAGACCTGCCCTCGGCCAGTTTCGCCGGCCAATTGGAAAGCTATCTGAATATTCGCGGCGAAGCGGCGCTGCTCGAGGCCTGCCGTAAATGCTACGCCTCTCTTTTTACCGACAGGGTGATTAAATACCGCACCGACAACGGCTTTCCCCATATGAAAGTAGCCGTTTCGGTGGGCGTGCAGCGTATGGTGCGTTCCGATAAAGCCTGCGCGGGAGTTGGCTTCACCCTGGAGCCGGAAACGGGGTTCCGTAACGTCATCTTATTGACAGGAAGTTGGGGCCTCGGGGAAAACGTGGTACAGGGCACCGTCAATCTCGACCAGTTCACTTTGTTCAAGCCGGCTTTGGTCGCCGGAAAAACAGCCATTCTCAATAAGAAGCTGGGCGAAAAAGAGAAAACCCTGATCTACTGCGAACCCGATGCCGGGGAAACCGGACTTTCCTCACGCCCCCCCACCATCAATGTGGATACTCCCCTCGAAAGGCAACAACGCTATATTCTCGACGATTCCGAAATCGAAGAACTGGGCCGATGGTGTTTGCGCATTGAAAAGCATTATAAACGTCCCATGGATATCGAATGGGCCAAGGACGGACTCACAGGGGAAATGTTTATCGTGCAGGCCCGTCCGGAAACGGTGCATGCCTCCCAATCACAAGGTCTGAGCTTGCGCACTTACGCCATCCGCAACCGAGGAACGGTGTTGGCCACGGGAATCAGCGTAGGCAGCAAAATCGCTTCGGGGACGGCGAGACGGCTTTCCGGTCCGGAGGATTCCGACAAGCTGAAAAAGGGGGAGGTGCTGATTACCGAATCCACCAATCCCGATTGGGATCCCATTTTGAAAAAAGCCTCGGCCATCATTACGGCCAAGGGTGGGCGCACCAGCCATGCAGCCATCGTCGCCCGGGAAATGGGAGCGGTGGCCATTGTCGGCGCAGGAAGCGGCATCTACAACATTCCCGACGGCCAAGTGGTTACGGTTTCCTGTGCGGAAGGCGAAACGGGTTTCGTCTATGACGGAAAGTTGGATTGGGACGAAGAAGAAATCGACATGCGGAATTTCCGTATGCCCAAAACCAAACCCATGCTCATTCTGGGCGATCCCGACAAGGCCTTTCAATTGTCCTTTCTCCCCAACCGGGGCGTGGGTTTGATGCGGCTGGAATTCGTCATCGCCAACGCCATCGGGATCCATCCGGTGGCCTTGGCGCGCTTCGATACCGTAAAAGACGAAAAGGTAAGGGTTGAAATCGAACGACTTACAAGCCTGTATGCCCGCAAAGAAGATTATTTCGTGGAAAGGCTGGCTCAGGCCGTGGGTACCATCGCCGCGGCCTTTCATCCCAAAGACGTCATCGTGCGCATGAGCGATTTCAAATCGAATGAATACGCCAACCTGTTAGGAGGCCGTCAATTCGAACCGGAAGAAGAGAACCCCATGATAGGCTTCCGGGGAGCCTCGCGCTATTACCATGAGCGTTACCGCGACGGATTCAAGCTGGAATGCGAAGCCATTTTACGCGTGCGCGAAGGCATGGGCTTGGAAAACGTGAAGGTGATGATACCCTTTTGTCGCACCCTGGATGAAGGGGCCAAGGTGCTGGAAGTCATGGCGCAACACGGCCTCAAACGGGGCGGGAACGGCCTGGAAGTCTACGTCATGGTGGAAATCCCCAGTAACGTCATCCTGGCGCGGGAGTTCGCGGATTTATTCGACGGCTTTTCCATCGGTTCGAACGATTTGACGCAGTTGACCCTCGGCCTCGATCGGGACTCGGCTCTGGTCAGCAATCTCTTCAACGAGAACAACCCAGCGGTACAGCGGCTTATATCCGAAGCCATCCGTTCCGCGCGCAAAACCAAAACGCCTATCGGTTTATGCGGACAGGCTCCCAGTGATTTCCCCGACTTCGCCCGATTCCTGGTGGAACAACGCATTACCAGCGTCTCCTTCACTCCGGATGCCTTATTGCGGGGAATCGAAAATATCCTCGCAGCCGAGGACGGACTTACCAAGCGAAAGACTCCCGGGAATGCATAAATTTTTTTTCCTGCTGGTGGCGTCCCTGTTTTTCTCCAGCTGCTCCCAGGTGGGTTCCGTGCGATACCGTTTCTTTCCTCCGACCGAAGCCCAATTCGCGCGGGAAATCGCTTACGCAGATAGCCTTTGGAATGATCGGGCTTCCCTCAAATCCGCGCGCGGAGCCGTTCGCGCCTTCATCCGACTCACGGGCATGCAGAATCACGATCCGGAATTATGGACCCGGTTATCACATGCCTATTATATGCAGGCCAATTACGCGGAAACCAACCCCGATAAGCAATATTGGCTCTTCCACAAAGGCATGCGGGCCGCCGAAAGGGCGCTAATGCTCCATGCCGGCTACGCTCGCGTCATGACCGCCACGGGAAGCGAAATATTGGCCATCCGGGAAATCGATTCCAACTTCCTGGCGGCGGCATGGTGGTATGCCGCCAACCTCGGAAAGCGGGTCGCGAATGAAACCGCCATAATCCGGCTGGAAAACGCCGTGTTGGCCGAGGCTTTCTGCGCCCAAGTCATGAGTCTCGACGAGAATTATTATTATGGTGGTCCCCATAGGTACATGGGGAGCCTCCATGCCCTCCTTCCCGGGGGAAACCTGGAGGTTTCCCGTTCCCATTTTGAAAAATCCCTGGAAATGGCGCCCCATTACTTCGGTACGCGCACCCTGTTCGCGGAATATTATGCCGTGCGTGCCGGGGACAAGCAACTTTTCCAAGACCTATTGGAATATGTCGTCGAAGCCTCGCCCGGAACTGTTCCGGCCATCGAACCCGAAAACATTTATGAGCAGCGCAGGGCAAGCGTGTTGCTTTCCCGCATCAATGCCTTGTTTCCGAATTAGGCTGAGGGTTTTGCAATCGGAAGCTCGATGCGAAACAAGGTCTTGTCGGACTCGGACTGGCAGGTGATTTGTCCACCATGTTCCGTGATGATTTTTTTGGAGATGGACAGGCCTAGACCGGTGCCGTCCGTCTCCTTTTTGGTGGTAAAGAAGGGATCGAAAATGTAGGGTCTCACATCGGCGGAAATCCCGCCGGCATTGTCGGTATATTCCATCAACAGATTACCGCCGCAATCGGTTGCCTTGATGCTGATGAGTTTTTCCGCAGGATCGAAAGTATCGAACGCATCCCTGGAATTACTGAGAAGATTATGGATCACCGACTCCAATTGCGTACGATTCCCCTGGACATAAATACCCTCTTCAATCTGGTATTCCAGTTGTATACCCCGGTTCTTCAACTGCTTGTCCATGAAAAGAAAACTGTCTTCCACCAGGTCGAGTAGGGAGAAAATGCCAAGGGATTCCGTTTCTTTGCGGGAATAGTTAAGCAAATGCTCCACCACTTTTTTCATTCGTTCCGCGCCCTTGATTACCGAATCCGCCGCCGAAAGCGCGGATTGAACATCGAAATCCCGGTTAGGCGAGTCGAATAATTCGCGAATATATTCCGCGTCCAGGAGAATGCTGGCCAGGGGATTATTCAGTTCATGAGCGAGACTCGCCCCCAATGTGCCCAGCACGACCAGTTTGTTGGCATGGAAAAGCTGCCTTTCCAACATGACCTGCTGGCTGCGGTCCAGCGAAAAGCCCATATATCCGATGATATTTCCCTCTTCCCGGATGGGGGTAATCGTGAGGTGGATGAAGACCTCGCTTCCATCCTGGGCTAGATTACTGAGCTCTCCCCTCCAAGTCTCCCCCGCGAGTATGGTATCCCACATATGCTTGTAAACACCCTTGGGCGTTTGCGGAGACCGTATCAGCCGCTGGGTATGGCCAAGGATATCCGATTCGTCCGCGAATTTATAGAGCCTCAAATACGCCTGGTTCACCTTCACCAAAATGCCGTTTTTATCGGTGATATTGATGGCGTACTCCGCCTGGCTGAAAGCTTTTTCGCAAAGCGCGATTTCGTCGAGGGGACGGTCTGGTACCGGTTTGGAGGTAATGGCAGTCTGATCACTTTGCATTTATAGAGGAATCTACCTAAAATTGGCCAAATCAGCTGTTGCTTCATCCAAAATTGAGAAAACCCCGCCCCTAGAGGCCGTTATATGCAAAATGGCCGCCCTTTGCCACGGACATGTCATTACGTCATAGTTGCTTGCCATTTTGTCATTTTGTACATTACCGATAGTTATTTAGGTTGATTTTTACCCGTATTTTAGCGATTTATACCCCAAGTTTGCTGGCCCAAAGGTTGCTTTACAAGGATACATGGAAAAGAAACTCCTCATAGTCGACGACGAGCAAAGTATTATCGATTCGCTGAAGCGGGCCTTTCACGGCTTTCCCGCTACCCTTCTCACCGCCACCGATCCCTTGGAAGGGCTTAACCTGGCAAAGGAAGAAATTCCTCAGGTCGTGATAACCGATCTGAAGATGCCGAAAATGAACGGGCTTACCTTGATGGGAAAGGTGCTGGAAGTGAATCCCAGTATTCAAACCATCATGATTACCGGTAACGGCACAATCGATGATGCCGTAGCGGCCATGAAAAAGGGGGCCTATGATTTCATCGCTAAGCCCTTCAACAAGGTGGAAATCCTTGCGGTCGTCAACCGGGCCTTTGAAAAGGTCGCGCTTTTGCAGGAAAACTTTCTCCTCAAGGAAAAACTTAAAAAATCGGAATTGGGTGAATTTGAATGGGGGAAAAGCCGGATCTTCAAGGATTTGTTGACGCGCGCAAGCCAGGCTGCCGCCAGCGACGCCACTATTCTCATCATGGGTGAATCCGGAACCGGAAAGGAAGTGGTGGCCAACCATATTTTTTCCAACTCCCATCGCTTGAATCAACCTTTCATAACCGTAAATTGCGCCGCCATTCCGGAAAACCTGCTCGAAGCCGAATTGTTCGGTTATAGAAAAGGAGCCTTCACGGGCGCATACCAGGACAAAAAAGGCAAGTTTCTCGAAGCCAATGGCGGAACTATTTTTCTGGACGAAATCGGTGAAGTTCCCCTTAGCGTGCAACCCAAGTTGTTGCGAGTCTTGCAGGAGGGTGAAATCAGCCCGGTAGGCGGTAGCGCCCATAAGGTCAACGTCCGAATCATCGCGGCGACCAACAAAAACCTGCGTAAGCAGGTGGAACTGGGCCTGTTCCGTGAGGATCTTTTCTACCGTCTTAACGTGATTCCCCTAGTCATTCCGCCCTTGCGGCAGCGCACGGAAGATTTGCATTCGCTCATCTCCTTTTTCATCGGCAAATATTGCCAAAAAAATAAACGCCCCAATCTCTCCATCAGCGCCGATGCCCTCCGAGTCATGGAGGCCTATGGCTGGCCAGGGAATATCCGCGAACTCGAAAACGCGATTGAACGCGCGGTAATCCTATGCCTGGGCCATCAAGTCACCGTGGATGACCTTCCGGACGAGTTGAGCCAAGGGGCTTCGGGCGGAAACCAACTCTTCATCGGCAAGGGCATGACCATGGAGGAAATAGAGTTGAACGTCATCATGAATACACTCAAGCATAATCACGGCGACAAGGTGAAAACCGCCGAAGATTTGGGTATCAGCCTGAGAACGGTCTACCGAAAACTGGAGCAGGCCAATCAAAACGACAACCGGCGGCAGCCGCAAACCCTCAAACCGGAGGTATTTTCCTAAGTATGCGCATCGCTTTTTTCAGCACCAAATCCTACGACCGTGATTTTTTTACCGCCGCCAACGTAGCCTTCGGACATGAAATGGTTTTTTTGGAGGCCCGTCTCGCTCTTGATACGGCTCCGCTTGCCAGGGATTTCGAGTGTGTATGCCTTTTCGTCAACGATAAGGCTGACCGCGAAACCCTGGTCGAATTGGCAAAGCATGGCGTGAAGCTCATCACATTGCGCAGCGCCGGCTTCAACCACGTCGACTTGGCCGCCGCCCAGGAACTGGGTATCAAGGTTGTACGGGTTCCCGCATATTCACCCCATGCCGTCGCCGAGCATACCCTGGGGCTGCTCTTAAGTTTGAACCGGAAGATCCACCGCGCCTACAACCGCGTCCGGGAGGGAAACTTCTCCTTGGAAGGGTTGTTGGGGTTCGACGTACACGGACTTACCATAGGTATTATCGGTACCGGAAAAATCGGGGAGGCTTTCGCCCGCATTATGCAGGGCTTCGGTTGCCGCCTCCTGGCTTACGACCCCTACCCTAACGAGGCTTTACGCAATCACATCGTAGAGTACGTCGAATTGGAATACCTGTTCCGCGAGTCCGACATCCTATCCCTGCATTGCCCGCTGACTCCCGATACTTTCCATCTCATCAATCCCGATTCGATAGGCCAAATGCGGAACGGTGTGATGATCATCAATACCAGCCGCGGCGCCATCATTGACACCAAAGCCGTGATTGGGGGCTTGAAATCGGGCCGCATCGGGCATTTGGCGCTTGACGTCTACGAAGAGGAGGCCGACTTGTTTTTCGAGGATTTATCCAGCCGGGTAATCCAGGATGACGTCTTTTCCCGCTTGGTAACCTTTCCCAACGTGCTTATTACCGGGCATCAGGCCTTTTTCACCCGTACCGCGCTGAAAAAAATCGCCGATACCACCCTGGGTAACGTCACGGAATTGGTGCAAACCGGAAAATGCAAAAACGAGGTCGGCCTGGAAAAGAGAGTGAGTCCTTCTCCCAATTGATTCCTCAACAGCCCTTCAATGGCCGTGGTCGGTTATGAGAAGCAACAAGGCCAACCCGGCCAAAAAGGCTGTAAATTGCAGCCCGTTTTTCCGGTAGGAATTCCATTTATTCACTTGCGGCACCAGGTCGGAGGCCGCTATATAGAGGAAATTCCCGGCTGAAAACGGAATGATATACCGTAAATCGATATCGGAAGAGACAAAATAAACCGCTAGACCCGCGCCCAAAAAAGTCAGAGAAGAAAGAAAATTAACCGCCAGCGCCGGCAATTTCTCCCAGCCGCCTTTCACCAATATCGCGAAATCTCCCAGCTCTTCCGGTATCTCATGTACCGCCGCCGCCAGTAAAGTAGTCATCCCCAGGTGAATATCGATCAGAAAGGCGCTGGCCACGGCCAATCCCCCGAGTAAGTTATGCAGCCCATCGGCTACCAATATCAAATAAGTTACGGGCTGTTTCGTCGTCGAAAGCCAACCGTTGTGATGGTGCCAATGCATGAATTGCTCCAGCGCGAAAAACAGCGTGAAGCCTCCGATCATCCAAGTCAGAGAGGTCATGGGATCCGGAATTTGTTCCAGGGCGGTGGGTAAAAGGTGAAAAAAGGCTCCACCCATCAGTGAACCGGCGGAAAAGGCAATCAAAGTGGTGAGGATTCTCTCCAGGTTTTTTTCACTGAAAAGCAAAGTGGTGATACCCGCAAGCGAGATTACGCTCATGAGAACGCCACTGCCCAAGATGTACCAGAAAACATCCACCGCGCAAAATTCCTGTTGTGTCGAATTGCGACCCGCAACCGTTTGAGGGGATAAAAAGTGTATTATTACGGCGCAGGTTCACATCCCATCGGGCCGATTGAACCAGCAGGTACCCGCTTTATCGCAGGGCCCTTGCCATTACTCCAGTACCGCTAAACTCTCAAAGACACGCCTCCCGCCACCTGATTGGCCTGCACCATATGAAGCAGGAGTTTCCGCACATCGTCCCTTTGGGAGAGGTTGAAACGTGCGAAGGATTTGCTCGCTCCTACCTTGATGGAATAGCCGTTTTCCGGCAGAGCCCGGAAAAGGTCTTCGTCGGTACGGTCATCCCCAATCCCCAACACGAAATCCGGGTTCACCTCGGCCAGCCAATGCATGGCAGCGGCATGTTTATTGACGCCGGCATTGTGAATTTCGATGACTTTGTAACCTTCCAGGATTTGCAGTCCGAAATTGGATGTGAGACCCACCAAATCGTCCAATAATTCACTGGCGCGCAAAAACGCCTGTTCCGGATCGGATTGGCGGTAGTGAAAGGCCAGGGAAAATTCCTTTTCAATAAGGCGCGAACGCGGAAGCCGGTCCACATAGGCATTCAGCAAGGGAATCAGGGTGGATTTCCACTCCGCGTGCATGGGGAGAATGAGACTCCACGCCCGTGCCTGATCGCGGATCCATACGCCGTGCTCCGCCACCAAATCCACCGGCAATTCGCCGAACCACGATTCCACCGATTCCTTGTCGCGTCCGCTGAGCAATACCACGCGGCTCTTTCCATCTGAGGCCAGGGAGCCCAGCAACTCCACCAATTCCTCATCGGGAGACACCTGTTTGGTATCCAGCGGCATAGGCATCAAGGTGCCCTCGCAGTCCAGGAACAGCAGGGGGTTTTTAGCTTTGGCGAATGCCTCCAGCATTTCCTGGCGTTTATCCTGGGTGAGGAGGCGCGACTCCATCTGCTTTTGTCTCGCTCTGACTTCACGCAGCCTTTCCACGAAATCCTCGGCCCACCGGAAGACGCTATAGCGACGAAGCCGATCTTGCAGGGCCTGGATATTACGTACCTGTTCCTGCACCGGCATGTCCAAGGCGGTACGGATGGCCTCCGCAATTTCCTTTTTATGGTTGGGGTTTACGATTAGGGCCTCTCCCATTTCCTTGGCGGCTCCGGCCATCTCGCTGAGAATGAGCACCCCCGTCTGGTCGGCGCGGGCCGCCACATATTCCTTGGCGACGAGATTCATGCCGTCGCGAAGCGGCGTCAAAAGGGCCACGTCGCTCAAGCTATAGAGGGCGATGAGTTGATCGAAGGAAACGGAACGGTACTGGTAGAGAACCGGCGTCCAATGCACGTCGCCATATTCCCCGTTGATGCGGCCTACGGCCTCATCCACCTGCCGCTTCATGATCTGGTACTGCTCCACGCCCGTGCGGGAAGGCACCACCACCATGATAAGGATGACGCGGCGGTGCCAATCGGGGTTGTCGGCCAGAAATTGTGCGTAACCCTCCAGCCGATTGAGGATGCCTTTGCTGTAATCGAGCCTGTCGACGGAAAATACCGTACGGACGTTCTCCATTTTCCGGCGCAACTTGTCCGCCTCCTTGACCACTCCGGGGGTGCCGACGGCGTCATGGTATTTGTCGAAATCGATGCCCATGGGAAAGGTATCGGCTTTCCAAGTGCGTTCGCCCTGCGAGAGGTAGCCTAGGTTATGCTCCAAACCGAGGTTTCGCAAACAGGAGCGTAAGAAGTTTTGCGTATAATCGTTGGTATGGAATCCCACCAAGTCGGAACCGTTAAGGCCTTCCAACAGCTGCTCTCGCCATGTTCGAGGCAGTAAGCGGAAAATCTCGAAGGATGGGAAGGGGATGTGAAAAAAGAATCCGATGAGGGCCTCGGGCATGCGGGCGCGCAACATCGCCGGCAACAACATGAGCTGATAATCGTGTACCCAGAAAATATCGCCCGGTTGGGCTATCTCAAGCAGCGCGTCACAAAAAGCCTGGTTGACTTCGCGGTATACTTCCCAATATTCCTCTTCGTATTTCGCGAAGGTGGGGAAATAATGGCATAGCGGCCAGAGCGTGCCGTTGCAAAAACCGAAGTAAAAATTATCCATCGCCTCTTCGGAGAGAAAAACCGGGTAGGCGGAGTGATCGGACAAGGCCTTGGCCTTGAGGCCGGCCCGCAATTCCGGTTTATCGACTGTGATACCGGGCCAGCCCACCCACAGGGTTTCCGCTGCGTGGCCCAGGGAGCGCATCTTATCGATATATGCGCCCAGACCGCTGACCAATCCTCCGGAACTGGCTTTAAAACGCAGCTTGCCCTCTTTTTCCACCACCGTAAAGGGTAAACGGTTCGAAACGACCACCAAGCGCATGGGAAGTCTCCTTATGGCTGAATGGAAGGACGCGGTTGATTGTCCTTCCTGATTTTGGGTGTTACCTCGAATTGTAATAACTTTCCGGCATTCGCCCCAAAATAGTTTTTCCTCTACGCACCGATCCAGCGTTATTTTCGCAGAATACCCCTTTGCGGCGCTGGGGAAGGTTTTACTTTTTGAACCATGCCCGCTTTCTATTCCCACTCGACAATGAATCTTAAGGAATTCCGCGAAAGCATGCCGATTTTGAGGGCTACACGCGCCCGCGTGGCTTCCCGGTTATTGGCCGACGAATCTCCGCAAAAAAAGGATATCGATTTTTTGTTACATTATTTACAGAAATTATCGAGCCTGCCGGAGCGTGATGGCCTCCGTCTGTTTCTTGAAGCGGAAAAACCGGTGGCATTGGATATCGGTTATGAAATCCGAGAATCGCAGAAAGACGACGTCTACTTGAGCCGGGACGCCGGAAGTTTCCGGAAATGGTGGCGGGGATCACATCCACAATGGGAGCAGGAAGCCGAAAGCGGGTCCGCGGCCCTGGCCGGCGCGAAACTCGATATCCTGGTCGCCGACCGCGACGGAACCATCAATAATTATTGCGCCCGATATTGGTCTTCGGTGCAACCGGTACACGCCGCCGTCATCCTCTCCCGCTTCATCCGTGCGTATTGCACCCGGGCCATGGTACTGACCTCCGCACCACTAAAAGGAGGCGGGCTGGTCGATGTCAACGTCATGCCGTCGGACCTCTGTGTTTATGCCGGGTCGAAGGGCAGAGAGTATTCGACTCCCGACGGCCTTTGCGGCCACGACACGCTGCTCCCCGACCAGGAGGAAAAACTTTTACGCCTGGAGGAAAAACTCACTCGCCTCCTGCAACTTCCGCATTACGGCCTGTTTGCACGCATTGGTTCGGGAATGCAAAAAAAGTTCGGTCAACTTACGGTAGCGATACAGGACATCGCCCGTTCGGCCTCCCCGGCTTTAAGCGCGCAATTCAAGGCTGAAGTGGAAGCCGCCGTTTGGGAAACCGATCCCGAACAAAAGTATTTCCGGCTGGAAGATACCGGACTCGATGTGGAAATTCTCCTGACCGTCGATGAAAGCGGACCGGGGGGCTCGCTCCGGGAGTTCACCAAGGGAGACGGACTCTTGTTCCTTTCGAGCCGCCTGAAAATACCCCTGACCGGAGAGGCGCTTATTTGCGGGGATACCTGGGCGGATCTCCCCATGATTAAGGTCGCCAAGAACCATGGCGCCCGGGTTACCGCCTTTTTCGTCACCCGGGACCCGGCCTTGCAGGAAGCGGTTTCGGCCTCCGCCGAGAAGGCTTGTTTTTTTTCCGCTCCGGATTCGCTACTTATGGCTCTAATGTGAATCGTCCCCGTCGCATCTATTCAACTTGCGACGGCCGTTGTCAGGGTTAGCCGCATCCCCGTCTTTTTTGCGAAAAAATGTGCCTGCGCCATGTCGATGGAGAGTCGCAAGGCCTCACCTACATGGGGAATCGCGGCGGATTCCCACCCACTTTCCATGCGCGCCACCACCTCCGCGGACCCGCAGCGCAAATAAAGCAGCAGGTGCGAACCCATTTGTTCCCAAAGCCTTACCCTTCCTTCGATTCCCTCCCCTTCTCGGGTAACGGACTCATCCTTGTGGGTGAAACCCTCCGGCCGCACACCCAGAGTGACTTCGACGACTTCCGCTCCGGATGCATCCCTGAGCGTCGCTTCACCCGTGGCGATTCTTACCCGGAACCCTGCACCCCGAAACCAAAGGCCTCCGTCATCCTTCTCGACGTGGCCCGGCAGGAGATTCATTCCGGGAGAGCCGAAAAAACCCGCCACGAATTCATTTTCAGGCTTGTTGTATAGCCTAAGCGGCGTGTCAACCTGCTGGATAGTCCCGTCGCGCAGGACCACGATGCGGTCGCCCAGGGTCATGGCCTCGCTTTGATCGTGAGTAACAAAAAGCATGGTGGTCTTGAGGCGTCCGTGCAATTCTTTAAGCTCCACGCGCATACGCTGGCGCAGCTCGGCGTCAAGATTCGATAAGGGCTCGTCCATCAGAAAAACGCGGGGACGGCGCAATATGGCCCTCCCCAAAGCGGTACGTTGTCTTTGCCCTCCCGACAATTCGGAAGGAAAGCGGGCCAGCAAGTCGCCCAATCCCAACGAAGCGGCGGTTTCGCGCACGCTTTCCGAGACCTCGCGTTTGGCATGGCCCCGCATGCGCAGGCCGAAGCCCATGTTTTCCTCCACCGTCATATGCGGGAACAGCGCATAATCCTGGAACATCATGGCCATGTCGCGACGCCCGGGGGGAAGGTGGTGCACGGGTTTGCCCGCGAGCAGGATTTCACCGGTGGTAAGGTCTTCCAACCCGGCCGTCAGCCGCAACAAAGTGGATTTTCCGCATCCCGACGGCCCAACCAGGGTGACAAGTTCACCCTCGCCTATCTCCAGCGTGAAATCGTTTACGGCTTTGACCGTACCGGCAAAGGTTTTACCGACATTTCGGAATGAAAGGTAAGGCAAGCATCTCCTCCTATCGCGAAGTAAGGTCGGCCAGGGATGATTGAAAATGGCGCCGCAAGAAAAAATACAGCAATGCCGTAGGCAATACCGTTACCAGCGAGCCGACCATGAGCATGGCGTAGGGAACGCGCATGTCACCCCCGTAAAGGCTGCTCAGCGCCAAGGGCACCGTCAAGCGGGTTTCCGTGTTGAGCATGA
This sequence comes from Fibrobacteria bacterium, assembly GCA_041746255.1. GTDB lineage: Bacteria > Fibrobacterota > Fibrobacteria > UBA11236 > UBA11236 > JBGTHM01. The sequence goes on along the minus strand of JBGTHM010000039.1, from coordinate 44,818 downwards.
CCAGGGGAATGATATGCTCATGCCAGGCCAGGATAAAATGGATGAGCCCGTAGGTAAGCAGCGAGGGCAGGACAAGCGGAAGCGCGAAACGAAACACCCGGTATTCGGAGGCTCCTTCCATGCGCGCGGCATCCAACAAATGGCCCGGCACCCTGCGGAACACCATGGTGAAGTAGAGGATTCCCAAGCCCGTAACCACCCCGGGGAGGATAACCGCGAAGGGCGTATCAAGCAGATGCAAACGGTGCATCCACAAAAATAGCGGAAGCACCAGCACCTGCCGGGGGATGAGTACGGTAAACACGGCCAGCACCAACAGGGTACGTCTAAAGGGAAATTCGTAGCGGCCGAAAACGAATCCGGCGGTGGCGGAAACGGCAACCGCCCCCACGGATTGCACCGAAGCGATAAACAGGGAATTGGCGTATTGCCTTACGAAGGGAATATGTTCGCCGCCCAGCAGCGCCCGAAAGGCATCCCAGGAATAAGCGTCGGGAAAGAATTTAAGGGGAGTGAAAATCTCCAGATTGGTTTTGGAAACCGAGAAAAGCATCCAGAGAAAAGGAAAGGCGAAAAAGGCGCAGGGCAGGGAAAGCATCAAACTGATGCCGATCCGTTGTGCCAGGCGGCGACGATCGGGAGAAAGAGTTTTAAATCCCAGCGAAGGCAGCATGACGGGTTTAAGCCTCCTTCCCGCGTCGTCGTCCAAAAACCAGAAACAAAACGCCGAGCATGAGCAAAACCAGGGGTATAAGCGAAAAGCTCATGGCCGCCGCGGACCCGAAACGCCCCAGGGTAAAGGCGGTGAAATAGGCATAGGAAACCAGCAATAATCCGGCATCGCCCGGCCCGCCCGAGCTTCCCAGCAAAACATATGCTCCTTCGAATAGCACGAAGGCGTCCAGCAATAAAAACGCGCAGACGAAGATGATTACGTTACGTAGTAGCGGCAGAGTTACATGGACGAATCTTTGCCACACCCCCGCCCCTTCGGAACGCGCGGTTTCATAAAGTGATCGGGGGATGGAATCCATGCCCGCTGCCAGAAAAAGCGTGGCGAAGCCCGTCCACCGCCATACCGCCTGTAAAACCAAGGACAGGCGGATGAAGACGGGATCTTGAAACCAACCGAATGGTCCCAAATCGAAAAGCTCGAGACCGGCGTTGAGATATCCCCTGGGGCCGCTGAATACCATCAGGAACAAAAACGCCAGTACCGAAGGAGGGGTCAAGCCGGGGAGCAGGAGGAGAAAAGCGTAGATCCCGCGTAATCGGCCTAAAGCGCCTCGTAGCAGGCTTGCCAACAAAAGGGACAAGGGCAATATGACCGCAATGGTGCCAAAAGCATAGAGGCCCGTATTCTGCAAGGCCGTGAAAAACCGGCCATCGTCTAAAAGGTTGAGATAGTGTTGCGCACCCACGAATTCGCTTTGCTTAAAGCGCGTGTCGCTTTGCAGACTTAACCCGAAGCCCTCCACCAGGGGGATGAGCCAAAAAGCCAAATACCCCAATAAAAAGGGCGCTAAATAGGCTTTGGGGAAAGGTTTCAAGCCAGGCTGGGCGCTCATGGCTCTCCCCCATTATTTCCGGGATTTCCCCTTGCCCAGTTCAGCGCGAATTGCGGTAAGCACCTCCTTCGCGCTTGTCGTTCCATCCATCAGGGATTGCCAGTAATTTTCGCGTAGCAAATTGACTACGATAATCCGGCGTGGGTCCTGAACCATGGCGGGAACTTGGGATGCGAGTTCAAGAGTTATCGCGCCCAGCGACTGGCCTCCGAAAGTGGAGTCGGGACGGTTGAAGCGCATATCCACCCATGCCGGCCGGAAAGGCGTAATGCAATTGCCCTGCAGGTAGCGTTGTACATTGGCTTCCGGGTTTTCCATCACCCATTGTACGAATTTCCAGGCATCGTCGGCCCGCTTGGTTTTCGAAAATAGAACCAGGCCTTGACCGGAAAATGTGGAAGTGGTGCGTTTATTCGATTTGTCGTCGGTCCAGGTCGGCAGCGGCATTGCCCTCCACTTGCCGATTAATTCCGGGGGAGAGAGATTTTGAATCATATCCAGCCCGTACCAGCCCGCGCCCATGATAGCCATCACTTCGTTATTCGCTACGTCGCCGCCGAAAAAAGTCGCATCGAAAATGGAACCCCGGTCCGGATTTTCACCGACTCCCTCCTGGGACATCTTCACCAGAAAGTCCAGGGTTTCCACCGTCACGGAATCCAGCAGGCGATCTTTGCCGTCGGTATCGAAGAGGTCATAGCCACGCTGGCGCAAGAGAATTTCGAAATAAGACCAATCCATAGCCAGAAGCGAGCGGTTGCCGGTTTTCAGCCGCCTGCCCACTTCCATGAATTTGTCCCAGGTGTCGATGGAGCGCGGGGAAATCTGCAATTCTTCGAAGACGTCGGCCCGGTAGTAAAGCACCACCGCGCTGATGGATTGGGGGAGCCCGTAATATCGATTCTTATGCTCGAAGAGGCGCATCCGTTGCGGCATCATTCCGCGCTCAAGGCCGCTTTTCTTGATCCTTTCGGTGAGATCGAGAAAAGGCATGTCGTCGGGTTTCAAAAAGAGGCTGAAATAGAGCTCATCGATTTGCACGATGTCGGGCGCGTTGATGCCGGTTTTAATGGCGATGGAAAGCTTGTCGGGCATCTCGACGAAACCGTAGGAGCGAATATCCATTTTGAACTTCGGATCGAAGTCTTTCTGGTAAAGCTTGACCATGTTCTCATAATATTTTCGGTCCGTATCGGAGTTCACCCAGAGTTGTAACGGTTTAGCGGTCACGGAAGAAAGGGAAAAAATCAAGAGAATCCATGCGGTCCGAATTCCCGCAAAATGCATTTTCATAGTCATCAGCGCACACTCTCCAGTTTAGGATGGGGATTGGGTTTAATATACTAAGGTTGGCCTGTTTTTAGGCCGGTCACGTGGCCTATCGGGAACTCCCCTAGACCGAGGAAGTCGGGAATGGGCCTTTCAGTTTAAACCCGGTCTATCGCCACCGCAGCAATACCTTTCGCAGGCCTCTCCGCCGTTTCCGCGCCCTCGAGGCGCACCTCAATCCGGGGCTGCGGCCCTTTCCAATCGGCCTCCCAGGCCACTTTCACCCGGCCTTTTTCAGGGCGGACATGGACGGTAACGGTACCGAACCGGGTAGGTGTCGGGCCGAAACGCAGAGGACTCCCCTGATCCAGCCATTTGCGTGGAATGCCTGCACAAAGGATGAGAGAATCCTCCTCCTCTATCAGGAACAGGCTGCGTATCATCAATACCCACTCGGCCGAGGCCCAGGCATGGTGGCCATCCCCCATGCAACCGCCCAAGGTATGGGGATGGATGGCTTCGGGCCATTGACCCGTCGGCGACGCGAGGTCGACCACCTTCTCCACCAATTCAAAATGCCCGGCATCGCCCGCGCGCAGCAAGACCTGGGCGATATGCAAGGTGAGGTAGGCGTTGATGCCGGAATGGATCATATCCTGGAAGAAGGCCCCACGTACGCTATGGTGCTTGCGCAAATAGAGGGCGGTTTCCAACATACGCTCATCAGCTAAGGGATAGAGCTTCAATGGGTATGACGCCGCGAGGGATCCCACGGCTCCCGAGTCCATGCGTCTGCGGGGAGCCGCCGGAACGGCTCGGCCCAAGCCGCCTTCTTTCTGGGTGAGGGCTATACTCCTATCTATCGCCTGTTGAAAATCGTCCGCTTCTCTTCGGAACCGTTCCGCCTCTTGGGCGTATCCATCGCGATCAAAGAGCGCCGCTGCGGCGCGCAATCCCGCCACGCCCCAGAAATCGTCCCAGTAATAGAAGTCGTTGGGACCCAGATGTTCGGCGCTGAAACCCGCGGGAAACAGGCCTTCCACCCGTTCGTCTTTACCGCCCCGGATACGTTTGCGGCAAATCCATTCCGCCCCTCGGCGCACTGCGTTGAGCAGATGTTCGGGAGCAGAGGAGCGGGTTACCTCGCAATAACGGTTGATTATCCATATGGCTTCGCCATTGGAATCCCACTCGCCTTCCTGGGAGAGAAAATAGCCCATTACCGTCTGCTTTTCCGGGAAAATCTCCAGGGTGCGACGGACCCTATCCGGAAGGTTGACCGCCAGCAGGGCATCGAGCATAAACGCCGCGTCGCGAAACCAGAATCGCTTATACGTGTAAGGCCCGGGAAAAACCTCTCCCGGCGAATGCAATAACAAAGATCGCACCGCGATGTCGAAAAGATTTTGAAACCGGGTATCAGGGACGCTGAGTGAGCAGGTTTCGGCCAAAGCCTTCTGCCAGGGAACCGCCTTATATTTTTTGCCGAACCGGTCCAGGGTTTCCTTGTCCTTGTGCAACTTCACCTGAACCGTGACCACTCCCCGGCCTTTGTCGTCGAGAGGGAACAAAGCCGCCGCGGTGGCCATTTCCACCTTGCATTGGGTTTGGTAAAGATTGGGAGAGGGATGCGGCAATTGCGACAATACGTCGCCTTGGCGATATTCGGATACCGCATGACTTTCCACCGGCTCCACGAACCGGACGCAAGGCTCGCCATTGATCGTCCAGATAGCCTGCCCGGGGTGAAAATGCACGCTTTTTACAAAGCTCACCCCTTCCGGATTATAAGGCCGAAGGGATACGGCCACCCATCCCGGCTTGCGCGATTTCGCTTCGTAGCGGATAATGCAATAAGGCTCCCCATCGTTTAGAATCACTTCCACCCGGCTTTTCAAAGTCATATCGCCTTTTTTAACCTGCGTTTCCACGGCGAACCCGTCCGGTTCCAGAATCAGGTTTTGATGGATTTCCTTGTTTTCCTTGAGTTTGGAAGGAAGCAGTCGGGTTCCGTCTTCACGCAATATCCAACCGTCGAGCGACCAACCATCGATAAAAGGCGTGACCAACCCGGTAGGATCGACCAAGGGTAGAAACGGACAGTCGGGCACGCCTACCGCGGTCCAATTCCGGTGCGAGAGATTGATATGGCTGAAGGAAAAACCCCGGGGGATAAAAGAAGGATCGCGCGGATTAAACTGGCGCTCCACCCAATAAGGCCACACCCAGTCGAGATTGTTCTGAATGGCGCGGGTATTGATTAGGCCCCGGGCATGGAAGACCAGTCCGGCGCGCAACAACTCCACCGGCTCGGTGACTTCGGAAGGTTGCGCGAAATTTCCCAGGCGGCCAAGTATGGATAGAGGATCGAGGAAGCCATGCGCATGCGCGGCGCGGCGAATGACGTATTTCCAAGGTAACCATCGCAATATCATCGGCGTTCACTCCTTAATCAGGTGAAGGACTAAGTCGTTATCAGAAAAAATACCGGAGTCCGATAGCTCCGGACAAGTCGAAATCGGTATCGGGCAACACCGCCAAAACCGGCACCAATTCTACGAAGGCATCCAAGGGCATATCAGCGAAGAGATAGTTTAAGCCGATGGGAACGCGTACTCCCACTCCCGGATCGTCCGCCGCGTAAAAGCGACCACCGATTCCATAATACACCGCCAACCTTCCCACGTCGACCCGGACGATATTGAAATTGTGAAATACGTAATCCGCATGGGCATAAACATTATTATGGCTTAACGACCAGGCTAAAGCGGCATGGAGAGCCGTGCTGCCGCCCAACCAATTTTTAAGGCTTAGGCCTGTGGGCTCGCCCAGAATGACTCCCAACCCCAAACCCGAGGCCTGCGCCCTTGCCTGTCCGGAAGAAAGAACCATAAACAGCGACGCAATCGCAAGATAATGCCCGAGATGAAACCGTTTTTTCAAGAAGACCTCCTATGTTACTTGGAAAGCGGAATTCGCTTTCCCGAGTGTACTCTCATAAAATAGGTATCTTAATCGCCTATGGCGGAAAATCTGGTGTTAGCTGCCGTGGTATTGGCCGGTTTTTTATGGCTGAAGCGCAGGGCGCGGCATGTCGATCTGGAAAAACGCAGCAGTTGGGTGCTATTGGGAATTTTCGTGTTACTCCCCGCCGCCCTTTTCTTAACCAACCGGTTTTTCGGAGAATTAGGCGGCTCAGCCTGGGTGGCGGTAGGCGTTCAAGCGCTGATTCTCATCGTGGCTTTCGCCCTGATCGGTTTGGTTTTCCTGCCCGGGCCGGATAGAGCGGATAAATTACCTCCCCCGGCGGAATGAAATTTATTCCACCCTGGCCATGGCCGCGTGCGCTTCGAGGAGAATGCGTTCGGTCGCATCCCAATCGATACAATCGTCGGTTACCGAAACACCGTACCGCATTTTGGAGCGATCCGGGTTGATTTTCTGGCTGCCTCCGAAAAGATTGCTTTCGACCATTACTCCGATAATGTTGCGGTTGCCGTCGCTTCTTTGGCTCAGTATGCTTTGCATCACTACTTCCTGCAATTCATGCTGCTTATTGGTATTTCCGTGGCTGCAATCGACGACGAGGCGTTCTTCCAAGCCGGCCTTGCGGATTTTTTCCACCGCCTCCGCGACACTCTTCGCATCGTAATTGGTCCTATCCCGTCCTCCGCGCAAAACCAGATGGCTCCAGGGATTGCCTTTGGTTTTGATTACGCAGGTTCTTCCGTCAGGATCGAGTCCGAGAAAACTATGCGCGCTGCGCGACGATTGCATGGCGTCGATGGCGACTTGCGCATTGCCGTCGGTTCCATTTTTGAAACCCACGGGCATTGACAAGCCGCTGGCCATTTGACGATGCGTTTGCGATTCGGTAGTGCGCGCTCCAATGGCGGCCCAGCTCACCAAATCGGCGATATATTGCGGGACGATGGGATCGAGAAATTCGGTGGCGGCGGGCAGACCCAGATGATTGATATCGAGCAGAAGTTTTCGCGCGATACGCAGCCCGGTTTCGATATCGCAAGAGTCGTCGAGATGCGGATCGTTGATGAGACCCCTCCACCCGATAGTCGTGCGAGGTTTCTCGAAATACACCCGCATGACCACGACGATGCGATCCGCTACTTTTTCGCTTACAGCCGCGAGCTTTCGGGCATAGTCGAGCGCGGCTTCGGGATCGTGTATGGAACAGGGTCCGAGAATGGCCAAAAGCCGTTTATCTTTCCCCCGCAAAATGTTCTGAATGGTTTCCCGACCTTGAATGACGACATTATTCGCCGTTTCGTCCATGACAAAGGCCGATTTCAACTCGCGGGGCGAGATGAGCGGCTGAGTTTGCGTTACATTCAAGTCTTCGGTGCGTTTCATATTCCTTCAACCCTTGAAACAAGAAACCCCGAGTCGGCCCCGGGGTTTGAAAATTCTGTTTGCGCATAGGCGGTAAAAAGATACAGCCAAGCGTTCCGCCGGTCAAGCAGGGACACCGGAAACATGCAAGGCGGCTAAAAATCGCGCAATCGCTCGGCAAAGGCCTTGCTGACAGACAATTCGGAGGAAGGCTGGTCCAGCATCAAAATTTTGACTTTTCCTTCGAAGGATTTGCGGATTTCGGCAATCCACGCCAGATTAACCAAGGTTCCCCGATGGATGCGAATGAATTCCTTGGGGTCGAGTTGCCGTTCCAAATCCACCAGCGGGGTGGTAATGGCATAGGATTTCCCATTGGTTTTCACCATGGTGTATTTGCTGTCAGCCTGAAAATAAAGGATCTCCCCTACTTTTACCAATAGGGTCCTTTCCCCCACCCTACAGGGAATAAAGGTCAAATAACCCTGTTCCAGGTTTTCCAATAATCGTGAAATTCGATCTATTTTGGGGAGTTTCGGCGTACTCCTGTTGAGCATTTTCAACATGGCGCGTTCCAGCGCTTCCGGCTCGATGGGCTTGAGCAGATAATCGACGGAGTTATGCTTGAACGCTTCCAGGGCATGGGTCGCAAATGCGGTTGTGAAAATGATGAAGGGTTGTTTTTCCAGCCGGCTCAAGATTTGAAAAGCGTTAAGACCCGGCAGCTGGATGTCCAGAAACAGCAGGTCGGGTTTCAGGGTTTGAATCTGTTCCACGGCAGTTATACCGTTGGTGCATTGCCCGACTACTTCTATTTCAAGATTCCACGGATTCAAAAGCCTGACCAGGCGCCGCAACGAATGGGCTTCGTCTTCAACAATGAGGGCGCGAATCTTCACGGAGCTGCTTTTTCGAAGTGTGAAAGTCTCAAGTTGATTTCGACCCGATAACCGGCTTGCGAAGAAATGGAAAGGGAATACCCTTCTCCATAAACCAATTTCAGACGTTCTTGCACGTTTTTCAATCCGTAACCCGTGCCGGTGGAATGGTTATTCCCCAAGCCCAAGCCGTTGTCCGAAACAATGATCCGACAATGCCCATCGCGGTTTTCGACATGCACGCTCACTTTTCCCCCGTCGATATTAGGGCTGATGCCGTGGCGAACGCTGTTTTCGGCCAGTGGCTGGATGATCAGACCCGGAACCTGCACGGAACCGATATCACCTTCGGAAGTGATTTCGAAATCCAGTTTGTCGCCGAACCGAAGCTTTTCCAGCATCAGGTACGCGTGCACGATTTCCAACTCTTCCGACAAGGGCACCGAATTGTTGAGCGAAGCGGTGAGAATGTAACGGTAAAGGCCGGAAAGCAGAATGACCGCCTTTTCCGCTCCCGCCGGGTCGTCGAGAATCAACTCGGCGATGGAACTCAAGGCGTTGAAAAGGAAGTGCGGGGAAACGCGGGCCTGCAAGGCCTCGATTTGCAGGGAATGGTAGTCGGCATTGGTCAGGGATATGGCCGCCTGGGCCGCGAGAATATTCAACACCTCAAGCCTCTGCAGGGTGAAGGCGCTGGTGGTCAGGTTGTTCTCAGCATAAATGATGCCTCGTAACTTGCCCTGGCTGAGCAATGGGGCGCACAAAACCGACCTCGGTTCGTTGCGCCGCAAATAAGGATCGTGAATAAAACGCGTATCGGTGCGGGCATCCGATAATATCAGGCTTTTTTCGGTACGGGCCACATAATAAACGATGGAAGTGGGTAAGCCGGAATGGGAATCGAGCGGAGTGGACTCGAACAGACGGGTTTTATCGCTCACCGCCTCGGCTTCTACGATGAACACGCTTTTTCTTTCCAGGATGAGTGCGACCCGCTGCGCGCCGGCGCATTTGAGAATGGTCTCCAAAAGTTTCGCCAACAGGCTTTTAAAAACAATCTCGCCGGATATGGCTCGCGAAGCCGCCATTACGGAATGGAGATCGATATCCTGGATTCCCGGTTTAACCGCATCTTCATCGGAGGAAATGTCCCTTCCTTTGGGCTTGGTAAACGCCCAACGCGGGAGCGAATCGAGTTCGGCTCTCACAGCGGTCGCCTTGGGTAGCGCGCCCCAGCGAACATAGGAGGCTTCGGCCTCAACCAAGGCCTGGCAGCCCAAGCGCGTGGATCCCGCCTCCAGATAATTCCGCGCGGCCTGCTCGAGCGCTTCGGCTTCATACATTTGCGACCCGAAGCGCCGCCCGGCTTCAACAGCCGCTTCACACAACCGGGCAGCTTGGGTGAAATCACCCTGGATGCGATACAAGGCGGCATGAACCAAATCATGGGGAGCCTGGAAATTTTCCGGGCATAGATCTTTCCATTTACGTAACTGTTTGGCCGCTTTGCGAATGCGGGAGAGCCATTTACGACGACTCGGTTCCCCCAGCCTGGCCATACCCTCGGCGCAAAGGAGCGCCGCATGCACGTGATAAGCGGCCACCAAAACCGGAACGCCTTTCAATAAGGGGTTGCCCTGCAAGTCTTCTCCGCTTGCTAAGCCTTGTTCCCACTCTCCGGCAAGGAATGCCGACTGCATAGCGTAGAGCAGTTGAATGCCGCGGCCGGCACGCGAATTTTCTTTCGGATTTACTTTCCCCTTCGGGGGTTTCCCGGATTCACCCTCCGGCTCCGAACCCAAGGGCCGGGAAGGTGGGCGTGAAGGCGCGGGATTGTCGGAACCGCCGGATCCGGAAACCTCCCTGACATGATGTAACACCAAGGCTACTACGAAAGAACTGGAATGCTTTCCCAGCAATTCCAGTTTATGCGCATAGCGCCGGCATTCGGACTCCACCTCGTCCAGACCCCGATTCGCCATCGGAAGACAGGTGATATACGCCTCGGCGGCGAAACCCGCGAATACCCTTTCACCGGCGCGCAGGCACTCTTTGTAGCCTTCCTCGAAAAAAGCAAGACTGGACTCGAGGGGAGCGTGAAAGAGGTTGATGAACCCGCCGTAGAACATGTAAACTTTGCCGCGGATGCCGGGATTGCGCACATCACGGGAAAGACCCAATCCCAAATCCCCGAACCAGCGGGCTTTTTCAGTGCGTCCCATGACCGAATTGAGCATGGCCCCATAAAAAACATATGCCACCGAGGAAATTTCCGCATTTCCGTGACGCATGGAAAAATTCACCATCTTCAGCGTAACGAGCGCGTAAAGCGCCTGATCCTCCCAATAGGAAGCCACCCATAAATGGGTAAGCAATGTTTGCGCAGTCTGGTTTTCCGCGCTCAAATTGGGTGACAGGCGCCGTAATTTTTCGTGCCGGCTTTTTCGCTGCAGCCATTCGGCCGTTGCCATTTCCACCAACAGGCTCACCGGGTGGGCGCGCTTGGGAATATGGACGCCCAACAGCCGCAAAGCTTCGGTTCCCAGCGTTATCGCTTCGCCATAGGCGTTTTCGTGCAACAAAATCCGGATGAAGCCGCAATAGGCGGCCAACTTGTCGGACGGCGTAGAGGCCTTTTCCAACAACTCCTCCAAACACGCGCGCGCGGCATCCACATTATTAACCAGGGCCTCGCATTCCATCCGGTCAAGAGCCAATCCGAATGCCAGGGGATAGTTGTCTTCCCAGGCCGTGTCTCCAAGCAATCGCCTGGCCGCATGGATGAAATTCGCAGCGGAAAAATATGCGGCCGATGCCAAGGCCTTGCGACTCGCCGCCCAAATGAGCTGGGCGACTTGGTTCCGTTCAAATGAGCCACGGGCCTGGGATATGCCGGCGATGAGATGATTCGCGACTTCGAATAGGGTATCTCCCTGGTCCAGCGATTTCATTTCGGCCAGCAAGCGTTGCCCGATGCGCCAGTGTGCCTGGTGTTTCTCCGGCTCCGTCAAAATGCGATAGGCCGCTTCACGAACATTGTCATGCTGAAAATCGAAAGTCTCTGCGATTCCCCCGCAAGAGGTGAGTAAATCCCTGAGTTGCAAAGCTCCCAATAGGGATAGAGTCTGGTCGACGCTTTGCTCCAGATGGTCGGCGAGAACTTTTACCTGGAAGCGGGTTCCGAAGCAAGCAGCCTGTAGAAGCGTATGTTTTTGTTCCGCTTCCAAGCCGTTAATGCGCGCATTTAACCGCTCCGATACCTGGGATGATACCCCAATGTTTTCGATAGCCTTCAAGTCCCAGACCCAATGCCCGTGTGGTTGGGAAGCCCTGTCGAAATCGTATTCGAAGCGAAGCATGTTTTCCTGCCGCCATTGTAACAGCAATTGGCGCATGGAAAATGGATTTCCCTGCGTGTGACGAAACACCAATTCGGACAAACGCGCCAAGCGGTCGGATTCCACGCAAAGCGCCTGCTGTAAAAACGCGGTGACCTGCCTTTCCTGTAAGGGCTCCAGAAAAAGGCTTCGCACCGTCTCCGGAAGTTTTCGGCATTCGCCCAGCCATTTTCCCAATTGGCTATCGGCATCCCCCTCGCCTTCCCTAAACGTGCCGATAATCAGAATATGCGCGGGTTCGGTATCTTGCATCCAGATACGGAGTAGCTCCAGAGAGGCCGCGTCGGCCCAGTGCAAATCGTCGAGTAATAGTACCAGCGGAGATTCGGACGGAGCGACGGCCCGCAAAAAATCCTGGATGGCCATGCGAAAACGGTGCTGGGCTTCGGGAATTCCCAATTGAGGCAAATCGGGTAGCGTCCCGAGCACATGCCGAAAATCGGGCACCAATTCGATAATAACACGCCCGTTACTCTCGAGGCACTCCAGTAAGCGGCTTTTCCACCATTCCAGACGTTCGGGCGGCAACCCCAACATTCGCTCCGCAATTTGCCTGAAAGCGGTTACGAAGGCGCCATAGGGAGTGTTTTTTTGCAACGGTTCGAATTTTCCATGGAAAAATTGCATTCCCTTTGAGAGGAAGATACGACCGGCTTCGGCCGCCAATGCCGATTTTCCCACACCCGGGCTGCCCGAAAGTAACTGTATTCGGCGACTTCCCCGCTTGGCGAAATCAGTCATCGAAAGGATTTCCTTCAGTGTTTCATCGCGACCGAAAAGCCGGTCGGAGAAAACCAGGGGTCTCGAAACAGGCGTCGAACCAGGAGCAAAGCCGGCCATTTTCCCGACAGTGTTCCATTGCTTATTACAAATTCCCAAATCGCGCTGCAAACTCCCGGCGTCTTGATATCGATCGTCCGCATCCTTGGCAATCAACTTGGCCACAATCGCGGAGAGCGGCATGGGCACGAGGGGGTTCCATTCATGAACGGGTACAGGGGTCGCCGTCAAATGCCAGTGAGTCCATTCCGGATAGGTCGTATAGGCCACCGGAAGTCGGCCCGTGAGCAAATGGAAAAACAACATGCCCAGGGAATACAGATCGGATCGTTTATCCGGAAGCCGGTTCATGCGTCCGGTCATCTCGGGAGCCAAGTAGGGCCAGGCGTCGGAAAGGGAGGTCAGGTTCAACCGTTCCGAAAGTGGCGGTTCGGAGGGTATAATCGAGCTCACGGCGAGAAATTCGAGAAGCTCCGTATTGGAAGAGACCTCAATCCGGCCTGGATACAGAACTCCCAACATTTCGCCGGCAGAGTGGAGTCGCGTAATTTCACTGCAAATTTTCCGGGCGAAACCGAAAAACTCCTCCAAGTCCAGCGCGTCATGGGCTATCCATGCGGACAAGGTTTCGCTACCGTTCGTGCCGGAATAATTCATTGAATTTCCTGAAAGTTGTAAACCGGTGTTCCCTAGGTGACCGGTACGGAAAAACGTGGACTGAATCCCAAATAGGCTTTGGCCGACCATCCGCTACCGGCATGCCAGCAAAGTTTCAAGTCGAGCCATCGCTGCGTTCGGATCTCCGATCCATCCGCAACCATTCGTAACCGGGTTTCGCCCGGCCATGCCAGCAAAGCCTGCCCGCGACCTTTATCGCAAAGGCCTCTGGCTTGCAGAAAATTTACAAGTTTTTCGGCTTTGACAAGGCTGCGTGAATCGGAAAAAATATCAAATTCGAATTCAATTAGGGGATGCAACCCATCCCCGCAAGCAAGCTGGAATTTAGCTTCTCCACCCAATAAATCATCCCCCCGCCAAAAATGGGTAAGGGCCTCAAAAGACCCGGGCCAGGCGATTCGGCGCAAATAAGCTTCTAATTCGGAGTTTTTGAGTTGAATGTCCATTTTAAGCGCGGCGGGACTCCGGCGCAACATAGGGGAAAGATACAGTAGGGAGGCCCCTCGGAGCAGCCTCGCGAGGCATTCCGCCAAAATACCAGGGGCGCCTGGGTTTCTTCCCCGGCAATCTCCAAGTACTATCGTAGAATTCCACCACCCTGGAACCGGAATCACACACGTAGAAACCTCACGTTCAGGCTGCGACCTTCATCACCACCTTTGGTGTTACCGCTTTGCGTTGCTTCTTTACTGGGGATGGTTGGGTCGACAAGCCATTTTTTCCCAGCAACATTTGTTGCCAATGGGATTTGGCGCGTTTCAGACTTTTCCCAATCGCGGGCCTGGATACCCCCAATTCCCGGGCAACCTCGCCCTGGCTCATGCCTTCCAGATAATATTTCTTCACAATGTCGCGGGTCTGCCGCCCGATGGATCCCAAGGCCTTTTCTATCATGATATTACCCAAGCGCGCGTCCTCCTCCGCTTCAATCGGGCTCGGGCGCAACAAAATGAGTGAGGGAAAAGAATCGGGAGAATGGGAATAAGCGGGAGAGAGGCCGGCTTTTTCTTTCCGCGCGCGCGCAATATGGGAAAAACAGACATTGCGGGCAATGGTGCGAATCCAAGTGGATACATGCGATCGGCCCTCGAATCGGGAATAGCTTCGAACTATGCGAAGAAAGACTTCGCAAGTGAGATCCTGGTCCTCCTCCTTACTTTTCGCAAAACCTCGACAAAACCCCAGTACGCTGCCATAATGGCTGCGGAAAAGCACTTCGGTGTCTGACCTACCCATCCCCAACATATCTCCTGACATAAAGCCCACTAACCGACCTTCACCGACCCTCAAGGCCGTTGCGGAATCTAGTACGATTTGGCTGTGCGTATAGAGGTCACCCGACGAAACGACCTGGGAGCAGGACGAAACGTCATATAAGAAGATGAATGGAAAGGGGGTGCTTGAAGTTGAGAAGGATTTCGGGTTTTCAGTTCTGCAGAATTACATAAATCCCTGAAAATACGACTAATGGCCCCGTATCGTTTCCTTCCGGAGTAGACGGAAATACACCCGCAGCGTAGATGGGGACATCCAGACTCAAACGGGACTTACCCTTACGGCCGAAAAGTTCCATCGCTTCCACGAAAACAGGTTCAGGAGGGTATTCGCATATAGCCTGAAAATCCGTCTGCACGGGCTTGATATATGAAATTGCGCTTTCTTGAATAATGACCTGCGCTTTAAAACCCGCCTGGTACAAAGCGGTATACACGACCCCCCAACCCGCCAGCGTAGCCACCGCGTTAAGGCTTCCCGCGAAGGCGGTGCGTTTATGATTGAGATTGGGCGCAAGCGGAGCCTGCAATACCAATCGAGGCGGCTTCGCCTCCAGAATACGGATTCCCAATGCCCGACTCAAGGGGATTTCATGGTCGAAGACTTCTTGCAGTCGCAATTCCATTTCAAGCATATCGACCTCCGGTTACGCAAAAGGAAAAGCTCCGACCCGCCACGGGAAACAAACCACCGGTGGTGGTTATGGGCGTCGGCTGGGGAAAATCATCTCCCCGTTCCAATGAAGTATCCACCCACCGGATCCAAACCTTGCCGTCGTCGGCGCCGGGCAGTCTGAAAGAGGCTTCAATTTCGGATGCATTGAAAAGCAGGATAAGACCGGCATCGAGGGTAAGGGACGGATGAGGCCCCAACAGGCAGCCCTGGGCGGCTATCTTGAAGGGAGCCTCGGGAGCGGCTTCGGGCAAGGTCCAACGCAGGAACCCTTCCCCGACATCCGTCCATGGAAAAGAATGGGTGAAAACCGGGAACCTGTTCCGTATCTTGATCAGGTTTCGGACGAACGACGTCATTGCCAAGTTACTCTCGGCCAGGCTCCAATCAAACCAGCTGATGGAGTTATCCTGGCAATAAGCGTTGTTATTGCCTCCCTGGGTGCGCAGCATTTCGTCCCCCCCGAGCAGCATGGGAATCCCGTGGCTGAACAGGACTGTGCAAAAATGATTCTTGGCAAGGCGCCAACGCAGGGCATTTACAGCGGCGTCTTCGCTGGGACCTTCATGCCCGCAATTCAAGGATATGTTGTCGTCGTTACCATCGCGGTTTTCCTCGCCATTGGCTAAGTTCCGCTTCGACGCATAGGAGAGCAGATCGTTCAAGGTGAAACCGTCGTGACAAGTGGTAAAATTGACGCTGTTGTGCGGGGCCCGGCCCTGTTCCATGGAAAAGAGATCGGGGGAGCCGGTAAACCGCTGCTGCCACTCCAGGACGGGGAGGTTGCCGTCTTTCCAAAATCGACGCGCAGAATCACGGAACTTGCCATTCCACTCATTCCATTCCTCGGGAAAACCACCCACCGCATAGGCTTCCATGTCCCAAGGCTCGGCAATGAGAATGCGCTCGGCCAACACCGGGTCTTGCGCCACGGCTGTGAAGAATGCCGACTTCCTGCTGAAATCGACGCGGTGGCTTCGTCCATGCACCGTAGCCAAGTCGAAACGAAACCCATCGACCTGCATTTGATCGGCCCAATATCGCAAGGAATCGAGACAAAGACGCTGCGAGACCTTATGTCCGAAGTTAACGGTATTACCGGTGCCGGTATAATTCATATACCCGCGCCAGGAATGATCTCCGATTTCGCGCAGGGTATAATAGCCTGGGTTGTCGAGCCCACGGAAGCTCAAAGTGGGCCCGAATTCGTTACCCTCCGCGGTATGGTTATACACCACGTCCAGAATGACGGCGATTCCCGCACGGTGTAATTCGCGTACCAGGGTTTTGCATTCCTCCACCTCGCAGCCGGGATAGGAGCCGCTGCCATACTCGGCATGGGGAGCGAAAAAACCAATGGTGTTATAGCCCCAGTAATTGCGAAGTCCCCGGTTCGCGAGAAAGTCCTCGGAATAAAAGGCCTGCAGGGGAAGAAACTCGACGGCATTGATACCCAGGGAGGTGAGATACGGAATTTTTTCGATAAAGCCCAGGTAGGTGCCGGGATTACTAACGCCGGAAGAGGAGTCGCGGGTGAATCCCTTGAGATGCACTTCGTAAACCACCAGATCGGAGGGGCGTAGGCGGGGACGGGTGACTCCCTGCCAATCGAAAGGGCGGTCATGCACCAGGCACTTGGGCATGGCGAAATGACTGGGACGGGTATCCAGGGTCAGGTCGGCATCGGGACCTCCGGGACGGTAGCCCAGGAGTAACCCCTCCGCATTGGAAAAGCGGCCCACCAAGGCTTTCGCATAGGGGTCAAGCAGCAATTTGTGGGGATTGAACCGCAACCCTTTTTCGGGTTGATAGGGACCGTGCGCTTGGAGACCGTAGAGTTGTCCCGGTTTTAAACCACGAACATGCAGGTGGAAAATAAAACCGGTCCGGTAGGCCAAGGGAAAAGTCTGGGTGGGTTCTCCATCGTGAGAGTCAAAAAGAACCAGGTCTATGGATTCGGCGGAACGGGAATAAACGGCGAAATTCACGCCGACTTCGGTAGCGGTGGCGCCCAGGGGATAAGGGGTGCCGGAAGACAATTCGGAAGGGGTTGCATCAAGCATGAATGCCAAAGTTAGCTATTCGAAAAGGAGCGGTGAAGCCGTATTTGGCCCATTGAAGGCATGGGGATCGCACCAAGAACGGCGCTTTAAAGACGGCTTCGGTAATCCATGCTCTGCCGATATTTCGGTGTCCGCCATCCTTAAGCTTGAGCAAACCGAACGGATTATTTATTAACTTATCCGCCCGGAAGGGTGGCCGAGTGGTTTAAGGCGTCGGTCTCGAAAACCGATGTACGGGCAACCGTACCGTGGGTTCAAATCCCACCTCTTCCGCCATCAGATTAAGATTTTACGGGTAATATCCCATAACCGTCGCCCGGTTCTGATTCGCCCGGTCCATATAGGCTACATAGGGTATGCCGGTGTTGGATAGCGCCAGCGTAGTATAAGTGGTCGCGCCCGCGGAAATACCCGGACTGCCGACGTTTTCCCAGATACTGCCGCTCCATTTCATCACTCTGGTCTTACCTTCGATTCCATCGTCGGAGAAAGCCACATAAGGTACTCCCGAGGCGGATACCTCCAGGGAGGTCCAAGAAGCCTCTCCCGTGGACAACCCCGGAGCGCCTACATTTTCCCATGCATTACCGTTCCACTTCATCACGGTGGGTCCCCAACCATTTCCCCCGTCCTGAAACGCCACGTAAGGTATTCCGGCGCCAGACAAGGACAACGACGTGTTCCAAATATCCCCTGCGGAGAATCCGGGCGTTCCCATGATTTCCCATGTGCTACCGGTCCAGCGCATCACAGTCGCCTTGCCGAGATTGGCATCGTCCCGAAAGGCCACAAAGGGTAAATCGTTTTCAGAAAGCGCCAACGAGGGCGTGTTGGCTCCACCCACAGAAAAGCCGGGTGTTCCCAGGTATTCCCAGCCGCCTCCGTTAAAACGCATTACGGTAGCTTTGCCTCCGTTCCCTCCATCACGAAATGCGACATAAGGCACTCCGGTGCCGGAAAGGGCCAGCGAAGTAAAATTAGACACCCCCGCGGAGAATCCCGGTGTTCCCACGGTTTCCCAGGCGCTCCCGTTAAATCGCATCACAGTTGCTTTGGAACCGTTACCTCCATCACGAAACGCGACATAGGGTACATCCTCGTTGGAAAGCGCCAATGAGGTATACAGAGACACTCCCGCCGAAAAGCCCGGGGCGCCCACAAGGTCCCAGGCGCTGCCGCTCCATCGCATCACGGTGGTTCTAAAACCGTTCGCCTTGTCCATGAACGCCAGATAGGGCACTCCGGTGCTGGATACCGTAAGCGAAGTATATTCGGCTCCGTCCGGGGTAAAACCCGCCATTCCCAAAATTTTCCATGAGGCCACAACCGTATCCTCGAGCAAGCCGTCCAGGGTGACTGCGCCGAGCGCCCCCAATGATACGCTGATATCCGCCATACCCGGCGGTGGCGTTCCGGGTCCGACCCAATAAAGCTTGAGAGCAAAGGCCGTATCCTTGCCTGAAAAAACCGTGAAGGTGGTATCACCGCTGTAGAGCAGGGTATCGATTCCCCACATATCGCCAAAAACGGCCATCCCTATGGAATGCGCTTCTCCCACTGGAGAGGCGGAGAGATAATCATAACGTAGGACCACCGTGTCACCCAGCAACGACTGCTTTGGAAATACGGAATCGGCGACCAAGTCCCCGTCCACCCGAAGTTCAACACGCGTTACACTATCTCGGATGGGAAAAAATCGGCCCTTGAGCATGGAATATCGGGGACTTAAATTAAGGGATACATCAATCATTTTTTTTACCGGTACGATGAAATCGACGGAGCCGCTGTACACCGTCGCGCCACGCTGGTCCCTCGCCACGGCAGCCAAAGTCCAGGTCTTCAGGGAGGGCAAATCGGAATAGGTTTTAGAAACCGTGTGCATCCCGTTTCCGGCCAGCGGAATCGCGTTGCGAAGCGTGTCTTCGCCCGGAGCGTGCAGAATGAGATGGAGAGTATCCATTTCAATTGCCGCCATCGCAGTATTTGCCGAAAGCTTGTGTATGGTGCCGATCTTCTCCAACTTCAGGAGAATCTGCACAGAACCCGTTTCCTGGTCCGGGGATGTTGTTCTATTATCCAATATGCACCCGAACAATAGGATGCAGAGCAACGGCAGGGTTTGGGGAATCTGCTTTCTCATGGGTCACCGCCTCAGTTGAACTTATGGGTTTACCTCTCCAACGATAACTCTACGTTTGATTATCATATCGGGATTGGTAGCGCCAAGTCAATGGGGTGACTACGGGTGATTCCCATCCATTTGGGAGTCACTTCTGTTTTAATATGATTTATTGGTTTTAGCGGGTTTTTATCGTCACGATAAAAAGAGCCCTCCCTTAGGAAATCACTTTGAAGTCAACTACCGTCAGCAGTCCAGCGGTATTCTGGTAAAAATCGAGTGCTACGCGACTGCCCTTTGCCCTTGCCAAAGCCTCAAAGCTTTCCATTTCCGTGACGTGGAACTCTCCGTCCGCAGTTCTCGCAACAAAGCCCCGGATCTCGCCTTGCTTTTTTCCGCTTCGCGGAATCACCTCGGTTACTTCCAGGAGCTGCGTTTCTAAACTTTGGATTTCTTGGGGTGGAACCAAGTGTCGCGCGGAGTGAGCCGGGCCGACCGGCCTTTCGTCCACATCGGTATAATGCTCCATTCCAAATTCCTGAGCCTTTTCATGCAAGGCCTCTTCGTTCTCGCTTATCTGCAGATAGGGAGTTTTCCGGTAAGCATCGACGAATAGCGCAAAGCCTTCGGGGGTTTCGCATTTTCCCAAGGAAACCCTCCATTCCGCCAAACCCTCGGGTGAGAGCCGGTGCTCCTCGCCTTCAACCCTTTCCATATGGACCTTCGCCAGATCGCCGAAGGTTTCGTATTCATCGTGGCCGGTGGGTCGGGACCAAATCTCCCTTCCGAACAGGCGCGCATAACGGGCCGCTTCGTTCTTCAAGGCTTCGACCCGGGAACAGCCTTGGAAGCTGCGGTTCATATCGGCTCGCAAAACCTTGCATTGCCGACGCTCCTTTTCCAGCTCCTCCCGGCCGATTATCGGCTCGGATTCCAGCGGTTTATGCGCCTGCGCCATTTCCTCCTGTGAGTAGAGTCCCGATAACTCCTGCGGAAAGGCTTTACGCAACGCCAACGACTCGGCGCATTTCCCGAGCATCAAGGCGCCCATGCGCTGCCAGAAGGGCGTGAGTTTGGCGGGATTACCCCCGCGCTCCGGATAGGTTTGAGCGTACTCGCTCCAAAGGGCCGTCCCCCACGTCGGTTCGCGGAAACCGTGTTTATGCACGCCCACCTTGGCCGCCGCCGGAGCCTCCTTCGAAAGCCACACGTCCTTCCATACCCCGTCCTCACCGCACCAAAGTACCGAGGTCTGGCCTTCGTATTTTCCCGTTCTTTCGGCAATGAGACGAAGCCCATCGATGCTGGTCTGAATGGACATGACCTCCCTACCCTCCCGCCTATCCCAGCGCTTGACCGCGTGGATCTGACGGGAAAACGGATCGAGGCGCGTCCGTTCGCATTGATAAAGGAAAAGCTGGCATTCGTCTTCGGTGACGCCTTTGCAAATGGTTCTTTTCAACAGTTCTTTTTGTTCATCGCTGAGATGGACGGCCTTGAGTCCGTTAATTTCGGGCATAACCATGGCCTCTTGCATATTTTTCTCCTTGGAAATTTCACCTAGCCTATCGAATGGTTCGCCTCGACGATCCGCGGATTTCGATAGTGTCGTTATGAAGAATAAAATACCAGGAAATGGCGCTCCAGACCCGTGGGAGGAAGGCTATACCACCAAGAAAAATGGCTAGATTCGACGTTAGGGGTTTTCCAGGCGCATCGTCATACGCGCCCCTTCCCGCAGTACCAAATCATCCCGGTCTGGATCGGGAGTGGATATGGGTTCTCGGGATACCCTCGGCTCCAACCCCGGGTATGGCAAGTTCCCGGTCGAGGCATACGTGGAGGGCGGTCGCGAGCCGAAATTTTTCCAATCCACCTCGGCTCGCTTGGGCAGTCCCACCCAAACGCGAACGGCGGGAATTTTCCGCAATAAACTTTGCAGCACCCAGGCCGAAAGGTAGGAGCCGCCAACCACGAAGAGAATGCGTAGGCCCATATCCAAGGCCCCCTGGCGCGGCAAATAGGCTTCCGCGAAACGGAGCAAATGCGTATGGCCGAGATAGACGAAATAGGTGAATGGCGCCACATGGGTCACCAAAAAGGAGGCGATGGGACGAGGGTAGAAGCGTCGCTCCAATGTAGGCCTTAACTTGATGAAAAACATGAGGGAAGCCATGCAGAAAAGCACTACCGACAAACGGTTGAAATGATCGGAATTACCCAACGACTTGCCGCCCAGGATATTGGAGGTGAATTCACCCGCCACCAGCGCGAAGCTGAAAAGCCAGAAAGCGAAGGTTCCGTTCAAGCTCCAGCGATTCAAGCTGGGCATGAAGAAATTTTTGTTCAGGGCCGCATGCATTCCTACGAAGCAAAAAAGCCAATGCGTGATAATGAAATGGGAGTGGAACCGCGGAAGACTGATGCCCAGCGCCTCAAGTAATACTTCCGTCGGAGTCATGTAGAGCAGATGGAGCGATACGAAGCCGTACAGCCAGAAGCGGGAAGCCGCCAGGCGAAAGACAAAGGGGAATACCAGGTAGAACTGGAAAAGAACGATGAGGAAGTAGTATTGATAATCGAATCCACGGACGAAGGCGAAAAAGAGGACATCGCCCAGACTGGATCCGAATTGATGCTGCCAATCCAGAGCCTTGAAATAATCGACATGCCGGAAAGACGTGATGGAGGACCATAGGAGAAACGGCGCGACAATTTTGAACATGCGTGTCCGGTAATAACGCTTTATATCCAGGCCGCGGGCCTGAACCTGTAGAGCCAGACCGAAGCCGGAAAGAAAGAGAAAGGCGGGAACGGTAAAGCGCGTCAGCTGGTCGGCCAAGGACGCCAGATAGCCCAACGAGAATACCTCGCGGCTTTGCGCGAAATCCTTGACCCAATAATGGATACAATGAGCGATAACCACCGATACGCTGGCCATTACCCGGATGATTTCGCCGTCTTTTTTACTTAGCATGCAAAGTAGGAAGAGCGACTCCGGAGCGGCATACGGCCAATTCCGGGGTCAACACCCCTGGTGAAAGTTACCATCGCGGGTGGCGGTTGTAAATCGATTGTGATGCAACGTTATAGCAATTTCGGGATGCTAAGGCAGCATTTTCAGGGGTTGGCCGTCCAGAAAGGCCCGAAGCAGCAGCTTTCCCGAGACCCGGTCCAGGCTCAGGGGAGCCATTTGGGACTTCTCTCGGGTTATCATGCGATCAAGCAGGGTATGGCGGGTTCCATTGACCTCCAATGCCTCCACCACAAGCCGCCGCGGGGCAGCACCCAGGGCAGTCGGTGGCCAGGCGAAACGGGCTGAACCCACACGGAGGACCACATCGTTCCTGCCTATTAAAGCCAAAGGCGTAACGCCCGGATTCTCCCAGTCGTTTTCGAGGCGAATCCATAAAACCTTTCGCAAGGTAGTGGGACCCTCCGCTTTCACCCGAAAGGCATACTCACCGGCCGAATCCGGAGTAAAGCGCACCTCTCCCGAAACCCTATTGAAAACCGCCCCGCGAGGCATGAGCAACATTCCCAGCGAATAATCTTCAGCACCCTCAACGCCTTCGAGGCCGATTCGATTGGTAAGGGTTGCACCCGGTATCCAGTATTCGGGTATGGAATCTTCGAATCGCAGGGAGGGCAGGGTGGCCAGGTAAAAATCCAGTCCCCGGGCAAAATCCAATCTTCCCCCCGACGATACTTTTCCTTGCAAATGGGGCACGGAACGGGCGCCCGTGAAAATGCGCTCGCGAGTCATGGGAACTTGCATGCGGTCGCTTGCCAGCCGGAGCAGGCCTAAATATGCGGCCACATGCGGCGCGGCCATGGAGGTTCCGCTCATGGAAACATACCGCCCCAAACCCTCCTCTTCAGAGTTGAATACAGCCACTTCGATAGCATCGATTTTAAAACTTCGGGCGGAAAGATTTACCGACGAGGAAAAGTAGGTGTTGACGATGCGAAAGCGAAGGCGGAATTTTTCCAGTTCCAATTCGTTCAAGGCGAAGGTCAGCCTTCGGGCCGGACTGACGGCGATGGGAATGATGGCGATGTCATGGGATTCGCCGTTTTCTTTAACGCCCTCGATAATGAGTGCGTCATACGGATTGGCCGGATTATATATCAGTGTGAGGGAAAGCACCGCTCCCACTTCCCCTTCCATAGAGAGGTAATCCTTCGATACCAAGGAGACGTTTCTGCCTGCGGTCCAGACCAGGGATTGCGTGCCTTGGAGCGGATTTTCGTCATTAAGTTTCAACCCCCCGGAAATGTCCCACGCTTCGAGATTGGTTTCGAAATCTTCTTTCCAAAGCGATTTACGAGGGGGAAGAGCGCACGTCATGATGGATTCTCCGGGAGCGGAGATATGGACTTGACCCGCGCCGTAATTGGAAAACCCGGAAATTAAACCGTCGGGACCATGCGAAGCCACCACCACCATATTTTCAAGTTGATAACTCACGGGATAAGTGTCGACCTCCTCCGCATTGATACCGTCATTACCGGATGCCACCACAATCGGTATCCCGGCAAGTTCGGCTCTTTCGAAGGCCTGTCGCATGGCCCGATTGTCACTGCTACCGCCGATACTGAAATTGATGACATGGGCTCCGTTATTCACGGCATAATCCACGCCTTTGGCGATTTGCGATTGCAGGCCGTTTCCACCGGCATCGAGTACCCGCACGGCCATGATTTTAACTGTGGGAAGCAATCCAGCCAAACCGATGCCGTTATCGAAGCCCGCCGCGATTACCGAGCTGACATAAGTCCCATGTCCATGGTAATCCTGGGGGTCGGCGTCGTCGTCGACGAAGTCCCATCCCCGGATATCGTCGATAAAGCCGTTCTTGTCGTCGTCTAGTCCCGGGACCCCTTCGGCCTCCGCCTGGTTGACCCAGTGTCGTCCTACCATTTCCGGATGTTGGAAAGGGAACCCAGCATCCAGAATAGCGATGATGAGGGTATCATGTCCGGAGAATTTCTCCCATACCGGGAGAATATTGACATCATATCCATCCTTGTCCTCTTCTCCGGCCAAGGATTCTCCCCGGGTATGGAGATTCCATTGGGGAGCCTCCTCGAAGTGTTCATCATTGGGCATGTAAAGAGCATGAGCATAGGTAGCGGCTTGCAGAGGAATACCCAATTTCTTGGAGAGAGAAGCCGCTAGGCCTTGCCTCCAATCCCTATGGAATCCAGTAACACCACCCAGGGAGGGGTAAGCGGCTGCGAAGGGAATGGAGAATGAAGTTTTGCCGAACCGGGACCGGACCAGCGGTACACCCCTTTCCGCCGCGCGTTTGAATACTGCCTCTCGAGCCGAAGTATCTTTGGGCTCGAAGCGCAATGGGAGAAACCGTGCCGAAAAAGACGGGTCGGCCATACTTCCCGAAAACCCCACCATTATCAGACAAACTATGGACGGAATGGACCAGAGCGGAAGACGCATAGTTCTAATTATAATCCTGTCCCTGATATTTGGTATAATTCCCTCGATATTTAAAGGTTTTATGGCTTTTTTAGCTTAGATTTCGCAAACTCTGGGTAAAAATATAGTTTTCTGAAATCGGAGTGGTCCGCATTTTTTTCAGCCGGAATCGGCCCCCATTTTAGCCGACGGAACCTATATTTAAGGAAATCGTTTATAATCTTGAACAATCGTTCCTAAAACATTATCCGTTCGATACTTCTGATTCGAAGCGGAAGGAAAAGGGGATTCTAGCATGAATGTTGCCTTCTTATCCAAACTGTTAACCTTTGGCATGGCCGGCCTGCTGCTGGCCTGTGCGTCCAATCAGCAAAGCGTCACTCAGCCCAATATGCCCGCCAAAAGCGACGACATTCTCACCTTGTTGACCGGATTTGGCGAATCGCTTTCCAAGCGGGACTTTGTCTTCGCAGTCAACCACCTGACCCCCAAAGAGCGGGAACAGATTCTGGATGCGCGTGGCCAGGTGCCGGAAGCCAAGAGGCAACAATTGGCGGCCTTGAATTTGCAGAGACTGATACGTCTCCCCTCAGTACGAGTGGAGGATGGTCGCCTGGCGGGTATTTATGAGATGCTTCCCAATCTCAACCAAGGAGAAGGCGTCACGCTTTCCGCCGATGATGAATCGAGCCAGTTTTCCGTCCTCGACCCCCTTGACCCCGATGCGATGGAAAATGCCGCGCAAGCGCAAGCGGATGCGGCTCAGGACAAAACCGAGTTGAATGAAACCATCAACCGGTTTTTCGCCGCGGTTAAAAGCCAAAATTGGAATGACGCCTTGGCCTTGCTCAATGAAAACGAACGGCGGCTTTTTGTCGACAACCGCGGCCAGATCAGCGAAGACGCCAAAGCACGGTTTTCCCAAATGGACAAATCCCATCCCGGTGCTTTGGCGCTTAAGGACGGGAAGCTGTTGGGTATAACCCTGCTGTTACCCTCGCCGTGATTCAAGCGATTGTCGGGATTATCGTACTGATAGGTATTTCCCTACCGCTCCAAGCCGAAATAACCCGCACACCGGAATTCTGGAAATACTGGAAGTCCGGATTGGCGGAAATCTCCACCTATCAAGCCCGGACTTTACGCTATGGGGAAATGCGGGAAGCCCAGGCAGTACTGATATATGTTTACGAGGAGATAAACGACCGTACCCGTATCAAAATTGAAAAACCCGGAACGGCTGCGGCCTTAAGGGTGCCGGTGTTAAAGTTGAACAATGTCCTCAAGTTCAATACCGGTATTTACGATTATTCCGTGATGACTTCGGTATTCGCGGGTCTCTCAGGCGGACGCGTCAAGCGGGATTTTATCCCCAAAAAAATCTCTTTCACCGGGCAGGAATGGTGCGGCCACGTCTACCATCACTTGGAGACCCGTAAAAATTCGGTGGTTTCGACACTGCATTCCTATTTCGAGTCCGAAGGCAATGCCGTGACGACCTTGCCTCTGGATGCAACCGTCGTTTACTTCGAAGACGAATTACCCATTTTACTGCGCGAACTGGACGGCGAATTCATGCGCCCGGGCCAAAAACGATCCGTTGTGCTGGTGCGTAGCCTGTGGGATACCCGGAGGCGGCATATTCCGCTGGCGGGAAGTACCGTGGAAGTAGAGAAATCCCAGGTAGAAGAATTAAGCATCGGATTGGGTAATTTTTCCGTCTACCGCTGGCGCGTGGGGTCCTCGAAGGAATGGACGGAATATTTCGTCGAATCGGCGCACCCCCGTAAATTGTTGCTGTGGAAAAACCACCAGGGCGAATCGGGAGAGTTGCTTGCCAGCCGCCGTAAAACTTATTGGGAACTCAACCGCAACCAGGACGAGAACCAGCGCCAGGAGTTGAAATTGAACTTCGGTGTGGGTGAACCCAAGCCCTAAACGCTCACGTCCAATCCCTTAATCATCGGCTTTGGAAGCCGCGAGCGTCAACGCATCGGCCTTCAAGGATTCGGCCGCCGCCCGCACCCGCTCCGGGGATAGCTGGAACAATTCGAAACACAAACTGTATAAATCGAGAGCCCCGATAGAGGCGGGCGCGTATTCGAAGACGCTCCGGCCCGCATGGGCGGCCTCGGCCAATTGAATGGTAAGCCGGATTTTTTGTCGGGCGACTTTGCCGGGAAATTCTGTTTCGATTTCCTGAAGTATGGCTTGGTGCAACTGGGTATTCGAACGATACATATTGATGACGATGCGGTACAATTGCGCCGTGGCGCTCATGCGGCTCAACATGAGGGCGAGATCGCGCAGTCCTTGCACGGCGAAAGGTTCGGCCTGCACGGGAACCACAGCCGCCTCCGAGCTGTATAGCACAAGGCGCGAAAGCCAGTTCCAGGCGGGCGGGCAGTCGAATAGCACGAAATCATAATCGTCCAGCACGCTTTGGAGCGCATTTTTCAGCCGCGCCGGTTCCCGGATAATTTTAGGATCGAGCAACGGCAAATCTTCCAGGTTAACGCTTCCGCAGATCAAATCCAGATTTTCGTAATGGGTGGGGCGAATAACTTCGTCGGCGGCGGCCCGGCCCATAAGCAGGCCGGTGATATCCCCCCGCCCGGCTCCGGCCTCGGCTTTAACGTCGAAAAATTGGCGGGATAAATTGGCTTGACCATCGGCATCGACCAGCAGGGTGCGGAAACCCGAAAACGCCAGCGCATGGGCGCAATTCAGGGTCAGAGTGGTTTTACCGACGCCGCCCTTTTTCGAGAGAAAGCAATAGGCTTTAAGCATTCGCTAAGGATAAAATTAACCCGGAACGAAAACAAGGAAGAGCGCGAGTTAGCGTCTCACCCTTCCACCTCGATAGGGACACCCAAGTCGCGGAATTTCTCGATTATGCGGTCGTATCCCCGTTCAATGAAGCTCACATTCGAAAGACGCGTGGTTCCCTTAGCCAAAACGGCGGCCACGAGATAGGAAAACCCCGCGCGCAAATCCGGAATATCGATATCCGCGCCATGCAAGGGCGTGGGGCCGTTTACGATGGCCGAGTGCATATGCCCGAGGTGGCGGAAGCGGCAAACGCCTCCGCCCAGACATTCGTCGAACAATTGGATGCGCGCGCCCATACGGTTCAAGGCCTCGGTATACCCGAAGCGGTTTTCGTAAACGGTTTCATGGATGACGGATGCACCTGCGGCTTGAGTTAAAAGTATCACAAGGGGTTGCTGCCAATCGGTCATCAACCCGGGATGCACGGCGGTTTCCACCGCGATGGGTTTGATACGGGAATGTTTGCCCCGAAAGAGGATGCCGTTTTCGCGGACTTGGAAATCGCCGCCGGCTTTACGCAACCAGTTGAGAAAGGCCAACATGTGCAATTGATCGGCGCCTCGAATGAAAACCTCGCCTTTGGTCGCAATGGCGGAAACCGCGAAGGAAGCCGCTTCGATGCGGTCGTTGATTACCGTATGTTCCGCGGGCCTGAGCGCATCGACGCCTTGAATGATCCACGTCCGATCCGTTTCCTGGGTAATCACCGCGCCCATCGATTGGAGAAAGAGCGCGAGGTCCACGATTTCGGGCTCGATGGCGGCGTTTTTAATGACGGTGGTGCCTTGGGCCATGGTGGCCGCCATGATGATATTTTCCGTAGCCCCTACGCTGGGAAAGGGAAGCACGATATGCGCTCCCACCAGCCGGCGTTTGGCCTCGAAATGGTAGGCGCCGTCCTTATATTCCACCTTCGCGCCGAGTTTCTCCAGGCCTTGCAAATGGAAATCGATGGGGCGCGGGCCGATGGCGCAACCTCCCATCATGGGAATAACCGCTTTACCGAAACGATGCAGCAAGACCCCGGCCATGAGGATGGGAATACGGTTCACCCCGGAATATTGCATGGGAACTTCGTGGGTATCGAGCGTCGCTGCATCGACCTTTAGAATTCCCGCTTCGGAAAGATGCTCGATACCGCAGCCCAGCGATTCCAATACCCGGCAGGTGACCTCCACATCGCCGATGGAGGGGACATTGCGGAGCAGGCTCTGGCCCGGCGCCAGCACGGCGGCGACCATTTCCTTGGTAACGGCGTTTTTTGCGCCGCGAATGGCAATTTCCCCTTCCAAGGAAACGCCACCCTGTATAATAAATCTCTTGGCCATGGGATTTTACAAGATAGTAGCTTCAGCGCCGCTATCGGGCGCGAAATCCCCTGGAAAATAGAGGGAGGACGTACATGGAAGGCATTAATCCTTTATCATCGGCAGTACATGGAAGTGAAGGTTCCCAAGTCAACCCCAAGCTGCTCAAAAAATCCCATGACATGATGGAGCAGCAGGCTTTGGCTTTATTAAAAGCGCTCCCGCCCCCGCCTTCCGCTCCCGGAATGGGCGGCCACGTCGACGTCAAAGTCTGAGACTGGGTCGGATACCCATTCCACCTCGATAAGCTTTTCCAAGGCATAGATTGAGGTTAACAGCAGTAGCGGAATAAGCGGGAAAATCTGGCGGGGAATGGCGCTCAATAAGGATGTTCCTGCCAGCGCAATCAACAGGAAGACGCCGGTCGCTTGTATTTCCGCAGGCACTTTTTTCCAACGAAGTGAAAATGGGATGGCGCACACGGCCCAGAGGAAAAATACGCAAGCGTATATCAGACTACGATTGCCGGTAGTCAAAGCCGGATCGGCACCCGGGTAGCGCGACTGCGGGTATCCAAAAACCATGCGATTGATATTGGCCCGCCAATTCCGGAAATATTTAAGCGGGCGTTCACGGATGTTTTCCAGCGCCGCATTTTTGAACCAGGCATCCCGTTCCACATAATTGAGTTCGGCCAGCCCTACGAAAATAGCGTGTTGCTTTTGGAAGAATTCGGGGTGGGCGCGTACCGCATCGAAGTTCAGCCAATCCCCCAATAGGTAATCTTCGGTCAAAGACATGCAGTAAAGCAAAACCCCTCCCGAATTTCCCCAATAGAAAAGTTTACCGGTAAGCTTATGGGTATAGGTAAGATAGGGAAGGCAGAAAATCAGGGCCGCGAGAGTGACCACCGATATCCGCATAGCCCGGGGACAGCGCAGGACAGCGGGAACCAAAGCCAAGAGCAAACAAGCCAGAATCACCCAACCGAAAAAAACCTTGGTTAAAGCCAAATAGCCTAATGCCATCGCGGTCGCTCCGAAATGCATCCACGAAAACCGGCTGGCCTGCATGAACTGAATAAAGTGGAAGGTGGATGCGCATACCAGGAAAACCGATAGGGGCTCCGACATCAGGAATTCAATCAGTGATCCATGCAAAAGCAGATAGATACCTGTGACATATCCAAAAAATAAAGCGCGTGCGGGAGCCAGATAGAGTCGCAGCGTAGCGTGAAAATAAGCGATGGCGAAAAATAACAGGATGGCATTGACCGCCTTGGCCACGACCAGGGGAAGCTGCAACCCCACAATCACGGCCAGTACCAGGGGATAGCCCGGACCATTCCAAAGGAAGAGCGTTTCTTCACCTGCATATCCTCCTTGCAGGAGGTTGGAGGCGAATTGAAGATAGCGCCCTTCATCCCATTGCAACTCGACCCGGCTACGCACGACGGCAAAAACCAGATACAGCGCTCCCAAAGGGGATAAACGGAGGAGGGATGAGAGGCTCATGTCGTGGCAATCATCCGATTTTTCCTCCGGCACGACCAACTTTTTTTGGCTTTTTAGCGTTAATGACAAGGCTCCGTTATCTGGACGACACCCTGTCCAGAATTTGGACAAACCCGAATGGGAATGCGCTTCCTTCGCGAAATTTCCCCTGAAATCCAGGATTTATGCTTTGGCCCGGAATTTGAGATGGATACCTCGCGGAGGTGTCATCATGGTTTCCACAATAAAAATCCCTTTGCTAATATCCCTGCCTTTGTGCTTTTCAGGCTGCTTGGTCAACATGGACTTGTATGTGGAGGATCACCCTCCCCTTACGGAAATCCGAAAGGTGGGGCATTATTCCCGCGTGGAAGTGTCGGCTCCGGTTCCCGTTATTTTGAAAAAGGGATATTCTCCTTCGGTTACCGTCACCACAGCCGAAAACCGCATGCGGTATTTAGATACTTATACCGTGGGAAGTACCTTGTATATCGAGTGGAATTCTGCCTTCCAACCCGGAGCGGAAACGGAAGTGGTATGCATTCTGCCCGAACTCAAAGGAATCGTGCATAACCGGAATTCCACCCTTTACGTGGAAGCCTTTCCCGGAACCCATCGCTTTGACATCGAAGTGAACGGCGCCGGCGACTTGCATTTCGGCGGCGACTTGCTGGAACTGAACGCGAGATTGAACGGATCCGGTGACCTCTATTTGGATGGGGATGTGGATTATCTCGATGTCATTTTAAGCGGATCCGGTGATTTGATTGCCGATGCCCTGTGGGTGCACCGTAATGCAAACGTAACCATGGTCGGCAACGGAGATGCCTATCTGGCCCTTCAGGGCGGGTCCCGCCTCGACGCCAAAGTTGGCGGCAGCGGATCTCTGGAATGGTGGGGACTGCCCGCAGTAACGCGCTATGATTTGTCGGGAACCGGCAAAGTCATCGAACACCGGCAGCCCCTATACAAGAAATCGGGTTCAAGCCGCCCTCTCTCCACGAAAAAGGAATAAGCACGGATATGGACCCGTTCCGGTCGATTAGCTAAATTCAATTAGGCCGTTAATCGAGCGAAATGGAGCGTGTTCATGCAATTGTTAATTGGATATGATGGATCGGAATTCGGCGATGCCGCATTGGACGAATTGCGGATAGCGGGTCTTCCCGAAAAACTGGATGCCGTCGTGCTGACCGTCGCAGACGTTATAGTTCCCTCGAATCTGGACGCCGCGGAACCCTGGGTTTACCCTCCCATCTTGGCCGCGGCCGAAACCGCCTTCAACCGGATTGAAGAATGGGTCGCGCAAGCGCAAAAGACCGCGGAGAAAGGAAGGGACAAGTTGGCCCTTCTATTCCCCCAATGGAGCATCCGGGCGGAAGCAACGGCGGACTTGGCCGCCGACGGTATTTTGCAGCGGGCGGAAACGCTTAAACCGGATCTCATCGCTATCGGTTCGCATGGGCGCGGCGCCTGGGCCCGGCTTTTTCTAGGCAGCGTTTCCCAAAAAATCGTCACCCACACCCCCTTTTCAGTGCGGGTTTCGCGCAACGCCAGGGAGTGGAAAGATCCACCGCATATTTTAGTGGGATTGGATGGTTCCGCGCAATCGGATAGAGCGCTCCGTCGCCTCGCCGAAGGGAATTGGCCCCACGGCACCCAGGCTCGCATCACGACGGTAGTGGACGAAAGGGTTGCGAATTTCATACCCCATTCCGAAACCAATCTAGAGGAATGGGCGCAACATCAGGTGGAAAAAGCCGAAAGGGCGTTGGAAGGAACCGGGCTCACGGTCAGCACCACCGTTCTGTCGGGAGACCCGCGCAAGCTACTCCTGAAAGAGACCGAGGAATGGGGAGCCGACCTAATCCTGGTGGGAGGCAATGGGAAACGCAATTCCCGAAATTACCTGCTGGGTAGCGTAGCCACAGCATTGGTCAGCCATGCCCATTGTTCAGTTGAGGTGGTACGGTGAAAATGCCGCTCGATCAGCAGGCATACCCTTTCACGAGCAAATGGCATGCGACTCCCGAAGGAACGATGCATTATATCGATGAAGGCAAGGGCGAAGTCATGCTTTTCGTCCATGGGACTCCCACCTGGTCCTTCCTGTATCGAAACCTTATCCGGCATTATTCCCAGCACTACCGGTGCATAGCGGCGGATAATCTTGGATTCGGGCTTTCTGAAAAACCGACGGATGCGGATTACCGTCCCGAAGCCCATTCGCTCAGATTGGAAGGGCTGATTGCCGCGCTGGACCTTAAAAATATCACTCTGGTCGTACATGATTTCGGTGGACCCATCGGCTTGGCCTATGCCATTCGGCATCCGGAGAATATCCAACGCCTGGTAATCTTCAACACTTGGCTGTGGTCGAATCAGGACGATCCGGCCAAAGTCAAGATAGCCAGGCTAATGGGCGGATCCGTGGGCAGGTTTTTATACACTTATCTGAACTTCTCTCCCCGGGTCCTTCTCAAAATGGCCTTCCATGACAAATCCAAACTCACTCCATCCATCCACTCCCATTATCTCCGTCCCTTTTCCAACCGGGCTGAGCGAGGGGCGCTTTTTGTCTTTGTGCAAGAACTTCTCAGCGACTGGTTTCAATCCCTTTGGCAACAGCGGGATAAAATCATCAAGCTGCCTACGCTTCTTCTCTGGGGCATGCAGGACCCGGCCTTTGGCAAAAAGGATTTGGAGCGATGGGAAAAGCACCTGGAAAATTCCACGGTAATCCGGTTGGAAGGAGTGGGTCATTTTCCCCAGGAAGAGGCCCTGCCCCAGGTTCTGGAGGCGATGGATGGGTTTCTGGATAAAGAAATTTCTCCCTGAAAAATTGCGGTTATAAAATGTCTCCAGGCTGGGTGGCCTAAGACTTGGCGGTATCGGGAATAAACTCTCGAACCGCAAGTGTAAATTTGTCCGCACCACGACGGGACAGTGACAATTTGTACAAGGCGTATCGCTTCAACTCTCCAAGGCCGGCCCAAGTGGAAGCCTGCAGGTCCAAGTGGATTTCTCGACAGGCCTTGAGAACGCATTCCGGTGGAGGCGCACTATGCGACCATAGATGGGAGTCTATAGCCGGCTGGATTTCGGGATCGGAGTTACCATGCAATTCACAAAAGCCGGACAACCTCTCTTTAAGGGCATGTATTTCTTCCAACGTATCGACCTTCTCCTGGGATAACTGAAACCTTTCGGATACCGATAGTTTCTTCCAAATATCCAGTTTCAGATGAAACCCACACCGGTCCAAACGATAACGCATGGCAATGGGGATAAATTGCAATTCGTCACGATACTCCTTTTCAAAGCCAAATAGAAAGGGCTCGGAAGGTATTTGCAGATGCTGCTCCTCGGTTCCTGATGTCCATTTTCCTAGCCGCGAAAAATGTAGTTATCAGAAAGTGACGATGCCCTGGGATGCCTCACCCCGCCAATTTTGTACAATTTACCCATGAACCGACATCGCAATCGACTTTCCGAAAAAGAACAAAATGCGCTATGAATTTACCGAATAAGAGGATACCAAACTCTCCCTTAATCTCCGTCCGCGAAGCGGATCGGATTTTACAAGGCCTACAGGCACCCTTTTCCAGCGAAGAAGTGGATTTGGACCAAGCCGTGGGAAGAGTCTTACGCGAACCCATCCGAGCGGACCGGGAATATCCCCCCATCGACAGAGTCTGCATGGACGGCATTGCCATTGCCTATCGAGACTGGGCTGCGGGGGTACGCTCCTTTCCGGTGGCGGGCATGGTCAAAGCGGGAGATGCGCCGGGACAAGGGATTCCGGAAGCAACCTGCCTGGAGGTCATGACGGGCGCGGCCTGTCCCCAGGCATGTGATACCATTATTCCCTACGAAGATATTCTCCTGACTGACGGGGTGGCCGAAGTGAAGCCCGACTTGACCGTTCGTCCCGCACAAAACGTGCACCCTCGGGGCATGGATAACCGGCCGGGTCAAGTGCTGGTAAAAGAAGGTTGCCCGTTGAATGCCGTCGACATTGCCATTGCCGCCTCGGTAGGCCAATCCCGATTAAAGGTGGCTCGGTTGCCTCGCATCTGTATTGTGGCCACCGGCGATGAATTGGTGGAAATCCAAGCAATGCCTGCCCCTTGGCAGCTCCGTCATTCCAATGTCCATGGGCTGAATGCCCTATTCTCCGGCATCGCGGAGGTTCATTTGGCCATCTCCGGCGACGAAATGGAGGAGCTGAATTCCGTTTTGGGAAAAGCCTTGAAGGAATCGGATGTCCTCTTGATTTCGGGAGGTGTGTCCGCCGGGAAATTCGATTTCGTTCCCCGGGTTTTGCAGGCGCTGGGAGTGGCTCCGGTCATTGAGAAAGTAGCCTTGCGCCCCGGAAAACCGCTATGGGTGGGCCAGAGCGAAGCGGGAAAATTGGTATTCGGATTGCCCGGAAATCCGATTTCCTGTTTGGTATGCGCCCGTCGCTTCGTCACTCCCCTGCTTGGAGCCAAACTGGGGCTGGTATCCCTCCCCTCTCCCCCTCTCGTTCGCTTGGGTGAAGAGGCCGCCGCCCATGCGAAATTGACGCTCTATAGGCCAGTCAACTTGCAATCCTCCCTGGGAGTGGACTGTGTGGCCATTCCTAAACGCATTAACGGATCAGGCGATTTTGGCGGATTGGGAAATACCGACGGTTTTGTGGAATTGGATTCTCGCGCCCACAGCTACTCAGCCGGGGAAATGGTACCTTTTTACGCATGGAAAATGTGAAAGGGTTGGAACCGGCGCCCCTGTATGGCCTAATCCTGGTAGGCGGACGCAGCATACGAATGGGCAAAGACAAAAGCACATTGCAATACCATGGCACAGTCCCCCAGGCCCGTTTCCTCGCCGACATGTTGGAAACGCGTTGCGAAAAAGTCTTCTACTCCTGTCGACCGGACCAAGTCGCGGATGGCCAATTCGGCGACAAGCCCCACGTGCCCGACAGCTTCTTGGGATGGGGTCCGTTGGGAGGGATTCTCTCGGCCCTTAACGCCCACCCCCACGCAGCCTTTTTTGTGGTGGCTTGCGATCTTCCTTTCCTGAAACCCGAAGACCTGGATCTTTTATTGGAGATGCGCGCTCCTTCGCGCTTGGTCACGGCCTTCGACAACCCCGTACGACAGCATCCGGAACCTCTTTGCGCGATTTACGAGCCTCAATTCCGAGAAATCGCGACGAAGCTTGCAGAGGATGGCCTTCGCTGCCCGACCAAAATATTAAAACAGCTTGAGGTACAGCTGGTATCCCCCGAAAGTATCGAGGCATTGGACAACGCCAACCACCCCGAAGATTTCCAACGTGCGCGGGACCTTTTAGCCGGACAAAAATCGCGAGACCCTTTATGAAAACCGACAACGAACCGATTTCAATCACCGTCGAATATTTCGCGCAGCTGCGGGCATGCGCGAAAAAAAAGGAAGAGACGCACAACCTGGAACAGGGCGATCTCTCCGCACTTTATGCACGCTTGAAGTCGCAATACCATTTTCCGCTCGAGCGTCACAGTGTGCACGTAGCGGTGAACGATGAATTCGCCTCCTGGGATACGGTATTGCGGTCGGGCGACCGGGTGGTCTTCATTCCGCCGGTATCGGGAGGTTGAGTATTTTTCAGATAACCCGGGATCCCATCGATTTAGCCTCACTGCGAAGCACCTTGCTGGATTCCGGCAGCGGCGGTTTCGTCAGTTTTGAAGGCTGGATACGCAACCGGCATAATGGCCGGGAGGTGCTCCGTCTGGAATACGAGGCCTATGATAAACTCGCGCTTACCGAGGGCAGCCGCATTTTGGCAGAGCTGCGCAACCAGTTCGGTTTATCCGGAATCGCATGCATCCACCGGGTCGGGTTGCTGGAGGTGGGCGAGGTGGCGGTTTGCGTCGCCGCCGCCGCCGAACACCGTCGCGAATGCTTCGAGGCCGTTTCCCTAGCCATGTCGAGCATCAAGCGGAGAGTGCCCATCTGGAAGCACGAGTTCTACGCCGACGGCGGTGATGCCTGGGTGCAATGCGATCACGATCATTAGTTTCCTATAAGAAACCGAAGTAAAATCGTTTTGACTTCCGGAAAACGGCTGAGGTTAGGATGATGTTCCCGCTGTTGAAATTTCGATATTGCATTCCGCTGAGCGATAAACCATCCCCGGTGCGGATGGCGACCTCACGACCGTTTTTATGGGGAGGAAAAACAGGGTCACGCGCAAGTTTCTGCGCGGGGAAAATAAGCTTTGTCTGCATGAAACATCCCAGGCCCAATTGCAGGGTCGCGAAAATGAGGAAAATACGGATTATCGACTTCATTCAGGGTTTACGCCGCCGGCGTGGTTGCATCGTCCCGCATCCATGTTTTTATTTTTAAACGAAAATTCACCAAAATACGAATAATCACGCGGTCCATTACCTGCTGGGCCCTTAAATTGGGCTTACTGTCCTTTATAGCGGGGTTCGCATGCAATTTTCCAGGTCGACATGCATGGTAATGGTTTCCTTAGGGCTGACATGGGCCGGGCCTAAATTCAATCTAGGCGATGCAGCTACTTTCTTGAAGGGCATCCACGCTCAAAATCTGCATGCGAATTCCACCTACACCTTTTACTCCAACCTGGGTCAACCGATACCCGTCCTGATTGAGGATATCAGCCGGGAGGGCGACCATTTATCCATGGTGGGCAGGGCCCAGGAATCTTCAAACTCCGATTTCATCCTGAAGGGAAATCCCGCCGATATTTACGGCTGGGTTGTTCTGAAACATAGAAACGTCGCTTACGAGTATACCACGGACGACAACGGTATCCTGCTGGTGGAGGAAATTCCCGTCACCAAGATTTTTCCCGACTGTATTTTCCCCGATGCGACTCCGGATCCAACCGACCAAGCCGATCAACCGGATACATACGACGCCTACGACACCGAAGCGTTGCAGGCGGAAGGCATCGAGCCCCATATCGGTCCCTACGACAAAACACCCGTCAATAAATTTCAGAGCAAGCCGGGTGCGCCCAAGGTGCTATACTGGGATATCACTGAAACTGAAAATTTATTCAAGCCGGAGCAAATGTGGGAAGCCTGGCAAACTTTCTCCGCCACCGTATCGATGTTCGACGTGAATGTGACTACGGATCCGAACGTATGGGCTAAAACCCCGGTCGCCAATCGGGGAAGGTCCAGGCAGGTTACCGGAACGGGTCGTTCTTCCTGCGGCCTCAACTCATTCGGAACCGCGCGGGCCTGCAATATTTACAAGAAATCGAGTCCGGCCTATCAAGGGGGAACCTTGGGACATGAAGTGGGTCATCAGCTGGGTTTGAGCCATGATGGAAGCTCCAAAGGCGCCTATTTTGGAGGTATTGCATCGTTCCGCTGGACGCCCATGATGGGTAGCCATGCCAGCGGGATTAAAAATGGGGCTGATGCCTTGTTGCAGTACAGTAAAGGTGAATATACCGATGCCAACCAGAAGCAGGATGATTTCGCTTTGATTACCCGCCGGCATCTGGACTACCGGGCCAAGCTCCATAATGGTTTGGTGCCGCTGAAATTCGGCAAGGGGACCGAAATTCCGGCCTTGCAGAACCGTGGACAAATCGTACGGAGCAACAATAAGGATGAGTGGACCTTTCGCATCGCCTCCGGTGGAGGCCATGCCAAGCTGCGGGTGGCAAGGACCGAGCGCCCGTACGGTTCCATGCTGGATGTCGAGGCTGCGATTATCAATGCATCCGGAAAGGAAGTCGCCCGGAGCAATCCCACGGGCCGTAGGCATGCAGAATTCGATTTAGCCTTGCCGGCGGGGACATACACCCTCGCCGTAAAAGGAGGCGCCGAGGGTACTCCCCTCTCCGGTTTCTCGAATTATTCCTCACTGGGTTTCTATGCCATCTCCGGGAGTATTACCGGAGCCGCGGGATCGAGTGAAGTCCCCACCCGCATCGCGACGCAGGCCGAATTGGAAAAATCGATCGCTTTATTCAACGTCAATTCCATGTTGAGCATCACCCTTCCCGAATACTCCCAGGTTGAAAGAATGCGGGTGGTGTCCGCATCCGGAAAGACGGTTTTCGATTCCCGCGAGAAGGTTCACTTCATCGATATGTCCACGGTTCCGTCGGGCTTTTACGTTTTGCATATTGAAGTGGACGGCATGACGGTGCGGCGGAATATCGTGAATTCGTCCCGGTTCTAGGGCACTCCCAGTATTACACAGGAGGGTGCGAAAAAAGCGATGACCTTTTCCCCTATTTTCATGGGCGTTTCGTCGCTGTGAACTTTTCTGAAAATCGTCAGAACATTTCCTCCGGTTGTACACAGCCTGACTTCGCTTCCCCCTTTCGCCTGGGTCAAGGCTGCGATGGTTGCCTGTAAACGGTTCCCGGCCTTCCCTTTAGGGGTTTTCCTCACTGGCTCGCAAGAAATCCAGTTGGCCTTGATCAAGGCAAAGGCATTATCGCCTACTTGCAAACCGAGCGTATCCAAACCTTCTCGAGTGATTTCGGATTCGAGGGTTTCTCGCGATCCGATTCGAAGCGTGACTTGGGCCGTGAGCGCGGTTTTCCGGATGGATACGACCTTGCCCCAAAGTTGGTTTCGGACGCTTACCTTCAAGGAATTTTTTTGGGCTAGAAGTTTGAAGCGCTGGAAATCGCCGAGGGCGTGCTTCAGCGAGGCTAAGATTTTGTCATGCTCCAGCCGGTACGCCGCATACAATTCCACCATGGCTCGGCCCTGAGCGGTGAGTCGGGTGCCTCCCCCTTTCTCGCCCCCGACGACGCTTTCCACCAGTGGCTTGTCCGACAATGCGTTCATCTTATTCACGGCATCCCAGGCCGTACGATAGCTGATGCCCACGGTTTTTCCCGCTTGGGTGATGGAGCCCGTTTTCCCTATTTCGCAAAGCAGCGCGAAACGCATGCCGCCGATGAAAATCTCGTCATTGCGATCGAGCCGGAATTCTCCGGCCGGCAGCAAACCTTTTTTAAGAGTCATGAGCGCTTCTCCCGATAATCGGCATCACCACTCCACCAAGGCCGCCGATTTCACTTGTACCCCTATGTTGCAACCCAGCACGACTCCGAGATCCGCCGCGGCTCTTCGGGTCACGCGCGCCAGAAGCAGCGAAGACCCTACCCGAAGGCGAACCAGCGCCAAGGCGGCATGGCCGTCCGCGCCAATGTCGTCGACCGTGCCCGCAAATTGGTTTTGGATACTCGAAGGGTTGGGAAAGCCGGAAGTCAGGCTTACGTCTCGCGCCAGAATCCGCACCCGCGTCCTTTTCCCGATGGGAATGCCGCCATCCTGCACCCACAGGCTTCCACCGGCGAATTCAACTTGCGCCAAATTCCATTCCGAATCGATTTTCGCCACCACGGCCTCTAAAACCACACCGGGCTCTTCTCCGATACGAGCGAAGGCATCCCTGCCCGCCATCACTTCCGCGAGAGGCCCGCAAGCCACGGATTTTCCCGCTTCGAGGATCACAAGATGATCCGCCAGCCGCCCTACTTCTTCGGGTGAATGGGTGACATAGAGCATGGGAATGGACAATTCGTCCCGCAGCCGTTCCAGGTAAGGCAGTATTTCCCGTTTTCGCTCAAGGTCGAGAGCGGCCAGGGGTTCGTCCATAAGCAATAGGCGCGGCCCCACGGCCAAGGCTCTCGCCAAGCCTACGCGTTGTCGCTCTCCGCCGGAAAGGGAATGGGGTCTGCGATCCAATAGGTGGCCTATCCCCAGCAACCCTATAACATGATCCAAATCAATGGCCTGCTTGGACTTCGACCGCTGCATGCCATAGCGCAAATTGCCCTGTACCGTTAAATGCGGAAACAGACAACTGTCTTGAAAAACATAGCCGATGGGACGCTGATGCGTCGGCAACCAAATCGTGTCGCTTTGCCAGGTCTCGCCCAGAACGGAAAAAAAACCCACCAGCGCGCGTTCCAATCCCGCGATGCATCGCAGCAAGGTCGTCTTACCCGATCCGGAAGCCCCGAATAGGGCGGTGACTCCTTTTTCCGGCAAGGCTAAATCGATGTCAAGATTAAACCCCGGCCATTCCAAGCGGAAGCGCGCCTTCATGCCAGGGCCTTTCTGGGGTTCCGACGCCACGCATAAATCGAAAGGAGGACAAGAAAAGAAAATACCAACATGACGATGGCCAGCCGATGGGCGTCGCCATATTCCAGGGCTTCGACGTGGTCGTAGATTTGCACGGAAACCACGCGTGTGATTCCAGGCACATTTCCCCCTATCATCAGTACTACCCCGAATTCGCCTACGGTATGGGCGAAGGTGAGCACCCCGGCGGCGAAGAACCCCGGCCAAGACAGAGGCACGGCCACGGTGAAAAACCGATCCAGCGGAGAAGCTCTTAAACTGGCGGCCGCCTCCAAATAGCGCTTGTCGATAGCTTCAAAAGCGTTTTGCAAAGGCTGGACCATGAATGGCAAGGAGTAGAACACCGAAGCTACCACTAAACCGGGAAAAGTGAAAGGCAACAGTCCTATCCCCAAGGCTTCGGTGACGCGTCCTACCGGTCCATAAGGCCCCATGGCCAGGAGCAGGTAAAATCCGATTACGGTGGGAGGTAACACCAAGGGCAAGGCGATAACCGCGCCTACCGGCCCTTTCCACCACGAAGGCGTGCGCGCCAGCCACCAGGCACAGGGAGTGCCGAGCAGAAACAAAATGAGCGTCACCAAACCGGCGAGCTTGGCGGTCAGCCAAAGAGCTTGTATGTCGCTTGGAGTTAAGAACATTAATTCTCGTCCGGCAAAACAAATCCGTATTGCTTCATGATCACACGGGCCTTTTGGCCGAGGATATAGTCGGAAAATTTCTTCGCCACGGTATTGTCCGCAGCCCTTTTGGTGATCATGAACCCTTGCTCCAGGGGAAGGTGCAAGCTGTCGGGAATAAGCCAATATCCACCCTTTTGCGATAATTCCGGGCTAAGTACCAACGACAAGGCGATGATACCGACTTGGGCATTTCCCGTCTGCACGAATTGGGCGGCATGCGCGATATTTTCTCCATAAACTAATTTCGGCTTGAGCTTCTCCCCTAGCCCGGTAGACTGCAAAGCTTCCTCCGCCCGTTTGCCATAAGGCGCATGTTTAGGGTTGGCGATGGCCACATGGCGGATTTCCGGTTTCAGCAGGCTGTCCAAGGTCCATTGGGAAGCGTCCAGGCGCGCGCTCCAGAGTACGATGCGACCCAATGCGTAAGGAATGACTGCGGATGCCGCAAAGCCGGAGTCGGCCAAGGCACGGGGATAATGGATATCCGCGGAAAAGTACAAGTCATAAGGCGCGCCTTGCCGGATCTGGGTATAGAACTTCCCCGAGGAACCGTATACCACGTTCACCTTGACCGTCGGGTCCTCTCGACGGAACCCGGTGATAATTTCGTCCATGGCGAATTTCAGATCGGACGCCGCGGCTACTGTGATTTCCTGGGCAAATGTAGAGAGGGCGAGCAGGAGGGTTAGGGCAAAATATTGCAAGCCGGGACCTCCTTGCGAAAGTCTGAATAGAGCCCCCTATGCGCGGGGGCCATACCGGCCCGTAATATACTCAAGTATATAACGAAATGCTATGATTACGGAATTTAGGGGCCGGTTAGAACTTGACCATGGGCCAGAGGAAGGTGAATTCGAGACCAAAGCCCCAGGATGGCTCGACTCCAAAGCCCATGATAAAGGGCGCCCGGATTTTACCAATACGGCTGATACTCTGGTAAGTCACCCACCACCCGTTCTGGCTGATAGCCTTATTGTCCCCGTCCGCGGCCTCCATCGGAGAATACAGGTACATAGCCGACCATCCGGAGATTCCCCACAATCTTTGCGTGACTCCATTTTCCGTTTCTTCCGAATTCCAGATTTGATAAAACTTTAAGCCCGCCCCAAAGTTGGAGTAGGTTCCGAGGCGCTTACGGTTATGGCTCTCCCTCGGTACATTGCCGCTCGTTACGGGCTCAAAGGGGCCATGACCGAACATATTACGGGTCGTGGCAAAAGGTATGAGTACCCGGCGAGCGTCCACCTCAGTGGGAACATAGGTAATCGTAGTCACCGAACCCCGCGTTTTCTCCGAAATAGTCACGGCATCTTTTACGGTAGTTTCCCACAGGGGAAGGGGGTAACCCGCGGAGACATCGAATCGCGTTCCGATTCCATCGGCGCCCGGACCGTAGCCCAGGGAAAAATCGGCATAGGCGAGGTAAGGCAAGTGAAGAGCCCCGCCGACAAAACCTTCCGCCATGGTCCGTGGCAGCGTTGTCCCCATTCCCAGGCCTGCCATAAACAACTTGGGAACCTCATCAGCGCGTATGGGAGCGGCGAAGGCGGAAAGCATCACCGCACTCATGGCAGCCAGGGACGGAAGGGTGGGTTTCGCAATTTTGGGCATGAATGCTCCTTGAAGTGTGATGGACGATATTAGCATCGGATTCCTCAATTTTTCAACTGGGATTTACAGATAGGCATTCACTTACCTATTATTTTTCCATGACCTTGTTGGTCTAAAAGGGTAAATTTTATGAC
Source organism: Fibrobacteria bacterium (assembly GCA_041746255.1). GTDB lineage: Bacteria > Fibrobacterota > Fibrobacteria > UBA11236 > UBA11236 > JBGTHM01. The sequence continues at coordinate 2,133 of JBGTHM010000039.1, read as the reverse complement.
CAAGAGAAAAAAAATCATTTACTGGATTGCAACCGTCTGGCTCGCATTTGGGATGCTAACCAGTGGAATTGTCCAATTATTCGCTTTGTACTCGGAAACAGATGCGATTATAGACCTGGGCTATCCCGCTTACTTCTTAAAAATCCTTGCCGTCTGGAAATTTTTAGGGGTAGTTGCAGTGCTTATCCCGAAAAATCCTTTGGTAAAGGAATGGGCTTATGCCGGGTTCTTCTTTGCCATGTCGGGAGCCGTTTTGTCCCACATGGTGACGCGACATCCCATTACTGAAATTCTACCGGCATTATTCACATTAATCCTGGTCGTGGTATCCTGGTATTTCAGACCGACGGAAAGAAAATTCGGCCTACACATGGTCTCCGGAATGAATAAATAGCCATGAAAAAAATGCAGAGTAATAAAAAGCAATTGTCGCCGGAGCAACGTATAGCATTGCTCGGATCTTTACGGGATCGTTTTGAAAAGCATTCGAATCGCCATAAAGGGCTCGATTGGACGAAAGTACAAGCCAGGCTGGAAGCGAATTCCGAAAAACTGTGGTCCCTCAATGAGATGGAAGTATCCGGCGGTGAACCGGATGTTATCGGCCATGATAAGAAGACGGGCGAATACATTTTTTTTGATTGCTCGCCGGAAAGTCCCAAAGGCCGTAGAAGCATTTGTTATGACCAGGAAGCCCTGGAGGCGCGCAAAGAACATAAGCCCAAAGACAGTGCCATGAATATGGCTGCTGCCATGGGCATCGAGCTCTTGACGGAAGAGCAATATCGAGACCTTCAGAAACTGGGTGATTTCGATACGAAAACCTCAAGCTGGGTGCAAACACCCTCCGCTATTCGAAAATTGGGGGGCGCACTGTTTTGCGATAAACGCTATGCCCACGTTTTCCTCTACCATAACGGAGCGGAATCGTACTATGGCGCCAGAGCGTTCCGGGGCTCATTAAGGGTTTAAATCGCTTTTAGCCCGATTTGTTAGTTTGCCATTTTGCCAATTTGTATTTTATTTGCCTCTATGGATGTAGACCCTTAGCGGTTTCGCCTACCCTCTCCTACACTCGGAAATAGGGTTCTGTTCTGGAGGTAAATATGTCTAATTCCGTCGCATTTTCCCGTGCCAAAATCGGTATTCCCGGTCTAGACAGCATTTTAGGTGGCGGACTGCCCAGTGGACGCTTTTATTTAGTGCAAGGCGATCCCGGCGTCGGCAAAACCACCCTGGCCTTGCAATTTCTGCTCGAGGGGATACGCTCGGGGGAAAATGCCCTGTATATCACCTTATCCGAAACCAAGGAGGAATTGCTGGCCGTAGCCGAATCCCATGGCTGGAGCTTAGATGGCTTGGACATACTCGAACTCTCGGCATTGGAACATCAACTCCTGGTTGAATCGCAGAATACCCTATTTCACCCTTCCGAAGTGGAATTGACCCAAACGGTGAAAATCGTGCAGGAACATGTGGAAAGAGTGAACCCGACCCGGGTGGTTTTTGATTCGCTTTCCGAATTTCGCTTGTTGGCGCAGGATTCTCTGCGTTACCGGCGCCAAATGCTTTCCTTCAAACAGTATTTCGCCGAGCGGGGATGCACAGTGATATTGTTGGACGATTATTCCTCGGGGGATACGGAACAACAAATCCAGAGCATAGCGCATGGCGTTTTATGGCTGAAAAAGATTCACAGCGACTTCGGCGCCGACCGACGGCAAATAAACGTGGTCAAATTACGCGGTGTCAGCTTTCTGGACGGCAATCATGATTACATCATAGAAACCGGAGGGCTTAATATTTTTCCCCGTATCGTCGCTTCTGCCAACCCCAAGGAGTTCGCATTGGAATCCTTACCCAGCGGCATAGCAGCACTCGATGCCTTGTTGGGCGGCGGCTTAGACCGAGGAACCAGCAGCCTGTTGCTTGGTCCGGCAGGCGTCGGCAAATCCACCATAGCCGCACAGTATGCCTCCGCGGCTGCCGACCGGGGGGAGAACGTCAGTATTTTCATTTTTGACGAGACGCTGCATTCCTATTTGAACCGAGCCGATAAACTCGGAATGCATTTACGTCGGCATATGGAAACCGGCCGTGTCCGCATCCAGTCTGTAGACGCAGCCGAATTGC
>JBGTHM010000038.1:0-13189 GCA_041746255.1 Fibrobacteria bacterium | reverse complement strand
TGGATTGAGAAGGACGAAAACCGGTCACTTTGAACCGGATTTTCACCCTCGGGTCAATCGTCCGAACCGGTCATCTTGAACCGGATCGGCCGGTCACTTTGAATCGGATTAGCCGGTCACCATGAACCGGATTTTGCAATTATTTTCCGCCACCACATTTATCCGGATTTTTTGAAAAATGGGAGGATTTACGGATACATGATTTCCTTGTACGAATAAAAGGGTGAGAAAATGTTCCCCTTTGGGTAAGTTCACAATCGCTTCTCTTTGACCCTCGAAGAAGTTTAGCCGGAATTCCGATGCCTGGGGGTGTAAGATGGCTTCCGCGGGCTCTATAAACAACTGAAAATACCCGTGTCCTTTATCCATTCCCTTATTGGCTGAATCTATCACCAGGTTTTCCGAATTCATTTTCAATCGGAAGGGACTGTGAACCTTCGCTCCATCCACAAGATTGGAAAAATACACCCGCTTTTCCTCAGCCTCTCGGCATCCCCATATAAAAAGAATTATCCCTAAAATTAGAGCACGGAGTAGGTACCCATCCATAACCTTGTTTTTCTTTTTCACATTAAATTGCAAATAGGCTTCCTTTGGGCTAAAATGGCCTGAAATGAAGGAAATTGTGGCTTTATTTTAACACCTATTCTTTTTCAACATTTATTCCATAATTTGTTGAAAAGTTATCTAACTCCGAGAATTTAGTGGCCATTTCTTCATTTTTTGGGAATTTTCGACTTTTTAAGGTCCAAATGCGGAAAAAATGGTGAGTGATAGGGAAAACTCATTTTCCACTCTTTTCCACAGACCTCATCAGGGATAAATTTCCGGATATTCAACATCCTACCCACTTTAACGAAATTGTTATAACCCATTATTTTAAAAGTACTTATGCTTTTTTAAATACCCCTTTTCCTAAATTTCAACCACACTATTCCTAATACTTATTAAAGATATATTCTGAATTATTAGGAATCTTACCTTGAGTTGAAATTAAGGTTTCACAGAATCTCCGGGATTACGGTTATAATTCACCCCTCCATTTAACCTTAAATAAGGCTCCGCATAGATGAAAATGGGGGTATGGCATCCCATCTCACTTTGACTGACCGAAAGTGGATATAAGCGGCTCGTATAGAGGTATGTGAGAGAAGAACTTTTGGGTTGCATGCGAATCAGAGCTCGCTTTGCGCTAAGTAGGTTCTTGTTGGTTATCCCTTGTTTATACCAAGCGGAAAGTAGGTTATCCCTGTCTCATCAACCGGGTTTTTACTGATGTGTTTTCAGCAAATGGGTCAGCACCGAATCCACGGAAACATTTTCGGCTTCTGCCTGGAAATTCAATTGCAATCGGTGCTGTAAAGTGGTTTTAACGATTTGGGCCACGTCTTTCTCGATGGGTGTAGGTCTTCCTTCCAGAAGGGCCGCGGCTTTTGAGGCCAGGATGAGAAACTGGACGGCACGTGGTCCCGCTCCCCATTTCACATATTCTTGAATGTGTTTATCCGGGTTGGCAGGTACGGGTCGCGTAGCTCGCACCAATTTTACCGCATATTCAAAAATATGCTCTGAAACCGACATTTCCAGTACCTGGTCTTGCAGCTCCAAAATCATTTCCTTATGTAGAACCGGAACGATTTTTTCACTCAACTTGACCGTGTGTTTACGGGCGATAGCCAGTTCCTCGTCATAGCTGGGATATTGCAGGTACAGGGAAAACAAAAAGCGATCAAGCTGCGCCTCGGGAAGCGGATATGTTCCTTCCTGTTCGATAGGATTTTGCGTGGCCAGCACCATGAAAGGTTCATCCAGCTTCTCGGTTCGGCCGAAAACGGTGATGATTTTTTCCTGCATGGCTTGCAGCAATGCGGCTTGGGTCTTGGGTGGCGTACGATTTATTTCATCCGCCAAGAGGATATTTGTGAATACCGGACCTTTCAAAAAACGTAATTCGCGTTCGCCCGTGGTGCGATTTTCTTGGAGGATTTCCGTGCCGAGAATATCGGACGGCATTAAGTCCGGAGTGAATTGAATCCGATCGGTATTGAGGTTGAGGGCTTGGGCGAAGGCATTGACCATGGAGGTTTTCGCCAAACCGGGAGCTCCAATTAAAAGCACGTGGGCTCGGCACAAAAGGCCGATGGTCATGTGACGTAAGGTTTCCCTTTGCCCGATAATGACCTTGCCGACTTCCTGCTCAAACTGCCGGTATAAGGAGGGTATTTTTTCGATTTCCATGGAGTGCCCCGGGTTGCGAATTCCAATGCGGATCCGGAATCCAAGGTACAAAAATCAGACTGGGGGTGAATCGGCTAAAACCACTCCCTGGTTATGGCTGAACTCGAAAAACCCACCGGAGATGGGGATACTTAACTCCCTATCCTGAGTGCGAATCACGACTTTTCCTTCCACCAGCGAAGAAAGGATGGGGGCGTGACCTTGCAAAACCTGAAAGGTTCCCAACGTACCTGGAAAAGCGGCGCTATGCGCTTCGCCGTCGAATAGAGTCTTTTCAGGAGAAAGAATTTTCAGATGCATTTTATTTTCTCTCAAACGGCTTCGCGTTTGGCTTTCTCGACGGCTTCCTCAATTGATCCGACCATGTGGAAGGCATTTTCCGGAAGGTCGTCGTATTTGCCGGCTAATATATCCTTGAAAGACCGGATGGTGTCGGCGAGTTGAACGAATTTTCCGGGAATGCCCGTGAAGACTTCGGCTACATGGAAGGGTTGGGAAAGAAATTTTTGCACCCTTCGCGCCCGATTCACCGTAATACGGTCTTCTTCGTTCAATTCGTCGAGACCGAGAATGGCGATGATATCCTGTAATTCCTTATAGCGTTGTAAAATATTCTGAACGCCTCGAGCCACATCATAATGCTCGTCTCCGATTATTTGCGGATCGAGAATTCGGGAAGTGGAATCGAGAGGATCCACGGCCGGATAAATCCCCAAATCGGAGATGGCGCGCGATAAGTTGGTAGTTGCATCCAAGTGGGCGAATGTCGTGGCTGGAGCGGGGTCGGTATAATCATCCGCGGGAACGTAAATGGCTTGAATGGATGTGATGGAACCTTCGGTGGTGGAAGTAATGCGTTCCTGGAGATCTCCCATTTCCGTAGACAGGGTGGGCTGATAACCCACCGCGGAAGGGATACGACCGAGTAATGCGGATACTTCGGATCCCGCCTGGGTGAAACGGAACATATTATCGACGAAAAGCAAAACGTCTTGGTGTTGATCGTCTCGAAAATACTCCGCTTGGGTCAGGGCCGTTAAAGCCACGCGCGCACGGGCTCCCGGAGGTTCGTTCATCTGTCCGTATACCAAGCTGGTTTTATCCAAAACCCCCGATTCTTTCATTTCACCCCAAAGGGCGGTACCTTCGCGGGTTCTTTCTCCCACACCGGCGAAAACCGAGTATCCGCCATGTTGTTTGGCGATGTTGTTGATGAGTTCCATGATGATAACGGTTTTGCCTACGCCTGCTCCGCCGAAAAGTCCGATTTTTCCACCCTTAACATAGGGAGCCAAAAGGTCCACTACCTTGATACCGGTTATGAGAATTTCGGATCGGGTGCTTTGTTTGGTGAAAGGAGGCGGTTGCTTGTGAATGGAGTCGAGGCGAACGGAATCCACGGGTCCTTTTTCATCAATGGGCTCGCCGATGACATTGATGATACGGCCAAGCACGCCAACTCCCACCGGCACGGAAATGGGTTTGCCCGTATTGGTGACGGGAGTATTACGAACCAATCCTTCCGTGCTGTCCATGGCGATGGCACGCACGGCATTCTCACCCAGATGCAGGGCAACCTCCAATACCAGGTTATTTTCTTCTTTGCTGATATTCGGATTGGTGGTTCTTAGGGCAGTCAGAATAGGAGGGAGTTCCTGGCCTTCGAAACTGATGTCGACGACGGGGCCCAGCACCTGCGTTATTCTGCCATGCGATCCATTTTTCATTTTATATACCTCGAGTAGCCTGTATGAATAAAAAGTTCAACCGTGCAGGGATTCCGCTCCGGATACGATTTCGATAAGTTCTTTGGTGATAGCGGCCTGACGGGCTCGATTCATGGTAAGAGTCAGACTGCCGATTAAATCTTTGGTGTTGTTGGTGGCGCTGTCCATTGCCGTCATTCGTGCGCCATGTTCGCCGACGGCATTTTCAAGAAGGGCGCGATAAACCTGCATGACAACAAGTTTGGGTAGCAAAGTTTCGATCAGCTTCGAACCATCGGGCTCGAATATATAATCCAACCGGGGTCCCTCCAGTACTTTTTCCACTGAGGCATCTTGTGATACCGGAAGCAGGGGAACCCTGATGGGTGTCTGGCTGATAACCGAATTGAAGCGGTTGTAAACGAGTACGACACGGTCGACCTTGTGGGTTACGAAATCGGTTATCAAGCTTTGCGCAATTTCGGAAGCGTTGGCCAGAGTGGGAATATTCAACATGGACTCGCTGCCGATTACGCGGGGCAGTTGGTAACGGGTGGAAAATTCTTTCGCTCTGCGTCCCAGGGCGATAAGGTCATATTGTTCCTGCTTAATTTCGCGCTGGAAATATTTGAAAAGTCCGTTGTTGAAGCTGCCGCACAAGCCTCGGTCGGAGGAGATTAGACTATAACGAATTTTGCCTTCCCCTCTATCTTCCAACAAGGGGTGGTTTATTTCATCCAAAGAAGCCGCTACGCGCCCTATCATTTCCTGCAATTTCTGAAAATAGGGCGCGGTGCGGCTGTGCGCATCCTGGGCCTTTTTCAGCTTGGCCGCGGATACCATTTTCATGGCCGAGGTTATCTTGCTGGTATTTTTAAGGGAGCGGATTCGCCCCCGTAATTCCTTGATGGTCGCCACTGGTTTTCCTCAATCAGACGGATTTGAACTGTTTGCCGAATTCTTCCAGCGCGCTTTTCATTTGGTTCATGATGTCGTCGTCCAATTTTTTACGCTCCTCGACGGTGTCGAAAAACTTGGGATAGTTCATTTCCACGTAATCGATGAGTTGCTTTTCGTATTCCGAAACCTTGGCTACGGGTATTTCGTCGACATATCCGTTTTGTCCGGCATATACGACGAGAACGGTTTTTCCGATTCGATAGGGTCGGTATTGGCCCTGGCGGAGAAGGTGCATCATGCGTTCGCCGCGCGCCAGCTGCCTTTGCGTCGCTTTATCCAGGTCCGATGCGAATTGCGAAAAGGCCGCTAGTTCGCGATATTGCGCCAAGGTCAGTCGTAACGGACCCGTTACTTGTTTAGTCGCCTTGATTTGCGCGTCGCCGCCTACGCGGGAAACCGAAAGTCCCACGTCTACCGCTGGGCGCTGTCCGGCATTGAATAAGTTGGTATCGAGATAGATTTGTCCATCCGTTATGGAAATAACGTTGGTGGGAATGTAGGCGGCGACGTCGCCGGCCTGCGTTTCGATGATAGGAAGTGCGGTCAAGGATCCCCCGCCTTCGGCCTCGGAAAGCTTGGCGGCTCGCTCCAGCAGACGGGAGTGCAAATAGAAGACGTCGCCGGGATAGGCTTCGCGTCCCGGAGGGCGACGAAGCAACAGGGAAAGCTGGCGATAGGCTTGTGCCTGTTTGGTCAAGTCGTCGTAAATAAGCAGGGCATGACCGCCATTATACATGAAATGCTCGCCCATAGTGACGCCGCAATAGGGGGCGAGGTATTGAAGCGGAGCCGGATCGGAAGCATTGGCCGCAATGATGCAGGTATATTCCATGGCCCCGGCTGCCCGCAATTTTTCCATCACCTGCGCTATGGTGGATTGCTTCTGGCCGATACCGACGTAAATACATTTTACGCCTTTGCCTTTTTGATTGATAATGGTATCGATGGCAATGGCGGTCTTACCGGTTTTCCGGTCACCGATTATGAGTTCGCGTTGTCCGCGACCGATGGGGATAAGGGTATCGATGGCTTTGATACCAGTTTCCAGCGGCTCGTGTACATTTTGGCGCCGAACGATTCCCGGCGCCTTCACCTCAATGGGCCGCATGATGGTTTTGTCGAGTTCGGGGCCACCGTCAACCGGTTCGCCGAGCGCGTTGATGACGCGACCCAGGATGGTATCACCCACAGGAACCGAGGCGATGCGTCCGGTCCGTCGAACGTTATCCCCTTCTCTGATTAAACTGCTGTTGCCCAGGATGGCGACACCGACATTGTCCTCTTCCAAATTGAGAACCAGTGCCGATATCGGGCCCTTGGCGGATTCGATTTCAACAAGCTCTCCGGCCATCACATCCGAAAGGCCGAAAATGCGGGCGATACCGTCTCCGGATTGCAACACCGTTCCCATGGTATACGATTGGGTGTCGGTATCAATGGATTGAAGCTGTCGCTTCAATACGGAACTAATTTCATCGGGTCGGATATCAGTAGCCATGGGGATATATCCTATGCTGCAAGCTTTTTGCGAAATTGGTTGAGTTGGAAACGCAGACTGGCATCGGTGACCAGGTCACTTTGCTGGATTCGAAAGCCTCCCAGCAAGGAGGGTTCGACTTGATTGTTGAGAATGAAAGTCCTTCCGGGAGATTTAGCCTGCATCTTCTCCGCTAAGGACTGCAACTGCTTTTCCGAAAGCGCCACTGCGCTGGTAACCGTGGCGCGATAGACATTGCGACTGGTTTCTTCCAGGGCCATGAATGCCTCCAGCATCGCGGCGAGCAGGGTCAATCGGTTTTTTTGAATCACCAAAGTCACGAATTTACGGGTGATTTCCTGGACGTGTGGAAACAAATTGGTTTTGATGAAATCCAATTTGACCGCAACAGGTAGGGTTGGGTTGCTGAAAAAACGCTCCAAGCCCGGCGTGTCTTGTAACAGCTTTCGTAAAAGCTGAAGGTCCCTCAGGACTTCGGCTTGGGAGTTTTGCTCGCGCGCAAAATCCAAAAGCATGCCTGCGTAAACCGCCGCCGTTTTGCTGCCGGTTTTCACTTTACTTTAAATCCTTTCCTCATGCCCGCTCCGACATTTCTTCGATGAGAGTGTCGACCAGTTTTCTATGGGCGGCATCGTCAAGCGACTTGCGAATGAGTTTTTCCGCGATTTGGATCGAGAGGTCGGCCGTGGTTTTGCGTAATTCCGATAACGCCGCGATTTTTGCGGAATCTATCTCCTTTTGAGCGGATTGGAGAATCCGTTCTTTTTCCTCATGGGCCACCCGCTCTATTTTCTGCTTCATCTCATCGGCGGCTTGGCGAGTTTGCTGCAGAATCCCATTGGCTTCCGCCCGCGCCTCAGCCAGTATTTTGCCTTGCTCCTCCGCAAGCCGTTTGGATTCGGCCTGCACTTCACCGGCTTTTTCCAGACTTTCTTTAATGGTCCTGTCTCTCTCGTTAATGGATGAGATGATGGGACCCCAAGCCATTTTGCGCAGGAGCACCAATAGCATGACGAAAACGACAAGGGTCCAAATGGCGACACCGGGATCAAAACTGAGCAAGGCCGGAGGGGGCTCCTCGGCCGGAGGCTGCGCCAATTCTGAATTGAGATTTTCAGGCAGCGTCGCTTGCGCCAACTGAATCAATTCGAAGTCGTTCATGTTTGGATCCGTCTTGGATTGAGCGGACATAACTCTCCCTATAAGGTGGTAGGATGTTTACGGCGGAAAACCTTCCGACTATTGCACCACCAACAAGATGCAGATCACTTCCGCGAAAAGAGCCACACCTTCGATAAGAGCGGCGGCGATAAGCATGGTGGTCCGAATGGTTCCGGCAGCTTCGGGCTGGCGGGCGATACCCTGAAGGGCTGCTCCCGCCAGACGGCCAATTCCCAAACCGGCACCGATGGCAGCCAATCCCGCGCCTATACCGGCTGATAGATATCCAAAACCAATAGGTTCCATTGTCTTCTCCTTATGAAGTGATGTTAGTGTTCCTGATGCAAAGCCAACCCGACGAACAGGGAGGCCAAAAGCGTGAATATATAGGCTTGTAGAAAGGCGACTAAAACTTCGATGATATAGATAAAGAGCGTGAATCCCAAAAAGATGGGGACGAACAAAAAGGATTTGAATACGGCTATCAGGCCAAGCAGGGAGAAAATGATGATATGGCCACCGGACATGTTGGCGAAAAGTCGAATGGCCAAAGCGAATGCACGCGTGAAAAGTCCCAGGAATTCGATGGGTGCGATGATGGGAAGCACGAACACCGGTATTCCCTTGGGAACCAGGTTGGTGAAATAGTGGATCGAGCCATTGCGGAGCATTCCGGCCACCATGTAAATGATCAAAATGGTTACGGAAAGGGTTCCGGTAAAATTGATGTTGGCCGATGCGGTAGACATTCCCGGAATGAGGCCAAGCAGGTTTACGGTCAATACGAAAAGGAACAGGGTCAGAAAAAACGGAAGCCATTTCTCAGCGTCTTTGCGACCCATATTCGGCACCAGGATTTCGTCTCGTACATAGATGACCACCGCCTCGATGGCGTGTGCAAATCCGCCTGCGGGCACCAACCCGCGTCGACGACTGGCGATTTTCAAAAATATGAGAAGGAGGAAGAAGGCGAGGATTATCATCGCGATATGTAAAGAGATGCCCAGGTTTATTCCTGCGACTTGGAATTGGGGAAAGTGAATGGTCATCCCCAGAAAGTGCCAGCTGTCCGAATCGGTGACGTGGTGTAGGATGAAATCGCCCAGGCTTTCGGCGGCGGAAGCCGGCGCGGCTAAAAGCAATGCGATTATTAAAACGAACCTGGGAATGTTTCGCATCATGTGGGATTCCCGGAATCCTTCAGTTTTTGGAAGAAGCGTATTTCCACAAATTGGAAGGTCACGAAAGCGGCGAAGGCGCAAAGCACTAGGGATAGCTTTTCGGATTGCTGCAGGTTGAAGCTGGACAGTAAAACCGCAAGAAGCACACCCAATGCCAGGAGTCGGGCCAGCATACCACCGAGGTATACCTGCAAGGAGTCGGCTTTGGGAAAGCGATGCAAGGGGTAGATGGCTAAAAAGGCATTAAGCGCCATCATGGCTATTCCAATGACTCCGAAAAAAAGGTTGAAGCTTTCCCATCGAGTTGAGGCCAGCCCGGCCAAGGAGAAGAGCACAAGGAGAGCAATGATAAGTTGGTTCAGAAAGCTTTTCAATCTCGATTTACCGATACATCTTCAACTAGGGCTCTTTTGTCGAGCGGAATTATAAAAACTTCGGTTCCGGCTTTAAAGCTCTTGAACGGAAATTTAGTCCGTATCGGGTGGTTTGAAATCCGTCAACCGTTTGATTTCGCGATAAACCAGATAGCCGGCGGTAAGGAAGGCGAGAAAAACTGCAATTAGCAGGAGTAAAGGACTGGTATCGTAGCGTTTGTCCAAATGGATGCCGCTTAAGGTGAACAAGGTCAAGATCAAGGCAATCATCCATCCTAGATGGAGAAAAGCGAAAAGGTCTTGGTTATTCGATTTGGGCTTCATTGGCCTTCATGGAGCAATTACCCTGGAAAACCGCCCCCTCATTAATAATGAGATCGCGAGTCTGCAAATCTCCAATTAAAGTTGATTTGGCCTCGAGTACAATCTTTTCCAGTCCTTTCAAATTGCCGACAACTTGACCCGCGATATTGGCGGAACGCGTAATGACTTCCCCCTCGATTTTACCTGTCGGCCCCACCACCAACACCCCTCCGGTTTTAACCGTACCCTTGATATATCCCTCCACCCGGAGGTCATTTTCGACCGTCACTTCACCGATTATGCTGGTTCCGTCACAGATGAAAGTCATGCTGTTCATGGTGGTTTTGCTCATGGAAGCCTCAATTGAGTAAATGTTCGGGGTCGATGGATTTGCCTTTATGAAAAACTTCATAATGGAGATGGGGGCCTATGCTGTTTCCGGTGTTTCCGACCGTGCCTATCGAAGCGCCTTTGGAGAGGTGATCTCCGGTTTGGACAAAGCTGCGGGATAGGTGACCATACAAGGTTTTATACGCTCCATGGTCCACCTTTACATAGCGGCCCAAATCGCGGTCCCATCCCGACTCCACTACAATTCCCCTTGCGGAGGAGACCACCAAATCGTTGCCCGCCGCTATGATATCGATGGCAAGATGCCCAGGGTCTCCTGAAGAGGGGGCTCGGAATTTCTGACTGACGATTCCGGCCACGGGCCAAACATTGGGAATATTTTCATCGGGACTGGCGCCGAGTGATGCCCGCCGCCTTTCCAAGGCCCTAACTTCGGCAATATAGCTTTGCATATAATCGCCGGTTTGTTTCGGCGAGCCGGAAACCATAGGTATTTGCGGGCTCCCGCCGCTGACTAGGTTTTGCATTATGCCCCGAATGCGCTTTTCCTGTTCCACTATTTTAGTGAGTTCCCTTTCAAGCAGAATCATTCTTTCCTGCTTGGCCATTAGCTGGCGGTTCGCTTCGGCCAGATGTTCCGCCGTAAGCACTTTACCGCTTATTTCGGAAAGCTTAAGGGCCGCAAAGCCAACGGCGAAAAGAGCAATAATTATAGCATAAAACAAAAATTCGAAAAACAGGAAGCGGAATCGCAGCGTCCAAGTTTGACTGGAGTCATCCGGAATGACGTGTATGGTGATATAGCGCTTTTTGCGGGGCATGATTTTTGGGCGCCGCCTGGCAGTTACGTGAAAAGGACGTTACCGGCTTCCGGTATGTGCGGCTTCGGAGCCGGCAACTACAACGCGGGCCAGATTTTCCAGGTCGTCCTGACTGTAATAATGGATTTCCAACACGCCCTTTTTCCCATCGCCTTTCAGCGACACTTTGGTCCCTAAGGAAAAGCGAAGGCTTTCCAGCAGGGATTGCAGATTGGGGTGGAGGGATGTCGGGGTTTTGACTTTTACGTTTCCGCGGTTTTTTTCCGCGGTTCGAACATTCATGTTCTGATCAAGCATGCGTTGTGCCAACGCCTCCTGCTGGGATGTCGCGCTTTGCAATAGCGCGCGTCCATGTCCGGCAGTCAATTTGCCTTGCTCAATCCATTCCTTGACTTTGGGATGCAGCTTCATCAACCGTAAGCTATTGGTGATGGCGGACCGGCTTTTTCCCACCCGTTTGGACAGGTCTTCGTGGGTCAGCCCACATTGGGTGATAAGTTGGTCGAATGCTTGCGCTTCTTCGATGGCATTGAGTTGCACACGCTGGATATTCTCGATGAGCGCCATTTCCATCATATCGCGATCGGTCAATTTATCACGGACCTGTGCTGCAATAGTGGAACTACCCAAATGTTTAGTGGCTCGGTACCGGCGCTCGCCGGCCACTATTTGAAATCCACCCCCATGGCGTCTCAAAAGAATGGGTTGAATCAATCCCTTTTCCCGTATCGAATCGGCCAGCTCCCGGATTTCTACTTCGTTGAACTCCCGGCGTGGTTGGTAGGGATTGGGCGAAATTTTTTCCAAGGGTATACGATGAATGGATTCTCCCGTAGAGGCGTTAACCACCTCTTCGCCCATATTTCCGAAAATGGCGTCCAAGCCTTTACCTAAGGCCTTTCTACTCATGGTCGATTATCTCCTTGGCCAATTCCATATAGCGCATGGCTCCCGTGCTGACGACATCATAAAGGATGATGGGCTTTCCAAAGGAAGGGGCCTCACTTAACTTCACGCTTCGTGGAATCAGCGTTTTGAATACTTTTTCCGAAAAGGTGTTCTGCACATCTTCCGCAACTTGTTTGGCAAGGTTTAGACGGCTGTCGTGCATAGTTAATAGCGCACCCTCGATGGCTAATTTTGGATTGAGATTTTGTTGAACCAATCGAATCGTATTTAATAGTTCAGCCAACCCTTGTAGGGCATAATATTCACACTGAATGGGAATGAGTACGGAATCGGCGGCTGTGAGAACGTTCAGGGTCAAAATACTCAAACTAGGTGGTGAATCAATAATGATGAAATCATAGGAGGGTTTGATTTTTTCCAGGATGTGGGAAAGCCTTCTTTCCTTTCCGGGTTGCTGAACCAATTGGACTTCCAGCCCAGCCAGCGCTCGGGATGAGGGAAGAATGTCCAGGTATTTCATCTCCGTTTTACGAATAAGGGCTTCGATATGCTCCTGAGTAAGGTCCGCTTCAACCGACATCATCAGGTCATAGATATCTTCCTCGAATGGCTGATCAAAGCCGACGCCTTGAGTGGCATTGGCTTGTGGATCCATGTCGACTAACAGAACGCGCTTCTCCAGCGCTGCCAGGGCGGCGGATGCGTTGACGCAAGTAGTGGTTTTTCCCACCCCGCCCTTTTGATTGCATGCTGCAATAATTCGGGTCACATTTCCCCGGCTTTTTCAGCAATCACGACGAAATATTTTTTGGTTGCGCTCGGGAGTAAATACTCATGGTTGGTGACCCGTTCATACCCTTCCGGCACATTGGTCTCTTCGCTGGCTTTAAATGTCATGAAAAGGCCGCCCGGCTTCAACATTTTATAAGCAAGTCGGGCATCCCGGGAAAACTCTCCGAAAGCGCGGCAGCAAACGACATCCATATGGGAGAGGTAGACTTTTTCGACACGCTCGTTGAGGACATGGAGATTGGGGATTTTGATTTCACGCACCAATTCAGCCATTAACGAAGTTTTTTTGGTTTTAGGCTCAATCGCGAATACGTCGATGTCCGGACAGGAAATGGCTAAGGGAATGGCGGGTAACCCAATTCCGCTCCCCATGTCGGCCAATTTATTAACATCCTTGAAGAAAGGCATTAGTTGGAGGGAATCCAGAATGTGCCTTTCCCACATCACATTCTCATCGTTCTCGCTGACCAAGTTCATGCTTTGACTCCATCGAAGTAGGATGGATTCCATTTCCTTGAGCTTTTCGATGGTCTTTTCTTCGAGGTTCGCGGGGTCTTGAATGAGACCTGGCATGCCTATCATGGTTCCCTTAAATCTTGGATTTCTTCCGCTTTTTACAACCGGATGCTCCAATAGTGTATTTGCCCCTCTCCGCAGCGTTTTTCGCTTTGGAGCAGCCACCTTCTTAGGCGAGCTATTTTGGGATGATCAATGAATAATCGGACTGTGACAAAGCGTCAAGACTTTTTTTCTGGTTTCACGTGAAACATTCCCTAGCCATCCACAAAGGGGATGTTTCACGTGAAACAAAATTCCCCCGGATCAAAGAATGTGAAGGTTTAGAGTGTCTAACAGAATGGGGTTTGTAGCGAGGGCGAGCGAGGAAGTTCAGGGC
>JBGTHM010000037.1:0-93296 GCA_041746255.1 Fibrobacteria bacterium | reverse complement strand
CGGGCTTGACCCCCACCTGTTTTTGAAAGTACCGTGGTGATGGCGGCCGTCAAAGTCGTCTTGCCGTGGTCCACATGACCGATGGTACCGATATTCACATGCGGCTTCGTCCGCTCGAATTTGGCTTTAGCCATAACCTCTCCTTAGTTGAATTTGGATATGATTTAAATTTTTCGGCCCGCCCATACCAATCTTTTGATGGGTCTTCCGCTAAACATCTCTGAAGGGAGGAGCCGGGAGCGCAAACAAATGAGAATAGGCATGGTGGAAATGTGGAGCCCAAATCGGGAATTGAACCCGAGACCTCTTCCTTACCAAGGAAGTGCTCTACCGCTGAGCTATTTGGGCCAACACTCTTAAAGCAACGTCGGCGGAATCAACAGGAGAAGACGGATTGGAGCGAGCTAACGGACTCGAACCGTCAACAGCCACCTTGGAAGGGTGGTACTCTACCAATTGAGTTAAGCTCGCTAAAATCCGTCTTCTTTCTTTCCTCTACCGCCGCCGCATCTACTTACAGCCTTAATTAACTGGGCCGAGGTGGGTTCGAACCACCGTAGGCGTAAGCCAGTGGATTTACAGTCCACCCCCATTAACCACTCGGGCATCGACCCAGGTAATTAAGGCCTGTGTTTCAAACCTTCTACTTTTCCTTCGAACCCAAGTCAAAAGTGAAAAGTAAGCCAACGATAGGAATCGAACCCACGACCTACTGATTACAAATCAGTTGCTCTACCAACTGAGCTACGTTGGCGCGATCGAACCTCCTACCTATTACAGGCCAAACAGGCGAAGTATTCTCCCTCAAGCCATCAGAGCCGATTAAGGCCAAAAACGCACTTGCGGGCCAACAATTTAACCTTCCGCAATCCCGGCTGTCAATTTAAAATATTTCGCTTAATCGGAGCAGTCAGGTGGTCTGCGCAACCTTCCGAATGGCTTTGACGCGCTCCGAGAGACCGGGATGGGAATGGTGAAAAAAGCTGTACCAGGGGTGGGGAGTGAGATTGGATAGGTTCTTTTCGGAAAGCTTCACCAAGGCCGATTCCATGGCCGCAGCGCTGCGAGTGGTGGAAACGGCAAAACGATCCGCCTCATATTCGAATTTCCGTGAAAAGAAATTGCGTAAGGGCGCAAATACAATATGAGTCGTGGAAAAAACCATGAAAAGGAGAAAAAGGCCGACATAAGTAATCGGCTCCGAAAAGCCGAATGCCAGGTAGAGAGGAGTCCAATCGATAAAAAACGCAATAAGATACAGCATAACCGCCATTGAGATGACCGAGGCGGCCAGATTCTTGTAGATGTGCCGCAATTTGTAATGACCGATTTCATGCGCCAAAACGCCGGCGATTTCGGATTTATCCATTTGCGACAGAAGGGTATCAAAAAGGACAATACGCCGCATTCTGCCAAAACCGGTGAAATAGGCGTTGGAATGTAAGCTGCGGCGACTGCCGTCCATGACATAAATATCCTGAAGGGGAAATTGCAAACGTTTTGCCAAGTCCATCAATTCCCGCTTGATTTCGCCTTCTTCAAGTGGCTTAAAGCGGTTGAAAAGGGGCGCTATCCAAGTGGGGTAAATAACCAGAAGTAAAACCTGGACAAAAATCAGAAAAACCAGGAGCCCTATCCACCACCCTTTTCCACCGAAATCGATGATACTGAGCACCGCATAAAGGAAGGGCACTCCCAGGAGAAAAAAAAGCACCCATTCCTTTGCCATGTCCCGAAAGTAGGACCCTGGAGTTTGCGTGTTGAACCCGAAACGGGATTCAATCCCGAAGGTTTCATAGGCTGAAATCGGCAGGCTGAGAATAATTTGGAACATCATCAATAGGCCCAGGAAAAGTACTCCACGGGTAACCTCGGCGGCGACAAAGGGTCGAAGAAAGGACTCGAGCCAGGGAAGAATTCCCGAAAACAGCAGGAACACAAAAAAAACCGCCCCTGCGAGTTGTACTGCCCGATTGAAACCCAGTTTGGCTATCGAATAGGAGCGACTGCGCGAGTAGGTCTCCGGGTCGACACGCTCCCGCACAAAGTCCGGCACAGTCGGGCTGGCTACCACCTTTTTGATATTAAGGTGAATAAGGAGCATCTCCAAGCCCATTCCCAGCAGCAAAAGCGTCAAAACAACCGTGACAATCAGCGTTTCCATTTCCATTGCTTCAATATATAATCACTTGGGAGGGGGACGAAAACCGCATCCGCCGTGTACATTATGGGCATGGCACGATTTTATTCCGGCTACTTGTTTTATACCGCAGGCTTATTGGGACTTTTTCTCCTGCTTTTTCTCGCGGCCTGCGCCACGCCCTCACTGCAACTGCAATGCCATGCCATGCAAACGCGCATGCGGGCCACCGATATGAGCGAGGATCAACGTCGATTCGCGGAAATGGAATGGGAGGCCTGCCAAGAGGAATTGCGTCAGGCGGAGAAGAATGACTCCCTTCGCTGGGAAAAAGTGCATGACGATTTCGCTCCCGGGGAATGATTCGGATGACTGCTGATACGGAAATGAAACTTGCCGATCCTTCCATTTTACCCAAACCGCTTTTGGAGATAGCACAAGCTATTGGCGCATCCGGGGGACGCCTCTATTTGGTAGGCGGGTGGGTGCGTGATTTTCTGCTGGGGCGCGTGTGCCACGATTACGATTTGGAATTTTATGGCATCGACATGGAGACTCTATTTCACATACTTTCGCCTTTTGGAAGCCCCAACTTGGTAGGCAAAGCCTTCGGCGTCATCAACATCCGTATTCTCAACCATAATTATGACTTTGCCTTTCCTCGCACCGAAAGCAAAACCGCTCCCGGTCATAAAGGTTTTGCCGTGAAGTCCGACCCTTCGCTTACCTTCGCAATCGCCTCCAGTCGCCGCGATTTCACTGTCAATGCCATGGGCCTGCTCGTGCCGGACATGACTTTAGTCGATTACCATGGTGGCTACAGCGATTTACAAGCTCGTCTGCTTCGGCATGTCTCGCCCGCTTTTGGCGAAGACCCCTTGCGGGTTATGCGCGCCATCCAGTTCGCCGCCCGCTTTGAATTCGACATCCATCCCGATACGCAGGAATTATGCCGGAGGCTCTCACTGGACGAACTCCCGGCGGAACGGCTCTTCGGAGAGTTTAAAAAGCTGCTGCTGCGAGCCCAGCGGCCTTCCATCGGCTTGGATTGGATGAGGCGGCTCGGATTACTGCCCTATTTCCCTGAACTTGAGTCGCTTATCGGCGTGCAGCAGGATCCCGAGTGGCATCCAGAAGGGGACGTTTGGGTGCATACGCTCATGGTGGTGGACGAGGCTGCAAAAATCCGCGATGCAGAGGACGACGGTGAATTCTGGAATCTGGCCCTGATGCTCGGCGCACTGTGCCATGACCTGGGCAAACCCCTATGTACCGCTTTCTCGGAGGGAAGGTGGCGAAGCCCCGGGCATGACGTGCGAGGCGAAGGACCGACACGCTCCTTCCTGGCCCGTATCACGCGCGAGACTGCGCTTATCGATACGGTGGTAACCTATGTTCGCGAGCATCTTCGCCCCGCCCTACTCTATAACGCGCGTCACGAAGTGAAACCGGGAGCGATTCGCAGGTTGGCCCTCCGGGTGGACATCGAAAAATTGGTACGGGTGGCCAGGGCGGATCATTTTGGCCGGACTACGGCCGATGCCCTGGCCCGTGAATTTCCCGCCGGTGATTGGTTGTTGGAAATGTCACGGAATTTAAATGTTCTTGAGGTCAAACCCGAACCGTGGCTATCGGGAAAATACCTGCTCAGCCTGGGCCTAAAACCCGGACCGGCTGTGGGCGAACTTATCCGGGAAAGTTTCGATTTGCAACTCGAGGGCGAGTTGACTTCACGCGAAGAGGCCGAGGCCTGGGCGCGAAGGCGTGTCGAAGAAAAAGGGCGCTAACTGCGCGCCTTCATCCGCGGCTCAAATCTCGCAGATGAAGCGCCCCGTGTAATTTGAAAAATACCGCTTCAATTCAACCACCATTTCCTCCGGCGAAAGCTCACGCAGGTATTCCATCTCGCGGTTCCAGGGCAGACGGCCCAGGCGGTCGGGCTTGCTGAGATAACCCATGAAATACAGTTCCTCCGCGGATACGGCGGGAGGCCCGGCAATTTCATCCGGAAGCAAAAAAGCGTTGTTGTATTCGAGCGCCACAAGGCGGTAGCCTTTTTCACGAGCCAGCTTCTCCAGCATACAGAGGCTTTGCCCATAAAAATGGTCTCCCGCCCAGCGGTGATCCTCGTCAAAGCGCACGCTGAAGCGCACGGGGGGAGGGATTTTCTCGTTTATTTCCGTACAAATGAGCGAAGGACGATATCGATTCAATATGGCTCTGAGCACCTCGTTGTCAAAGCTGTCTATATCCAGGCTGAGGAAGCCGAACAGCCGGGGTACCTCGTGGCCAGCCAGTAGGGAAACGATGCTATCCGGGGTCGCGCGCGACCGACTCAGTGCCGATTCGGAAAATTCCCGATACCGATAAGCCAGGCGGGCAAAATTCTCGGGATCGCATTCCACCGAAAGACCGGCCCATCCTTGCGAAAAAAGGGGAAATGAGTTGGAATGGGATTCGCCGTCTCCTGCACCTATGTCCACGCAATAGCGACGGACATCCTTCAGTCCATCCAATAATTGCTGGACAATGGCCTGTTCCTCGAAATTGGAGTAAATGGGGCCGTTCGCACCTTTGGGACGTACCCGGCGCAACTCCAGTCCGGCTTCGTTAAGGGTGCTTTGCAGAAGATTGCGTAAAGGGCGGGAAACGTTCACGGGAAGAGTCTACCTCATTTGCCATTCCCGTGGCAAGAGTCGCATGACCATGCCTTACCATTCCAGCAGAATGCCGAAACGGGTATACCAGCCACCCGGCCCGGTGAGGGCATAGGATTTTTCGTAACCGCCCATTACAAGTAAACTGGAGCGACGCCCGTTCTTGATATCGAGACCCCCACCGAAACGCCAAACGAATCCCGAAAGCGTGTCGGCCAGTGCATAACCGAATTCGCCCTTGACAATCGGTAGCATAACCCGACCCAAGGGAAGCCGGACCAGCGCGCTGGCGGTCAGCGGTATCGTGGAGGAACCGGCGCCCGTGCCCTGTCCCGATTCCAATCCCAAGAGGGTTTGTTCGTCGAATTTTCCGTATACCCCTACCGAATAAGCGAAGGCGATATTACCGAAACCGTCCGTGGACTGGGTGCCCAAACTGCCCGTAACCGCCCCTCCTGCGGCCAGGATGCCGGAGGCTGCGAGCAGCAGTATTACAACCGCTCTAGGGGATATACTCATTTAGGACGCGTGGAGAGGACGAGCCTTTACCGGTGGGACGGTGCCGGGCTCCTTTGGCATGCGTAGGGGCGCCATGGCCGTTAACGACGCCGTTTGCCTTGCCATTCGTAACACCAATGGCCTTGCCGTTGGTCAGGTCTTTCGAGTGGCCGTTGGTATGGGCTGGGATAGGAGCGGGAGCGCGCTCGATACGCTCCCACATGCCGCGCCCGGTTACGCTTTTACCCGAAATGGCCTTGAGTAGGCCGGCGAACAAGGCCACGTTCATGGAAACGAAATAAAAGGGGATGAGGAAGAGCTTGGAACGGCGACCCCGGGCATTGCTCCAATAGCCAAGACCCGCGGTAGCGTAAAATACCGCTTGCAGGCCCAGGAGGGTCGCATAAAGAATATTGTGGCCTGCCAATAGGATATTCGCGACGAGCAGGGTGAGTAGGATAAGCGGGGCCAACCACCGTAACAGCTTATGCGAGAAAAACCCGTATGCAACTAAACCCCGCATAGGATTGAGCAGGGGCAAATAACGCGGTAGCAGGTTGAAGTTGGCCTGGCTGATACGCGCTTTGCGGTGAAACTCACCGTATTTGTCCAAGGAGGTTTCTTCGCTGCCTATAGCTTGCGGCTCGTATATGGCGGATTTGCCCGACAGAAGTACGCGCGTGGTGATGAAGAAATCGTCCATGGCGACCTTGTCCACCGGAATCTTCTGGAATAGCTCCTTGCGGATGGCATAAATGCCGCCGTTGGCGCCGATGACGATTCCCAACCGGCCTTCCAGCTTCTTGATTTCGGACTCGATGTTCCAATAAATACTTTCGCCTATTCCCAAAGCCGACTTGCCGTTGTCATGCAGAATGAGCCGTCCGCAGACACAGCCGACATTGGGATCGCTGAAATGCGAGAGTAGCTTTTGCAGGGCGTTCTTAAGAAGCATGGTATTGGCATCGCAAAACACCAATATCTCTCCGCTGGCCTGGGGGACGATTCGATTCAGAACCGAAGCCTTGCCGCCGCGTTCTTCGAGTTCAACCAGATTCACATGTTGGGCGTATTTGCGGATGATTTCGTTGGTTTTGTCGGAAGACGCGTCGGAGCCGATGAGGATTTCCAGGTTACGCTTGGGGAATTCCAATTCGAAGCAGTTCCGGATTTTTTCTTCGATGATCTTTTCTTCGTTATGCGCCGCAATGACCAGGGAAACCTTGTACTTATTGGAGTTTCCGAAACGCCGAGGGAGCGAGAAGAAAAAGTGGAGAACCGGCAATGAAATTGGGTACAGGAAATAAGTATGCACCAGCAAACCCACTCCTATCCAGAAAATCGCTTCCAGCATTACGATGCTTTCTTGATGAAATCCTCGAACGATTCGTTTTTCTCCCGCGCTCCGGAAGAGATATAATTCAGCAGTTTCAACATCAGGTCGGGCTCGGCGTAAGAAGGGAAAGAACCGATGATTTCGCCCTTGGAATTGAGAAAAAGTAGGGTGGGGAAACCGGTTACGCCCCATTTACTGGCCAGCTGCTTCATGCTCGACGTGGAACCCATCCAGGAAACCTGGGCCTCACTCTCGGCGTTTAATTTGACGCTGATGAAATTCTTCCGCAACTCTTTGACCACCGCCTCGGCACGGAAGGTTTTCTGATCCAGCATTCGGCAATAACCGCACCAATCGGTATAAACCGATACGAAGCCATATTTCCCTTCCTTGGCGGCCGCGGCCATGCCCGCATCGAATTGTTTCCAATCGATGGAGGGACCCGATTTGGCTACCGCTCCGGCATAGAGCAGCATAAAGGTGACCGCGAAGGTTTTCAGCATATTAAAGAGCGCTCTCGAGTTTCTCGGTGATTTTGCCCTTGGGATATGCGCCCACAAGCTGTTGCACCACTTCACCATTCTTGAAAAAGAGCAGGGTAGGAATACTGCGGATGCCGAATTTGGTGGCGATATCGGAAGCGTCGTCGGTGTTGAGCTTGCCGACTTTGGCTTTCCCTTTGTACTCATTGGCGATTTCTTCGACAATCGGCCCGACCATGCGGCAAGGCCCGCACCAAGGCGCCCAAAAATCGACCAGCACAGTTCCCGGGTATTGCGCGACCTCGGACTCGAAATTGCTGCTGGACAGTTCCATTACGTTCTCAGATGCCATCGCCTACCCCTTTAGTCGGTTCTATTTGAAAATTTTCCATGCTCCGGATTACTTGTTCCTGAAAGTCTTTCCATGCATCCGGCTCAAGCGACAATCGGTTGAAACGACGGGTGAATTCCTCCGGCGTTACCTCGTACCGGGCCAGGATTGCCCTGCGGGTTTCATTCGCCTTTTCGGGTTCCCCCTGATATACCGCCGAAGCCAACTTGAGCTCAACATACAAATCTACAAACTTGGCTTCGGGAACGAACTCCTGATGTCGGCATCCCAAGGCCAGGAAAACCAAAAAGCCCGCGCAGGCCAGTTTTTTTATAGTACGTCCGGCCCCCATGGCTGTCAACGCGAATTCCTGCGAATTGAGGCCGGTAGGGACTGGTGTTTATTGAGCCGGGGAATATCCTTGAAGGGATGGGGAAAAATACCGGAAATGGGGGTCATACGCACCGCTGTCACCCTTTGGCGGCTTGAGTTCTTTGCTGAAATAGGGCTCGCGCATATTCGGAACGCCGAAAGGGGATTAAGTCATCGACACCTTCACCTACACCAACCCAGATTACCGGCAAATTGAACTCTCGGCAAATGGGCAAAATGGAACCGCCTTTGGCCGTACCGTCCAGTTTGGTGACGATAAGGCCGTCGAGCTTCACCGCCTCGTCGAATCCCTTGGCCTGGTTAATGGCGTTCTGCCCGGTATTGCCGTCGATGACAAGCAGGCATTCATGGGGTAACTCCGGATCGTGCTTGCGCAATACCCTGACGAGTTTTTTAAGCTCCTCCATGAGATGGGCTTTATTGTGCAGCCTCCCCGCCGTATCAATTATCAGGACATCGAATCCCCGCGATTTGGCGGCGGCATAAGCGTCGTAAGCTACGGATGCCGAGTCGGAACCTTCGGCATGTTTTACGACTTCGGCTCCCACGCGGTTCGCCCAAACTTCCAGCTGTTGAATGGCCCCCGCCCGGAAAGTATCGCCGGCGGCTACCATGACTTTCAGGCCCTGTTCATTGAACTGATGCGCCAATTTACCAATGGTGGTGGTTTTTCCTGCGCCATTGACTCCGATTACCAGGATGACATGAGGATTCTTCCGCGCTTGCCAAGGGTAATCTTGTGGTAGGAGGGCCTCGGCCGTTTCGGCCATGTATTGCAGCAGGTGCTCGGTATCGGTTTGCCGGCCCCAAGCCTTTTCACGCACACCGTCAATGATGGCTCCGGCCACCTCAAAGCTCAGGTCGGCCGCCAAAAGCCTTTCTTCCACTTCTTCAAGAACAGCTTCCGTGAGTTCGCCCTTGCCGAAAGCCCCGCGGATTTCGCGAACCATGTTCTCGCTGGATTTACTCAAGCCTTGCGTTATTTTTGCGAAAAAGTCCATATCGCCCCTAATATACATATAGGGAGAATTTTGGGAGAAGCCGCGGCGCAAGGCGGCGGATAGGGGAAAGAATCAGCCGGAAAAACT
Organism: Fibrobacteria bacterium; assembly: GCA_041746255.1. Taxonomy (GTDB): domain Bacteria; phylum Fibrobacterota; class Fibrobacteria; order UBA11236; family UBA11236; genus JBGTHM01. Next base: position 84,371 of record JBGTHM010000037.1, on the reverse strand, counting down.
TTGTCCGAACTCATCGATTTCGGCTTGTTGGGCTAAAAGCCACTCACCGAAAAGCACCAGCTGTTCCACAGGGAGCCGGGCTTCCTGGAGGTAGGACTCATCCGTAGTCGGCTCGGCGGCCTGGGGGTGGATGGTCAAGCGGAAGCCATGGCAAATGAGATTGGCGATATGCACGATAACGATTTTCCGGTAGTAGTCTCCACTCAGTTCGGGGTGATGGTGGTTGGCGATGGCATGGCGAAGGTCTCCGGGAAAATTCCAGCGGACAGCGATAACCTGGCCCAACTGTTCGTGATTGAACCCCAGGGCTTTGACCTCGGCCTCTTCGAGGGTGAGCGTGCCCGCTTCCAATTCGGACTCGACGCGGGGAAACATGCCGGAAGCGATGATAAACAGCACGCCGAGATCATGCAAAAGGCCCATGCTGAAGAACTCTTCCTCTTCCTGTGGAGTGTAGATGCGGTAGGAACGCGCGATATGCCGGGAAAGGAGGGCCACCGCATAGGAATGGCGCCAGAAAAGCGCCCATTTTGGAGATGGGGGTTCCGTTAGGGTGGCGGCCAAGGCAAGCTGCGCCACATTTTGGTTACCCAGGCGGACGATGGCTGCTTTTAAGGACGAAATGGTGCGAGGGGTTCCAAAAAAGGCGCTATTGGCCGCCCGGAGCACCCGGGAGCATAAGGCTGGTTCTTTTTCCAGGGATTTGACCAGGGTGTCGGCGGAACAAACCGGATTACGCAATACTTGCAATGTTTCGGAAAGCAAAACCGGATTTTTGAACCCGGATTCATGCCGCTCGAAAAAGTCTTCTGGATTCTGGGGAGCGATGACTTCCATTATTGACGGCCGGGCATAATTCTGGAGCCGAAATTAAGTCGGCTAATCAGATTGTATCAGAGCGAAAAAGGGTTCGGCCTCTTCCAGTTGCTTGTCCATATCGGCCTCGATTTCTTCCAGAGATGGGCCCAGGGCGGTCAAGAGTTGCTCGGCGTCGGTATGCAAGGGTCCGAAGGGCTCTTCGTCCATGCTGCCGAGCCCTTTTTTATGACAGAGGTAATTCGCGATGTGGATGAGCAAGGCCACGTCCAAATGCTCTCCGGCATCGGTGGGAAAATGATGGTAAAGAATCGGCTCGCGCAATTCATTGGGCATTTGCCACTTCTCGATAAGCATGGCGCTGATATCGGCATGCGTCAAGCCCAGCATGGTTTTTTCGAGTTGGTAAAGCGGCAGACCCTGCTTGCGGGCTTCGGCGATGACCGGCAGGTAATCGTCACCGGCGAATTGCTCGAGAATGAGCTTACCCACATCGTGGAGCAGTCCGGCACTGAAAGCGATTTCCACGTCCACCATCTTTTTCTTGCGATACATCTGAGCCAACATGCGGGAGGTCATGCCCACCATGAAGGAATGTTTCCAGAACGCCTTACGGTCGAAGCCGTTATTATCGGCCCGCCCGGGAAAAATTTTGACCACGGAAGCCGAAAGTACCAAGCTGCGAACGGTATTGAAGCCAAGTATGACAATGGCGGAATTCACCGAGGAAATGGTGCGCGGTATACCATAAAAAGCCGAATTGGCCAGGCGCAGCACCTTGGAGGTAAGAGCCAGGTCCTTGGTAATGAAACGGGCAATGTCTTCGGCGCTGGAAGCTGGATCATTTACCAATTGCATGACTTTGGCGGCGATGGTGGGCATGGTGGGGAGTTGCCCCATCTCCTGGATGATCCGGCTATAGCGTTGCTGGAGATTTTCCTGGGACATGGTACGGGCCGCCTCTGGTCTTACGGAATAAATACGCGTGTTTCGGCAATTGTAGCATGGAACCCCCGCGAAAGAAAAGGGGTTTTACCAGTTGGTTTTTAGGCGGGTTCGGTGGGCTGTTACAGACGGTTTTCCACGATATCGACCAAACCGTATTTTTTCGCCTCTTCGGAGGTGAAAAACCGGTCTCTGTCGGTATCGAGTTCGATTTGCTCTTCGGAAACCCCGGTGTGGTGCGAAAGGATGCGGTTCAAAGTCTGCCTTACCCGCACCATTTCTTCCGCCTGGATTTGAATGTCGGAGGCGGGCCCGAACATTTGCCCGGCTATCAAGGGTTGGTGGATCATGACGCGGGAATTGTTCCAGCTTATCCGTTTGCCTTTGGTTCCGGCGGCCAGAAGTACGGCGCCCATGCTGGCCGCCTGTCCGCTGCAAATGGTGACCACGTCGGATTTGATGGCTTGCATGCAATCGTATATGGCCAAGCCGGAAGAAATGACTCCTCCGGGGCTATTGATGAAAAACAGAATGTCATCGTGGTTCAAGGAATCGAGATAAAGCATTTGCTTCACGATTTTTTCCCCGGTCTCGTCGTCCACCTGCGACCAGAGAAATATCTTGCGGGCCTTGATGAAGGATTCGGCAATCTCCCGCGCCAAGGGGGGGGCCGCTTCCTCTTTTTCCTTTTCCTTTTGCAGTCTGGAATTCATTTCGCGCCGTTCTTTCTGATGGGAGGGATGAAAGACCTCCGTTTATTCCGATTGTTCACCATAAATAGAAATTATTGACCGGGCCGGGCAAGACCCGTGGCGGTTACCCCGTTGCCTTCTCCCAAGTGCCACCTTCGGGACTGTCTTTAAGGATGATACCATGGGCCCGGAGGAGATCGCGGATTTCGTCGCTGCGTTTGTAGTTCTTGTCTCGACGGGCTTGTAAGCGCTCATCGAACAGGGATTGCAAATCGGCGGGAAGTGCGGCCCCGTCGGAAGCTTGGGAAGGCGCCAGTAAATCGAGACCCAGAACTTTATCGAAGCGCGATGTTAAAGCCGCTTTCTCGCTTTCGGGAAGATCCGCGTCTTTTAGCATGAGATTGACAACGGCCAAGGCCTGGGACAGGTTCAAATCATCATAAACAGCTTCCTGGAAACGCTCTTCCCATGCATGTGCCGTTTCCGAAGCCGGAGTTCCCGCCAAACCGCTCAAGGGGGCGGTTTTCTTTCGCAGATTGCGCAACGAATCCCGGGCGGTGGTCAATCCTTCCCAGCTGAAATTCAAATAGTTGCGATAATGCGCCGTCAAGCATAAATAGCGGAAATCCAAGGGACTGAATCCCCGGTCCAAAGTCGATTCCAGGGTAATGAACTCACCGGAAGACTTAGACATTTTTCCGCCGCCGTTTTCTTCGTCGGACTTTTGCAAAAGCCAGCCGCCGTGTAGCCAGAAACGCGAGAAGATTTTCCCGGTGGCGCATTGGGATTGGGCGATTTCGTTGGTATGGTGCACACGGATATGGTCGACGCCTCCGCAATGGATGTCGAGGGTCTCGCCCAGGTATTTAAGCGCCATGGCCGAACATTCGACATGCCAGCCGGGAAAGCCTTTGCCCCAGGGAGACTCCCATTCCATGGCCCGCTGCACGTCGCCGGGAGAAAATTTCCACAGGGCGAAGTCGGTGATGTTCCGTTTGCCGGCGACGACTCCGATTCGCGCTCCGGCCTGCATTCCCTCGATGTCGAGGCCGGCGAATTCTCCGTAACCGGGAAAACGCGCCGTATCGAAATACACCCCGTCACCTGCGATAACGTAGGCGAAGCCCTTATCCTCCAAAGCGCGGATGAGATCGATTTGCTCGGCGATATTGTCGGTGGCCTTGGTCCATTGCGAAGGCTGCAGCAGCCCCAATCTGTCCCAATCCTTTTGAAAGGCGCGGGTATAGAAATCGGCGATGTCCCATACGCTCTTGCCTTCGCGGCGGGCGCCCTTCTCCATTTTGTCTTCGCCGGTATCGGCGTCGGAGGTGAGATGGCCCACATCGGTGATGTTAACCACATGCTGTACCGTATACCCGGCGTATTCCAGCACGCGTCGAAGCATGTCCTCGAAAACGTAGGTGCGCAAATTTCCGATGTGGGCGAAATGGTAGACAGTGGGTCCGCAACAGTACATTCGCACTATCCCCGGAGTCAGAGGCGTGAATTTATCCTTGCGGCGCGAGGCGGTATTGTAGAGCTGCATATCGGGGTTCATAATCTACCAAGAACGGTGAGAGGCTTTATTGGGGCGCTCCCAAAAGGGTGAGGTAAATGACCCCCATGGAAAGCGGTAATTCCAAAAGTGCGTTTATTTTATCGTCGTAATACCCGCCGATGCCACTGGAGCCCAGCCCGCGGTGGACAGCCCAGAGGTTGATACGCTCCCCGATTTGACCGGCGTCGAGACCGACATACCGGTATCCCCTGTCGCCATAATCCTGGGTCAGGGCATCGAGGTCGCTGGTATAAAAAAGGATACAGGCGCTATCCGACGCCAACTCCTGCCCGAGGCAGATTTGCAGCGCTTCTTCCCGGAAATCTCCGAGTCGCTGCGGCATCAACTTTCCCGTTTCCGGACGGAAATGGTATACGCCTTGCTCCATGCCTTCAACGTTGAGCACCAGTAAATGGAAGTCGAGCCGGGAAGGCGCCAGTCGCCATAGGTCGGGCATGGAACGGAAGGAGTGGGACAGCACTTCCTGTAAAACCATGGGATCGATGGCAGCGCCGGAAAATTGCCGACAGCTCCGCCTTTGCACAATGGTACGGAAGGGGTTGTATCCGGAGGCCTGAAATTCCATGAGCTCACTGACGGGGCCAGCGGGAAGGTGGAGCGGTCTGTCGGAAAAAACCCGCTCACAACTGTTTTGCTGCACCTGCATCGGTTCATTGGGAGAAGCGTGCCGAATGGCTTCTTTGGGAGGGTCGCTCGCGTATTGCACGGGAGATCCAGGCTGCAGGTGGGCGCCTAAGGCGATTCCCAGCAGGGGGAATTCCTCCTTGGCTGTGAGGAAAAAAAGTTCTTCCAGACCGGAATCGAGAAAGCCGCCCAATAGCGCGAAACGAATGCGCGCCCGTTCGCAGACTTCGAGCATGTTGCCCGCGGCATGTCCGGTATCCAGGAGGATGCGGCGATAGGCGCGCTCCTTGTAGCGCCAGGCGCTGCGGCCGTAAATCCCCGTGAAAAGCGCAATGCAATTACTGGATTGTACCGGCGCTTGATTCAGAAAATAATGATCGAGGTCGGCCCAAAAATCGCCCTGCCATACCGGAACCAGGCAGGAACGCAGCGAGTGATAATGGTAGATGCCGTCGGGCAAATCCCGGCTGCGCCTCACGGCAATATAAACTTCGGTGGGGTAAAGTCCGCCGGCCGAAGGCGCCGCACGGAGAAAAAAGTCGGTTCCCGCCTGGGTCGCCAAGCGGGCGGTGATGCCCAAGGTGAAAAACAGCAGGGGGGCTATCGCCTCGAGCCGACCTTCTTCTATCCACTTTCCCCAATCGGGATGGGCTTCCTCCTCCTTGAGGGTATCGGACAAGGATTTCACATAGGGGGTGAGATCGATTTTACGCTCGGAATGGATTTCCTTGAAAGGCGGCGGCTGTTGCTCCCAAAGCACGGAACCCAACTTGTCGATGGTTTCGGGGTGGTACTTTGTGAGTTCATGGTAACGTTCGGTGAAGCTCGCCAATAAGGCCTCCAGAAATTCATCTGGCAAACTGAGGAATTTAATAAGAGGCCCCGATTTTGTACACTATTAGGCTATCGCAAATCCAAGGGGGGTTATGTTGGGCCGATACGGGCTTTCGGGGGCGCTCTGCCTCCTTTTTGGGTTGTTCACTCCTCCGGGACAGGCGCATGCATCTTCCTTCAACCGCAACGAGGCCCACCTCGAATGGAAGACGGTAGAAACCGAACACTTCCGCTTTCATTATGCGAAGTCGCTGGAGCCCGTCGCGGAATACATCGCCGGAATTGCCGAAAGCGTGGCCCGGGAAAAACAGGCGCGTTACAATATCCGCTTACCCTCGAAAGTGGAGTTCATCATCCGTGAGGATGTTTTCTCCAACGGATGGGCCAACTCGCTCCAGAATATCATGACCGTATGGGTGGCCGATTGGGATTTTCCCATTCGCAGCACGCACAATTGGCTCAAGGACGTCATCACCCACGAGTACGCCCATTTGGTTTCCATTCAAAGCGGCAGCAAATTGCCGAGCTGGTTGCAAGGTTTGGTCATCGGTTATCAGGATTATTACAACGAGCCCGTCCAGGCGTCCTTCGCCACCATCTTTCCTTTCACCCATCAACCGAATTGGTTCGCCGAGGGAATGGCCCAATACGAATCGGGACTTTCAGGGTTCGACGCATGGGATTCGCATCGCGACATGCTGCTGCGCATCGCCGTGCTGGAAGATCGCCTCCTCAGTTATCCCCGTATGGGTTCCTTCGCGGGCAATAGTCTCGAATACGAACAAGGACCTTATACCCAGGGATTCGCTTTCGTGAACTACCTGGCCCGGCGGTTTGGAGACGACGCCATGGTGAAGCTTTGGTCCGAGAACGCGCGCATCCACCGGCAGACGCTTTCCGGAACACTACTTCGCGTGGTGGGAAAAAAGGGCGAAGAACTTTGGCGCGATTGGAGTGGCGAAATGACCTCCCATTACACCGAGCAGGTGAAGGCCCTGGGACATCAGGTCTACGGACGCAAACTCACCTCCGAAAGCTTTTACAATTATTACCCGCGCTGGAATACCCAGGGCGACAGCCTCTATTTCGTCTCGAACCAAGACCGGGACAATTTCAGGGCCACGCTTTACCGCATGTCTCCCTCCGACACCGCCAAACCCAAGGAGGAGCGGATGAAGGCGGTCAGCGGCGCGGTACGCGGCTACTTCGACATCGCGCGGGACGACAGTACTTTTCTGTTTTCCTCAACCCGCGATAAAAATCCCCACGCCATACCCACCCTCGATATCTATTCCCAAAATTTGAAGCGCGAAAAACCCCTGTGGGAATTCGGCAAGGATAAGACCCAAAAACGTTTCACGGAAGATCTGAACGCGGCGCATGCCTCCTACAGCCCCGACGGCAAGACCATCGTCTTTGTGCGTCACGAACTCTCCAATTTCTTCCTTTGCACCGCTCCCGTGCCCGAAGGGGATAAGCTCGACACGGACGCAATCAAGACGCTCTTTCCATCCCCCGAGTTTTTGGACGGCCGGTTCGGCTTCAACGTATACACGCCCCGTTTCTCCCCCGACGGAAAGCGCATCCTGTTCTCCTATTTCGATGGCTACTCCCGCAACGTAGGCATCATCGACGCCGACGGCGGCAATTTCGAGCCGCTGCTTTCCATGCCCCATGACGAGCGCGACCCGGAATGGCATCCGGACGGAAATTCTTTCTTCTACTCCTCCGACAGCACCGGTATTTACAACATCTACCGTTATGTATTCGCCCGCAACCAGGTGCAAGCCATCACCAATGTGGCGGGCGGCGCCTTCTCTCCCGCCATCAAGCCCGACGGCTCCCAACTGGCCTATGTCAATTACGACAAGGATGGATTTTCCCTGTATCTGCTTCCCCACATGAGCGCCCTCATCAATCCCTCCGCGGGCGGCGAACCGGCCATACGCCACCGCGACACCACCCGCATCGCACCGCTCGACTTCGGCGATAAAAGCCAGCCCTACGCGGCCCTACCCAATCGGTTCATTGTGAGCCCCATCCTTTACGGACAGGAAATGGCCGCGACCACGCGCTTGGCGCGCAAGGGGGAAACGAAGGTTTTGGCGGGCGTTTCCGCCCTGGTGAACGACCCGCTCAACAAAAATGAATTGAACGGCGCGCTACTTTTTGAAATCGGAAACGGATTCGATTATTTCGGGGCCCACAGTGAATTGCTGAATCCCGACAAGGAGTCGCAGCTCTTTTTATCGCTTAGAAACCATTCGCTTCCGGTTTCGCTGGGCGCCGCTTTTTTCCGAGCCAACGTGGTGACCCACGATACCATTACCATCAAGGACGTCAATTTGGCGGGAGGAAGCCGGGTGGAGCGGCAGAATTACGCGCTTTCGTTGCGTAACGCCGAAGTCAACGCCAGCTATGAGCTGTTCAACGCCCAGGCGGTGAGCGATTATGAAAAATCGAACTTCGTCCACCTGGCCGGAGGTTATAGTTGGAACGAGTTCAATTTCTACGACTTCCCATTTTCATTCACCTATTACCGCAACCTGTATGTTACGGGAGGCCTGAACCTTTACAGCCCAAGCTATTCCGACAAGGGCCGCGTAGCCCCCAAAGGCATGGCCGCGGGGGGGTCGTATACTTTCAATCGCTCCGAACTGGTCCGCCAAGGCAGTTTCCGGGAAACCTTCGTAATCGAAGACGGCATCTTGAAAACCCGCTTTCGTGAATATGATTTGCAGGAAGCCAATCTCGCTTTCACCTACGGGGTATCGCTGCCCGGCTCCAAGCATAGCTCCCTGCTGCTCACGGCCCATACCGGTTCCATCATTGACTGGACTTATAATAATCCCATGGGCGCACCCGATACGCTCGACAGCTTCTTTTCCAAGGGGTTGTTTTTGCGGGGTTATCCCTATCTCCGCGACGTGGAAAATCTGGCCTTCCAGGGGGAAAACGTCGCGCAGCTGAGCCTGGACTTGAACCAGCCATTGATTTCGGACATTTATAAAAAATACTGGGTGCTTTTCGTGGAAGACCTTTACGGCCATCTGTTTTGGGAAGCGGGCCGCGCCTGGAACGGAAAGCTATACGATTCCCAGCTCTTTTCAGCCGCTTATTGGGATGATAGCCGCCGCGCCGATGCCTGGCGCCAGTCGGTGGGCTGGGGGCTCAAGCTAAACGCGCGCATCTACCATAACTATCCTTTTTTGATTTATTTTGAAGCGGCCACGGCTTTAAACCGGCTTTCGGGCCCGGAGGGATTGGAAAAGGTGGAAAACATTGAAATCGCCCTGCCGCGCGGCGCGTCTTTGGACACCCGAGCCACGCGTATCAGCTTCGGCTTCTCTTTCGGCTTATATAATGGCTTGCTGGGAAGCCATGCTCCACGGGAAAAAGGTATCCCCCTGTCGCATGGGAGTTCGCGCCCATGAAAAAAGTGGTTAAGCGCAGAGCCGGCGGAAGCGCGAAGGCCTTTGGGCCTTATGCCTACGTGAACGGAGTCATTACTCCGGCCGACAGCGCTTCGATTTCGGTTTTCGACCGGGGCTTGGTGCTGGGAGACGGTCTTTTCGAAACCTTGCGGGCCGTCGACTTCCAACCCCAATTCTTTTCCCGCCATTATAGGCGCCTCAAACGCTCCGCTCGCCGTCTGCTTATTTCCTTGCCGCTTAGCGAACCGGAACTTGCCATGCTGGTGGAACAACTCTGCCGCAAGAGCCATCTCGCCGACGCGGCGGTGCGCATCACTTTGACCCGCGGTCGTTATACGGGTACTTTAAGCATCGATCCCAAGACTCCGCCTTCTCTTATCGTCACGGTCTCGCCGGTTTCGGTACCGCCCGGCCTTTATGAAGAAGGCGTGAAGGTGGCTATTTCTTCCATCAACAAAGCGGCGGCCTCGGGACTCGACCCCCGCATCAAGTCCACGAATTATCTGGCCAACATCCTGGCCAAGGCCGAGGGCGACAAAAAGGGTTGCTATGAAAGCATTTTGCTCGGCCCGGCAGGTGAAATCGCCGAACTCAGTACGGCCAGTTTTTTCTGCGTGATGGGCGGAAAAATTCTCACCCCCTCCATCGAGACCGGCATCCTGCCCGGCATCACCCGCGAAGTGATTCTCGCTTTACTGCGCCGCCGCAACCTGCCGTTCGCGGAGACTCGCATTTTACCTTCTTCCATACCGAAAATGGACGAGGCCTTTTTGAGTTCGTCGGTGCGAGGCATTGTACCGATAACCCGTATCGATAAAACTCCGGTGGGAGATGGTCGGGTGGGTCCGATATTCCGGAGACTGCGTGAGCTCTACGCACGTGAATGCGAGAGATAGGGCTTGATTCTGCTTGCGGCTTTAACGCCGATTCTTTCCACTTTTCTTTTCCTGGCGATTCTGCGTTGGCCGGCCGCACGAGCCATGCCCCTGTGCTTCGGCCTGACTGCGCTGGCTACGGCCTTTATCTGGAAAGTTCCCTACATCCAGATGGCTGCGGCAACCCTCGAAGGTCTCGTCATCGCGGGAACCATTCTTTGGATAGTTCTGGGCGCGCTCCTGCTATTGAATACCATGCAATTATCGGGCGCCATGGACGCCATCCGCATGCAGTTGGCAGCCGCCAGTCCCGACCCCAAAGTGCAACTCTTGCTCGTCGTCTGGTTTTTCGGAGCCTTTTTGGAAGGGGCGGCAGGCTTCGGCACGCCCGCCGCCATCGCCGCGCCCTTATTGACCGCGCTGGGTTTTTCGCCACTCGGTGCGGTGGTGCTCGCCCTTATCGCCAATAGCGTGCCCGTAACCTTTGGAGCCGCGGGAACCCCGGTGATAATCGGTTTGGAGCAAGGTCTGGCCGGCGTGCCGGAGGCCGCAACCGGAGAGTTACTGCAATCGGTGGCTACTTTGGTGGCGGGAGTCAACATCGGAATCGGCAGTTTGATTCCCGTGCTACTGGTCTGCCTGTATACACGTTTTTTCAAGGAGGATGGAAGCTGGACCGAAGGTTTGCGATTTGCTCCCACCGCCCTTCTGGCCGGCTTGGCTTTCACGGTGCCGTCCTATCTCGTTGCGGCCTGGTTGGGTCCGGAATTTCCGTCCCTTCTCGGCGCGCTTACGGGCCTATTTTTGTTCTTGGGCTATCTCCGTTTGCGACGGACTTCGCCGCAAGCAGGGGAGAATCGACCGGCTCTCTCGCTGGTTACTGAAATAACCGGGAAAAAACTTCCCTTCCTGGTCGCATTTTCACCCTATATCCTGGTGGCGCTTATCCTAGTGGCGACCCGCCTCCCGACCTTGCCGTTGCGGAGTTTCCTCCAAAGCCTGAAAGTCGATTGGCCTTCCATCCTGGGCACGGACATAGGGGCTTCGTTCAGTCCGCTCTATCTTCCCGGCACCATCTTCATGCTCGTCACCTTTCTCACCTTTTTCCTGCATGGAATACCCGGCAATGCGGTAGGGCGGGTCGCGGGACAATCGTTCCGGCGCCTGGGTCCCAGCACAATCGCCCTGGGCGCAGCCCTCCCTATGGTACGGCTTTTCATCCATTCGGACGTAAACACGCTCGGACTTGGCAGTATGGCATTGGAATTGGCGGAACTGGCAGCACATACCGCGGGTGCGGGCTGGCCCTTGGCCGCGCCTTTTGTGGGCGCCTTGGGTGCGTTTCTCTCGGGAAGCGCCACCTTCAGTAATATGATGTTCGCGCTCCTGCAATTCAATGTGGCGCAGGATTTACATTTGGCTCCGTCCGTGGTTTTGTCGTTGCAGGCATTGGGCTCGAACGCGGGAAACATGGTGAGCGTTCTGAACGTGGTCGCGGCGGCGGCCGTTGTCGGCATTTCCGGGAAGGAAGGAAGCATCATCCGCTTCACTTTTTTCCCGATGGTTTTCTATGGACTAATGGCGGGATTGGTGGGACTCGCCCTCGCGGCGAGATGATGGCCTCGCGGTTGCCACCCTGTCGTTCTAAGGCTTGGAACCTTTGCGTACCTGGGTTTCGTACAAAACCCATTGCGTAATATGGGCAATCACCTCCAAGTTCGCTTTGATATAGGCGGAGATGGATTCCAGTTTCGCATCCCCTTCTTCCGCCCGCACCAGGTTTTCCTCCTTAAACTCCTCCCTTATCTTTTCCGCCACCTGCCCCTGCAAGTCGCCGGGAATGGCAATCAGGGTAAAGGGGTGAAGGGCGGACCGGGTGCCGTCAGGATGGTTAACAATAAGGCCGGCAGAAATCAAACCCAAGGAATCGGCATGGCTTAACTTTCTGTCGAACAGACGATACGAGTCGGAAGTAAGAATGTCTTCCACCAATACCTGGTTTTCTCCGGGGAAAAGTTCACGTACCCGAAAAAAGCCGGCCAGGCCCGCAAGCCGACCTCGCATTTCCTGGATTTCGTCTTCAGTGAATCTGTCCTGAAATTCCGTCAAGGCTTTGTCGTATAACCCGCCGCCTTCGGAAAGCGTCATCCAATGGTAATACAGAATGGGAATATCGCTTTCCAGGAGTTTGCGGCACTCCGAGTTCCCCATGATCTCGTCCATTTCGTCATCGCCCAACCACAGGGAATCCCAACAAAAATCCAGGAATTCCTGCGCCTCTTCGTCCGATTCCGGAGCGAGGGCCAATAATTTTTCGAACAGGGGATCGTTACCTTGTTTCATTGTTAATGAAAAAGCATTTCAAAGCTGTTTTCGTCAAGCCTCACGGGAGTAATGTAAGCTATAGGTGGACAATCATTATCTTTATAGGCATGCGGTCCATTTTACTTTCGGCGATTTCCGTGCTTTTCTCTTTCGCCGTAATTCTCGCAAATCCTCTTTCCTGGCGATTGGTTTCCGTCGACAGCGCCCGTGTCGAAGGAGCGGGATGGGCACAGAAAAGGCACCTTGAACAAGAAGGTCGCCAAGTACTCCTGCATATTTTCCGTAGGGATGCCTTCGGCTCGGTTTCCCTCATTGATGCGCCTAAATGGCTTCCCGCTGATGGATTGGAGTCCCACTTAATAGAACACGGCTGCGTTGCGGGCGTAAACGGAGGTTATTACACCCCCGAATTCACCCCCGTGGGATTGCTGGTTATCGCGGGGAAGCGGTTCAATCCTCCCAATCGGCAAAAACCCTCGGGCGTTTTACATGTTGCTCCGGATGGTGCGCTGTCGCTGCTTAATCTCAAAGACTTCTTGAACGACGAACCCCCGACCGCTTACGCCCTCCAATCCTGGCCCTTTCTGGTGGAACCCGGCGGCGAAATGGGTATCCGCTCAGCGAATAAGCGTCGCCATCGCCGCACCGCGGTTGCGCTCACAGAATCCGGAAATCCAATATTGATAACCACAGGTCCCCTGACCCTGTTTGAATTCGCGTCCCTCCTCCAGGAAGAATCTCTGGTCGGATTCCGCACCGAAAGAGCGCTCAATCTTGACGGCGGCCCCTCCACCGGCTTTTTCGCGCAAACCGCACGGGGCCCCTGGATTCAATCCGTATCCTTACCGGTCCGATCTTTGGTATGCGTCCGCCCCGAGGCGGTTGGAGAGGGCGGGGGTCGATAGTTATTTTCACCGCATGGAATGGCTGAAAGCGGAAATCGATATAGAGACCAAGGGCCAAGGTTTGCTGGATTTTACCGGCCTGGTCGAGGAACGTGTGAAAAAATGGCAAGTGAGGGAGGGAATGTGCTATTTGTACTTGCAACACACCAGCGCATCCCTATGCATCAGCGAAAATTACGATCCCAGCGCTCGGCGTGACCTGGAGCGTTTTTTAACCCGCCTCGCCCCGGAGAACGAAGCTTGGCAGGAGCATACCATTGAGGGTAGCGACGACTCGCCTTCGCATATGAAAGCCATGGTTACCGGGATAAGCCAGATCATTCCCATCGACGATGGCAAACTAAGCCTGGGTACCTGGCAGGGAATTTACCTCTGCGAGCACCGGAAGGTTCCGCATCGGCGCCGGGTACTATTGCGATGCCTTAAAGCCGGGTGAGCCTGTGTCGGATGGCTGGTCGGGCTCATTCAAAGTCGCGCTGCAATATTTGCAAAAAACCGCGTCCGTCATATGCCCCTCGCGCGAACATTGCGGGCAGGCCTGGTTGCTGAACGCGACTCCGCCGCGGAGCTGGGATAATTCCACCGTCACGATGCCGGTTGGTACGGCAATAATGCCGTAACCCAGTATCATGATGGCTCCGGAAATGAGGCGCCCCAGAGCCGTGTGGGGCACGATATCCCCGTAACCCACCGTAGTCAAGGTAACGATGCCCCAATACATGCTTAAGGGAATGCTGGTGAAACCGCTCTCTTTACCTTCTATGAGATACATCAGCGTCCCGGCTATCAACACGAAGGTGATGATGGCGCCGACGAATACCGTGATCTTTGGGCGACTGGCGCGCAAAGCCAACAAGAGAATCTGGCTGTCTCCCACATAACGCGCCAATTTTAAAATGCGGAAAACGCGTAAAAGACGAATGGCTCGAATTACCAGGAGGTAATGAGCGTCTTCAACGAATAAACTGGCATACGTGGGTAAAATGGCCATCAAATCGACCACTCCCAAAAAACTGGTCATATAAGCCCGAGGTCGGCCGACGGATATGATACGCGCTCCGTATTCCACGGTGAACAAAAGGGTTAAGAACCATTCGATGGTACGGAGTAAATTGCCGTTGCGCACAGCGATGGATTCGACGCTTTCCAGCATGACGGCCGACACGCTGGCGAGAATCGCGATGAGTATCGCCAGATCGAAAAGCTTTCCGGCCGAGGTGTCGGATTCGAAAATCACCTCATGCATCTTTCGCCGCCAGGGGGCCAAAGGTCGATTATTTCTTTGGGGTTCCTGGGAAGAAAAGATCATGGGTGGAGTTCAGGTGGAAAGAAAAAGTAGGGATTGAAAAGGTCGTCGTCCTCCATCGACCGTTAGGATATAGCTGCCGGATGGGAGGGCCTTTCCGACCCGGTTGCGGCCATCCCAATTGAATTGGAGTTCTCCTTCCTCGATTTTGCCTTCCAAGGTACGCAGCAATGCCCCGTTCATGTCGTGCACTTGCACGCTGACCTCTACAGGGGTTTTAACGGGATTATGAGGAACTTTCAGCAGAATAGGGTTGCCGGGGCGGTAAGGATTGGGATAGTGGACTTCCATTTTCTGAGCGGCGGATTCGGTATCACCCGCAGTGGAAACGAATTCTCCCCGCAGAGGAGCTCCACTCACAATCCAATCCCGGATGAGATGAATCTCGGATTCGGAAAGGGCTCTTTCGCCGGAGACGGAGAGGTTATGCCCCAAACCTTCTCTTTTAGCGCGGCCCATGAGCTTGAGATAGAGTAGGCTGGTAGCCGTATCTCCCGGCGTCACTCTGAGCAACCCCTTTTCACGCGCCGCTTCCGAGGCCGCCGGAACCTCAGACAACCGTTCCAAAGCGCCCGGGGATTGTAAATCGAGGCGACCGGGAGGCAGTGTGGTGGATTCGGGTGTGATGGCGATATGACATTCTATGCACCGCCGCTCCAAAATCTGGAGCACCGATTCGACCGGCATTCCCGGCGTTGAAGAAATGAAACAGGCCCCGAGCAAAACCCCTGGCACTAAATCCCGAATGAAGGCCCGCCTGGAAATACCAGGATTATGACTGAACCGCGACGGCATGCCGGAAGCCTCCCTGATACCTTAGTGAAGAATGGACTCGCGGCGTCTGAAAACGGCGAAAGACCGAAGTTGTGAAGCAAGTGAAAGCTCAATTTAGCTCCGCATGTATTTTTGCGCAAGCCGGGTTTTCACATTATTATAAATAAGATTCGGATTTACCCGAAAAAGCGTTCTACCAGCGGAGCGAATCCTCCCGGCGAAAGCATCGCTCCCAGTAGCAACCCCGCCAGCGCCCCGCCCAGATGGGCTTCGTGACTGATGTTGCCGGTTTCCCGCTTCATCAAATAGGCGGACAGACCGAGATAAACCACCGCGAAAAGAGGTGCCGGTATGGGTATGGGAATGAAAAACAGATAAATGTTCATGGCGGGATTCACGATTATGGCAGCGAAAATCACGCCCGCTATGGACCCGCTGGCTCCCAAAGCCCGGTAGGCCGGGTTCTTCCGCTGCAACAGGAAGATGAGCAATGAGGCGAATAGACCCGATAGCACGTAAATGGTCAGAAAATCGGCCACCCCCAGAAACTGCTCCAGTACCGGCCCGAAAAAAAAGAGGGTGATCATGTTGAATAGCAAATGGCCAACATCGGCATGGGAGAAGTGCGACAGGAGCAATCCCAACTGATTGCGGCCCTTGGCCAGCTCGCTGGGATGGAAGATGAAACGGTCGGTGCGGTCGCGCTTTCGAAAGGCCGAGAAGGCGAGCATGGAGACGCCGACATTGATCAAGATGAGTAAAAAGGTAAGGCTCATGGCCATCCTTTCGGGAAATAACCGGAATCGGGCAAAACCTAACCCAAGGAAAGCCTTTTGTCCGGCGAAATCGTTGCTGGTTGCGAAGACGGGTGCTGTCTCATGGTCGGATTATTTTCGACCGAGGCAGTCAGAATCTGGCGGACTTTCATGACCAAGGTTTTCGGGGTAAAAGGCTTGGCCAGAAACTCACCCTGGGCTTCGCCTTCCTGGCGGCTTACCGCTCCTCCGTTAGCATATCCGGAGATATACAGCAAACGCATTTCCGGTCGCATGGGGCGCAAGTTCTCCGCCAATTGCCGACCGCTCATATTGTCCATCACCATATCGGTTAACAGCAAATCGATGACGCCGTCATGGCGCTCGCTGATGAGCACGGCCTCGCCGCCGTCTCGGGCCTCCAATACCGTAAATCCGTGCATCGTCAGGATTTCCCGGATTAAGGTCCGCACCGCCTCTTCATCTTCGACCAGCAACACGGTTTCGGATCCCTTGACGCGGGGTCGCGCCGGAGCCAGCAGGGCGGTCACACCCGAAGGGGCTGGGATTTGCGGCAGATAGATTCGGAAGGTAGTTCCTTGTCCCGGCACCGTATCCACCCAGACATTTCCTCCGCTCTGCTTCAATATGCCATAAACGGTGGCCAGTCCGAGACCCGAGCCACCGCCCTCTTCCTTAGTCGTATAGAACGGCTCGAAAACATGTTTAATCATCTCCGAGTCCATGCCTATGCCGGTATCGCTAACCCGGAGCAGGGTGTAAGGCCCAGTCGGAAGGTTCAATTGGCTGCGTGCGAATACGCCGTCCAGCCATACATTGGCGGTCTCCAGGGAGAGCAGGCCACCGTTGGGCATCGCATCGCGCGCGTTCATGGCCAAGTTGAGTAAAACCTGTTCGATTTGTGCGGGGTCGGCTTTTACCGGCTTGAGATTGGGTTCCAGCACCGTTACCAATTCCACGTCTTCGCGTAGCAGCCTACGCAACATCTTATCCAGTCCCTTCACCACCTCGTTGAGGTTGATTTCCTTGGGATTGAGTATTTGGTTACGGCTGAAAGCCAGAAGCTGTCGGGTCAGAGTAGTGGCCTTTTCGGCGGCTGAGAGAATATTGTCGACATGCTTGGCTCGCGCGTCATCCTGCTCCATTCCGGTAGAGAGCATGTCACAATAACCGGTGATGGTGGTCAGAAGATTATTGAAGTCATGCGCCACTCCTCCGGCAACCCGACTGATGGCTTCCATTCTCTGAATCTGCTGCAAGTGGTCCTCGCTGCGACGCAGAGCTTCCTCTGCCCGCCGGCGCCCGGTGATATCCATGCCGACTCCGATTACCCCATTAATTTCCCCGAAGCCCTTGAAAACGGGTCGGTAATGGGTTTCGAATACCCGCCCATGGTAATCCACCGTAGAAGTGAAGGCTTCGCCGGCCAAGGCGCGCGCGATGTTATCGATGATCACCGGAGTGTCGCCGAATAAATCCACGGCCGCTAAACCTTCGGCCTGGCCCGGCTTGAGACCTATGGATTCAAGCCCCTTCCCTTCACAAAGGGTGAACACACCCTTGCGATTTAAGGCGAAAAGCACCAGGGGAGCGTTGGAAATGACGGTGGCCAGATTTTCCCGGCTGCGCCGCAATTCCTCTTCGACCCTTTCCCGCTCGGTAACGTCAATGGCCGTACCGATTACTTCGAAGAATCGGCCTTCCGTATCACATAAAGGGCGGCAATGGATTTCCAGAACCTTACCGGAAAGGTGGACGGTTGAGGTGAGCTCTTCGCCACTCAGGGCCTTTTTCAAAACTTCGCGAACCTCCGGAAAGCGACCCAGCATCTCCACTACCGGTCTCCCCTCCACTTCGCCAGGATCTAAACCCAGCAATTCGAGGCCCCGGCCTTCGACCAAGGTGAAAACGCCCTCGCGATTAAAAGCGAAAAGCACCAAGGAGGAATGAGTTATCACAGTGCGCAAATGTTCTTCGCTCTTGCGCAAGGCTTCCTCCGACTGCTTGCGTGAAGTGATGTCGCGAACGGTCACCACCCGCGCGTCGGGTCCCGCTTCAGGGTAGGGGCGTACCTGGATCTCGACGGGGACTTCACCGCGTGTACCCGACCGGGCTGTCGCTTCGAGACTTTCGGTTTCGCTAGAGGTCGGGTCACCGAGAATGTCGGCTCCATCTTTGCGGGTCAGCAAATCTTGAAGGCGTTTACCCCGCAGCTCAGCGCGTGAAAGCCCGATGAGGTTTTCCAGGGCTAGGTTGCTTTCCAGGCAAATACCGTTCGCAGTGATAACCATGCCGTCGAAGGCCGAATCAAGTAGGCAGCGTACGGAATTTTTTTCTTTCAGCGCCTGGGAATTTTTTGCGACGGTGCCCCAGGCGAGGGTCGCCAAAGCCAAGGGAATTACGGCAATGAAAGCCATGGGAGGCATGCCGAGTCCCCGGATCCAATAACCCAGTGCAAATATCCCAATCCCGATTACGGATAACAAGAATGCTTGTGGAAATGGGCCACGGCGTTTGCCGCTCATTTGCGGAATCAAATTCATAATTCCGCTCCTGACCGCAGCCGCTTTCTTATCTACATCCATACAAAACCTCTTCAAGGTGGTTCCCTTGATTTTGAAGTCGGGCGAGACGGCCCGAAGGACCCAATGTGTTCGACGGAAAACCGGCCCAAAACGGTTTTCAAAGGTTGGAATCCGGGGTAATCCGATTTAATGGAAAAAAAGGCCAGAAAGCGGGGATTACCGCCTCTCTCTGGAGTCAAAACTCCCTCGAATTTGTTCAACTATATAACTTTTTTGTCAAGACAGAGCCATTAAAAATTATTGAAAGATTGTTTCCTTAAAGAAACACCCATTGCCGCCGCCCGGGGGGCTGGACTTGCAGCCCATCCCGGCAGGAGCTAGTTTTGCGCCTCCCCGGGAACGCACCCGTAGCTCAGCTGGATAGAGCGTCGGCCTCCGAAGCCGAAGGTCGCAGGTTCGACTCCTGCCGGGCGCACCAGGTGGTCGTTTCCCATACCCTGGCATTCCTTTTCCACACCGGATGATGATGTCCTTTTCTTTTCCCCGGTGCAAAACCTTATTTTCCCCGCATCGGTCACCCCAAAAATCTCTCCGTATGCCAAAAATTCCGCTTGTCAAATACTGTTCGAACAGATAAATTGCTCCCATGTCCCCTGGTATCCAAATCGAACTCAAGCAGACCAAACCCTTTCAAAGCCTGGAGCAGGAGCTATTTCTGAATCTGCTCCGCACGACGGATATTCTCCAGCGTCGCGCTTTCGAAACCTTGAAGCCCTCCTCGCTTTCACCGGCGCAATACAATGTGCTGCGCATTTTACGTGGGGCGGGGAATGCCGGTCTCCCCTGCGGAGAAATCGGCGGTCGTATGGTCACTCGCGATCCGGATGTGACCCGGCTGGTTGACCGACTGGAAAAAAGAGGTTTGGTCACGCGGTCACGCGAAGGCGGTGATCGCCGCGTCGTCACCGTCCGGATCGCATCCGAAGGTCTGACCCTGCTCGAATCCTTGGAAGCGCCTTTGGCCGAGGCGTTATGTTCCTTGCTCGGGCCTCTCGGCAAACGCACCCAAGAGCAACTGATTCAACTTTTAGAACAAGTTCGCGGGGGAATCGATTAGCAAAAGTAGGGCCTGTCGCCGACTGGGGCGGGTGTAACCCGGTTTCCTTACCTATACACCGGAAGGATCCAGCATTTCCTCACCCTGGTATACGTGTCTGCGCAGCGGCGACCCGAGTAACCGCCAAGCCAGAAAAACCAAGGTGGCTAGAAGGAATCCTCCTCCCAAAGTGTATAGAACTGGATTTCCGCTAATACGTGTGCACGAAAACATGAAGGTTACTCCTTAATTGGCGGGTAGCTAACCTGATTTTAGCATGTGGGAGGTGGCGCGGCAACCCACCGCGCGACTTTGGGGCTTAAAACCGTTGGGCCAGCCGGAAATCGCCGGGACCAACATCGTCATTACCGTCCCCTTGAGGAGGCAAGGTATCCTCGCGTTCTTCGGCGTCCATCATAGCTTCCAGCAATTGGGTTTGGCTCTTTAACAAACCGCGTAGGCGATAGAAAAACTGCTTTTTCTGGTTCTCGAGCATATGGATTTCTCCCCGCAATTCGCCTACCCGAGTACGGTAATCGCCCAATTCTTCGTTGGCGCGTTGGCGGGCTTGTTGGATGACGAGCTCCGCTTCCTTATCGGCTGAGCGCACTTTTTCTTCCAGCGTCGTTTGCATGGTTATGGCCGCGTCCTGCAAGGTCTTTTCGATGAGACGGTAGTGATTCAGTCTTTCCTCAGCCACCTTCAGGCGTTCCGAGAGATGCACATTCTGCCGCACCAGCTCCTCGAAATCGTGGGCTACGCTGTCGAGCACGGCGCGCACCTCGCCGGGATCGTAACCGCGCCAGACGATGGGAAAATCATGCTTTTTGATATCCAAGGGAGTAATCATGGCCAGCTCCTTTCCCGGTAAGGGTAATACTATCCGAAACCGGGGAACAATTTCCACGCCAGGAAATGGGGTTTTTCTAAAACTAGCATATTTCGAAAAGGTTTACGCCGCTCCTCCAGGCCGTTCACCGAACAACCCCGTCCCCACGCGCACAAAATGGGAACCTTCTTCCACCGCGATTTCCAGATCGTGGGTCATGCCCATGGAGAGCCAAGCGAGTTTTTCCCAACCCGGTATCTGTCCCTGAGTCTTTGCCTTGAGCGTCCGCAATAGCCCGGCCAGTTCCCGAAAACAGTCACGCGTTTTGTCCGGGTCCATATCCGTGGGGCCCATGGTCATCAGTCCCGCGGGATAAGCGTACTTGTGCCGGGGAAGCGCCATCAGGGTTTCCACCAAAGTTTCCGGAGCGAATCCGGATTTACTCGCTTCGCGCGAGGTGTTCACTTGCAGGAATACCGGCAGGGGGCTACCCATTTCTTGGGCGATGCGATCGATTTGCTGCCACAACTCCGGCGTATCCACCGAATGCACGGCGCTTATAAGCGGTAAAACTTTGCGCACCTTGTTTTTCTGCAAATGTCCGATAAAGTGCAGCTCATAGTCACGACCCAATGCCTGCGCTCCGCGCGAGGGCAATGGATACTTGGCCAGGCATTCCTGCACCTTGTTTTCACCGAAAATCCGGGCGCCGAGGTTTAATGCCGCTTCGATTTTTTCTACGGGCTGGTATTTCGCTACCCACACCAGCCTTACTTCAGAAGGATCGCGCCCCGCCTTGGCGCAGGCTGCGGTGATTCGTCCCGTCACCTCAGCTTGCTGCTTTTGCAACGCCGCGCGCATGCCGAATTGCATGTCCGATGCGTCGCTCAATTTTTACCCGCCTTGCGGGTAGCCTGTTTGGGAGGCGGCAGTAACCGCGCCAATACCGTATCGAGTTTATCCGCCTCGATTAGGCGCAAACCCTTTCTCGCCTCAGCGGGCAAGTCTTTGGCCTCCTGCTTGTTATCGGCCGGGAGAAAAACCTGTTTGACGCCTGCCTGCAGGGCGGCCAGCATTTTCTCCGGCAATCCGCCCACCGCATGCACTTGCCCGGTGAGTGAAACCTCACCGGTCATGGCAATGCCGGGATCGACAGGGCGGCGCGTCAGCGCCGATAGCAATGCCACCACCATGGCCAAGCCGGCGGAAGGGCCGTCCTTGGGGATGGCGCCTTCGGGTATATGGATATGGATGTCGGTTTTATGGAAGAGGGCCGGATCCACTCCATAGCGCGACGCCCGCTCCCGCACCAAGGTCACCGCGATTTGGGCCGACTCCTTCATGACTTCGCCTAACTTGCCCGTTAGATGCAAGCGACCCCGGCCCGATAATAAGGCGCACTCAAGCCGCAGGATTTCCCCACCCAGCGGCGTCCAGGCCAGTCCCGTAACGATGCCGGGCCCTGATTTGACAGGCACCCGCCGTTCGGCCCGTGTAGCTTGTCCCAGGTATTTGACCAAATCGGTCTCGCGTATGGCCGGCAAACCGAGACCGGCCACCACCCGACGCGCGCGCTTGCGCGCCAAACGCGATAATTCCCGTGCGAGTTGCCGCACACCGGCCTCATGGGTGTGTCGCCTTATCAGGACTCGCAGTAATTTATCATCGAGCTGCAATTGCTCGGGCTTGAGACCGGTAGAGGAAACCGCCTTGGGAAGCAGGTAACGTTTGGCGATGGCCAATTTCTCGCTTTCGAAATAGCCGGGCATACGGATGATTTCCAACCGGTCGCGCAGCGCGGCGGGAATATTCTCCTCCACATTGGCCGTGGTGATGAAAAACACCCGGCTTAAATCGACTCCCGCTTCGATGAAATGATCGGCAAAGGCGTGGTTCTGCTCGGGATCAAGCACTTCCAATAGGGCCGAAGCGGGATCGCCACGGAAATCCTGGCCCATTTTATCGATTTCATCCAGCAGCATCACCGGGTTTAATGAACCGCAGGTTTTCAAAGCCCGAATGATTTTACCCGGCATCGCGCCGATATAGGTGCGGCGGTGGCCACGGATTTCGGCCTCGTCGCGCATACCGCCCAGGGAAATGCGGGCGAAATTCCGTCCCAGCGCCTTGGCGATGGAATATCCCAACGAGGACTTGCCTACGCCCGGAGGCCCGATCAGACAGAGAATCGGCGTCGCTTTGGCACCGGCCAGCTTGAGCACGGCCACATGCTCCAGAATCCGTTCCTTGACATCTTTAAGTCCGAAATGATCGGCGGCAAGCCTGCTTTTGACGCGCGCCGCATCCAGGGTATCTTGCGTGTAACTGTTCCAGGGAAGCGCCAATAGCCAATCGAGATAGGAACGAATGACGGAGTATTCCGGCGAAGCGGTAGATACGTATTCCAACCTTTTCGCCTCGGCCAAGGCGGCTTTTTCCGCTTCGGGAGGGAGCCCCTTGGCTCTTATCGACGTCTGTAATTCCCTCACCTCGGGATTGCCGGATGCCTGCCCGGGGCCCAGCTCCGCCTGCAACTTGCGAATCTGTTCACGCAGAAGAAATTCTTTCTGGCCTTGGGCGATGGAAGCCCTTACCTCATGTTCGATGCGCCGATTTAAGCGTAGGGTTTCTTCCTCCGCCTTTACCAACCGACCGAACAGGGCGAGCCTTTCTTTCCAGTCTCCGGTTTGGAACAAAGTTTGTTTGGCTGTAGGCGAAATGCTCAATTGGGCCGCCAGGGCGAAAAGCCGCTGCACGGGAGACGCCATGGCGCGAATGAATTCTTCTACGCCTGTGGGCGCGTCCGGCCTTTGTCCGAGCACCTCAAAAAACCGCTCTTCCACCACCTTGAGGCTCTTGAGCAGCCCCGCAGGGACCTCTCCGCTTTCCGCACGGGCATGGGCCGATAAAGCCTCTCCCGTCACGTCCCATTTAGTAACATGTACGATACCTAGGCTTTCCGCCAATACCCGGCTCATTCCGTTGGGAAGGGGCGCCGACGAAAGCACGCGGGCCACTACCGCCTGCGGAAACAAAACTTCCGGAGTGACGTTTTCGTCATCCGCCGATTTCTGCAGGCACAGAAGCAGCAAGGGAGGCGGCTCGGTAAGCGCGCGGGCCAGCGCCGCCAGCGAAGGGGGTCGCGAGAGAATCAAGGGCATCGCCGTTCCCGGCAACAATATCATATCCCGCAAGGGAAGCACAGGCAGCCCATGGGCAGCCCGTTCGGCGAAGTCGGGACTGGCCTTAAGGGAGTTCAGGCGAACTTCTTCTTGTTCTTCTTGAGGATGAGAATGGGTTCCTTGCCCTGCTCCACCACTTCGCGCGTGATGACGCATTCGGCGATATCGGTGCGGGAGGGCACGTCGAACATAATGGGCATAAGGACGGATTCCATCACGGATCGCAAGCCACGGGCGCCGGTTTTACGCTCCATGGCTTTTCGCACGATGGCTTCCAGAGCCTCAGGTTGAAACTTGAGCCGGACATCGTCGAGTTCAAACAGCTTGAGGTATTGTTTGACCAGCGCGTTTTTCGGCTTGGTGAGAATATCGAGCATGGCCTCCAGAGGCAGTTCGCGCAAAGTGGCGATGACGGGAAGCCGGCCCACCAATTCGGGAATAAGTCCGAACTGGATAAGATCATCGGGTTCCACCAAGGCCAGCATTTCGCCTACATTCCGTTCGACGCGCGAGGACAGTTTAGCGCCAAATCCCATACCGCTGGCCCGCGTCCGTTTCTCGATGATTTTTTCGAGTGACTCGAAAGCCCCGCCGCAAATGAAAAGGACGTTCTTGGTGCGGACTTGTATCAGATTTTGTTCCGGATGCTTGCGTCCTCCTTTAGGGGGAACGGAGGCCACCGTGCCTTCCAGCAGCTTCAGCAGCCCCTGCTGCACGCCTTCGCCCGATACGTCGCGGGTGATGGAAGGGTTGGCGCTCTTGCGGGAAATTTTATCGATTTCGTCGATATAGACAATTCCCCTCTCGGCGGTTTCCACGTCGTAATCAGCTGCTTGTAAAAGCCTGACCATGATGTTTTCCACGTCTTCGCCGACATAACCCGCTTCGGTAAGGATGGTCGCATCGACGATGGTGAAAGGAACTTTCAGAAATTTGGCGATGCTCTGGGCCAACAGGGTTTTTCCGGAACCCGTGGGGCCCAGGAAGAGAATATTCGATTTCTCGATTTCCACGCCGTCGGATCCGGGTTTGGAATTGATGCGCTTGTAATGGTTGTATACCGCGACGCTCAGGGCGATTTTCGCGTCGTCCTGCCCAATGATGTATTCATCGAGATGGCGCTTGATATCCACCGGACTCACCACCTGCGCGGGCGCATGGGCCGATGGGCTGTCTTTCTGATTCTCCTCGGTGAGTATGTCGTTGCACATGGCAACGCATTCGTTGCAAATATGCACCGAGGGGCCGGTGATGATTTTTTCCACCTGCTCCGCGTTTTTACCGCAAAAGGAGCAGCGGATGAGGCTATAACCGGTGCCGGAGCGGGCCATGCCTATTCTTTCTTCTTCCTCGCGGAGGAACTGAAAATCTCGTCGACCATCCCATAGGCCACGGCTTCCGAGGCAGTCATATACAGGTCGCGATCGGTATCTTTGGCGATGACATCGATGTCCTTACCGGTCGCTTCCGAGAGGATCAGATTCAGCTCATGCTTGGTTTTGATGATTTCTTTGGCATGGATCTGGATGTCGCTGGATTGCCCGGTGGCGCCGCCGCTGGGCTGATGCAACATCACCTTGCCGTGGGGCAAGATGAAGCGTTTGCCCTTGGTTCCGGCGGCCAGGAGCAGGGCCCCCATGCTGAAGGCGGATCCCACGCAAATGGTTTGCACGTCGGGCTTCACGTATTTGATGACGTCGAAAATCGCCAGACCCGATGTCACCACGCCGCCCGGACTGTTGATGTATATCAGGATATCTTTATCGGGATCTTCGTACTCGAGAAACAACATCTGGGCCACGACAGTGTTGGCCACGGCATCGTTGATTTCCGAACCCAGAAAAACGATGCGCTCGCGCAGGAGTCTCGAATAGATGTCATAGACGCGCTCGGAGCGTCCTGTGGTTTCGATAACGGTTGGTATCAGCATATGCGACGGAACCCAGGTTAAAGGTTGGAATTCGATTTAATATACATTTTGCGCCCTTATGCGGTGACCGGCTGCATGCCTATCACGAAGTCGAGCGTCTTGCGCGTCTTGATGTCGTGGCGCAAATCATTGATCTTTCCGTTTTTGCGCAAGGCGGCCTTCAAGGTTTCGAAATCGGTGCCATATTGGGCCGCCAATTCATGCACCCTTTCGTCCACCTCTTCGGGCAAGGCTTTGATTTTTTCCTTACGGGCGATTTCGTCCAGGATACGGTAACGCTTAAGGGTATATTCCGCTTCCTTATCGAGCTCCGGAGGATGCACATGACCTCCATGCTCGTCGTGATCATGCGCATGCTGCTGACCCATTTGCTCCATGCGGTAATGCACGTAATTGTTTAGGCGCGCCTTGGGCACGTCGAAGGGATTTGCCGCGATGAGCTTTTGTATAGCCTGCTCATAGGCGCCTTCCTTGGCCTGATCCAAGGCCTGGGCTTTGAGGTCGGCCCGGATTTTCGCGCGTAAGCCTTCCAAATCGGTGAATCCCAGTTTATCGGCGAAGGCGTCATTCAATTCGGGTAGCTTCTGCTCATTGACTTCCTTAATCAACAGCCGATATTGAGTGGATTTTCCCGCCATATTGGCCTGCGGATAATCTTCCGGAAAATCCAGTCGGACATCCCGCTCCTCCCCAGCCGTGACGCCTTCTAATTGGCGATCCAACTCGGGAAGGCTCCCCCCACCCAATTCGGCCCGGAATTCCTTATTTTGCGGAAGCGGCTGGATTTCACCATCGATGATCACGGTCAGATATTCCGCCACCACTACGTCGCCCGGTACAGCCGCGCGCTCCACCCGGCTCTCCTCGGAAAGACGTTTTTGCAGGCGTTTAACCTGATCTTCGACCACCTCGTCGGGCACTTCGGTTTCCGGAAGGGAAATCTCAATCGGGTATCCCTGAATATCCACTTGGGGATCGACCTCGAGCACGGCCTTGACGAAAATAGGCTTATCGGGTTCGTTCTCCAATTTTTCAATTTTCCCGGGAGCCACGGGTTCGATGTTATGCTCTTTGCAGGCTTCACGCAGGACTTCTTCGACCAGAGCCTCCAGCGATTCGGAAGCGATGGGCTGGCCGAAGCGGCTGACCACCACTTGTTTGGGTATGTTTCCCGCCCGGAAGCCGTTCAGCTTCAGTTCCTTGCCGTATTTTTTGACCTTCTCATTGAAGATCCGGTCATAGCGTTCGCGCGGAATTTCAATTTCCAGAACCCTTTCCGTGCTGCTGGGTTCGTTTAAAGTCGTTTTCACCAATGTCCTTTCTGTATCTTCCTTTTCGTCGCTTCGACCGTAGGAACTCAATGTGCGAAAGGGGGGAGTTGAACCCCCAAAAAACTAGATCCTAAATCTAGCGCGTCTACCAATTCCGCCACTTTCGCAAAGCCAAAAATATATTACCGGGCGGAAGCGGGCGCAAGGCCCATTGCCCAAGCCCCACAGGGCTCACACGGCATGGATATGGGTAATCTCGTCACCGGAAGACCCTGAGAAAAACCGGAATTCGGAAAAATTCGAATTGTCGTCCTCCACCAACTGGATTTTCACTTTGTGCACTCTTTCCCAGTACTTGAAAATACCTGCCCGGTTTTCGAGCACATGGGCTATCATGTCGGGGTGCAGAGCCAAGGTTACGCGGCTTTCGCCTTTTTTCGAATGGAAGCGGGTAAGCCAACGGTCAATGCCCGAAACCACGGATTCGCGAGAGGGAATATACCCTGCACCTTTGCAGGTGGGGCATTCGAGCGATTGTTCCTTGACCGCATTGGGCCGTACGCGCTTGCGCGTCATTTCCATCAACCCGAATTGCGAAAGCGTGGAGAAGCTGATGGGCGCTTTGTCGATGCGAATCGCCTTTTTGAACTCGCGCACCACCGTGTCTTGATCCTCTTGAGACTCCATGTCGATGAAGTCCACGACAATTAGGCCTCCCAAATCGCGGAGGCGCATCTGTTTGGCAAGTTCCCAGGCCGAATCGATATTGGTCTCGATGATATTCTTGGCTTGGTTGGTACCGCGAACCTTGCCGCCGGTATTGACATCCACCGCCACCAGCGCCTCGGCCTGGTCGATGATGAGGTACCCGCCCCGCTTGAGGGGCACTTTGCGGGCGAAGGTCTTTTCCAATTCCTCTTCAATGCCGAAATAATCAAATAACGAGGCTTCACCGTTATAGGGCTTGACTCGATCCACGAGATCGGGGGAAAGCACCTTGAGGTAGGTTACCACGGTCTTATATTCGTCCTTATCGTCGATATAAACCGCGTCAACGTCTTCGGAGAAATAGTCCCGCATGGTGATTTCGCTGGAGTCGCTTTCCTGATGGACCAGACCCGGGGCGGCCACTCTTTTGGCTTGCTCCTTGGTAAGTTCCCATTTGGCTTCGAGCAGCTTCATCTGCTTGGCGAATTCGCTCTCACTTTCGTTCAAACCGATGGTACGGACGATATAACCGCATTCGGGGGATTTCAGCTCGCGGATCATCTTCTTGAGCTGCCGTCGATGCTGGGGATCGCGGCTCTTTTTGCTGACGCCGATAAAATCGATTCCCGGCATGCAAACCAGAAAGCGGCCCGCCAAAGAAAGATGGGTGGTCAGGCGCGGTCCCTTGGTGCTGATGGGCTCCTTGGTCACCTGAACCAACACTTCCTGCCCTACCTTGAGCAGTTGATCGATGGTTTGCGCCGGCTCATTACTCGCGGCGGAAGGCTTCGCATCGTCGTCGTCGTATTCGGAGAATAATTGATCGCGTCCCACTACGTCTTCGACATGCAGGAATCCGGCTTTCTCCAGGCCGATATCCACGAAGGCCGCCTGTAGGCCCGGCAGCACGGCGTTGACCACGCCTTTATAGATATTGCCGAGCAGACGCGCGTTTTCGGGCCGTTCATAGATGATTTCGAAAAGGCGGCCGTCTTCGAGGATGGCGATACGCTTTTCGAAGGGGCGCACATTGATGAGGATTTCGCGTTTGGGTTGGCCCTGCTTGGGAGCGGGACTCTGAGATACCTTGGGGTTTTTTCTTAGGACTTTTTCCATTTTCTCATTCTGATCTCATTGCCATTCATTGAAAAACCCGACCGGATCCAGGGAGACCGGTGGGCGAAGTCGAGGGCTTGTGGACTGTTTTTGGGAGCCGGGTTCCTCTCAAACGATTTTCGCCGCGAAATCGCGGCCCCATAAACAGTCCTGAAATAAATTGGCAGAAGCCCTGCGACCGGTACGGCACTCGCCGATTCCGGCCTTACTCCACTCCCCACTCCACCGTAGGCAATACCGGGCCCCAAAAGGACCCACCGGGGGTGGGGACAAAACACAAAAACGATAACCTTGGTAAATATACTACCCATTTCCGGCAATTCCCCATCTCGACTTCAAAAACCCGGCTTTTTCGCCTAAAACCGCATGGTGAATTCGGAATGGAGTTCATTGTGGTGGGTAGCCTCGTTTCGGGCCGTGTGAAACAGCTTTTCGAAACGGTATTGATAATAAAAGAGGGCATCGATATTGTGGGAAAAGCTATAGGTGACCTGGGGTTTGACATGCCAGGAGAAGATTTCGCGATCGCGGCGGGCCTCTTCATCGCGGGTTTGGATTTCCAAATAGGTGAAATTGACGCCACAAGTAGTGCGGAAATCCAGATTGTTTTTGAGTTTTACATAATAACGCCAGAATTGAATCCCCTTTTGGGTCTCCACATCGAAGGCCAGGGAATAGTCGGCCCCCATGGAAACGTTATTTTCCTTGGTTCTATTGCCCTCATCCCGGACGTAGTGGGGAATTAAAACGGATTGGTCCCCGTATATGGGAAATGACAGGTTGGAATCCTGGATTTTTTGGAAATGGAGGCTCTCGTCCCAAGTGTAATTGAAAGTGAGTTCATGACGCAAATTCGAATTGGAGGTGGCCGCAACTCTGAGAAGTGGGTTCAATTTATAGGATTTTTTGTTGATGTCCGCGCTGCTGCTGAATGGCGCCCACCTATCCTCTTTTAAATAGTTGAAATTACTGGTTGCGGTCATAGACCGGAATTGCCGGCGCAAAATCGGGATTTTGGACGCAAAATCGTTCAAGGTGGCCATTACCGTATAGTCGGGAAAGACTTGGGACGTGTCGCTGGGCTGAATGGCGCCCCGATAGAGGGTATAACTTCTTCACCACCGGGAATTCCCCGAAAGGCTAAGGTCGATGATCGGAAGTGTGAAGCCTGACCCGATATCAATACTCCTCTCCACCCGATGATTGAAATCATCCTGGAAATTGGTATCCGCCGGCTGCATTTGATAGCCGAAGGATTTCGGCTGGGGCTCCCCATTGAAAATCGTGGCCAAATTCCCGAAATTGTAAAGCCACCCTAATTGGTATTGATAGAGGTCCCAGGGCGAAAGATCCTTCTCGTCGAGGAATTGATAAGTGAACTTCTCGCCGTTATAGCGATTTGAAACGGTGTAATTCACGTCGATGTTACGTAGCCGCCAGTCGTCCATTTTCTTACGCGCCCCTTCCAGGACGGGCATTTTATCCTTGAGCGACCCCAGCAATCCCGGCAGGCTGAAGCTTCCCGATAATTTCACCTCATGGTCGGAATTGGCCTCGAAGCGCTCGGGTTCCGTAACGGAATTGTCCACCAAGCTGCGGTTCGCTTCTGCGAAAGTGTGGCGATAACCCGAAGTAAACCCGGCCCGCGGGGTGAACCAGGGGATGGTATAACTGTTCATATCGAGATGGAAGCTCTGGTTCCGGTTGCGTTCCCGGTCGAGAATGAAATACCGATTGCCCAAGCGCCGCCCGCTTTCCCCATTTCCGAGATCGACGATATCTTCGTCCCAGCCGAAAAGGTATTTGTAGGCGAAAACTCCTGCCTGACAGGCATCGCCGCTTTGCTCCTGCTCGAAGTTGAAGAAACTGTCGTCGAAGCATTGGTAATCCCTATCAAAATCCCGGTTCACCGAAAGACGGTAGCCGAAATTCATAAAGGTCAGAGGTCGCCATTCCAAGTCGAGGCCGTGGGTCAGTTCGATGTTGTAATTGGTATTGTTGACGGGGTTATCCAAGTCGTCTATCGGCTTGAATAAATCATGCGTGCGTACATAAGACAAGTCGCCTACGGTGAGATTGAGTTTTTCCGGCAAGGGAGTGATGGTGAAATTCTTCACGAAGCCGGGGGTAAACTTCCAACCCTCGGAGAATTTGAAGGGATGCAGGCTTTCATTGCTATACGGTGACAGGTTATAAGTCAACCGAGTCTTATAATTTCGGCTATCGCTGGCATCGAAGAAGGTTTCCCGTTCGGTTCCCGCAAAGCTGTACACGATTTCCGGACGCTCGAAAAAGGTTTGCACCAGGAAATTATCCGATCGTCTCTCCTTTTTGTAGCTGGCCGTATAGCGCTCCTGAAAATTGGTGGATTGATAATATCGCGAAAGCCTGCTTTCGGGGTCGGTCTCATCGGGACGCAGGCTCCCGTCAAGAATATCGTCCACGATGCTCATAAAACCCGTTCCCGTAAGACCCAGATCAGAGGAGGGCTTGGTGAAAGGCCTATCCACCCTTCCCTGGAAAATGGCAGAGAGGGGTAGGCTGAGCCCCCATTCATCCGGGAAAAATTTATTCGCGAAAAGTGAAAAATTAGTGTTGTAATCGGCGCTGGACATGGAATTGGCGGGAGTGGCCCTAGTCTGGCTCATGGACGTGAAGCCCCCGTCCTGGTATTTCATATTGCCGGATATATTGATGAAATCACCGAACTCAAGCTGAAGCTGGGTTCGTACCGCTGTTCCCAGCGAGTTATCCAGCCCTTCCAGGCGCAAATCGTTGATCCAGATTTGGCCCGTCTGCAAAGGCACGACTCCCACCGAGTCCACGTAGAGAACCAACCGCATCCAATCGATACGGGACAAAGACGGATCCCCAACCACCGACAGCACGACGGAACTGTCTCCCCTGCCTTGATGATGGATATTGCGACTCACCTTGCGTCCGCGGAATTCCAAGTAGCGCGGATCGGTTTTGAGGCCGGTCAAATCCTGCAATTGGACATTGAAGGAGTTGCGATCCCAAAGATCCCTATGGGTGAGACCGGGCGTTACGGTGGTATCCAGATTGACGCGTATTTCGTAATAATCGCGCGATTCCCGGTTGCCCAGGTCCTTACCCAATTGCAAAGCCACGGCCACCTTGTGTTGCCGGTATGCGGGGTTGCCCGAACTGGGATCGCTCCGATTCAGCGCGGTGATGGAATCAGGATGGATGGCCATCAAAATGCGGCTGTAGCGGGTCAAGTCTTTGGGGTCGCTTCCGAGAATGCGCGTGGCGTGAACGATTTCGCCTGGATGCAGGTTTTCGTATTTGAGCACCAGGGCGCGATTCGGCAAAGGCTCGTCGGTGCGGGTATCCCGCTCCTTCTTCCAACTGGGAGGCGGGACGTAGCGGCTGTCTTCCTGCGTGTTGACCACTTCGATTTGGAGCCGGTTGCTGTCCGACACCACCGGAGGAAGTTCGATGGGATTGCCCTGCAAATTACCGGAAGCGAACAGGCCCCCCGGGATTTCGAAATCCCGGTTTCGGTCACCTTCCTCCCAGGTATGGCCCACGATGTTGACGCGTGCCAGTCGGAGCTCCGTTTGGGAAACCCGTGAGGGCAATTTTCCCATCCACAGGCGCATCATCTTGACATTGGATAGGATTTCGCGGGTGGTCGCGGAGTTGTTGTTGTCGATGATTGTACCGGCGTCGTAAATCGGAATCTGGTATTTACGCCAACCCCTTTGCAAGATTTCGCAATGGAACTGGCGCGTGCAGGCGCTGTCCAAGGGGATTTCGTAGCGCAAATAGCGGTTGGTGAGATCCAGTGTGCCGGAGCGATCCAAATCTTCGGTATCATATTGATAGCCGCCCGCCCCCTGGTTATTGAGCTCGGTGCCGTTGATGCTGGCGTTGGGGTGGGTGATACCTTTTTCCCGCTGGTCTTCGTCGTAATTGTCGCCGGCGGGATCGGCGTTGGTCGAATCAACGAGGATGGAAAAGCAGGAGGGCTTACACTCCCAGCGCTGTCCCATCTCCCCATCATCCTTGGTTCGATTGTCCAGGCCGGCATCACGCTTGTTGATATATTCGCCCGGCGGTACTTCGGAGTCGAGGCTGCGGTTGGGTTCGAAACCGGCAATGCCCACATCCTCGGAAATCTCGCCCATGTCCACATAGAGATTGCCTTCTCGCCCTTGCACCACCACCTCGAGCGTACGCCGACGCGATTGGTTGGTGAGCCCGGGACTCATGGCCCGCATCACTCCGCCCCATGAATTGCCTACCAGATTGTCGTTGGGACGGAAAATGAACATAAGCAA
This sequence comes from Fibrobacteria bacterium, assembly GCA_041746255.1. GTDB lineage: Bacteria > Fibrobacterota > Fibrobacteria > UBA11236 > UBA11236 > JBGTHM01. The sequence goes on along the minus strand of JBGTHM010000037.1, from coordinate 51,522 downwards.
ATTGAGTTCGCGGCTGTTGGTGAGGCTGTTACCGGTATTGCCATAAATGCGGGAGTATTGCTCGCGAAGGTTGGAGTGCCAGATGAACTCGCCTTTATGCTTATAATCGAAGTTTTCGTCGAAGATGAATTCGTCTTCCGGAACATTTCCGGGCGGAGAAGCCTTGAACCAGCTGTTGATATGCATGGGCATGGAAATGGTACTCTGGCTGTTCTCGAAATCATCGATATAAGCCTCGCCCTTGGTATTGGCATTGTAGCGGGTTTGCGCCAATTCGAATTCGAAATTCGCTCTGGAAGGCGCTTCGGTCTGCACGAAAGGAAACAAATTGGCGATATCCGTCATCCAACGGGGATTGCCGGTCAATCGGGCGTTAAGACCCCAAAGCACTTGGTTGAAAGGCTCGCGGCCCAAATCGGGGCGTTCCTCAGAGGTGGTCTGGCTTTTATATAGGAGGGTGGCGCCGAGCATGCTTTCATCGGAAATGCGGTCGAGCTTGTATTCCAGGCGCGTACCCAAAAGGATTTTGTCTTGGATTTGAAACAGGGGTGTGCATTCATAACTGATCTCGATATCCGCCGAGGGATCGCGCGCGCGCAACGAAGTCAGGGTGATTTGCCCGGTTTCGTACAAGACTTCATAATCCCTGTCTTTATCCAAAACCGTGGAGCCGTTCAGCACCAGCTTTTCGGTACCCGGCTGAATATCGATGCATTGCGAGCCGCTCACCGCATGCGAGCTTTCGCGCACATTGAAAGTCGATTGGCGTTGGCGACCGAAAACCGTGAATTGACGAGTGGAATTAAGGGAGTGCAATTCATCCGGCGAGGTATTGTAAATGTCGGGCGAGTTCTTGTCTTCAACCAGGCTGATGCGCCGCATGGGGGTTAGGCAATTTTCCCTATCCCCGTTTTGGCCGGCAAGGCCGGAACTCAGGCAAGGCAATACCATATACCCTTGGTCGAAATTGAAAATCTCGCGATTATCGTAATCGAGTACCCCGGGCCGCTCGCGCTGCTCCAACCCCAACCGGCGCGCATAGGAAATGCTATCGCCCGGCAATCTTTCGCGGCCTTCGTTGTCTTTGACCTGCACTCTGAAATTATTGCGTTCGTCGCTGTTCACCTTGCCCACATTGTAGACCCCGCGCCACATCAGCGTATCCAGGAATTGCTGGTGGCCCGGGCTGCGGGAGTGGATAAGGATGAGTTCTTTTCGTTGTAAGCCGGCATTCGAAGGCAAGGGATCGTCTTTGAAGCGGACGGCCAGCGAAGCGTTGCGATGGCCGGCGTTCACGGTAAGCATACGCAGAGGCTCGTCGTAATAAAAATCGCCGGTGGGAACCTGTTTCCAACGTCCGGGAATCGGCGCGAAGTTATTCAGCTTTTCCCCGTCCGGGCCCAGAACATAAGCCACGGAACTATCGGTGAAAGTGATTTCCTGGGTCGGCTCCAGCAATTGATACACTTCCACCGGGTTTCTCTGGCGCCCCTCGCGACGGTAGGCTTCGGTTCCTCCCCCCGTCCGGTACGCCTCGCGGTCGGAAAGCAGCATGAAAAAATGCTTATGCAAAGACATGTTCTTTTCTTCAATCTGGAATTCGCGGGCCTCGCTTCCGCCGCCCAGCTTCTGACGCTCATGCGAGCCGCTTTCCTGGGCTGCGAGCGTCGTCACATCCAGCCCTCCGAAACGCATGCGCATCTTGAGTCCGAACATACCCTTGTGGGTTTCGGTATAGCCGGTAAGATCGGTGCCGGTTAGCGACAAAGAAGTATGTCCGGCTTCGATTTCCTGGATGATATCGTCTTCCAGCTCGTCGCCTTCGCCTTTATAGGTGATCTTAAGCTGCTCCTTGAGATTGGATCCGAAGCCGTCTTCGCTGTTGATTTCGATATTGATGAGACGGCCTATCGAACCTTTCACGGAAAAGGCGGGTTGCTGGTCCATATGCAAATTCGGAAACCAGCCGTCTTCGGTAGGGGAGCCGCTTCCGGATAGACTGGTTCCCGCCACCACCAATTTGTAGGAACCATTGATATGCAACCTCGGTTTGTCCACACCCACGCGCCGAAGCCAATCGGGAACCGCCACGGGCAACACGATGTCGAAAAGCCCGAGCTGCGTGCCGTCGGTGATGTTCTGTTGTCCGATGAATTGATTCAACCATTGCCGTCGCAACGCCAAATCGTACATATCCATCGAATAGGAGTTGAGTTCGTCGTAATAGGCCTGCCATAGAACCTGGGACTCGGTTCCCCCTCCGGTGGAATCCAGGTCCGTAGAGGGCAATTGGAAATAGGTCACAATTTCCACTTCTCGGGTATCGAAATTGATATTATGCCGCCGCTTCAAATGCTGACTGTTGACCTTGAGATAACCCTGTCCCCCGGTGGATTCCACCCCTTTTTGGGGAAGCAGGCCTTTGAGCGGCTCCGCCGATTCCGGGATCGTCAAATATTCCTGGCCCTCTTGATACACGGAGAAGACGGGAGGAACCGTAAGCACGGCCACCAGGGTCCACAAGGAAAATCTGACGCGGCGGGGATACGGGGGCATGTTCCCTATCAATCCCGACAAGACCGGGGTGTCTTGCGGCAGCTCAGCGAAGAATACGATACCATCACGTTCTGTCTGCTTTGTTTGCGCATTTTCGCATTCCCAACACCTCCTTGAATGCCGCTCCGGGTCGGTGTTGCATGCATAGGGAAATGCCGGAAAGGGTTATGGGAAAATATTATACGAAAAAGCCGGAGGAAGTCCCCAGGGAGAAACCCCCGTTTTTAAAAGATTGCTCCCCTCGATTTTTCCCGACACTAAGTTAATAACCATGGGATGGCGCTCAAGCCGGCCTTCAAGCAAAAAAAGTGGGATTAATTTGCTATCGTTGCGCGGGCCTGATGTCCCCTACCGGAGTGAATCATCCCGCTCACGGCCTGCGGAGACCGGGGAGGAAAAGGAAGGGTATGAAACGCCATACGGGAACTCCCAGAGAAGATAATCGCGCGCAACGCAGGCGTTTCGGCCAGAATTTTCTGGTAGACGAGGGCACCATCCGCCAAATCGTCGAGGATATCCCTTGTACGCCTTCCGACCCCCTTATCGAAATCGGTCCCGGCCAGGGTGCTTTGACCCGGCGTATCATCCGGCGATGCGGAAAGATGACCGCGATAGAAATCGACGATAAATGGGTGGAGCATTTACGCGGCAAGGCGGACTTGGCGGACTTGGAGGTATTGCAGGCCGATGCCAGCCGGGTTGACTGGGATACATTGCTGGCGGGGGATGTAAAACCCCTGGTGATGGGAAACCTGCCTTACAACCGGGCCGCGCCCATCCTTTTCAAGGTGCTTCCGCATATCCGGCAAACCAAGGGCATATATATCATGGTCCAACTGGAAGTGGCCCAGCGGATTTGTTCCGAACCCCATAACCGGGCCTTTGGCTTTCTCTCCGTGTTCGTTCAGAACCTGGCCATACCCCGGTTACTCCGGAAAATATCGCCCGAGGCCTTTCGCCCCCGTCCCAACGTGATTTCGGCCACCGTGGAACTCCTTCCGCGCGAAACACCCTTTGCCCTGGAACCGGAATTCCTGCCTTTTGTGGAACGTTGCTTCACCCAAAAACGGAAAAAACTGGTGAACTCCCTGCTACCCTTCTATCCCAAGCCCCAGGTGATAGAAGGATTGAAATCGCAAGGCATTTCCGAGGAAGTGCGGGCCGAAGACCTCTCGGTCGAGGAGTTCGCCCGCCTGTTCCGTACCCTCGAAGGGCCGCAAAATCAGGATACGGCGAAGGTGACGCCGGGCGCGCGAATATAGGCCTTGATGGCGTCTTTGCGGTGATTCTGAACCGCAAGTTCCTGGCGTACATCCGCCAAGCGGGTTTGCAGGTTGCGCAACAGCAGGTTGTCCACATGATTCATTTTGAAGGAGAGGTCCTGGATAAGGTTGCGCTTCTCCTCCACCAAAGCCCGCTCGGCGGCTGGAACATTCCTGAGCGCGTCGAATTCCCGCAGCATGGCGGCTGCCTCGCGCGAAACATGCTCGGTACGGTCCAGGATTTTCGCCCGATAGCCAATCCACTTGAGCGCCTCCTCTTCCTCTTCCGGGCTTATCTTCTTGGCATAATCCAGGGCCAGTTGGTACAGGCCGAAGAGAACGTCGAGGTTACTTACGATTTGCTGCGTGAGCGTTTGCATTTTCACTTTTTCCTCAGGAGACGATGGACAATCCGACAGGCTTTTCCGGGAACTTGACTCCGCCCTCTTTGCGGACGTTTTCGATGGCTCCCAACCAGGCGCCTCGAAGCGTAACCATCATGGCCTCCACATCGCGTATGGGTTGTACGGACTTGTCGGTCACCGCCTGGGTCAAATGGCGCGAGTAGAAATCGTAAAGGGAAAAAAGATCACGGGCCATGGCGCCCCCGACCTCCATATCCAAGGAGCACATCAACTCGGTCAGTCCCGCCTGGACTTTTTGCAGGGAGCGAATCGAATCGCCATGACTTTGAGCGGCGGCTTCCCCTTCGGCCCGTTTCAGCCAATTGATGCAATGGTCATATACCATTATTACCAACTTGCCCCTGTCCGCCGTGCCAATATCGGCTTTCCTGTAATTCTTATAGGATGTGCTGGTCATGCCGCTTTATCTCCTTAATCCCGACATTTGGTTTTGAAACGATGCGCTTTGCGATTGCAGCCTGGATATCGACTGCTCCAGATTCGTGAATTGCTTGATAAGACGGTCTTTATACCTCGAAACCTGGTCTTCCAGCTTTTCGATTTGCCCGCGTGAGTCGGCGATGCGCTTTTGGATACCTTTGCTGGTGGCGGTCAAGGTACCGTCAACGAAGTCGTTGATTTGCGTATAGAACTGGCTGAGTTGGCCGGCTATTCCGCGAACGAAGACCATGTTTCCGGTTCCGCTGCCGGCGGGAGCCTTTACCATAAGGCCCTTGGTGGCTCCGGCCGTGGATTGGAGCAGATCTCCCAGGCGATTCACGGCCACCCCGCCGATGGTATCGGCTCCCGCGTCGACGGCATAGACTCCGGCCTTGGTATCCTTGGACTGCGTACCGAATTCATGCAGGGGGTTATCGGAATAGCCCGCGGTTACGAAAAGGCGCCGCAAGCCTTCGAAGTCGGTGGCAACGGCTTTTTCGAACATTTCATTATTGATACTGAGCGTTCCGTCCGCTTTGTTGGAAGTGATTCCGATGCTCGCCATGCTGTTGTATTTGCTCAAGTTGTTTTCCGTCAACTCCTTCACGGAACCCGTAATGATATCGCGCAGGCGGTTCTTGAGCCCGAGAATGGTATTGTCGCCGGCGAAGGGGCCTTTTTTCACCACGGTTTCGGTAGCGCCCCCCTCCTTCTTTTCTTCCACGGTCACTTTCGACTGCTCGTCTAAAAACTTGATGAGGGCGTTATAGCTATCCAGGAAATCCTGTACCTTTTGCTTGACCCCCGCCTCATCGCGTTGCATGCTGAGCTTCACGCTTTCAGACGTATCGACTTTCAAGAGTTCGAAGGTCGTTCCGCGTATGAGCGAGCTATCCTTGTTTCCCTGGGAGGAAACCGCCAATCCATTCATCATGTAAAAAGCCTTTTGGCCTTCGGACACGGTATTGGAAAAGGAGGTCTTGTTTTCGGCGGCGCCCATGGTCAGGGAGGAGCCCGAGCCGTCTGCATCCGTAAAGGAGAAGGAAAGAACAATATCGTTAGTGCCCCCGGTTTTATCGGATACGACGATTTCTCCGGAGGAATTCAGGGAGACATCCACCTTGTCCCCTCCATCGTCGAATTCAGCCTTTACGGCCGCCAGCAAATCCTGCAAGGTCATGGTCGCCGCGTTGGAAATCGTGAAGGAGCCATCCTGAGGATCGCCGTTGGCGTCCGTGGCGGTCCAGGAAATGGAGTCATTGTCGGTAATGGCCGATCCGACTCCAATGCCCGAGAACAAGTTGGCGAAAGTGGTCGCGGCAGTAGCCGGCCCCCCTTCCGCGTTCTTGAAATCAAACCTGGTCCGTACCGATTCGCCGGAAGAAACGATTCCCAGTCCACCCGCGCCAATCGTAGTTCCCGAAGTGGGTGTGAGGGTGAAGCCCTTGGTCCCTTCGTCCGTCCCGGAGAGCATAAGGCGGAAGTCGTTATTCCCCATGTTCACAATGGAAGCGGTTGCGCCCGTGCCCTTGGCCCGGTTGATTTTGGCTGCCACGTCGCGCAAGGAATCCCCCGCCGCAATATCCACCGCAACGGAGGTGACGGTAGGATCGGCTTTCAGGGCTTCCGCCGAAACGGAAATTTGAAAAGAACCGGAAAGACCGAGGGCCGTCACATCGGAAGCGTATGATTTCGAAGCCACCTTGAGTGAGCTGGCCAGTTTCTGGACTTTTACGTCGTAATTACCGGGAGCAGCGTCTTTATCCCCGATGATGCGGGCAATGGTGTCGTTGGAAGAGGAAGTCTTGAGTACGTTCAGGGCTTTTACGTCATCCATGGCCTTGGCCTTGGCGCTGAAATCCGCTATGCGGGTCTTCAAATCGTTGAAGGTTTTTTGCTTCAATTCATAGGCTTTTTTCTTTTCCTCTTCGCGCATGACGCGGCGACGCTCAATCTGGACCAAGCCATCGATAATACTGTTGATATCCAGCCCCGATGCCAACCCTCCTACCGATAAATTACTGCTCATATCCTTAGTCCAGCCTATCAGCCGGAATCCCGGCTTTTATTTTGAGGCCGGAAACCCGGCTCTCCTCCTTCTCTATCGACCTTCCAGGAGTAAATCTTGAGGCTTATTCCCAATGGTTTTTCTTTTATTATAGAGCGACGATTAGCCCAAATAACCCAAAATGTCATTATTTATGACATTCAAATGGGCTTGTTACCGAACATTTACTGCTATTTTGCAAGAATGAAACAAAGTAGATTGGTGTTCTTTGAGTCTAAGGGGTCTATAAGTCATATTTATTGACTTATTATCGATACAGTCACAATGAATGACACTATATTGGAAAAAACTTCATGTGTATTTCGTTTTTCGGCTTAAATTGATGGAACCCTTGATGGAATGACTCTTGCTTACTATAAAATCGAACCCGCAAAAAGGAAAATAGATGACCTTCGACACCAACGACGAGACTCTTAAGCGCTATCTGGAAGATATCCGCAAGACCAGTCCTATCGACCGCAAAGACGAGCATATGCTCTTCAAGCTTTGCCGTGAAGGAAATCGTGCGGCCCGCGAAAAACTGGTCAGCGCCAACATGCGTTTCGTACTTAAAGTCGCCCTGCAATACCGGGGATGCCCCATTCCGCTGCCGGACCTGGTAAGCGAGGGCGCCATGGGCTTGATTCGAGCCATCGAGAGCTTCGACCATTCCCGCGGCCTCAAGTTTATTTCGTACGCCGTTTGGTGGATTAAGGCTTATATCACCCGTGCCATCAATGAGCAGGGTTCGCTTATCCGCCTTCCCGCCAATCAGCATTTGCGCGTTCGCAAGGCACTGAAGGAAAAGTCCAAGGGTAAGGAGCTCAGCGATGACATCCGCGAGTTGATTCAACTTGGCGAAGCCGGCATTTCCTTCGACGCTCCTTTGAAAACCGACACCAAGACCACTTATCAAGAGGTCTTGCCGGATGAGAAGGCCGTAAATCCCGAAGCCGAAGCGGAAATTCAGGCCGTGGAGCATTTGGCCAAGGATCTTCTCTCGGAATTGCCCGAGCGTGAAGCCCAGGTCATCAAAGGCTTATTCGGCATCAATCACGAAGCGCCGCAAACGCTGCGCGAAGTGGGTGAAACCCTGAATATCTCTCATGAGCGGGTACGTCAGTTGCGCGACCAGGCCCTGCGTCGCATCCGCAAGAACAAGAATAAGGAAGTCCTTCGCGAGAAATATGAAGGCTATCTCCAGGCGTTGAGCAACTAAAGCCACGCTTAACCGGTGTCTTAAGATACCGATCCAAAATACCGAGGCCCCGCCAGAAATGACGGGGCCTTTTTTATGCCCAGGAAATACCCGACGTTAAAGATCGGTCAAATCATACAGTCGCGCATATTTCGTCCGCAAATACTCCACGAGATAGCGGGAGTCGGCCGGCTCTCCCGTAACCTGGATGAGAAGTTCCTCTCCGCTGAAACGCCGGCCATGCCGGTGGATTTTTTCCCGCAGCCAGGTCAAAATGGGCGTGAAATCAGCCGCCCTAATCTTCCCGTCAAGGTCGGGGATATCCTTTTCCATTTGGCGGTAGAATTGCGCCGCGTAAATATTGCCTAAGGAATAGGTGGGAAAATAACCCACCAAGCCCACGCTCCAATGCACATCCTGCATATAACCGTTGGCGGCCTTGTCCACCCGGACCCCCAGGGTTTTCCACATGGCTTCGTTCCATGCGCCCTCGAGATCCGAAGTACGTAAACTCCCCTCAAAGAGAGCCTTCTCCAGCCGGAAACGCAAAGCGATATGCAGGTTATACGTCACTTCGTCGGACTCCACCCGTATCAACGAAGGCTTGACCCGGTTAATGGCGCGCAGGAAATCTTTTAGAGGCAAGCCTTTGACCCGTTCCGGAAAGGCTTTTTGAAACCCGGGAAAATAATGTTCCCAAAAACTTCTGGAGCGTCCGATTTGGTTTTCCCAAAGACGCGACTGCGATTCATGGATACCCAGTGAAACCGCCTCGGCAAGCGGAGTGCCGTAATGCTCCGGGGCAAAGCCTTGCTCATACAGGCCGTGTCCGCCTTCATGCAAAGTGGTGAAAAGCGCACTGGCCACATCCGACTCGCTATAACGCGTGGTCAATCGTACGTCGGTAGGAAAAATCCCTTCGGTAAAAGGATGCGCCGATTCGTCGAGGCGGCCCGAGTCCAAGGAAAAACCCATGTCGGACAATAAAAGTCGATTGAAATTCTTCTGTGCCTCCAATGCATAAGCCCCGGTGGGAAGGCGGGGATCGAGCTCTTCGCATTTCTCACTCAAAGCGCGAACCATTGGCGTGAGCTCGGCTTCCAAGTCCCCGAGAACCTTCTCCAGCCGTGAGGCGCGGGCTCCGGGTTCATACGTATCGAGCAAAGCATCATAGGGACTTTCTACATATCCCAGGCTTTCCGCCTCTTCCCGCCGGAGACTCATGATTTTCTCCAGCCAAGGATTGAAAGCCGCCGTGTCGTTCTTGGGCCTGCTCTCCACCCAAGCGCGCTGGGCCATGGCGGAGGTGCGCGCCAAATCACCCGCCAACCGCTCCGGAATTTTCAACGCCTTGTCCCGATCGCGCCGCAACTCGCGTAATAAAGCCTTTTGCTCCGCATCGGTTTCGCGCGCCTCCAGCTCGTCGAGAAAATCGCCCAATTGCGGCGCGCAAAGCCTTTGATGCAAAACCCGCGACAGAGCCTCCTGGGTGCGGGCCCGACCTTCGGCCCCGTTTGTCGGCATCATGGTTTCCTGATCCCAGCCGCACAGCGCAGCGGCCGAGCGCAAGGCGTATATTTCCTGGCAATATTCGAGAAGTTTCGCGTATTTATTCATGCTTGAAACATACATGCGCAGGAGCCCGCGGGCAATTTTCTCGCGCCGGGGACGGACGGCGGCAGGGCTTTTCAGCCCCGGAAAATGTGTACCTTTGTAGCGCGAAACGGTAGCAAAGAGAGGGCCTTCCCATGGCGGAGAAGAAAAGTGGCGTTGCGGAAAAGGGAAAGAGAATGACCCTGGGATTGGTGCAAATCAGCGGCAATTGCTTGCGCCCCGAAAAGTTCACGCGCCTTGTTGCCATGATTGGCGAAGCCGCGGAAAAGGGCGCTCAAGTGGTTGTGCTGCCCGAATTGATGCTCCACGATTATTTCTGCATCGAGGAGCATAGCGCACATTTCGACTTAGCGCACGGACTCGAAGCGGAACCCATGCGGAAGCTGGCAGACAAAGCCCGGGAGCATAAAGTCGTGCTGGTGGCTCCCTTTTTTGAAAAGCGTGCGCCGGGCCTATACCACAACTCCGCCGCCGTTTACGAAGCCGATGGGAAACTCGCCGGGGTTTACCGTAAAATGCATATTCCGGACGACCCCGGGTTTTACGAAAAATATTATTTCACCCCGGGAGATTTGGGTTTCAAGAATTTCGCCACCAGCCGGGGAAACGTCGGCGTGCTGATCTGTTGGGATCAATGGTTTCCCGAAGGCGCGCGCCTGACCGCCATGCAAGGCGCAGAGGTTTTATGCTATCCCACCGCTATCGGTTGGGATGCCGAAGAAACCCAAGCCTTGCAACCGGAGGAAAGACAAGCGCTTCATGATAAGCAACTGGATGCCTGGGTGACCATGCATCGCAGCCATGCCATTGCCAACGGTGTTTATGTTACGGCGGTGAACCGCGTAGGCCGCGAGGGCCATTTGCAATTTTGGGGCAATTCGATGGTATGCGATCCCGGAGGAGAAATCATCGGCAGATTGGGCGCCGACGAAGAAGCCATACTCGTGGTGGATTGTCCTATCGACGACATCGAAACCACGCGCCGGACCTGGCCGTTTCTGCGTGACCGCCGTATCGACGGATATGACGGCCTACTCCGGAGATTTCTGGTATGAGCAAGCGCCTCGCACTGCCCGCCCCATATACCCGGATGCGTCTTCCCGCCGAGTGGGAGCGGCAGGAGGCTATTTGGTTGACCTGGCCACAAAACCAGGAAACCTGGGCTCCGGTAAGCGCGGATGTACAGGAAACCTATGCCTCGCTGATTGCGCTGATTTTACAACAACAAAACGTGGTGGTTTTATGCGACACGCCCGAAAAACGCGACGAGCTTTCCGGGCGTATCAAGAGCGGGCCTAATCGATTGGAGATTCTCGTATGCCCCACCAATGACAGTTGGATTCGCGATTACGGGGCCTTGACGGTAAAAGCCTCGCGAGCTTCGGGGCCCGACCAATGGGTCAGCCTGGATTTCACCTTCAACTCCTGGGGAGGCAAGTATCCGCCTTGGGATCGGGACGACCAAGTACCCCGTTTCATGGCCGCTACCCGTAATCGACCCTGCCTGAAAGTCGATTTCGTGCTCGAGGGCGGCTCAATCGACGTAAACGGTCGCGGTTTGCTGGTGACTACCGAACAATGCCTGCTCAATCCCAATCGCAATCCGGGTTTTGACCGCAAGGGAATCGAGGAGCTTCTCTCGGCCTACCTGGGAGCTGACCGAATCTTGTGGTTGGAAGCCGGCATCGACGGCGACGACACCGACGGGCATGTCGACGATCTGGCGCGCTTCGTCGACGAAAAGACTTTGTTCTGCGCGGTGGAAACCCGCAAGGACGACGAGAATTACGAGCCGCTGCGCCGCAATGCGGAGAGATTGCATCGCTACGCGGCCCAGCTCGACCTGGAGGTGGTGGAAATCCCCATGCCGGAGAAGCAAATCAAAGCGGGGATTCGCACTCCGGCCACTTACCTTAATTTTCTCATCCTCAACGGCGCGGTCCTGGTTCCGGTTTTCCAGGACGCTCAAGACGAAACGGTTCTCGATCTTTTCGCGCGATACTTTCCCAACCGACGTGTAATTCCGCTCGATAGCCGCTCCCTGGTCTACGGACAGGGCGCCATGCATTGCAGCAGTATGCAAGAACCCTTGTAATATGCCCTTAGGGATTCGCCTCGGCGGTCCCTCTTCTTTCTCCCGCAAATGCTCTTTGGTATGCGCCTATGCAAAAGCGTATTTAGAAGGAGCAGGGGAGAAGCGCCATGAAACCGGCATTTTTAGTAGTCATTGCAAAAAAAGCGCTCGATTCGGCAGCCGGATTGGTCGGATGCCTCTTCTTGGCATTAACCTATCCCATTATCGCAGGTATAATCCGGCTGGAGTCGCCCGGTCCCGTCTTGTATACCCAGGAAAGAGTAGGAATCAATCGCCGCAGGCGCGGAAGGGGCAATTATTCCGGCCCGGAAAGACGGAGCGAGGACGTCGGAGGCAAGATCTTTCTGATCTATAAATATCGGACCATGCGTCTGGACGCCGAAGAGAACGGTCCAGTATTATGCGCACAGGGGCATGACCCCCGTATCACCCGGAGCGGCCGCTGGCTGCGTGCCTTGCATATCGACGAATTGCCGCAATTCATCAACGTTTTCAAAGGCGACATGAGCCTGGTGGGGCCGCGCCCGGAACGGCCGCATTTTACCCGGCAATACAGCGTATCGCTACCCCATTATTCCGATAGGACGCTGCATATCAAACCCGGCATTACCGGCTTCGCGCAAATCGTACTGGGATACGACGATTCTTTCGACAGCGTGGTACGCAAATCGCATTATGACCTTTCCTATCGAGCTTCGTTTTGCAGCCTGACCTCCTGGATAAAAATGGAGTGGTGGGTGATTGTAAACACCTTCGGCTATTTGCTGCACCGGCCTTCTTCCAACGGCGAAGTTCGGGATCTGGCGGGGCTCCGGCGCGCGAAACTGCTGCCCTTCCGCGGGAAATACCGGGATGTGGACGACAAGGAGTTGACGAAAATTACCGTGAGTTGCGAAAAGTCCGTTCGGCCATACGTTCTGGTGGGGGAAAGTTCTTCCGATCTCGGAGAGCAACTCGATCGCATTCCCATAAAGGAAAAAAAGGGCCTGGAAGTCTGGATCAGCCCGCGTAATAAATTGGACTTGCAAGATCTGGCCTTCCTGACCGAAGTGGCGCATACCACCAAACGTCATGGCGGCCAGGTGCATATCAAAAGCGCCAATCCCGAGATGGAGAACATCCTCAAGGAAATCCGTCTGGATTCGGTGGTGCAATTGCAATGCGGGCCTCGGGAAGTACGGAATTTCTTTACGGTAGACGTGGAATGCTGGTTCCATGCTTATAACATGCAAGGCAAAACGCCCAAAAGCACCTGGCATCTGCAGCCCACCAATGTTGAGAAAAACGTTCGCAGTATTTTGGAATTACTGCGGGTTTACGATACGACCGGAACGTTTTTCGTATTGGGATGGGTGGCCGACCACTTTCCCGACGTGGTGCGCATGATTGCCGATGAAGGCCATGAAATCGGCACCCACGGATATGATCACAATCTGGTTACAGACATGACGCCGGAAGGATTCGAGGCGGACTTGGTCAAATCGCTGGAAGCCTTGGCCCGTCTCACTTCGCAACCCGTCATCGGACATCGAGCCTCGAATTTCACCATTGTCAAGTCGACGCTATGGGCATTGGAAATTTTGGCGCGTAACGGCATCCAATACGATTCCAGCATTTTCCCTATCGATCGCAAACGCTATGGCATACCGGACTACCCCAACCGTCTCCCGCATATTCTCCAGCTGGAAAATGGCCACGAACTGAAAGAGTTCCCCATGTCCACCTTGCAAATCGGCAAGGGCATGATTCCCATGGCCGGAGGCGGGTATTTACGCCTATATCCTTTCGCGATGACGGAAAAGTTCATCGAAGGCGCCAATGCCCATGGCGAACCCGCCATGATTTACCTTCACCCTTGGGAGCTGGACCTCGACCACCAACGCCATTATCTCGGTCTGTTAAAAACTTTTCAGCATTATGTGAACACCGACAGCACCGAATGGAAACTGAATCGCCTTTTACAGCATTTCGATTTTTGCTCGGTGCGCGACTCGATGGAATTGCCGCGGATGCGTAATTTTTTTCGGGAGAACAAGGTGGAAGTGCGCTTGCTGAATCAACCATCCGTTAGCGAAGGAACGCCCTATCCGGAGCCGCCGGGATTGCATCATTTCGCCGAACAAGCCTGATGGGAGGTAGTTGCGGCGGTTAGTGAAGGCTATCAGGGTCCGTAGGCAATTTGGATGCGTAGACTGTGAACGTCCAGGGGTCGCTCGCGCAATCGAGATCCGTCGGGCAAAGTCAGGCTTTCTTCTCCCCAGGCGATCCATTTGTACTTGAACCGTAAGTGCAGGCCTTCCCTAAACCGCCATTGCATTCCGGATTCGGCCCCAACCGCCCGATAAACCTAATCCGCTCCCGCCCGCAAAGCATAAAATTCAAGATTATATCGAAACCGGCTCCGAGTGAAAGGCGATCATGAATCCGGTAGGTATGGACATATATGGCTTCCCATCCCATATACCGCGACTTCATCTCGTAATCGTCTCCGTTATGGCTGACAGCCAAAAGTGCATAAGACGAATGCCCACCGGCATCCATAATCATGGAGCCCGCCCCCAACCCTATTTGATGATTCATCGCCGCGTTAAGCTTGAAGCCGTCGAAATAGAGACTGCGATTAGAGTAGCTTCCTCGCAAGGCCAGGAATTGCTCCAAACCGAAAAACTCTCCCAGGGGCAGGCCGGCTTGGGCCATTAAGCGGCTATGGGGACTTGAGCCAGTGAAGCGAGGGATTCCGCTTGAGAAAATCGGAAAAAGCTCCGCTTCCAAGGAAGCGATATCGAAGGCGGAATCTTGTAATTGGCCTAAACTGTCGGTTAACCCGATGACGGCCAGGCTCAAAAATGCGGTTCGGAAAATCACTTAGTAAAAGCTATTCCGCTTTGTGCAGCTGTTTCGTCACACCGGAACCGCCATGCGGAATCTTGGCATAGTAATATCCATAGCGGGCATAATGATTGTCGTCGGTAGGCGACTTGCGGATATCATTGATGACGCATCCGATGGGAACATTTCTATCGGTGAATCGCTCTAGTCCTTTCGATATCTCCGAAGCCGAAGGCTGCCCCGACCGGATGACGTAGACCACGCCCCGCATCCATTCCGCCAACTTGACCGGATCCGCGGTGACGATTACCGGCGCCGTATCGACCAGTACCACATCGAAATCGGCTTGCAACCTCCGCATCAGGTTTTCCATGGCCTGGCCGTAAAAGGCTTCTTCGGAGTATTCGTCCAGATTGCCCTTGGAAAGCAAATAGAGATTGGACTGCGGTGTTCGTACGATATGCTGCGCAGCAGCGATGGAAAGCACCTCATGTTGTGGTATGTCCCCCTTGCGGAGGATATCCACCAATCCTTTTTCAGGGCGTAATCCGAACATATTTTCGAGCCGGCCATGCCGAAAATCCGCGTCTATCAGCAATGTGCGGCAACCTTTGCGCGCGAAACTTATCGCCAGATTGGCGGAAACCAATGACTTGCCCTCGTTGGGTTGGGTACTGGTCACCATCAGGCCCAAATGATGGCCGTCGGCGCGGAAATAGGACTCCAGCTCGACCCTTAAGGCTCGGAAGGCCTCCACGTCGGTGATACGATAGGCGCTTCCATGGTAGAGCAGTTGGGGATCGATGTTTTTTCCCTTCCTATCGCGGCTCTTTCCACCCGGCATCGCGAAAAGCGACCCCAAAACCTTGATGCCGAATTTCTTGTTGGCATCGTCGCGGTTGTAGACCCGAGGAAAAAGCAATTGTAACGCAACTACCCAGAGAAACCCCGGGAAAAGCGTGACCACTCCGGCGCCGGAGGCCATCACAACCCTTTCTCTAAGGCCCAATTCTTCATGCAAGGCCGGCCTGGCCCTGTCGATGATGGTCACCGCGAAGAGGTCGCCTTCGGAAGTGAGGCGAGCGCGCTCGAATTGCATTTCCAAATTTTGCACTTGTTGGGAGGCTTCGTCTTTTTCGGAATGCAGCCGGCGCGCCTCCATTTGCAAGGCCAACCCTCCGCCCCCGGCGGACGGATTTCTCCGGACAGTCGCCTCGGTATCCCTCACCTTTACCCGGTAACTTTCTCGCGTCTGCCGCGCCAACTCCTCCACCGGCTCGATCATACCTGCCATTTTCCGATCCAAAGCGAGGTAATCGGGATGTGTAGGCGTGCGGATTGCGGACAAGCGTGATTTTTCCGATTCGAGATTGGACAACTGTGTACGCATGGCCTCGGCGCGCAAAACCCCCTGGCCGCTCAATAACGAAAGCGCTTCATCAATCCAGAGAAGCTTTTCCCCTTCGGGAGCGCCTGACGCAGGCTTACGGCTCAAGGTCTGTTCCAGTCGTTCCAAATTGCGGGAAATCTCCGCATGGTTGCTGCTTGCCTGGGCGGTGGAAAAACCGGTCCCCTGCGGCCCGTACATCGCCTGGGGATTGGCCCGATAAAACTCGTCGAGACGTAAATCCGCACGTTTTTGTTTTTCACGCGCCAGCTCCAGGCTTTTTTCCAATTGCGCCAACACCGTCCTGTCCTGTCCTTGGGTGGTACGGGTATAAACGGCCATGAAATTATCGGTCAATCGGTTGACTATTTCCGCAACCAGCACGGGATCACGATCTTCAAGCGTCACCGAATAGTTGACGGAGGCGGGACCTTGGTCAAGCGGACTGACCTCAATCCGGTCCCGATAGGTTTTCAGCGCTTCCTCGACGCCTTGAAAAACCATTTCCAAATCGAAACCCTGTGAAATGTCCGCGAATCCGTTTTTAAAACGCAAAGTCACACCGGAGAAAGATACGGAATTGTCATTCGGAACCTTGTCGTTGTAGACGAGATACTTTTGGTTTTTTCCGTACGGTTTCGCATAGACTTTCAGCCGCCTCTCGCTTCCGAATTTGAAAGTGTAGAGGCCCGGAGCATATCCGCTCCCGCCGATGGATTCGATGACATGGTGGCGAAAGACGTTCGCGTTACGAATACGGAATTTCAATCCCAAATCGTCAATCGTCCGATGCAGTACATTGTAGCTTTGAAAGAGCCGGACGATGGATTCCTTTTCCCGAAGGGCGACATCGCGCATCACTTGATCGTCGACGCCCACTACATGAGGGAAACGTAAATAAGCCTGGGAAACGTACGTCTTGGGTAAATCGAAAAAGATTAAAAAAAGCCCCAGGGGAATTCCAAGTAACAGCCAGAGCGTGACTATGGTCCAACGCTTGAGATAAGCGACGTGTAAAATGGTGCTCCAGGACGAAAGCGTCGACTTGGGATTGAGAAGATCCGCCAAGGAGGCATTCGGTTTGGATGGTCCGGAAGGTGCCATGGAATTTTCCTCGGTATTACGGTTGCATTACGGTTCATTGGAAACGCCCCAACGTTTTTCTGGCGCAAGAACATCCCAGCTTTTAAATTAAGTTCTGACACCATGGCATGCCCAAACAAATTGGAGGCGAGCATGATTGGCGAATTTCGCACAATGTATTTTGGATTTTTCATGCTGCTTGCTTCAGAGGTCATACTCTCGCAGTCGATTCCCGAGGAAGAAAATTTCCAGATTGGCGAGGCCATGCGCATCGACGTTCCCGCTGATCCCGAATCCTTTTTGAACGGCGTCTATCCGCTGGACGCAATGGGAATGGCGGAACTTCCGATTGTAGGAAAAATCGTTATCGCCGGAAAAACGCGCCAAAACGTCGAGACTTACCTTGGAAACGTATGGACTCCCTATTTGAGGGATACGCACCTTTTCGCCAAGCCGGTGATCCGCATAGGGGTTTTGGGTAACGTACATGAACCGGGATATTATTATGTTCCTCCCGACGCGGTGATATGGGATTTGATTAAAGAAGCGGGAGGGCCGCCTCTTCCGGGGAAAATCCGGGAGGCCGCGCATTTGCGCCATGGAAAGCCGGTTAACGATAACCTCATAGCGGCTATTTCCGATCGCAAAACCTTGCGTGAGGCCGGTATCGCTTCGGGAGACGATATCATGCTCCCGATTCCGCCCGACCCAACCCGTCTTGCCGACGTTCTTCAGCTCTCGGCTTCGGTACTTAGCATCATGGTGAGCGCATTGACGGCCTATGCCATCCTCAGCCGCGATTGAAAATCCGGCGCGAAAATTCCGTGATTCACACCGCTACGGATTGGGCGGGGTGAAAATTCCGGGCATACTCCTTAGGGAAGTCGCTGGGAGCGGCTAGGGATAGAGCTTGGGCCAGCCTGGAACGCAATACAGCTACGGAAAAATGCCTCTCCGCCAGCTTACGCGATCCCATTCCCAACCGCACTCGCATGGGTTTGTCGCTTAACAGTCGCATAATCGCCGCTTCCCAACGGGCTTCATCTGCATTGGGCGGCATTAAAAGACCGTTCTCACCGTCACGGACAATTTCCGAAACGCCGCCGACGTCCCTCGCAATTATCGGCAATCCCATGGCCGCCGCCTCGGTGAGGACCATCCCCATATGTTCCTTCAAAGTGGGGAACACGAAAAGATCGGACTGTCGGTAGGCGGCGATAAGTTTTTCCGGATTCCGTCCGGCGGCATCGCCTATCCACTCGACTCCGGTTGGAAAACGCCTGCCGCGCAGGGCGGGATCGCGGGAAACAATGCACAAAGAGGCAAAATCGGAAAGGCGCCGGGTGAAAAGGTCCAGCAAGAAACCGCCACCTTTACGCGCGAAATCGTTCCCCACGAACAGGATGCGCGGGACGGGATTTTCTTCCCGCATCGGATCGGACCTCCAATGCGATAAATCGAGTCCCGCCGGAGAAATCACTATTTTTCGCCTATCCACGCCATAGTCCCGTACCAGCGATTCCGCGCACCATCGGGTACGGGGCATGAAAGCGTTTACGCTTGCAACCGTCGGGGCATAAAAAGGCGTAGTCATTACGCATTTAACACCATAAGCCAAGCGATCGAGCAAGGTGGGGGATTGACCCAGCATCAGGCGATACGATTGAATCTGGGTGGAATCATGGGCGAGAATGGTAGGCATGCGACTCAACAGGGAGCGGCACCCGGGAAGTAATTCAAAACTTTGCACGAACAGTGCATCCCATTTCTTAGGGGGAAGCATTTGCAGCTTCCAGGCGAGAATGTGGGACGCGATGAACTTTCCCGTTCGGCGAAAGGCCCAGGGCACTTTGTTCGCGAAACGCGCGTAATCCTCCTCTTCGAAAAAGACGAACTCCGGCGCTATTTCCGGCATTGCGTCCAATGCCGCTAAAAGATGGTTGCAATAGGTCTTGCCCCCCAATACCCGTGAGAGCACGAACAGCACCTTTTTAGGAGTTTCACCTGGGAACATTTTCGATTACCCCCCGGTAAAAATCGAACGCTTGGGAAAAGTAGGCTTGCTCGCTAAAATCGCGGCTCAATCTTCTGCGACCGGCATCTCCCAATTTTCGCCGTAACGCGGGATCTCCCATCAGACGATCCAGCTTTTCACTAAGTTCGGAAGCCGAACCGGGAGAGAAGAGCAGACCGTCTACTTCATCTTCAATCACCGTGGGAATACCTTCTATGCGCGCGCCAACTCGTGGTTTCGCGCAGGCCATGGCTTCGAGTAAGACGCGTCCCATCGCTTCGGTGCGCGAGGGTAGGACCAGCATTCCGCAAACGCCGATATGCGCGGCTATCTCCGAATGCAGGACCGGCGGTTGATGGCGGATGCGTGGATGGCCGTCCATGGCCTGCCTCAACTCTCTATCATCCGGAAACCATCCCATGATTTTCAGTTCCCATTCCGGATACTTGGGACTGATTCGCTTGAAGGCTTCGATAAGCAAATCGACGCCTTTGAGAAAAAATGGAAAACCCACGAAAAGTATTTGCTTCGATTCTCCCAGGTTTCTGAAGGCGGACAATTCCACGAAGGAATGGAAATGCACTTTCGGCTTTTGCGCCACTACGATTCCGAATCCATCCACCTGGCCCGGAAACAGCGATTTGATTCCATCCGCTCTTTCCAATACGAATCGGATGATGTGGGGGAATAGCTTCCTCTTTAAGCGCGACGAATACGAGGCGCCGCCATCCAGATAGTTCGCGTCGGAATTATAGACTCCATTCACTTCACAAATAAACCGTGCTCCCGTTATTCGGGCCATAGCCAAAGCGATCAGTCCGGAACGGATAGGATCGTAACTGACGATAAGATCGGGCGCCTTCCCTTGGGCCTTCAACCGCACAGCCAGGCCCAACGCATGGAATAGATATCGGATATTCGTAAGCAAGTGCGAATTCGGGTGGAAGCGCAAGGGACGGAATTCGAACCTTCCCACTTTCACCGGTCGTGGCTCGGGCATGGTCACCAGCAGGTATCCGCCGAATTCCTCGGACAGGCGAAGCATTTCCCGTTTAGCCGTGGAAGTCAATTCATGGACGGGTCCCGGACGCACAATCACGAGACGACGGATTGCAATCGTGGATTCTTGGCTTGGTTCCATAGGCTATCGCTGGGTGGGGTTCCACATGCGAATCCGCTCTCCCTTCGCGTATTTGAGCAACGCCATGAAAATAGCGACGTTCACTTGCGTAAAAAAGTGAGCCACTTTCACGGGCGGGAGCGAGCGTAATGGCTCCCGTTTCCATCCACCATACGCCATCGCATAGCCCAGCGCCTGTGCCGAAAAAAGGAAAATTCCGAAATTATCGGGACGCCGCATCCGCCATAGAGTTCGTAAAGCCAGTTCGATAAGGAAAAGGGGGACGGCCCAACGCATCAGCTTATGGCTGAAAAGCTGGAAAGCGAATACTCCATATCGCATGGGATTCAATAACGACAGATTAGCAAACAGGGCCGTCATGCCACGCAGTAACGTACGTACCTTACGATCGAACTCGCTGACTCCCTTGCGGATATCCTTATAGTACCCCAGGGATTGTTCGTCGCTTATCGCCCGGTATCCCATGCGGGCACAATTGAAAACCGTATTGAAATCGGAAGGAAAATCCTCCGACCAGTTTTGGCAAACTTGTCGGCGGGCCGCGAAGAAAGATCCACTCAATCCCACCACGCTGTGTACCTGCGACTCCAAACGCCGGAGTGCCATTTCATAGCGCACGTACATGCCTTCGCCCGACCCGTTTCCCCCACCCAACATTACATCTTTGGAACTGACCGCCCCTACACGGGGATCTCCGAAATTCGCCACCAACGATTGTATGGCATTCGGATCCAGTAGCGTAGCCGAATCCGTAAACACCAAAATTTCTCCGGTACTCTCGGTAATCGCCTTTTTCTGCGCATGTTCCTTGCCGCGCCGTTCAGGAGTACGGCAAAGGCGCACTTCGGGGAATTCGCGCACTATCGCATCGGTGGCGTCGCTGGAAGCGTCCGAGGCCACCAGAATCTCCAGTTTTTCACGGGGAAAATGGATGCGGACGCTATTCTCCAGTTTCGCCTTAATCTTATCCTCTTCATTGTAAGCCGCGATAATTAGCGTTACGCTCGGCTCTATGGGGGATTTCCTGACCATTTTGGGCCCCCGCAGCCCACGCCAAATCCAAAGAAACGCGGGGTAGAGGAAATAGGAATAGGCAATTCCCACCAGCAATAGGATTTCCGGTAGCTTACGAGCCTTGCGACGATGTTTAGCGAACATGCGAAACCTTTTCTGCTTTTCATTAATAAAATTAGCCGCGGTGTCCGGCAAAAGAAGAAAAAGGACTTTCTCAAGCAGGGGTTTTACTTGTCGCCGGCGGGTGGAAATCATTATTTCCTAACAGAGTGGACGACGACATGCGTATTCTCCATAGCATCCATAGCGGAGGCTTTTATGGAGCCGAAAAGGTGATTTTCGATCTTTTCCGGTTCCAGAGTAGACAATCCGGATGCACGCCCGCTTTACTGGGATTTTTAGATGCGGGACAAAATTCGAATATTCTCGGAGATCGCCTTGGCCCCATTAGCGACCAGGTTTACTACCTGAAGGCCCGCCGGGGTATTACACCCCTGGCCCTCATTCGCTATGGCCGCGTCATGGAATCGCTTAAACCACATGTGGTACATTCCCATGGATACAAGCCTACTTTTTATCATCTGCTCTCGCGGGCGTTGGGACTGCATAACGTTCCCCTGGTCGTCACCGCGCACGGCTATCCCAAGGATTCCGGAGGCATAAAAGCCGCTCTTTACCGCCGCCTTGATCTTCGACTATTGGCACATGCCGAAGCGGTGGCCGCCGTTTCGGAGGAGATGCGCGCTTATTTGCAGAAACAGAACCGAAAAATAAAGGCCCTCACTCTTGAAAACGGCATTGAAACCGATATCAAGGTTAACGGTTTTCATCCAATCCTGGGAATGACGGTGGAAGAAATAAAACCACTTCCCATTATCGGATCGGTGGGACGGTTAGTTCCCATGAAAAACCACGCCCTGCTCATCGAAGCGGTAGCCGAAGTCCGGCACGAGCACCCCTGTCGCCTCATTATTCTGGGTGACGGACCCCTGCGTCCACAACTGGAGCGCCTCTGGCGGGAGAAGCTCCCCGACCTTAAGATGGAAATTGTTCCCTTTCAAGCCGACATTCTCGCCTGGATACGCGACTTCGATATTTTCTGCCTGCCTTCGCGCGATGGAGAAGGCTTGCCCATGTCGCTGCTGGAAGCCGGTCTATTGGAAAAAGCCGTGATCTGTTCCGACTCGGGAGGCATGGGACGGCTTATCCGCCACGGTGTCAACGGTCTATCCTTTTCCATGGGTGACAAGCAGGGGCTGAAGCGATGCCTCGTTGAAGCGATCACCCGCCCTGAAATCCGGACGGCCATGGGAAAATCCCTTAACCTCACTGTCCTCGAGAATCACGATATGCGGGGTACCGCGGCGAAATACCACTCACTTTATCAATCCGTCCTGGCCGGCGTAAAGCCTGGCCATGCGAGTCGGGCATGAAAATTCTGCAAGTCAGCTACGACCTCAATATGGGAGGACTACAACGCGTGGTTCTTGATTTGGCGGATGGCCTGAACGCAATCGGCCATGAAACGCATATCGTATCGTTGCGAGGACACGGCCCCCTGGAACAGGAAATAAAGGAACGGGGCCTTCCCCTATGGATTATGCCCTGGCCGAAAAACGGTCTGGATAGATGGCTTTTTCTGAAACTTTTCCGCTTGATGCGGAATGAATCCTTCGACGTGGTGCATACGCATAATACCCAAGCCTTTATCGACGGTGGGCTGGCAGCCGCCATGGCACGAGTGGAGGTACGGGTGCATACCGACCATGCCCGCCCCTTTCCCGACAAGCTACGCTATCGTGTCCTTGAGCATATGCTGGCGGTTACCTATGATAAGGTGGTCGGCGTTTCCCTCCCTACCGCGGAAAATCTGTTCCGGCATGAACGCATTTCCCGTAAAAAACTGACCGTCATCGAGAACGGAATCAACGGTGCATGGTACCGCCAAAAGTCCAGGGAAGACGACGGAACCGATGCGGGTATCGAGTTACGCAAACGTTATGGTATCGAACCCGATCGCCTGGTTTTTGGATTGGGAGTGCGGCTGGAAAAACAAAAGGGCATCGAGTTTCTTTTGCGTGCCATGCCACAAATACGGGAGCGTCATCCTCACGCCCTTTTGGTGATCGCCGGAGCGGGATCGCAGGAAATCCCTTTGCGAACTCTGGCAGAATCAATGGGAGTATCGGGTTCCGTGCGTTTTTTAGGCCCCCTGACGCAGCTCCGGGAATTCTATCCTATGCTCGATGTATACGTGCTCCCCTCTCTGTGGGAGGGTCTCCCGCTTTGCTTGCTTGAGGCCATGAGCGTGGGGCTCCCCATCATCGCTACCTCGGTTGGGGGAGTGGGGCGATTATTGACCGACCACCGGAATGCTCTCTTGGTGCAGCCGTCCGACTCCGAGGCCCTTGCCCAGGCCGTTAATTCGCTGCTTTCCAATACTTCGCTGGCGCATTCGCTGGGTGCCGCGGCCCGTTCCCTCTTCGACGCACGCTATGACAGTTCGGTCATGGTCAAGGCGTATCTGGATTTATACCGCTGTCTTGCTCCCCTCGAGGTGTCACAAACCGGTTAAAACGGCCTTTCATCGCAAGTATCAATTGCGTTGTAACTGGGAGTGACCGAGCGACCGTTATTTTCATTGTAGCAGCCAGGTTAAATCTTTATTTCCTCCTTATTCCCATGGAAGGATTGCATCAGGTTTACCCAAGGTTGATATCGGGAAATGAATATTTCAAGTCTGGGATTCACCGCTCTCATCGCCTACCTGCTGGTAGACTTCGGCCAGGTCCATCGCATGATTCCTGGAGTGGAATATCTTTTTCTGGGTGTTATCACCCAAGCTCTTTTAATTATCTGCGTGGCCGCTAAATTTTTCACTTTCGCCTGGGTGCATCCCATCGCGACTTGGCGTGGCCTATTTCTCCTATCCCTTTTTCCGGGTCTTATCTGGGGAATCACCCAGGGCCGGGTCGCCGGAATCCTCGAGGCGGAAATCCCCCGTTTCCTCACCGGTTTTTTGGGAGCCTGCCTGTTCTTGCGCACCGTGGAAAATCTTCGCTTCATGTTCCGGTTCCTTACGGCTCTGTCGCTGGTGATGGCCGTTTGGGTGCTGACCCATGGCGGTCGGGGTCCTGGTCTCTATAAGGATGAAAATGACGTCGCCTTGATGCTGGTCATGCTAATGCCGTTGGCCTATATCCAGTTCGTGAATACCGCCCAGGTACGCACAAAAATCCTCTCCGGATTGCTTTTGTTCGTAGTGCTTCTGGGGATCGGTTTCACTAATTCCCGTGGCGGAATGGTAGGCGCCGTAGTCGTTTTGGCTCTATGCTGGTTACAGGGAAAGCGTAAACTTCTGGGCCTCGCCATAGCAGGATGCCTCGTGATTGCCGCCGTCGTAATCGCACCCGAGGATTTGGTTTCTGAATTCCGGACCATCACCCATACCAGCGAAGGCACCGCAGCCACGCGAATTCAATTTTGGGGCTTGTCCATCGATCTATTCCAGGCGCGACCGCTATTCGGTGTGGGCGCGGCTTCCTGGGGCAACGCGCTTTACTCAGGCATTATTCCACCGCCGTCCGGTCCCATGATGGGTACCCCCCATTCCGTCTATTTCCAGCTACTTTCCGAACTGGGCCTCGTGGGAACCTTTGCATGGCTGGGCTTCATGATTAGCGTGGCCCTTACCCTCCTTCGCTTCCGCGTTAAAAAATTATTCAGTCAGATGGCGGCATGCTTAACTCCCGAATCCCATCCATTCACAACCGCAAGGCTCCATGAAAACAGCCGGTTCTTGCACCAATTCACACTATCGCTAGGCTTGGGTATTGCAGGCTACCTGGCCTCCGGCGCTTTCATTTCGGTGCTGTATTATCCCGGCCTGTATTTTTTTGCCGCTTTCGTCCAAGCCGCCGAACAAGCTTGGAAAAACGATCTTATCCTGGCGTCAGCCCTATCAGAGCAAAGCGCCGGGAACTACTCCCCAATCCAGGCAACAGGAAAGGAATGAAACCCTCAGATTTGAATACGCGCAAAGAGTCCGGATCGTCAAATCGTCTTTTCGCCGGGGCAAGTTGGCTTGCGATATGCAAAGTAGTTTCGCAAGCCTTTTCGTGGGTAGGGACCTTCTATGTGGCCTCGCAACTGGTCCCCAGCGATTACGGACTTTCGAGCATGGCCACCGCCTTTACCGAATTCGCGATCATGTTGGGAAATCTCGGTATCGGCACCACCCTCATACAACGCCCTCACGTCGACAAGGCGAAGGCGGACAATCTTTTCACCACTACGCTCATTCTGGGAGCCATCCTTACCGTTTTCACCTTCGTCATAGCCTACTTCGTAGCCTGGTATTTTAATGAACCCCGCCTGATTCGCCTCACTCAATTCGCCGCCATCGCGTACCTGCTTAATTCCATCAGCATTGTCCCCTATAACTTTTTACACCGCGATATGCGCTTCAAGGAACGCGGCATAATCGATTTGGCCAGCGTCGTCGTTTCCGTTTCCGCGCAAATTGCCATGGCAGCGGCCGGTTTCGGCGTGTGGACACTGCTGGCAGGGGTGGCGGTCCGGCTTATGGTGCGTACGGTTTTATCCTTTATTTATTCGGGATATCGCCCGGCGCTTCGCCTAGAATGGGTGCAAATCAAGGACGACATCGGATTCAGCTCCCAATTGATACTCAATATGTTTCTCTTCATATTTCGAGAACGCAGTATCCCCATCATCCTGGGCCGTGTCATTTCCGCATCCCAACTCGGCCTTTTGAGCTTCGGCGGCACACTCGCGTCCATTCCCAACGTAAAGGCCGTCCAGCTTTTGCGCGAAGTGCTATTGCCGCTTCTGGCCAAAAGAACCCATAATCCCCGCGAACAATTGCAAGGCTTATGGACGGCTTTCAAATTCAGTATGCTCACCGTTATGCCCATCTATTTTTGCGGGTTTTATTATGGCGAAACTGTTCTCGGTTTTCTGCTCGGAGAACAATGGAGGCCGATGTTTCCTCTCTTCGAGGTTTTATGCCTGGTGCAAATCTGGGTGGTTTTGGCAGGCATCATTTCCACCTACAATACCGCCCGCGGCAAACCTCTGCTGAGTACACGCTTTGAACTGGCCTTGGCGCTGGCCGTACCCTCTCTCACTTTTATCTTTCGAAGAGCGGAACTTATCGATTTGGCTTGGATGTGGGGCTCGCTTTATTTCGTCGTATACTTGGTGTGGATAAGCATCTTGTTCCGAGAAGAAGGAAAGTTTCTCAAGGACGTTCTGCGCCTCAAGGTGGTTGTTGCTGGGGTATGTGCGCTGGGTTTTTTAGTGGACGGGTTGTTGATGGATGCTTTTAGCCCGGACTCTACCGTTTTTATTATGGTTGTGCGGGTGGTTGGGTTTTCGCTTTATTATCTCGGATTCCTTAGGATTTTCCACTGGACCTTTTTAGCGGGGTTACGGAATAAATAATGCGATATCCGATCCAGATTAAGACGATTGAAATCCCAGTGAATAAACCTTGAATCCACATTTTATAACCAATTGAAATTATCTGGACAAGCATCCAAGTTAAAAGAATCAAGCCCAACGTCATTCCAATTTTACCGGAATAACGATGCTTTTTAAATGTTAAAATGGATCCTATCAAATTTCCTATTCCAATCACAAAAAACAGGACCACTCCTGGTATCGAGTAATTTTGGAATGGAGACCCCTTTAAATATTCCAGTGGAAGTCCAATAAGGTTTCCGCTCGGGTCAAACATTAAATAGGCGCCACCCCCAAGGGCACCTAAACCAATAAAAGCAAGCAATAGGCCTTGGATTAATTTCATTTTTTCGCTCGAATGGTTTGAACTGAATCTTTCTCTTAGAAATTTAGTTTTTCCAGACCGCCTTGGGATTTAGGTGGCGTGGTTTTTTCGGTCCAGGTTCAAGTTTAGTAAATCATCCATTTTTCCGTTTACATGGGTAAGCTGTTGCTGAAGGTCTGTACTTCAGCCGGCTATGAGGCCGATCATGGTTGTACATTCTTTCCCAACGTTCCGACAGCCATGCCGCTTCCGCTAGAGAACCAAATATTTCTGCGTTTAGTATCTCCCTTCGATCTGTTCCTACAAACCTCTCGGCACATCATTTTTGCCACGGCTTGCCTGGGTCGATATGTGCCATTTCAATGCCACGAGACTGAGCCCACCGCTGCACCACATAGGAAATGAACTGACCTCCGTTGTCACAGCGAATATCGGCTGGAGCCCCATATTCATCGACAAGAGCATCTAGAATCCTTTCCACGTTTTCGCCTTTGAAAGAATGGGCTATCGAAACGTTCAAGGCGAATGCCGTTGCTTCATCCTTCACCAACAAAGCAAAGAGTTTTCTTCCAGTGGTTAGCCGGTCTTCCACAAAATCCATGCACCAAATGGTATTAGGACCCATGGACAAGGGCTTTAAGCGGGCTCCGGCCCGTATTTTCCGGCGCTTCTTACGCCAAAGCCGGACATATCCGTGTTGTTTCCATAGCCTACGAACCCGGTAAAGGCCAAAATCCTGTCCTTTTTCCCTTATCCATCCGTGAATGAGTCGATAACCCCAGGTATTGTGCATCCTGGGCATCTCTGCCATAATCTTTAACAATGGCTCATACTTGAGGGGTTGAAGGCGGCAGTAGCTGACCATGGAACGAGACACGCCAAGCAAGTTGCATGCTCTGCGAAGCGGGACTCCACGGCTTTAGGCGTGACGGACAGCTTTCACCTTTTCCGGCATGCCTAGAATTTTTTTGCGGCAGTCTCCTTCATGACTTCGATTCCCATGTCCCGTTCTGCGAGCAGTTTTTTAACCGGGCATTTTCAGTCTGAGTCTTTTTCAGCTCAGCCACCTGGGAGACATCCATGGTGCCGAATTTTCTTTTCCAGATGTAAATAGTCTGCTCGGAAACCTGGTATTTTCCGGCAGTTGCAGGAACTCCATGCGCCTGGGATTCTCGAACGATTTTCACAATCTGCTCATCCGAAAAACGAGCCTTTTCATCCACTCTCCTTCCGTCTGGGGGCTCCATTCTCAAGTTAGAAATGGACTGAATTTTCCCGCGCACTCCACCTACCCTTCAACAGCATCTTTATTCGAAATAATCTAAAGACGCAATTTGACCTGTAACTTTTGACCCTCTGAGGTTGTGAAGACGGCTATATAAGAGCCCTTGAGCACCCGGTTGCTGGGGATCTGTATCTGGCCATTTTCAACCCGCATCGATTTGTGAGAGACGACAATTTTACCGGTTATGTCGTATAATTCGAAGCCCACCGCGCTTATACCATTAGGCAATGAAAAGCTCAGCAGATCGCCTTTGAGTCCCAAAAAATTACAGGCGGCTATTAGTTGCGACAGGGTTAAAGTTTTGGTGGAGGGAATCTGGATAATAATATTATTTTTTGGCGTGACGGGTAATCCATTGGGGCCCACAATAATTTCCGAGGGAGTCAGAATGGGCACCCCGCCGACGGCAAAGATATCCCTATCATTGGCAGGTAGCGCATCGGCCTCCAAGGCCAACAAGCTCATGTCCCTGTCGACAAATCCATATAAAGCCCCCAGATTACCTTTGCCTTCCTTTAACGTATAACGAGCACCCCACAACATGGCGAAGTTTTCGAATTTCGCCCCTCCGATATTCTTCTCGTACTCCTGCACATCTTTGAAAACTTCAGCCCCTTGATTGTTGTATATCTTCCAAATGATATGATGATCCCAAATTTTTTCCGATTTGTTATTGATCATAACCAAACCCTTCGGTGCTACTTCCACCAGATAAACCTCTTCTCCATTAGAGATTCGCGCTTCAATTGTATAATTTCTCAACGACAATTTTTCTATCTGCCGGCTTATCGTCTCCGGAATATGCGAATACACTTGCGTATAATGGGTAATTTGTCCTGCCTTCTCTTCTATAAAGGTGAACGCTCCTCTTGGCGGGGTCGAGGGTAAAATTTTGAAATGGGGGACACTGATAATATTACCCCAATAATCCAGGGCAGGGTCTACTGTCCACAAATAGGTTGAATTGAATTCTATATTTCTAGGTTTTTTTCCGGAACTCCATATATATTTGGATTCAGTCGAATCTTGATTAATAAATTTTACGGGGATGGAAGTGACGCTTTGGTTATGGTTGTTCGAAAATCCCTGTAAAAACACGGGCCTAAAATCAAATTCGAATTGATTCAATCCTGGTGTCAGAGGCACAGTATATAAGATTCGGATTTTTCTGCTCTTGCCTATCGCTACCGGATATATTTTAAAATCGTACGACCCATTGCCGGCGTATTCGATCAAAGCCGGGTCCCTGGGTACTACTACCTGTTGCCTATCCACCACCTTTTCGTATAGACTATCTGCCGACCTTCTATCTCTAAGCTTGGCCTTTAGAATATCATCCTTCCACCACAACAACATGGACCTTACCGCCACTCCCGTGGGCAATTGAAATTGCCCTACTATTTCTAATGAATTAGGGTCTCCCCACCAGACGTTTCCTTCTGTTTGAATTTCAGCTTCTTCTTCCACATCTACGGAATGTGTCGATATTTTCACGGTAATGGAGTTATTAACCAACCGACAGATTCCTTGGGAATTACCCTCGCGCGTGGTTTGCCAAAAAGTACCTTGCGACCATCCCGAAAATATCAGCCCCAATAACATCAATCCCGAACGCATAAACCTGGTTTTCATATTTTCTCTCCTTGCCGCTTAGGGCTGGCCCTTTTTGATTACGAGCATAGAAAAGCACAGAGTGTGCCAATTTCGAATGCCTAATTTCGGGCATTCAACCCATCTGGAAGAAAAGTCGTCCCATTAATGAGACTCTGCAGCCAATATTGGGATACGCATGCATAAGGGAAAACAATTGCGGCCCGGTAATCACGCATTTATTTTCCACATATCGACAGATGTTCAAATTCTATCCCGCCTTTTCGATTTGCATCGATTCAAAAATTCAAGGGGGGCGCATTTATGAAACACTTTTTTATCCAAGTGCTTTACGGAATTCTTACCCTTTTCCTGGCTATGTCCCTGCTCTTCTGTGGTGAAACACAAACCGACACTGAGCCCAAAGGAGAGGAAAAAACCTTCAGAACCCACGTGCTGGAAACCGGTGCCGATTTACTGCAAAATATGGGGCCCGTCCGAAAAATCAACATGTATCTCGTCGGGTTTCATCCTATGAAAGACAATCCCAGTCATAGTATGGAAGCCCACCATTTCTGCCGCCAAGTCAATCAGGATTTCGCGCAATGCGTGCTTTTCGATGGGAATTCGGAAGAGGCCAAAATGAACGGGATTGAGTACATCATTTCCGAGAGACTGTTCGAAACGCTACCGGCGGCCGAAAAAAAATATTGGCACCCCCATAACCATGAAATTCTTTCCGGGCAGCTTGTGATGCCCGGCCTTCCGGACATCGCGGAAAAAGCAGCCTTGGCCGACAAGATGAACAGTTATGGCAAGACTTGGCATATTTGGAATACCGGAGGTAATGGAATTCATGGAGATGAGTTGCCCCTTGGTGAACCGAAACTTGCCTGGTCTTACAATGCCGATGGAGAAATCAATCAGGTCATGGAGAAAAACCTGGAGAATAGACTGGGGATCAGTCTCATGCAGAAGCGGGAACAACGATCGGATCTAGTCGAACTTGCTAGACCCCAAGAAGGCGTCGACGCTTTGAAAACATTTTTCCCGAACCGAAAAAAATTACCCGGAGTGGTGGACAAAAACTCCGCCAATGGCCTAGAGTAATCAAGCCTTCCTCAAGCTGCTTTTTAGGCTGCCGATTATTCCTACCTGGTATCCCTTAACCGCTTTCGGCATCCTGACCCCAATACATCGGACTAAGGCGAGGTAACAAAGCATTTTTTCCCTCGCATCCAATCTCGCCCTCCGGATAGCGGAAGCATATTTCAAGAATCGATTCACTTTCGCCATTCGCGCATGAACCACCGCTCCGGGATTGAACCACTCTGCGGTTTCCTTCACAGTCGTGTAGGCCCTCACCGAACGGCGGGCATGATCACGGCGCAAAAAATAAGGTCGATTTATTTCATGGAACGGACCCATCAAGGCCAACTCCGCCAGCAGGTGGATATCCGCAGATGGATACGAACCCAACAGGGATGTCCTACGCAGCGACGCCGTGCGGATCACACCGTAAAGCTGACAGGCAAGATAATCCCGGCTAATCAAATCGTAGAAACGTTTATGCGGTAATCGGGAATGTGTCCTGAAATCGATATTGTAATCGCGTATGTGCCGTCCCTCCTCATCAATGAGCCGGGAACGCGTATAGGACAAGACCGCATCGGGATGGTTTCGGATCGCCTTGACGCACATCTCCAAACACAGAGGTTCGTGCAAATCATCGTAAGCCGCCCACTTGAAATATTCTCCGCCCGCGAGCTTTACCACCCGATTGAAATTCCAGGCGGCCCCACGGTTGCGCTCAGCGCGGAAATATTGAATACGAGAATCATTTGCGGCATAGCTCCGACAAATCTCTTCCGTGGAATCCGTAGAGGCGTTATCGGAAATAATCAATTCGAAATCGCCGAAGGTTTGTCCCAAAAGGGAAACCAGTGCGGCTTCCAAATAAACTTCGCCGTTATAAACCGGTAATCCTATGCTGAGACAAGCCATGTTTCAACATATTTTATTCGCCTTCCTTATGCCAGACCCAGGCTTGCTTGCAATTCCTGCAGCCTACCGTCCCACTCCCTCGCTCGCATCTCCCGCAACTTCTTGATTTGCGATACGAAATCGGAATAGTGAGCGCGCAAATGCATCACTTTCGCCGCCAAATCGTCTATTCGGCAATCCGTGTAAACCGCGCCCTGCGAAAAATATTCGCGTAAGGTTTGTGAATCGCCCAATATCACGGGCTTCCCCATGGCGATGGCTTCATAGGCCCCGCAAACCAAGGTTTCCGGTCGCTTGGTCACTGCCAGCACACAATCCGACTTTCCCATTAGGTGAAAATACTCCTCGTCGGGTATGAAGCCGGTGGGAATGAAGTTGGCGGGCCTATCGCTTAGGAGTCTTTCAAAGCGTGGCTTTACCCTTCCCGTTATGCGCACTCTCACCGCGTTTTGCAGTCCACGACACATTTCCATCACTTCTGCGATGGGCTCGTCCGGCGCCCATGAGGCTACGAACAAAATCTCCATGGGTGTTCCCGGTTGGGCATGGGTCGATTCATTCAATTCCGGAAAGGGATCGGGCAGAACAAAGCCTCTTGCCCCCATGCCTTCGATACGAGTTTTGAGTTCCGGATTGGTCACCACCGTAACGTCGGCGTTTCGTAAGGTATACGCGCTGAGAAGGTTTCGCATAGCAGCTTCCAGCCCCTCGCTTTCGCCCCAGAAATCGAAATTACTGTGCCGGTCCACGACCAAGGTGTATCCCAAGGACTTGTGCAGCAAACAGGCCAGTGCGGCAAGCAACATTGAGGGATTCTGTACGATTACCACACGACCACGGCTACGTAAAAGCAAGGAAAGCGTTTTTATGATCGATAACGGAAACCGCAGTAATCCCCGTTTTTCGTCATCGAAAATGTGCAGAGCGGCGCCAATTCGCCGCGATAAAGTCATGCTGCGCCTTTGCGTTTCCCAGGCTATCCAGACGGGGTCCAGGCCTGGCTTCTTCCCGACCACAGGCCGCATCACAGGAATCGAATCGGGTTTTGAGGCTAGAGAGGTTTCCATGGCTTTTCCATTGCGATGCCCCGAATAGGGCTATTTTTCCGGTTTTTAGGCCTTTTTCCTTATTTCTGTAAGATAAATTCCGCATTCTTGGCGACAAAGAAGATTTAAAAACCTCGATTGATTAAAAATTCTCAAATTTCGGTGGTTTCTTTCCTCACCTGGCGATATAATGGAAGTAATCCCTGTTAGTGGAACTCTTTGAAAATCGTCGCTTAATCTTTCCCTAGGGAAAGTGGGGGCGGCTCCCCTATCGCTCATTGAAAGGACGCCATGCATAGCCTGTGCCCGAAAAATGCCGATTTCTCCCGAATTGCCGTCTTTTCCGTCCTGCTTTTACCCTTTTCACCTCAGGGAAAGGGGATTGAAGTCAAATTTCTTCCCAGCCCCGCCGAGGATAATATCGTGCGCTACGAATTGTACCGGTCCGAAACCCCCGGACAAACTGGAAACCAGGTGGCGGATTTGCGGTCACCACCCCAAAGCGATACATTAAGCATTCCCGACACTACCGCTATCAAAGGCGTCGCCTATTTTTATTCGCTGAAATCTTTCGCAGCGGACGGGCAGGCCAGCGAATTTTCTTCGCAATCGCGCGTGGCGCATCCCCTTTTAACCTTGCCGGATACCCTGACCTTCGGAGAAAACGACTCCGATATCGAATTCACCTACGGACCTGCCTTCCACCCATTGGGCGACGATACCCACCTGGTATTGTCTCACAGCGACAGCGCCGTTGTTTCGGTGACCGTGGACAAGGCGACGGGACGACTGATTTTCCATGCGAAAAAGAAAGCCTATTTCCTTCGTAACATGGACGTTACGGCATCCTATTACGGCAAATTCTCCGACCAAGGCACTCTGGTGGTAACAGGGGGGCAACTCCCGCTGACCTTCATCGAACGGCCCACCGGGAATCACCGCTGGACATCGCTGCGAGAGAATAAACCGACCTTTGATGTTTTGGGAAGACTCGTGAGCCCACATGGGGAGGCGGTCGGATCCCGGCTACCCGGAGTGATTTCTATTTCGAGACCTTAGGTCAAATCGCCATACTAGCGGCCCGTTGAGCCCGAATATATCTTCAACGTATGAACTTATATCGCTTGGCGCCCAGCGGCAATCATGTGGAAATGCGGGATTTGTTGGATACCAGGGGAAAGGATTTTTCCCTGGCTTTCAGCCAATGGACAGGTTTGCCTCCGGAACAAATTTTCTTTGTGAACTCCGGCGCCGCCGCCTTAAACCTGGCTCTGTTGGGCATGCGCAAACTCGAACCGACCCGAAATAAAGTGGTGATTCCCGCCTGGTGCTGCCCTTCCGTTCCTCAAGCCATTTTGCAGGCGGACCTTACTCCGGTGCTCTCCGATTTATCCCCGGTAACCTTGAACTATGACCATGCGGACCTGCAACGAGTCTGCCTGGAGGAAGCGCACCCTCCCTTGGCGGTTTTACACGTGCATTTTTTCGGCATTCCACAAACCCCTCCGGCTTGTTCCTATACCGCGGCATTCCAGCTTCGCGACGTAGCCCAAGACTTCAACCACTTACCGGGTCAAGACGGTATTCCCGCCTTTTATAGTTTCGCTAAAGGGAAGGCGCTCAACGCGGGCCATGGCGGGGCACTGTGTTTTCCCAACCGCTCGCTGTTATGGGAAGCCTGCCGGGAGGAAATCCGCGATTGGCCGTATGACAGCGATTGGAGCTTCGCCAAGGTTTCGGCTATCAACCAACTTTCGCGTCCACGGGTGTATTGGCTTCCCGAGAACCTGCCCTTTTTGGCATTGGGACGTACGGTGTGGAAGGCGCCATTGCATTTCGCGCGTTTGGCGCCGCAATTCAAGGGACCCGGCGCAGTCTGTCTCGATGCGTATGTGAAAAGGCATGACTATTACCGTGAATTGACGGGTCGCTATGCGGAGCTTCTTTCGCGTTGTGATAAAGACCGGGTAACCCTTCCCTTCCGCAATTATGGCCTCGAGGCCCCGGATCGTAACGTTCCCTTGCGTTTTCCCATCCTCATCAAAGATCCCAGGGCTCGCAACAATCTTTATCTTGAACTCAATGCCCGTTTCGGCGGAGTCACCCGGATGTATCCGGCCACACTTCCGCGGCTGGAAAACGCACCCACCGAGGCTTTCCCTCCAAGAGCCTATCCGGGAGCGGAGAAGGTAGCGCGCAGCATACTCACCTTTCCCGTTTTGTTTCAAATAAGGGAATTCGAAGGCCGCTTTCTGCGGGAACTGCACGAATTGCTGATGGAAAACGCCTTGCTCTCAGCCCGAGCCGCCGCATAAACGGCTTTGCTTAAACCGAACCGGCTTCGTCCTCGGAAAAGGACGGCCCCTCTTTAAGGCGTGTTTCGGTTTCCAGGGATATGCCCAATTTTTTCATAAGGTCGTATACCGCGGGGCGTGAAAGCCCCATCCGCCGTGCCGCCGTGCTGATGTTTCCTTGCGCTTGGCGCAAAGCCTGCAACAAGTATCTCCTTTCAAATTCGAGACGGGCTTCCTTAAAGCCTCCCATTGCCATTCCCGGATTCGGCTCGCCCAGGTCGAGATCCGCCGGCTCAATCACCTGGTCAACGCATAAGATGGCCGCGCGATTCAATTTGTTGCAAAGTTCTCGCACATTCCCCGGCCAATCGTGGCGCGTCAACGCCTTTTCGGCGCGCGGGCTTAGGCGCAACCGCGACTGCCGGAAACGCACGCGCGTTACGTCCAGAACATGGCGGGCGATATGCAGTACATCCTCCTCCCGCTCCCGTAGGGAAGGCAGGCGGATTTCGAATTCGCTCAGGCGATAATACAAGTCGGAACGCAAGGGACTCACACCTTCCCGACCTAGATCGGGACGGTTGGTGGCGGCGATTACGCGCACGTCCACCTTGTAGAGCTCCGTGCCGCCCAAGGGTTGCAAATGACGGTCTTGGAGAAAGCGCAACAACTTGACTTGCAGCCCCAGCGGCATTTCCCCGATTTCGTCCAGGAACAACGTGCCCCCTTCGGCCGAAGCGATAAGACCGCGCTTGTCGGCACTCGCTCCGGTAAAAGCTCCCTTGACATAGCCGAAGAGTTCGGATTCGATGAGGGTTTCGGGAATGGATCCGCAATTGATGGGAACGAAAGCTTCGTTACGCCGCGCGCTATGGTAGTGCAGGGCTCGCGCGCATAATTCCTTGCCGGTACCCGACTCTCCCGTTATCAAAACACTCACGTCGGTGGGGGCCAACTTGCGAATGGTTTGAAAAATAGCCAGCATGGGAGCCGAGCGGCCGATCATGAGAAAATCCGAATCTCCCGGCAGGCCCGATTCCGCAGGGCTTGCCGGCAAGGTTTCCAGGCGTCGCAACCTCTCGGCGCGCGCAAGTACGACTTTGAGTTCATCGAGATTGACGGGTTTTTGCAGATAATCGAATGCGCCTCGCAAAACCGCTTCGCTCCCCATATTTTCGTTCCGATTCGAGGTCATCACGATTATCTTCGTGGTCGCGTAAGCCAGTTTCACGGCATCGATGATGTCCAAACCGCGATCAGCCTTGTTTTCCAAGCCCAAATCCAGGCACAGCAAATGAATCTCTTTATCCGCCATCGCCTTCATCGTACTTTCCAACGAATCGGATTCAAGCACGTGGTAATCGTCCTTCAACCCCCACTTAAGCTGATCGCGCAGGGCCCGGTTGTCTTCCACAATCAATAAATTCACCATACGCAACCCATCATTTCGCTTTCGTACCCAATAAAATCCAGAAACAAGTACCAACCCCCAATTGCGACCGGCAGACGATGGCCCCGCCCATTTGTTCGAGTAAACGGCGGCATTGATACAAGCCGATGCCAATGCCTTTTTCCTTGGTGGTGGAAAAGGGCCGGAAAAGTTTATCGCGCAGAAAAGCCGGATCCATTCCCGGCCCGCGGTCCTCCACGCGAATGAAGGAAGCCGCGCGCTCCCAGCCCGCTACGGCCTCTTCTCCGGATTCACTTTCCTGCAAAAGAAAATCTTCGCGGCTGACTACGGGCCCGTAATGAACATGGATGGTTCCCTTCCCCTCCATAGCTTCCAAAGCGTTATTGATAAGATTTCGCAATACGAAAAAAAGCGCGTCGGCATCCACCTTGGCTTCGCAGTCGCCGCCCGTACAACGCAATTCCACGCCGCTTATCGTTCCGGAAGCCAGATGCCGCACGGCCTTTTCCACCACCGGTCCGATGGGCCGAAACTCCGCAGCCAGCGTCCATTCATGCGAACCGGTCGCCAGCTTGCCCGTCAGCCCATCGAGATTTTCCGCGCATTCCTTGATGCTGAAAAGCAGGCTTTTCTGAAATTCGGGATCATCCAGATTCCTCTCGGCGTTTTTCAGGGCCATATTCAGCGTCGCCACTTGGTTCTTGATGTCGTGAATCAGAAACGAGGCGATATGGTGAAACGATTCGAATTGTTTTCGCTCCACATTCTCCACCAAGAGACGATGCTGGGCCGTTGCGCGGGCCAGCCACCCCGCGAACACCCCAACCAAAGCCCGGTCCTCTTCGTCCAACGCCGCGCGGCGCCCGCCTTGCAATGCCAACAGTCCCAACAGGGCATCTCCGTCCCTGATGGGAAATACCGCGTCGACGGAAAGCCGTGCGAGCAAAGGCTCCCGCATCAATTCACGAAAGTTATCGGCATCTTCGGAATCAAATTTATCGATAGCCCGCTCCAGGCCCGCCAACCGGTTGAGCGCCGGGCTTTCCAGAGCCAGATCCGCCGTCTCCGGAGCCTTGGATTCCGGATTTCGATGCATGTGAAAACGCCCGTCCCGGGAGTATTGGAGGAATACGAAGGCATCGTCCACCGTGACGGCATATTTCATATTCTCCACCAGGTCCGTAACCGCTTTGGGTAAATCCAGTCCCGACAAAAAAGATTGGTGGAGCCGGAAGAACTGGTCCTGGTAGTCGTATTTGCGCGAAAAAAATTGCCGATCCACGAAACGGGAGATGCGCCTGCGCATGGTGCCCGAACCCAACAGCAACAGCGCCAGAAAACCCGCGGAGAAAAGCAGGAGAAAAAGCGTGAAATAGGATGCCTGCAATTCGAAATACCGGGAGGCGTAATACGCTCCGGCCGCTCCCAACAGGGCCGCCCCTACCAGGAAAAGCGTTACCGAGGCGTAAACCGAATCCCGGGGAATGCTGATTTTCTCATCGCCGAGCCGATAGCGCAAGAACCCCAGCAAGGCCGTCGGGTAAACCAGCCCGTAAACAACCAGGGCCGATTGCAAGTGGAGGGGTCCGAATTCCCGATAAAGCACAACTGCCGCAAATAGCACAGTTTGAAAAACTCCCAATAATCCGAGAGAGAGCATCGCCAGCCGGCCGATGCGCCTTTGATAATCGCGCGTAAAGCGATAGGTTTCCTCCATCACCATCAATAACCGGATACCCAGAAACAACGCGATAACGGCAATGCCCAGCGAAGCCCCTTCCATTCTCAAGGCAGGGCCCTCCGAAGTCGCGGCCAGGCGGGCCCCCAGGGGAAAAACGCACAGGGTCAGCCCCACCAAGGCCGCAACCCAGTCCCATCCCTTCCAAAACCGCAGTTCACCCCGGCGGGGTAAGCCCGGAAATTTCCAGGTGCGCATGAAATGCCGCGCCACCTCCAGCAAACCCAAAGCCGCCAGCAAATGGAGCCCTAATAAACCCTGGTAAATGGGGAAAATCCGCTCCGGCGAAGGAGCAATTCCCGGGTGGGATAAGGTTAAATAACCCAGGACGAAATACAGCGGAAAGACGAGGCTCAGGGATAACAGCAAATAACGCAGGGTCGGTTGGGAATATCGGAATTGGACCCAAAAACCCAGAAGGGGTATCAACAGGCTGGCGCCTAATATATAGAGGGGGATAAGAATCACGGCCTCTTCTGTTGGGATTTCGCTACACCTGTCGGCATTCCTTACATTCTACCTACTTCCTTAGCCATTTCAAAACGATTCTTGCTACTATTTTCCGGCATGGCCCTTGCTTTCCTTACCTTTCAGCTACGTCACCCCAAGTCCGGAATTGCTTTCGGAAAGCAGACGATACCGAGGTTTATTATGAAGAATTTCACCATCCCATCGCTTTTTTCCCTACTGGTCATAGGTTCCCTGGGAATCGCCCAAGCGGCCTTAATCGATTTCCGCGACCCTAGCTGGAATCCTGCCGGCGGAGAGAACACCATAACCAAAAGCGTGGACGGCATCGGCTCGGTACGCGTCACATCCGGCGGAGGCAACCTCACCGGGCAGAGTGGCATCTTAACTGCAGACGGTCTTGGCGTCACCGGGGGCGGAAGCCAACAAATCGACTTCGGACAATGGCTAAGCGTCGAATTTTTGACCACTCCGGTCATGCTTAACCAAATCTACCTGACCAACCTGCATTATGAATTTCACGGCGCCTTCTGGAAGCCCGAGAATTGGTATTTGGAGCAGGGCTTTTATACCGTTAACGACAATCCTTTCCACAATGTCTTTACGGCCGATATCAACCAGTTCCCCTGGATCTCGGAGGGAGAGAAGCAATTGGAAGTCAATCTTCTCACGCATAAACTGCTTTTGGGTGTTGACCACAATCCGAATAAAGGCAGCTCCGATTACACTCTCGCCATGCTTGATGTAGAAGCGGTTCCCGAACCCGGAACCTTGGCACTTCTCGGCCTCGGACTGATCGGCATGTATTTCGCCGTTAAGCGCAGCCGCAAGACCGCTTAATCGCGGCATTATCCGCTACTTCGACGGTCTTCTCGTGGCGGCGCTTTGCGCCTCCGCGAGTTGATACTACAATTACGAACCGGAGTTCGTAATGAAAAAATGGTTTCTCGCGCTTGTCCTTATCCTCCTTTCCGGCCTGGCCGCCTACTTCGTCTACCAGAACCGCCCTGAGAAAAAATATGCGCGCCATATCATCAAGGCGCGTCTTTACGCCAAGGAGAATAATTTCCAAGCCGCCCATCAGGAATACGTGCGTGCCTTCGAGCATAAAGGTGGCTTTGTCCCCTATGCCAATCTCGAGGTGATGCACCTTGAAAATGCCTGGCGAAAACAGCTGGGGAAACCTGACGAAGCCTTGGAAAACACCCGGCGATTCCTCGACGCCTATCCCGATAATTTAGGCGGCTTGATGGCTTATGGCGAATTGGGATTCGACCTCGGGCGTACCGAACTCGCCTTGCCCGCCCTGCAGGCTATTTTGGATATCGATTCCTTACATTTCTCGGCCCGGCTGCTTCTGGCGCAAATACGCACTCATCAAGGCCGTCTCGACCTGGCTTCCGAACAGCTACGGCAATTGCGACATAGCTATCCGGATTCCCTCGCCGTGCTGCTTCCGCTGGCCTATAATCTATTGCTACGGGGACAAGTCCAGGAAGCGCGCCATTTGTTGCGCGACCTGAGCCACCAGCCATTGTCGGCCAGCCGTGCCCGGCTTTATCTGGTGGACAGTTATTTGTTGGAAGGCAATGTGGATTCGGCCCAAGCCGCATTGGATGTTTGGAAAGTGGAAGACACCGCTTTCACCTTGCCGGTGGACGTGCGTAAGGCGCGTCTTTTCGCGTTGGCGGGTGAACCGAAAAAAGCCGTAGCGGCACTCAAACCGCATTTGCAACCCAGGCGGGAATCGCCCCATGCGCTGGCCGAAATTGCCATCTTGCACGCCATGCAAGGCCGCATCGATTCCGCTCTTGTCGCTTATGACAAAATGGGTGAGAGGGATCCCTCCCTGCTGGCCGAAAGCGATTTGAACCGTATGCTGCTTTTTCTATCACAGGGAAGCCCAGCCCAGGCCCTGAAAATTCTCGGCAGCCTGGAATTCCGTGGCGTAGATTCCAAGTCGCTGGTCAATCTGCGTATCGCCGCACAAATGGCCATGGACGATCTGGAATCGGCCGAGCAGACCGCCGCAAGCGCCGACGATCCGATTAGCGCGCGATTTCTCCTACAATACTTGCGGCCACCGGCCTTGGTTTCGAAGTGGGCGAAAGTGCAATTCTTCGAGCGCAATAAACAAACGCTGGGTGTAGCGAAGGCCATGGCCGATCTATTGCTCAGACACCCCGAAAACGAAATAGTGAAGGGGCTGGTCGCATCCGATCATTTGCGCAATGGCCGCTGGCGCGAAGCCTCGCGTTTTCTGGCGTCGTTGAAAAACCCCAGTCTGCCGCAAAAGGTGGACCTGGTCGAAGTGCACCTCAAGTTGGGAGATCTCCGCCATGCGCTGACCGGCGCCGAACGATTGGTGGAAGAATATCCTTCGCAGCCAGGCCTGAGCCTGTTGCTGGCCGACATTTCCCACCGGGCAGGCTTCCCGGATAAAGCCATCAAAAATTGGAAACGCGAACTCGAAATTCAACCCGGTAATCTCATCTGTCTCAATAATTTGGCCTGGGAACTGGGAGTGCGGCAGGGAAGGTTACGGGAGGCGGCCATTTATCACGAGGCTTTGCGTAAACAAGCCTTCGCCGATCCACGCATCTACGATACCCTGGGTTGGCTCTCAGCCTTGATGGGTAACACGCAAGAGGCGGAAGAATTTTTACGCAGGGCTCTGACGTTGACTCCCGATCAACCTTCGGTGCTTTATCGCCTCGCGCGGGTACGGCTGCTCGCGGGCGACTCCCAGGCGGCCCGTTCCGTATTGGAAGCGGCTTTCGCCACGCCTTGGGATTTCCCGGAAAAAGTGCAAGCCAGGAGCCTGCGCGATTCGCTCCATGCGCTTTAAAAGCGCAGCGCCAGCTTGCGGACGTAAAACGCCTCGGCATAGCGCGATGGCGCGCGGCATTCCATTCCTCTTATTCGCATGAGACTGCGGAAGGTTTCCTCTTCGAACCATCCCTTCCCCGCCTGGGTAGGATAGCTTGCCATCAAGAGCGCAATTTTCTTCCCCATGGTTTCTTCCCGCAAAGGGGAGAAAAGATTGGGCACGCCTAAATCGCCGTCATATTTGGGAATTTCATATTCCAGAATGAGGTGATCGCGAAAAGTATTCCAGGTGAGTTCATTGACCAGACGGTGGTCTTGATGCAAATCATGACGGAAGTGCGTGAAAATAACCTGGGGCTCGTTTTTTTCCTTCAAGGCTTCGAAACGATCTTTTACCTCCGCCATATGATAGGGAAGATAACCGTCACGGTAAGTAAAAATTTCAACCTCCGCTTTCGCGGAGCCGGCCAGGAATCCCCTGGCCGCGGCTCGGGTCTCCTCGGCCCTTGACGGCGTAGAACTAAATATGGCCCAATTCACTTCCACGGGGCGCTCGCCTTCGGACAGGGCGAGCAGGGTAGCGCCGCATCCGATTTCGATATCGTCGCAATGGGCCCCCAGACAGAGAATTCGCAGGGGCCCCTCCACTCCATCCCATAAATTTGGCGACAGCATCATACCCAATTTCCCACTTCCGCCTGGTGGGATACCGGCCGTAACAATTCGGCTTCCAATAAACCGTCGGCGGCCGCGCGCACCGATGCAAAGGGAAGGCCCGCTTTTTCGGCGATTTCCAAAAGGCTATGCCGACCATCGGAAAAATTCATCACCCACAGCAAAGCGAAGTCGCG
The DNA here is from genome assembly GCA_041746255.1 of Fibrobacteria bacterium. GTDB lineage: Bacteria > Fibrobacterota > Fibrobacteria > UBA11236 > UBA11236 > JBGTHM01. Next base: position 9,112 of record JBGTHM010000037.1, on the reverse strand, counting down.
TTGGCCCAAGCGATTTCCGCCTCCCAGACCGCGATAGAGGCCGCGTTTCCCCAACTGAGCCTCGCCTTTGGGAATTTGATTGAGATAACTTCGGTCTCCCTCCAGCACTTCGAATACCCGCATACATTTTTCCAGGGAATCGGCCAGACTGGCGGGGCGGATAAAATCGAGATTGTCGGCCGAGGTATGGTATTCGGGGTATTCGCCGAAAGGAGTACGCATCAGACAACCCACCGGCAGATTGAAGCCCGGAGAACAGAATTGCCGTTCATCATAACCATAGGGCGTGAAAGGTTCCAGACGCGCGGCGTTTTCCGAGTGGCGAAGCACATGCGCCATAGCCTTGTCGATGGCGGCTTCTCCCTGCCGGCTGCGTTTGTAGGTGACGGGTCCGGCATCTCCCACCCCGGCCAGCGCCAAGCCGTGCCGGATTCGCGCGAGCTGCGGTTCGTTCCGGCTTAACCACGCCAGGGGCCCTACCACCGAAGGCGCGAAAAGAAATCGGTATCCCAGCCGGCGGCGCGCTCCGGCCAGAATCCGCGCCGCGAAAACCGCCGTGGCGATGCCAGACAAGTTGTCATTGGCCAACGAAGGATGGCAACAATGGCTGACCACCAGCACTTCCTCTTCCTCTTCGCCCGGGAGAAAGGTTTCGCCATAGGTAAGGGATCCGGGCCCGAGGGTGGCGTCGATGACCACCTCGTAATTTCCGGAAGCCAGCGACTGCAACAGAAGGTGTGGGAGGCAAAAAGCCCATTTTTCCTGGTGATAGGAAGTACGATAGGGAATCCAGCTGGGATGATCGGGCAAACTGTGCAAATGCGGAAGCAGCTGTTCCAGCGACAGGGTTTCGCGCACGGGTACGCTATAAGCCATGAGGTGAAGGTTATGCGAGGCGAAATCCACGATTTTGTTTCCACCGGGATCGCGTATATAAGCTTCGCGCACGTTCCACTCGGGGGGCGCCTCCCAGTCGTATAAAGCGCTTCCCGACGGCACCTCATGAATCTCCAGGGGGATGAGGGTTTGCAGGTAGCGCAGCGTTTCGCGGACACCGTCTCCCGTCCGGCTCCGATTTATGGGGAAGAGCTTAGCGGCCAAGGCATGCATTTCCCGGCCGATTACCTCGCCGTCAAGGGCTTCAACCACCCGGCCTATTTCCATGCATTCATCTCCAATAGAAATCACTGTCGATTTGTTCCGTCCGCAGCAAATATTCCAATTGCTTGAGCCGGGTATAGGGTCGGGCTTCGAAATCGTCCGTAGTCAACTCGATATGTTCAAACAGATCACGCAATTGCCGCGCGCCGTCCTGCAAGGTATGTTTACACGCGTATCCCGGCAGTTTTTCCGAGATTTTGTCGAAGTTGACCCGATAGCTGCGATTATCGGGATCATGCAGGCCGAAATTCAACTTGCAGCCGGGAAAAGCCTCCGCTACGGTTTCAGCGACTTCGCGCACGCGATAATTCGAATCGTTGCTGCCCACGTTGAAAATCTCGTTATGGATGGTCTGGCGCGGCGCTTCGAGCGAGCAGGCTACCGCTTCGCAAATATCCAGCAAATGCACCAAGGGCCGCCAGGGCATGCCGTCGCTGGTCATGCTGATTTCACCCGTGGTAAAAGCCAGACCGGCGAGATTATTGAGGACGATATCAAAGCGCATGCGCGGAGAAGGTCCGAAGGCCGTGGCATTGCGCAAGAAGGTGGGGGAGAAGCGATCATCCGCCATTTCCCCTACTTCTTTTTCAACCCGGACTTTACACCGGGCATAATCGGTTTGCGGATTGATAGGCCCGTCTTCATAGCGGAAATCATCGCTGCCTAAACCGTAAACGCTGCAGGATGAAGTATACACGAAGCGGGTAACGCCCATGCTCTTGGCCTTGCGGGCCAACTCCACGCTGCCCAGGTGGTTGATTTTACAGGTTATTTCCGGGTTCAATTGCCCCACGGGATCGTTGGAAAGCTCCGCCAAGTGGACCACCGCCTCATACCCGCGAAAATCCTCGGCCTCAACCTCGCGAATATCTTTTGACATACAGGCCGGCGAACGGTCGGGGCCGTGATACAACCAGCCGGATCGATAGAAGCCGGTGTCGAGCCCCGTCACTTGATGTCCGCGGCCTTCCAGGTAGGGCCCCAGCAGCGACCCGATATATCCATCCACGCCGGTCACCAGAATATTCATGGGTAAACCCTCGCTTCCGGAATGGGGACAATCCACTTGCCCCCCCATTGACGGATATACTCCGTTTGCGCCATGATTTCGTCCTTGAGATTCCAGGCGCCGATGAACAGAAAATCCGGCCGGGTTTCCCTGATCTTGTCGGGAGAAAAGATGGGTATGCGCGAGCCCGGAAGCAGATTTTCCTGCTTGTAAGGATTTCTATCCACGCTGTAGTCGATGAAATCAACGCCGAGGCCGCAATAATTGAGGAGGGTATTGGTTTTTCCCGCTGCGGCGTAAGCCGCTACCGATTTTCCTTCGCGTTTAGCTGCAATCATCAGCTCCAGTATTTTGCGTTTAGTCTCCTTGACTCTTTCGTTGAAACGCAAATAGACGTCGAGGCGATCGAGTCCCGCTTCCCGTTCCAGGGCGCGCAGTCTCTCCACATTCGGCGTCAAGGGTTTGGAGACATCGGCCTCGTGTCGGCCGTAAATCCGGAGCGAGCCTCCGTGAGTTGGCAACTCTTCCACGTCAAAAAGCGTAATGCCCCGCGATTGGAAAACCTTTTCCACGGTGGAAAAGGAGAAATAGGAGAAATGCTCATGGTAAATGGTATCGAATTGATTTTCTTCCATGAGACGCAACAAATGCGGGAACTCCATGGTGATGACGCCTTTGGGGTTCAACATGATTTTCATTCCCGTAACGAAATCCATGAGATCCGGAACGTGGGCGAGCACGTTGTTACCCAGCAACAAATCCGCCTTGCCTTCGGTTTCCGAGGCTTCGCGCGCCGTTTGCGATCCGAAGAACCGCACCAGGGTGGGAATGCCTTTATCCACCGCGGCTTCCGCCACGTTGGCGGCGGGTTCGATTCCGAGTACGGGAATGCCCATGCGCCGGAAATGTTGCAGTAAATAGCCGTCGTTACTGGCGATTTCCACCACTTTGCTGTCCGCGCCCAAACCGAAACGCTTGACCATCGCGTCGGCATAACGGCCGGCATGGTCCACCCAGGAATCGCTAAAAGAGGAGAAGTAGGCGTATTCGGTAAAAATGTCGGCAGGACTTACATATTCTTTGAGTTGCACCAGCAAACAATTTTCGCAGACATAGGCATGCAGGGGATAAAAGGCCTCGGCATGTTCACTCTTTTCGGGTCGCACTACGCTTTGACAGAGAGGCGACATTCCCAAATCGGCGAAGGTAAACCGAAGGGGAGTCGCGCAAAACCTACAGGGTGATTCAGGGACCAGGGATTCAGGCATAATTTTCCCCGCTTTCCGGTGAAACCGCGGGCACCGCAAAAACAGCGCCTACGCGGGATAGAAAGTCTTAAGGGGAAATAACCTTTGTACCGATGCCGGCGCAAAAACTATCGCGGGGAATTTTCGGAGACGACGCGATCGTTCTCGGCCTGCATCTGGGCATTGTAATAGTACGCGTATTTCAGGTAGCGATTGGAGTGGAAGGGCGAGGTTTTAGCCTGATTGACCAGAGAAACGATGCGGGGATTGTGTTCGCGCAAGGTGGCCAGGGCGTCTCGGCTTTCGGCTACGGAAGTGACTCCCGATCGCAGGACGAACAAGATACCATCCGCTTGTTTGGCCAAGGGCAAGGGTTCGGGAGTGATGAGAACGGGCGGAGTGTCGATAATGACGACATCGGATTGGCTGCGCGCCATGCGCACGAATGCGGCGTAGCGGGGCGAGGCGATGAGTTCACCGGCATTAAGCGCCGCCTTGCGGCGGGGCATGAGAATGAGATTGCTTTGCACCGTTTTTTTAAGTAAAGCGGTCGCTTCCTGCAAAAATTCGTTTTCCTTGAGGTCGGTGCGAGCCAAAAGTTCCTCGAAACCGCTGGTGGGATTCAAGCCGAAAATCTTGTGCAAGCGACCCAGGCGCAAATCACCGTCGATGAGCAGGGTTTTTCGTCCCTTGCGCGCAAAGGCCACCGCCAGGTTGCTCGCGCAAATCGACTTTCCGTCGTGCGGTTGCGTGGAGGTCACCATCAGGCACAGCTTCCCGTTCGCGGAGTATTTCACGAAGATATTCTCCAGCTCTTCGCGAATGAGGCGGAAGGTTTCGATGTCTTCCAGGCGATGACCGCGCCCATAATAAAGGAGCAAGGGATCGACCGGGCCCATTTCACCGGATTCCTTGGTGGAAGCAGGCGGCAGTGAATCCAAAGGCTTGAACGACACCGTGCCCACCACCTTGATTCCCAGGTAGCGGCGGACATCCTCGCGGGTCCAAATTTTCAGGAAAGCCACCTGCCAAAGCGCAACTCCGCCGGGAATGAGCAAAAACCAAATCGCTGAACCGGCTGCAGCCACCACCAACCGACCCAGGAGGGAGGGTGGCTCATAGCGTGCCGGACGCGCCGGGTCCACCACCGTGACCTTGAAAAATTCGGATCCCGTCGACAGCTTCGCCCGGTTATAGGCCGTCAGGATGTTGTCGTAAATCGCCTGGTTGTTGCGGTTAGAGACCGAAAGCCGTTCCAGCTCGAGCTGCACTTTGACCGAAGCCTGCTGCCGTTGACTACCGCTGCGGACGCCTGCCAGTTGATTTTCGAGGCTGGCCGCTTCCTGCTGCATTTTTTCCAATTGCGTATGGTAAGCCTGCTCGATATCCCGGAGCAATTTCTCCTGTTCCTCGCGCATTTCCTTCAGACGGGGATGCTCCGGCCCCAGATCCGGACGCAATTGCTCATCCTTCTCCCGGAGTCCACGCAATGTGGCTCCCAGAATACCGCCGCGAGGGTCTCCGGCTTCGGATAGCGCTTGCGTGATTTGTTCGGCCCAAATTCGGCCCTCTTGCCCGCCCATATCCGTCGGACGCGCGGTCATTATCCTTTGCAAGCGAATGCGCCTCTCTTCCACCATGGATTTTTTGTTGCGCAAATCGACCAGTAAAACGGTATTGTCGGGCGCACCCTCATTCTGTGTCAGTAAAACGGGGTTTTTGCGGTAAAAGATGTCGAGTTCATCCTGACTGCGTTCCAATTTTTTCTTCGCCGACTCCAGGTCCGCTTCCATTTGCGCCAAAACGCTCATGTCCTGAACCTGGGTGGTTCCGTAATAGACGTTGAGGAATTCTTCGCGCAAGTGGTTGAGGATATCACTGACCAGCCAGGGATCCCTGTCTTGAAGGCTGATTTCGAAATTATCCTCACCCAAGGGTCTGACCCGAAGACTTTCTTTGAGGGTTTCGATAACCTTGTCCTTGGATTGAAATCTCAGACGGATGTCGAGCCCTTCGGCCCCGCGCACAAACCCTTCGGTGAGAACCAGTCTGAGCCCCGGAATGGTTATGGCGTTGGATTCGGGCAGCACCCCGTCGAACAGGGAGTAGGTATCCCCGCCGGTACTGGGGGTATAGCGTAGGCTCGCATGCCTTCCACGGCTCATCCGTACTTCATAGAGTCCTTCGCCCAGTTTTTCCTGGTATTCCAATTTTTCGATGGCATGTTTGCGGAAAATGTCGGGTGTGGCAAGCCGCATACGCAAACTGAGAGCGTCGACCGTCCGCTCGAGCAGCGAATAACTGTTGAATATGGCGATTATGCTGGCTTGCCGGGTAATGGCCACATCGCGCATCATATTCGTCTGGGCTCCCACCACCGCGGGAAAGCGCATGACAGTGGCCGACTGAAAGCTCCGTGGCAAATCGACCAAGGTCAGCACAATGCCCGTCGGAATGGCGCACAGGGCGGCTACGCCGAGTATCAACCAACGGCGCAACCAAAGCACATGGACCAGGGTGCGCCACGTAGGCGGTTTCCACCGGGTTTCACCGCTGTCGTCGGACGGATCGATGTAAAAAGGCGCTTCCGGTTCTTTTTGCATGAATCTATCCGATTTAATCCGGTTTGAGGGCGCCGGCAGAATCGGGCCGGAGTGGTTCAATTATAATAATTTTAGCTTGGTCATTTAAACCAGTGTTTTTCTCCGTTCCCTAGGTCAGAGCGAATGCGCATATGATTTCCGGATTCGAAAGCCAAACCATGACGCTTCCAGCAATTGTAGAATAAGGGCGCATGTTGAAAAACTCTACTTCCCATAGCGTGATAATCCTGAAAAATTCCGGGTTATGGGCTACTTTCGCCGGTTTAAGCCTTTTCGCCTATTGGCCCACTTTCAAATGGATGGCGCAAAGATGGGATGAACCCGACTCCTATCTCTCGCATGGTTGGCTGATTCCCGTCCTATCCGGAGTAGTGCTCTGGATGAAGCGATCGGATTGGCGAGCCTACCCCATCCGGCCTTTTCCTGCGGCCATCGGACTGATCCTCTTTAGCCTGTTTATCCACGGCATCGCCGGATTGGCCGATGTATCGTCCTTATCCGCGCTAACCCTAATCGGACTTATCGCCGGGTTTTTCTGGTTGCAATACGGGACCAGCCGTCTCAAAGTAGCCTGGTTCCCATTGGCCTATTTGTTTTTCATGGTTCCTTGGCCCGATTTTATCGTCAGCGGCCTCGGCTTTAAGCTGAAATTGTTGGCCACCGATTTGGCCACCCATCTACTCAACGTCACCGGCCTGACCGCGGTTCGTTCCGGCGCATACCTCCTTTTCGGGGAAGAGAAGTTGGCTGTGGGCGATGTTTGCTCCGGCCTTTCCAGCCTCATGACCTTGATAGCTCTTGCCGTGCTATATGCTTACCTCTTGCGTCGCAAAGGTTCCGCCACGGTAATCGCCGTGCTACTGGCGGCGGCACCTGCGGCGGTGGCGGGAAATGTGCTGCGCATCACGGTAGTGGCCTGGCTGGTACAACTCATAGGCAAGGAAGCGGTTTTTCGCCCGCTGGTGGGGGATTGGGATTTGCATTTGATAACCGGTGGGGTGTTGTTTGTGGGAGCTTTCGCTACTGTTTTTGCCGCCGCGCTTGCGGCAGAGGCGCTGACCGGGAAGGGACACAGGCCTAGTAGCACAACCGACACAAATAGGCCGCGGACATGAAGCGATACGGACTCACCTTTGTGACCTTCGCCGCCTTGGCTTTATCGGGATATCTCTCCAACACCGTTTTATTCCGGCAGCATATCCACGAAGGGACCCACTTCACCGCGAGTTTGCCGGGCAATTTAGGAAAGTGGCATCTGGTGGAATCGGCTGAGCCCACTCCCGGAGAAATACGCGGCCTGGAAACGCGCGATATTGTGAAGCGCGTCTATTCCGACGGACGGCGGCCGGTGGAAGTGGTGGTGGCTTATATCGCCCGCAGCAGCCGCAAATCGGCGCATGCCCAGGAGGCCTGTTTACGCGGGGCAGGCGCGCTGGTCGCCGAAATAAACTCGAAACAATTGCAGCGAAGTGCGGTGGGTGCGCGTGTGATTGCGCTGGATTACCGGAGCCAAAGGCATTGGGTGTATTACTGGTATAAGATGGGGGACGCCCATACCGGAGAATATTTTCTCTCGAGCCTTAAAATGTTCTGGCGGGGTTGGTTCGGCGGCGCGGATAAGGGGACAGCGTTCATTCGCGTGATGACTCCCGAAGCCGTTACGGAAGACGCGCATGCGGCGCATACCCGTCTGGAGGACTTAGTGGCCGCTCTGGTGCCGGCGCTAGATGCCGTGTTGCCGTGATATACGGATTTCTCCTTTGGGGCGAATGGAGTAAGTACTTAAACCTTATTTCAGCGGCTACTTGTTTCTCTATTTTTATAAAATACCATCCGGCAGCTCCAAGATAACACCAAACCTTTTCCTTTATCACAAATTAGTTCGGGGTTTTCTTTGGCCCTTTTGCAACTGGCATTGGGTTTATCCGTCTTTCTTTTAGACCGGGCTAGCTTTCCGAAGATATAGCGATTCGGGAGTTCGAAATCTGCCGGAGCGTGAAAGGCCGAGATGCAAGGGCGGGGCTTGAGTGGGGGCTTGTTTCGCGAGGAGCACCCTGCGCGTTGTTGTGTGAAATGGGGTGCCCTAATGTGCGCCTCCCGACTTTACAGTCGGGAGGCAAGGGAAAAGGCAAAAATTTGGGCCGATAAACCTCAGAACCAAAAATATCTCATGGTAAAAATGGTAATTAAGACGAAAAATGAAGGTGCGTAAGACAATAATACCGGCAAAAAGTTAAATTTAGGAGAGGTGGGAGAATCATATGGATTGGAAAAAATATATTACGGTTGATCCTTACATATGTCATGGTAAGGCCTGCATAACAGGAACTAGAGTACTTGTTTCCGTCATCTTAGACAACTTAGCCGCTAACGTTTCCGTTGAGGAAATTTTAAAAAGCTATCCCTCAGTATCCAAGGAAGCAATCCAAGCTTCCATAGCTTATGCGGCGGAACTCTCAAAGGAGAGAGTTGTACCCGTTCCGACACCTTAAACCATGAAATTCAAAATTGATGAAAATCTTCCTGTTGAATTGGCTGAGTTTTTGATCAGGCGGGGAAATGATACCCATACAGTATATGACGAAGGGATTGCGGGCGCGAAAGACGAAGTTATCAGCCTTAAATGTAAGGAAGAAAACCGTATACTCATTACCCTCGACCAGGATTTCTCGGATATCCGCACTTATCCACCTGAGTCATTTCCAGGGATTGTTGTCCTCCGGCTCAAAAACCAGGATAAAGCATCTACCCAGCATTTGAATTCGAGGATATCAAAAACAAGCTTTGGGTTGTTGAAGAGAACAGGATAAGAATAAGAGATTAATGAAATCGGCCCAAAATTAAGAGGGGCACCCCACAACACACAACAACGCACAGGGCGCCCCGTGCGGGACAAGTCCCGCACTCCGGGGGCTGGCTTTTCGAGTTAGGCTGGCAGTTCACAAGGCATCCTCACGGCGCTGGATAAGGCCAGCTTGTTCCGGTGCTCTTGTTCACTGCATGCTGCGGGCGAAGCCTACGGGGGGACGATAACGTACGTTTTGTTTCGCAAAAATGAAGAGGCTCCTCAGTCTGATTAGATTTGAAGTTAC
>JBGTHM010000036.1:0-41596 GCA_041746255.1 Fibrobacteria bacterium | reverse complement strand
GGTGACCTATACCGATCCCGAAGTGGCGCATGTGGGCATGTACGAAAAAGACGCCGCGGAAAAAGGAATTGATGTCCAATCCTTCCGGCTTGATTTCAAGGACATCGATCGCTCACTACTCGAAGAGGAAACAGAAGGCTTCGCCGAAGTGCTCGTAAAAAAAGGTTCCGATAAAATCATCGGCGCCACCCTAGTTCACAATCGAGCGGGGGAAATGATTTCGGAAGTGACGGTGGCGATGTCAGGTGGAATCGGCCTGGGGTCTATTGCCAATGTCATTCATCCCTACCCTACACAGATGGAAATCCTTCGTAAGCTGGGAGATCTCTATAACCGGGGTCGCTTGACCAAAGGAGCCAAACGGTTTCTGGGTTTTGTGCTGAAATTGCAAAGAATATTATGACCGTATCGCATTTTGCGCACCAGGAGTATGGCAATGCCTCTATTTCGCTTTCACGGGAACGGCAGTATTTTAACCGCGACTTCTTCTGAGCCGGATTCGGAGCCATTGATCGCCTACACCAGCTCCTTTAAAAACTTCCATGCCGGGGCGACGCGGATTCCCTCGAGAGAGACGTAATCTTTCTTTCCACGCAAAGCGATCTGCCACGCTTCCGCCTTGGGAAACCGCTCCTTGAGGTACTTTAATCCCGGATGAACCGCAGCGTCGGATTCCTTGCATTCGATGAAGTGCGTGGGGTTGCGTCCCTCGCACAGCACGAAGTCTACCTCGCGGCGAAGGACGTCGCGGAAGTATCGAAGTTCTACCTCTCGACCCTGCGTGTCGCGCTGGAAATGCGCCCATTTTAGCAAATGGCAGGCCGTAAGGTTTTCGAAGCGCAGGCCCGCTTCCGGAACCAGTGTCCAGTCGAAGTGATAGTGTTTCCGTTCCTTCTTGACGGCGCGCAACCGGGGCGCTCCGAAGGGGGGTAACAGGAACACCGCATATAACCTTTCCAGGATCTCGATCCAGTGCGCAGCGGTGGCATGGCCCACCTGCAGATCCTCCCGCAGGGCGTTAATAGACAAGGGGCTGCCCACCCGTTCCGGCAAATTCAGCATGAGCAGTTCGATTCGACCCAGGTCCTGCACGCGTTCCAGTGAGACCAGATCCTCCCGCACCAGGCGCGTCCGGTATTCCAGCGACCAACGACGCGATTCGGTTTCCGAGGCCGCGAAAAAGGGTTCGGGAAATCCGCCGTAGGCCATGAGATCCGCGAGACCCGATTCGTTTTCGATCTCGAGTTCCGCGACCGAGAGCGGGTGCAAGCGGAGGAAGTGATAGCGCCCCTGCAAGGAGTCCCCCCCATAGCGGTAATAATCCAGCCTTGCGCTGCCAGTGACGAGGATTTCCTGCTTACCCTTACGCGCATCGTAGAGACCCTTGAGGTGGTTTCTCCAGCCGCGGTACTTATGGATTTCATCCAGCACCAAGCGGGGTTCCGGGGGAATTTCCCACTTGAGGATTTTTTCGCGGTGTTCGGGAACGTCCCAATTCAGATATCCGTCCGGATTCTGCAGGAGCCGCAGGCCCAGCGTAGTTTTCCCTACCTGGCGAGGGCCGCCGAGAAAGACCATTTTTCGCTTGAGATCGCGTTCAATTTGGCCCAGGAGATATCGTTCCATGACCAAAGTCTAGTACTAATTTAAAGCCTAGTCAAAATTACTACGTACTTTTTTAAAGTATATAGGAAATTGGTGAGTACTCCGCCGGCGCTCATATCCCCGCGTTAAAGTAAACAGCCCATGCGCATAGCCCGTGGACGAAAACCTATGCCATAGGCACCTGCGAAAAATCCAACCGATACCGCTGCCGCCCTCCGAAGTCCCGATTATCGAATCGCTCACCTGAATCCAACTAACTTCATTTTGAAAGGAGAGTGGAGCGATAGGTACCGGCTAGCACCAGAGCACCTCCCATCAGTCCGGCATCCTTGAAAAGGCCGTTCATGGCCATTTGCATGGTTTCGGGATTCATAAGGCCCGGTATGTGGATGGTGAGGATGAATATCAACAACATGGCCGCCAAAACCAGCGAGGCCAAAAAACCCTGTCTACCGGTAATGACACCCGCAGCGGCGACAATCATGACCGCACCCGTGATGTATACCCAGAACACTCCGCCGGGAAGCCATCCCGGCACAACCATCGACATTTGACCGGCGTTGATGAAATGCATCAAGCCAAAAACGATGAACGGCGAACAATAAATGATTCTGGCAACGATGCCCGTCAAGATATCCATGCTGTTTTCCTCCTATACAGATTTTTGGATTGAAAACTTCCGAGCCGGAACTTCAAGCAAACCAATTATCAACCCTGGTCCATTTCCGGATTCGGCTCCGATGATTCTCAGTCATGATTTCCTTGATTTGCATGAATGTTCCTTGAAAGGTTAAGGTTTGTAAGCTTCTTGCATTTGGAGATTCACAAATAAAACCTATCGCATTCCAAGCGCAACAGTTTTATGGAATTCTTTTTCATCACGATTCGTTTGACTTCGTACCTGGGTACAGACCCTATATTGGATAACGGCTAGCTTACGCTCGGCAGCTACGGAAAGCCCGTGAGCAATTATTTCGAAACGGTATGGAGCGATTGAGATTTACCGGCGAACACTCGGAGACGCAGAACTATTCTGGCCCGATTTGGGAGTAAGTTGAAAAAGCCTAGAGCCCGGAAAAAACCATCCTGAAGGAGATGCGCGCTTCGTCCCTCACGGGAATAAAGAAAAGGCTCGGCCGGTCCACGCCGAATTCCGTAAGGCGGATATCGAAGCTTCCGCTTACCACCAGCGAATCACCTTGCCGTTCAGGAGTGGCGGTTACCTGAATATCCCGTGTTTGCCCGTGAAAGGTCAAGGAACCCGTGACCTCATAATTACCCCACCTGCCTGCGGAGGGGACGATACTGCGCGAGTTGAATTCCGCCTCGGGGAATCGATCCGCCTCCACGGCGTCCATGGCATGCGAGTCGCGAAGACGGTTGCCGCTGTCGAAGCTGCGAACGGGAACGGAACAATCTACGGCGGTCACGGTGCTGTCGGCATCCCAGGAAATGCGGCAGTCCGCCTCCCGGCTGTTTCCATGCACGGTAGCGAAGGGATGGACGACGCGATAGACGATATGGGATGAGCCGGGAACTGAATGGATAAGGGTTTCCTCCTGGGCCAGGGCGATACCGACGGCAGTTCCCCATGCAACCAAGAGCACCTGAAGAGGGGTTTTCCGTTTTTTTTCCCCGATTTGCATGGATGATTTTTTCGGGCTGGCAGCCTTTCACTTCTTTAAGGGATGGACCGCCAAGATAAATTTCCACTTAATCTGTATGCAAAGGAATCAAAAGTTTTCTTATACGGAATTCCGGGGGTGACGGGATTCTCAATGCCAGCGGGCGCCGGCCAAGAGCCGGGAATAGATTTTTGCGCATAATGAGGCCTCGATTCCCGGAAATATGGGTCTCTCGGGCGCGCCAGATGGAAAGCCGGATCCGGGGAAAATTGGGTAAAATCGCCTACCACGCTAAACGAAGCCTAAATTAATCCAGAGAATGCGCAAAACCTCCGCAAAATCACCAAAACCGCCCCTTATGAACTAAATTTTAGAAGCGGGGTGAGTCATTCCTTGCCCCAGTACAGCCGGTCCCAACCGGATCTGTTAGTGGAATTCAGGAGGGACCTTGGTACCGATTCGGATATTACTGATTGAAGACAATCCCATACTTCGCGAAGGCCTCACGGCCATGCTCAATGAACAAAATGGCGTCACGGTAGTCGCATCTTCGGATGGGCAGGATGACATTCTGCTGACGATGCAATCCACGAAACCGGATGTGATCCTGATGGACCTGGGATTGGAATGCCAAAACTGCCTGGATGTGGCGAAGGCCATCAAAGGTGCCTATGCTTCCAGTAAAATAATCGGGATGGGCTTGGTTCCCTCGCAATCAGACATTATGGAGCTTGTACAGGCCGGGGCGGATGGCTTCATCCTAAAAAATGCAACCTTAACGGAAGTTACCAGTACCATTCGGGTGGTTTTCGCCGGAGATAAGGTCCTTCCCACCTCCATGGCCAGCTCCCTGTTTTCCCAAGTGGCTGAATATGCTCTCTTGAAAAACAAAAAAAACCTTAAGGTCGCGGTACGCATGACCCAACGGGAACAAGAGGTTATCGCCTTGATTTCCGATGGCCTGAGCAACAAAGATATCGGATTGAGACTTAATATCGCCACCTTCACCGTGAAAAGCCATGTCCACAACATCATGGAAAAATTGGCGCTGCACAGCCGCCTGCAAATTGCCAATCACGCCCGGGAAGAAAAGGATTAATCCTTTTTTCATCCCAATGGGCTATTCCAGCGCCTCTTAAATTGCCCTATTTTCTTTCCAATAATTAGCAATTGTCTGAATTCCCCGGAATTAGGCAGCTTGAACAAATTCTGCTGATTTATGAAGAAAGAAGAGGTCAACAAATGAGGCATATTATTTTAACGAATTTATTGAACAAATTAAAGATTCTAGCGGGGGTTTTACTCGTGGCCGTCGTGCCGGTTTCCCAAGCGCAAACCCCACTCACCGACGTAGATCCCCCCGTGACCGAAAAAATTGAAGCCGAAACCGAAGTCCACGTGGTCGCCCCGACCAACACTTTTTACGGCACCCGCGGGCTATCGCAAACGTCCTCCGCAGAGGCTTTGGGTGAAGGCCGTTTGATTTTCGGTCTCCAGGGAGCATGGTACCAGCAGCAAAAGGGTTTCCCGGGCGGCCCGAACAATGGCGCCAATATCTTTACCGGCATCGGAGCTGCCTCGCTGGGCCTTAACCGGCATGTCGATGTCTTCGTCTCTTTTACGGGTTTCGGCTCCACCGATTATGCCAGCAATGATGCTTCCGGACTCGGCACCATGGGTGGTGGTATCCAGGGGACTCTTCCTTTTGACCCCACCGCGCCGATTCGCATGGGTGCGCAAGCGGGTATCTATCAAGGTTTATCCAATAATGCCATCAACACCAATAATGCGGACGGATATAATTATTTCGAAACCCGCACCGGTCTCGATTTCATGGGCAAGTTGATTCAAACCCTCGTTTTCGGCGACGAAAACAAGGCCTTCAAACTTCACTTCAATGAAGGATTGGTCACTTCGGCCGAAGCCGGAACGGATGCCGTCCTTTTATTCGCAACGGGCGCCCAGTTCAACATGTACAACACTGTGTTGGGTATCGAGGCGAATGCCCGTACGCCCATCAATGACATTTCCATCTCCACCGACCCGTTATGGATTACACCCTCCCTGCAATTCCGTACGGCTTACGATATCAACGTAACCTTGGGCGGCGACATCGCTCTCTCCAGTGATCGGGATGGCACTACGACTCGCGCACTCGAGCCCTACCGTTTATTCGGCGGATTCGCCTTTACCTTCGATACCGAAGCCAAAAAACGCCAAAGGGAAAAGGATAAGGCCCGCCAAGAAGCTTTGGAAAAAAGCCAGTTGAAATCGAGCAACCGCGAATTATCCCAACAAGCCCGCGATATAGCCGAAAAAGCGCGTGCGGATTCACTCGCCCAGGTTCGCCTGCTGGAGCAATCCCAATCCGAGGGCGCCGGCATAGCCGAGCGAGCCCGTCAGGACTCCCTGCAAATGGCGAACAAAGCGCGTGAAGATTCCATCGCCTTGGCGAACTCGGAAAGAAACTTGGCTGACGAAAAATCCAAGCGCAGTGAAGCGGAAAAACAATTGCTCTCTACCGGCCTGCTCTTGATGGATGCGGTTTATTTCGAAACCAACAAAACCGATATCTCCATCAATTCCAAGCCTTACCTTAACATCATCGCCAAAATGCTGACCAAATACCCTAAGTTGCGGATTGAAGTATCCGGGCATACCGATAACATCGGCAACGCTGCGCATAACCAAACGTTGAGCCAAGGTCGCGCCGAATCCGTTCGCAGCTATATGGCTCAAGTCGCACCCGAGCTGAATAGCATGTTGAGCGCCAGAGGTTATGGTCTCACTCAGCCCAAAGCGGACAACCAAACCGCCGAAGGCCGAAAGCACAACCGTCGCACCGAACTCCAAGTACTGAACAAGGAAGCTTTAAGCGAATACAACCGCTAAAATCCCTTTCGTAGGCCCATGAGGGCTCCCCAATCCTTTCCCGGAAATTTCCGAGAAAGGATTTTTCATTTGCCCTATTTGATCTACGCTAGGAACGATACCAGCTACTGAGTTTTTGGGCCGATACTCCCAATCCAAAAAGGAGCATGAGCATGCGATTTCGCAAAGTTCCCAGCACTACCCCTTCTTTCTCCCATCTACGCGCCGAGGTTTTCGACTTGGCCGACAAAATGACTATCGGAAGCCTCCGCCTACGAATACGTTGCATGAGATCCACGTCTTCCATGATCGGAATCGGAGCGTAACCGCCCAACTGATCGAATACTTGCTTGCGAAGGAAAATCGCCTGGTCCCCGTAAGGTATGCGTGAGATACGGGAACGGTGGGTGGTAAGCCAGGCCAAACTCTTGAGTGCAGGTAGTCGCGTATCGATTTCCAAACCGAATGCGCCCCCGACGATTTTTTGCTCCGCCAGCGCCGCCTTGACCAGACCCACCGTATCGCTGGGGAGACGGGTATCCGCGTGTAGGAAAAGCAGAATTGCAGCGCGAGCCCTCGCCGCTCCGACGTTCATCTGTAAGCTTCTTCCGCGCGCCGCCTCCAGAGTTACCACTTTCGCCAACCAGCTTGAATCCAAAGCCGATACTGTTGTCCGGGCCGGATGTCCATCCACCAAAATGACTTCGCAACGGCCTATTTCATTTAGCCGGAAAAGATCCTCCAAAAAAGAGTTTATGATTTTCCCTTCTCCCAAAACCGGGACGATAAAGGAAACCAGGGGAAGAGCGCGAACTGGGCGAGTCATCGAGGCAATCCCGGATGGCTCAAACCATCAGCCGGGGCTCCGGTTGCTGAAGGAAGGCACGGGCAGACTCAAGCTGGGGGTCGCTTCCCAATAACAATATCCGGTCGCCTGGCAGTAACTCCTCGTCAGGACCGGGATTGAGAATATTTCCCCCGTTCCTTTCGATTCCCACAATGCTGGCGCCGGTTTTTCGGCGCAGCTGCGTCTCACGAATCAGCCTTCCAGCGCAGGGGTGTTGCGGCTCAATCAGAACCGAGTCGAGGTTCGCGGCAGTCAGTACGCTCTCTGTAAAAGTATCCGCCGCTTCGGGCGGTATGTCCAATAAATTCTTGCTGAAAGTTTCCGCCAAGGTGGATTTCCCGTGGAAATAAATTTTATTGAAAGAGCCCCTTAGGAAATAAGCCATTACCAGGAATGCCCCCCCTAGTATCGGTAGAATAATCAAGTTGGGTAGTATGGTGGAACTCATTAAAAATATGATGATTCCCAGGATACCCATGCCGACCACCAGGACTATATTCGCGACAATGGCGCGCAGCTCCGCTTTATAGGAACCGAGAACCCCTTCGGGTATTCCGATTTCGGAAAGGATCATGCCCAGGGCTTTGAGTTTGCGGAAGGTGGCCAGTATAAGCGGCATAGACACCAAGATGGCGATGAACCAAAGGGTGGTATTGAGGTAATTGCGCCAGGGCACTAGAGTTGGAAACACGATAGGCAGAACCCTTGCGGTAAACGCCGCGATGAGAAGGGCTCCCGCGTTGAGAAAACCGAAGATGGCGAGCTTTCCGAATATCCGTCGCAGGATTATTTTAACCTGGTTGTTTTGCGTACCCGCCTGGATTTGCCGCACCCAACCGGTATAAAGATTGAGATAGGACATCAAGGTTCGCGGCAGAGCCCTTTCCATAAAAGCTACAGCCGGATCGGCACTCCTAAGCAGATAGGGAGTCGCCATGGTAGTCAGGACCGAAACCGAAACCGCCACCGGATAAAGAAAAGAATCCGTAACTCCATGGGCTAATCCGATTCCAGCCATGATGAAGGAGAATTCCCCGATTTGCGCGAGGCCCATGCCGGAACGGGTGGCGGTCCGCATATCATGACCCGATAAGAAAACCCCTAACCCAATGGTGGCGATTTTACCGAGAATAACAGCCAAAGAAATGACCAGGATGGGGATGGCATAATCAGAGAGCGTTTCGAGTTGAATGAGAAGGCCCACGGAAACGAAAAAGATGGCGATGAACATATCCCGCACGGGCCGGATGAGAATCTCGATCCGGCCGATTTCCCGCGACTCAGCCACCAGCAAGCCCATGAGAAAGGCGCCCAAAGCCACGCTGTACCCGAGCCGCAAGGCGATGAAGGAGTAGCCGAAGCAGAGTGCCAACACCGTAACCAGCATCATCTCGTCGTTTTTGAAACGCCCGACATAGGTGACCAGGCGCGGAACAATCATAAAACCCAAAACCAGGGAAACCACCAGGAATACCGCTAATTTGCCGATTGTCAAGGCGGCCTCACCCGTTTGCAGGGAACCGGACTGAGCGATACCGGAAAGCACGGCGATGAGGATTATCGCACCGATATCCTCCACAATCAGAATTCCGAAAATAAGCTGAGCGAACTTCTCTTTGCTCTTGCCCAATTCAGACAAGGCTTTAACGGCTATGGTGGTCGAGGAAATGCAAATGATGGCTCCCAGAAACAAACTGTTCATGGGGCTCCATCCAAAAAGGCGGCCAAGCCAATACCCACCCACCAACAGAAGGGCTATTTCGAGGGTGGCGGCAATGGCGGAGGTCGCGCCCACATCGCGTAATTTGCGAAGATTGAATTCCAAACCCAAACTAAAGAGCAGGAAAATAACCCCCAACTCCGATAGGGTATTGATGGTCGCCTGGTTACGGATAAGAGGGACGGGCGACAGCGGACCCACAATCACGCCGGCCAGGATGTAGCCTAAAACCACGGGCTGGCGATATCGATGGAAGAGAATAGTCACTAAGCCGGCCACCACCATCACGGTGGCCATGTCATAGAGAAAGGTGGCGTGGTCCATGCGCCTAGAAGATAACCCTGCCTTAGGGGTATTTCAATTGTGAAGGAAATTGTAGGGAGACGCGTAGAAACCACCCACCCGACAAATTGACATTACTCTATGCCTGGTATACACTGGGTTTAGGATAGCGAATATGATTAGCGGAACTTTAACCCCCGATGGCGGAACGTCCTGGCAGGACTGGAAGCTCGAAGAACGTCGCTCCGACAACTATACTTTCACATCTTTGAAGGAGTTGATCCGCTTTTTTTCCAACTGGCTGCCGCCCGAAGAGATAGAGGATATCATCGCGGCCTGCAAAGAAAATTTCTTCGAACGTAAAGGCTACTCGGCGAGCGAAACGAAATTGCAGCTCGTCAAAAAATGCGAGTACCGCCTCGTACGCCTCCTCAAATCACTCCCGCAATAGCCTACTCGCCGAATCGCCGGCTGCCTTTCCCAGTTTCGGACGGCCGATGCAATATTTAGATTAAATCCTCATATGGTTATAGGCGCTGTCCTTATGGGCGAACAAATATGTCGTTTCACGGTTTGGGCTCCGCAATCCAGAAGGGTGGTGGTCCGCATAAAAGGCCGGGACGCGCGGGAGTATCCCATGCAGTCCCACGATAAGGGTTATTGGAGCATCGAGGTGGAGGGTCTGACGGCGGGCGCCTTATATACCTTTGCAATTGACGATCAACCCGAACGACCGGATCCCGCTTCCAGAAGTCAGCCCCAAGGAGTTCACGGACCTTCACAAGTGGTCGATCTTCGGTTTAAGTGGGCCGATAGCGGCTACCGGGCTCCCGACCTGGAAGATTTCGTCATCTACGAATTGCACGTTGGGACCTTCTCCGATCAAGGTGACTTTAAAGGCGTAATCGAAAAATTGGAACATTTGGTTTCCTTGGGAATTACGGCCGTGGAAATCATGCCGATTGCCCAATTTCCCGGTTCCCGCAATTGGGGCTACGATGGTGTCTATCCTTTTGCCGTGCAAGACACCTATGGAGGACCTGAGGGACTACAAAAATTAGTGGAAGCCTGTCACGCTCGGGGCCTTGCCGTGATTCTCGACGTGGTCTACAACCATATGGGGCCCGAAGGAAATTACCTTCGCGATTTCGGGCCCTATTTTACCGCAAAGCACAAAACCGACTGGGGGGATGCCCTCAATTTCGACGATGTGGGTTCGGAAGGCCTCCGAAATTTCTTTTTGAAAAATGCCCGCTTCTGGTTGGAAACCTTTCATATTGACGCCCTGCGACTTGATGCGGTGCATGCCATCCTCGATTCGGGACCGAAACATTTTCTGGAGGAGCTTTCTGGGCAGGTAGAGAATCTGGCGCAACAGATCGATCGACCTCTCTACCTTATTGCCGAAAGTGATGAAAACGATATTTCCACCATCACTCCCCGTACCAAAGGGGGTTTAGGTCTTGATGCTCAGTGGAGCGACGATTTCCACCATTGCGTTCACTCATTGATTACCGGCGAGGATAAAGGTTATTTCCAGGATTTCGGGCGGATGGAACAACTTGCCAAGGCCTTTAACGAACCTTTTGTGTATTCCGGACAATATTCCCCCTACAGGAAAAAACGCGTCGGTACGGCAAGCCGGGATATTCCGGGAAAACGTTTCATCGTATGCACCCAGAACCACGATCAAGTGGGAAATCGCATGTTGGGCGAAAGGTTAACATCGCTGGTACCCTTCGAGGCCTTGAAGCTGGTTGCGGGTGCGGTATTGCTATCGCCTTACCTTCCGCTTTTGTTCATGGGCGAGGAATTCGGAGAGACGGCTCCCTTCCAATATTTCGTCAGCCACACCGACCCCCAGTTGGTCGCCGCCGTGCGTACGGGAAGGCGGAATGAATTCGCGAGCTTTTCCTGGGAAGGGGAGGTTCCCGATCCTCAGGGTGAAGCGACATTTAGTCGATGCCGATTGGATTGGAACAAGACTTCGCAGGGTGAGCACCTTGCTTTGCTCAACTTTTACCGCACCGTGCTTAAATTGCGGCGAGATTATCCGGCGCTGTCGGTTCGCCCTCACCGCGAAAACCGGGTGCGTTTCAGCGAAACCGAAAAATGGCTGACCTGGGAGCGCACCCACGAGGGCGAATCCTGGAAAGGGATGCTGAATTTTTCCGCTGAGACTGTAAGCCTTTCAAGGGAGCAATTGTTCGGAACAGGCGACCCATACGCTTGGAACCGGGTGCTGGACAGCGGCAGCCAAGTCTTCGCGGGAGTTAACGAGCTGCCCGATGCTTGGCCGAAGGCAGCCTCCCTGCCGTTCCCCCCCTATCGCTTCGCACTTTACCGAAGAAAGAATTCATGAACCCCATGGCCTCTACCTTGAATCGCATACCGTCATCCACCTACCGTTTGCAATTTTCCGCGGATTTCACCTTCGCGCATGCCCGTGAAATCATTCCCTATCTCAGCGCTTTGGGAATTACCGATATCTATGCGTCCCCTATCTCCCGCGCTCGCAGCGGCAGCAGCCATGGCTATGACGTGGTGGACCCCACCTCCCTTAACCCCGAACTGGGAACCATTGAAGAATTCAACGAGTTGACGCTGGCGGTCAAGGCTGCCGACATGGGTTGGGTGCAGGACATCGTCCCCAACCACATGGCCTTCCATTCCCAGAACTCCATGCTGATGGACGTTCTCGAGAACGGCGCGGATTCCCGCTATCTCGATTTTTTCGATATCGATTGGAATCATCGCGACGAGAATCTCCGGGGCAAGGTTCTCGCCCCATTTTTAGGCGCGTTCCTGGGCCAATGCCTCGAGAGCGGAGAAATAATTCTGGAGTTTACCGCAGGCGCCTTTTCGCTCCGCTATTACGAACTGGTTTTGCCGGTCAGGCTGGAATCCTACGCCACCATACTCACCTTCAACCTCCCCACATTGCGGAAGCGCCTGGGCCATGACCATCCCGATTTCATCAAGTTTCTGGGCGCGCTTTATGTGCTTAAAAATCTGCCTACCCGGGAAGACCCGGCGGATCGCTACGATCAAATTCCCTTCGTCAAAGCGCTGCTGTCCGAATTGTACGCCTGCAATACGGTTTTCAAACTTTTTGTGGACGAGAATATACGCATCTTGAATGGGGAAAAAGGAATACCGGAAAGTTTCAATAGGCTGGCCGGACTGCTCTCGGAACAACATTACCGGCTTTCGTTTTGGAAGGTTGGAACTGAGGAAATCAATTATCGCCGATTTTTCGCGGTCAACGATCTGATTTCCCTGCGGGCGGAAGATCCCGAAGTTTTCAAAACCGTGCATGCCCTTCCCTTTAAGCTGCTGGAGGAGGGGAAGATAACCGGTTTACGCATCGATCATATCGATGGCCTCCACGATCCGGTCGAATACCTGCATACCCTGCGCGCCGCGCTGCCCTCCACCTCTATCGTGGTGGAGAAGATTTTGCAGCATTCCGAAAGGCTTCGCCCGGATTGGCCGATACAAGGAACCACGGGATATGACTTTTTGAATTGGGTCAACGGCCTTTTCTGCCGTCCTGACCGCCGCAATGATTTCATGCGCATATACCGCACCTTTACCGGATTGGAAACCTCCTATTCCAAGCTCGAAGAAGAAAAGAAGCGGCTAATCATCGAAAAGGATCTTTCCGGGTCGCTGGAAAACCTGGCCCACGAGCTGAAAGCCCTCGCGGGGAAATTCCGCTATGGAAGCGATTTCACTCTTTTCGGTTTAAGGCGGGCCCTGGAAGAGATTCTCGTGCATTTTCCCGTTTACCGCACCTATTTCGGACCCGGCCGCTCGGACGAGGAAGATAAAACCGTCATCCGGCAGGCCACCAGTCGGGCGCGCGCACGCCTTGCCATACAGGCGAAAGAAATCGACTTCATAGAAACCATGATATTAGGACGTGAAGGAACGCACCTCTCCAAGGATGAAAAGCAATACGCGCAATATTTCACCATGCGCTTCCAGCAATTCACCAGCCCGCTCATGGCCAAGGGAATCGAAGACACCCTGCTCTATGTCTACAATCCTTTACTCTCGCTAAATGAAGTGGGCGGCGAACCGAGCCGATTCGGAATCACCCTGGATGAATTCCATACTCTTAACGAAATGCGGGCGGAAATATGGCCGCATACGCTAAATGCTACGCAGACCCACGACACGAAGAGGGGAGAGCATTTGCGTGCGCGCATCAATGTCCTCTCCGAGTTTCCGGAAGAGTGGGAAATAAACCTGAACAAGTGGCACGAAATAAATTCCTCTCTTTTGAAAGTGGTGGAAGAGAACGTTGTGCCTGATCGAAACGACGAATATTTCCTCTATCAGACCTTGCTGGGTGCTTATCCCCTGCAGCCCGGAGACCAACAGGAATTCCTACCCCGGATTCGCGCATATCTCGTCAAAGCGGTAAGAGAGGCCAAAGTGCATACCGCTTGGCTCAAGCCCGACTTGGAATACGAAGAGAATTTTCTCGCGTTCGCCCAGAGCATATTGGAAAATGGACCAGAGGGCGGGTTTCTCAAAGCCTTCTTGCCCTTTCAAAAAAAGATTCGCTTTTACGGGTATTTCAACTCGCTTTCGCAGACTCTCCTCAAATTGACTGCGCCGGGAATTCCCGATTTTTACCAGGGTACCGAATTGTGGGATTTAAGTTTGGTCGACCCCGATAACCGGCGGCCGGTGGATTATACCCAACGCGCGAAATACCTGGAGGAAATTGAAAGGAGAGACCTTTCGGGAAGAGAGGCGCTGTTGGTCGATTTGCTGGACAACCTCAAAGATGGGATGGCCAAGATTTATCTTATCCACAAAATCTTACAGGTACGAAAAGAACGTCCGGATCTTTTCTCACCGGGCGGCTACCATGCCCTGCGGGCGGAGGGGCAATATGCGCAGAGCATCGTCGCTTTTGCGCGCGGAGAAAGGGGAAATCAAGCCATAGCTATCGCGCCTCGATTCTTAGGAAACGTGGTGAAACCTGGAACCCTTCCTCTGGGGAAGGATGTCTGGGGAGATACCTTGCTGCGCCTCCCGGAAAGTGCCGGCGGTTGGTTGAATGTATTGACGGGAGCGACGCTTCCCGGTTCCGATACGTTACCTCTGTGTGATATTTTACATCGGTTTCCGGTAGCCTTATTACTGCGTTCGGATTGAACGGATATCGGATTCGCGCGCCATAATTTCTACCTTTGCAGAAAAACTCCAAGGAGACATGCCATGTTCATGTATAAATTTCGCCTAGCTCTGGTACCTTTCACAGCCCTTATCTTTGCGCTTCCTAGTTCCGCCCAAGAAACCGCACAGGAAGATGCCCAGGGTGAAGCGCAGGTTGAGGCCACTCAGGGAACTCTGAAGCCCTACAATGTGGGCATCGCTGCGGGCTTTATTTCCGGTTATGGTCTCACCTACCGGCATTGGCGCCCGACCGGAAACGGCTACCAACTCGTATTTGTGCCTCTCGGCCGCATCGACGAAAACAACGCCGACTTCAACAGCAGCCTGGGCATACTTGGACTACGCTCGCTCCATCGTACCGGGCGAACCAACTTTTTCGCCTATTATGGAGGCCATTACAATTTTAAATTCGAGCGGAGACTCGAAACCCGTTACAATTTCTCGGGCACAATCCTGGCTACCCATGAAAGAGAGGAAGTCGCGCATAATCTTTTCGGTGGCGGAGGCGCCGGAGTGGAATTACACTTTTGGAACCTGAACTTTAATCTCATGTTCGGATATGCGGCGCATGGAAGGATGCGGCAGACCTATTATACCGGAAGTGCGCCAAGCGATGTGGGAATGGATGATGGAGACTGGCACTATAGTTTCCAATTCCAACCCAGTGTGGAAACGGCCCTGTTCTATTCCTTTTAGCCGGATACGGGGTTATTTTTCAACCTTCTTCGCCATCTTGCGTCCCACGGCCTCGTGATACTTCTTGCGAATTTCGGCTAGGTTCACCGTAGGCTTGGGCAATTGCATGTCCATTTTTTCCAGGGCATCCACGATGATACTGGAAATGGCGAGATTGCGAAACGCCTTGTCATCCGAGGGGATTACGAACCACGGCGCATCCGGGGTATTGCATTTGCTCAGGGCATCTTCATAAGCGGAGCGATAATCGTTCCAATGCCTCCTTTCGGAATAGTCCGCGTCGCTGATTTTCCAATGGCGCTCGGGATCTTCTAGCCGCTTCTTGAAACGGCGAAGCTGCTCGTCCTTGCTGATATGCAAGTAGAATTTCAAAACCTGCGTGCCGCTGGCGACGAGCCGTTTTTCGAAATCGTTGATCAATTCGTAGCGTTGCGACCAGACTTTTTTCGGAACCAGGTCGTGAACGCGTACGATGAGCACATCTTCATAATGGGATCGGTTGAAAATCATGATTTCCCCCTTGCGGGGAGTATGATGCCCGATGCGCCAAAGGAAATCATGGGCCAGTTCTTCCGAAGAGGGCTCCTTAAAGCTGACTACGCGGCAACCTTGGGGATTGATCGACCCAAATACGTGGCGGATGGTGCCGTCCTTGCCCCCGGCATCAGGAGCTTGCAGGCAAATCAGGAGCGAATGCTTCCTTTCGGCGTAGAGTCGGAATTGCAGTTCGTCCATGCGTGATTTCAGCTTCTCGAATTCGGATGCGGCGCTTTTTTTCTCCGTACCTTTGAGCGCAATCGAATGATCGAGATCGGCAAGCCGCACCCGGCTCCCTGGTTTGACCAAAAATTGTTTCCGATAGTCCATCATCAATCGCCTTTATGTTCCGGGATTGGGTTTCAGCGAACCCATCCAATCGATACAGGCGGATAGAATAGCAATTAATCCAGCAGTCCGGTCAGGCCCCGTATCGGTACTACGGCCCATTCCGGCCGTTTGTTCAGTTCGGCCCGCAATTCCCAGGCTTCGCGCTCCATCAAAAAAACGTTCAAGAGTAGGCGAGCCTCCTCAGAAACGGGTAACAAACGGGTTTCGCCGGCCGTATCGCGGTACGCGCGCCAAAAAATTCCCGCCATATGGTGAAACCAGGCCTCCATCCACGGCTCCAGAAGCTGTCGATCTTCGGGCGAAACGGTAACATGCCGAAATAAAGCGGTATAGGCCGCATAATGGAAGGAGCGTATCATGCTCGCTACGTCCAGCAGAGGCGACCTTTTCAGGCGGCGTTCGCTCAAGGATCGGCCCGCCTGCGCATCGAAGTCGATGACCACGAAATCCTTACCGGTGTACAGCACCTGTCCCAAGTGATAGTCGCCGTGCAGGCGCGTCTTATCTATGTGAAACCGGAGTTCCAAAAGCGGGGAAAGGCGTTGCAAAACCTGCTTTTCCCGCGATAAAAGATGACGCGCCTCTTTTTGCAGCGTGGGGGTCAATCGGGACAGGTTTTTTTGCAAATCGACCAAGGCCTTGCCTACTCCATTGCGGATGCTTTGATAAACGCTCCTCTGGTAGAGTTGGGTAAACGGCTCAGGAGCGAAATCCGGCCGCGTGGAGCGCCAAAGCGCCAAATGCATTTCGGCGGTACGGATTCCCAAAAGCCTGACGAACTCGGGATAGACGCCGCCCATGATTTCCTCGACGAAACGGGTGAGCGACTCGGATTCCGGCTTCCATAATGACCGGATAAGTTTGGGGGACTCCCGCAATTCGGTGCGTCGGCTCAGCAGCCGCTCCACATATTGGTTCAGGGCATTGAGGGAATGCAACCAAGCGTCGCCTTGGCTCGGAACATAAGCCTCCATCAAGGCGGTAACCATCGGCGCTTCCCCGGGGCGGGCATATTCCAGGGTTCCGCCAAATCCCGGAGCGTGACGGAAGTCGGTTTCTTCCGAGAAGAACCGCACCATCTCGGAGTCTGGATTGATTCCCGGTTCCAAACGCCGGAAAAGTTTTAGGACCGAAGTGTTCTCGAAAACCATTACCGAATTTCTCGATTCGGGTACGACTACAATTGAAGTGGGTAGGGGAGCGCCAGGCTCACGAAGGGCGGGGGATCCGGAAGCGGGCTTTCCCGCCAAGACCCCCTTGATTCCCCGGATTTCTCCGGCGGTCTCGATGAGCGCCAGCAAGGCCCTGCGCATCCTCTCGTCGAATACCGCATCATAAAGCACGCCCTCTTCCAAACCCACTTGCAAGCGAGCCACAATGGCCTGGGGACATTCGGCCAACACTTCCAACGCGCCAACTCCCGCAGTGAAGGCCAGGGGAAGGCATAGAAGTTCGCGCGGATGATCGAAGTATTCCGCTTGCAGTAATAGTACGGTTCCATCTTCAGCCGAGGACAGAGACAGGTTCTCCAGAACACGTACTTCCCGGATTCCCCTTATCCCGGTTCCGAACCAGGAGCAGGTTCGCAAATAGGTAGGGAGCAAGGTTTCTTCCAATTCGTTCAAGTATTTGTCACGGAAGATATTCCGCCAGGAGTCGCCTACCGCGAGCTGGGGAATGAGCCGTTCTGATTCCGTTCCCGCTATCACGGCCGGGCGCCTCAACACCAACCAATAATAATCGTACCCCCCCACCATGAAGGTATAGGGGATTTTCTTGATGGGAGGAAATTTGTTCTGGCCCGAAATCTCCTCTGGGACGCATCCCGCATAGCGTCCCAATTGCAAGGTGGCCACCTGGGGGTATTGCGACAGATTGGAGATGATAAGGATTTCCTCCTCGCCGAATTTCCGGATGAAGGCCAGAATTTTCGGGTTATCCGGGGAGATAAACTCCAGCGTGCCGTGGCCGAAAGCTTTGTAGCGGCGTCGCAAAGCGATTTTCCGCCGCATCCACCACAGTAGCGAGGAAGTATTGTGCTCCTGGTTATCGACGTTCACGCTTTCATAGTGGTATTCGGGATCGATGATGATGGGCAGAAAAAGCCGCTGCGAATTGGCCGGGGAAAATCCGGCGTTCCTATCGGGGCTCCATTGCATGGGAGTACGCACTCCGTTTCGATCACCCAGGTAGAAATTGTCCCCCATGCCTATTTCGTCGCCGTAATAAAGCACCGGCGTTCCCGTAATGGAAAAAAGCAGGGCGTGCATGAGTTCGATTTTACGGCGGTTGTTTTCGACCAGCGGCGCCAAGCGTCTCCGGATACCGAGATTGATGCGGGCTTGGGGATCCTGAGCATATACCCGGTACATATAATCCCGCTCCTCGTCGGTGACCATTTCCAGGGTTAGCTCGTCGTGATTGCGGAGGAAAACCGCCCATTGGCAATTGGAAGGGATGACGGGCGTCTGCTCCATTATGTCCGTAATGGGAAATCGATCTTCCATTTGGATGGACATGAAAATACGCGGCATCAGGGGGAAATGGAAAGCCATCTGGCATTCGTCCCCCTTGCCGAAATAGGCTACGGCGTCCTCGGGCCATTGATTGGCTTCGGCCAACAACATGCGGTTTTTGAAGCGGCTTTGCACATGCTCGTTCAATTTCTTGAGGTAGGCATGCGTTTCCGGAAGATTCTCGCAATTACCGCCCTCCCGCTCGTATAAGTAGGGGACCGCGTCGAGGCGGACTCCGTCGACACCCATTTCCATCCAGAAATCGATGACGCGCAAGGTGGCTTCCTGGACATGCGGGCTGTCGAAGTTCAAATCGGGTTGGTGAAAATAGAAGCGATGCCAGTAATAGGCATTCGCCACCGGATCCCAGGTCCAATTGGATGTTTCAAAATCCTTGAAAATGATGCGCGCATCCGCATAACGCATCTTGGTGTCGCTCCACACATAAAAGTTCCGCCACATGCTGCCGGGTTCCGCGTGCCGGGATTTCTGAAACCAGGGATGCTGATCGGAAGTATGGTTTAGCACCAATTCGGTGATGACCCGGATACCCCTGCGGTGGGCCTCGGAAAGAAAAGCACGGAATTCGTCGAGGGTGCCGTAATGCGGGTTCACCTCATAATAATCGGCAATGTCATAGCCATCGTCCCGCATCGGCGAAGGGTAGAAGGGAAGCAGCCAGATGGCGGTGACTCCAAGATCCTCGATGTAATCCAGCTTGCGGGCGAGGCCGACAAAATCACCGATGCCGTCCCCGTTACCATCGAAAAAGCTTTTCACATGGCATTGGTAAATGACGGCGTCTTTGTACCATAGGGGGTTATCATTGAGATATTCTTCGTTGGATGCCATGATCTGGTATTGATTGTACCAATTTTATGCGGTAAACGCCGCGTGCGCGCCACATTTGGAGCATTCACCGCCCACCTGCTCCAGAGCACGCCACTCGTTAATATATTTGCAATTCCATCGGCTCAACCGGAATAATCATGAACAAACGCCCCACCAAAAAATCCAGCGCGATCCCGTCAACCCGCAAAGCCGCCCAGATGTGGCAGGGGCGCTTCAGTGAAAACATGTCCTCTTCCATGGAAAGGCTTTCCATTAGCCTTCACTTCGACAAAAAGCTGTTCCGTGAGGACATCGAGGGTAGTCTGGCCCATGCCCAGGGTTTGCTCGCCGCCAAGGTGCTGAAGTCTTCGGAGTGGAAGGCCATGGACAAGGAGTTGAAACAAATACGCGAGGACATCGAATTGAAGGGTTCCGCTTTGTTCAAACCTCAAGACGAAGATATTCACATGGCCGTCGAGCGTATCCTGACCGAGCGATTGGGCGACTTGGGAAAAAAACTGCATACCGGGCGCAGCCGCAATGACCAGGTGGCAACGGCCTTCAAGCTCTATTGCCGGAACAAATCGGAGAGCCTGCGAAGGCGAATCGTCGTCTTGCAAAAAGCCATACACGCCCAGGCTTCCGCCTATCAGAACGACCTGATGCCCGGATATACCCATGTGCAACAGGCCCAGCCGGTGTCCATCGCCCACTATCTCCTTTCCTTTTTCTGGATATTGGAGCGCGACAAAACCCGGCTCGCGAATCTGGATCATGCTCTGTGTCAAATGCCCCTGGGCTCGGGAGCCCTGGCGGGTTCCGCTTTTCCTTATGAACGCGAGGCGGTGGCCCGGCGCTTGGGCTTTTCCGATTTGTCTCCCAACAGCATGGACGCTACCGCCCAACGCGATTTCGCCCTGGAACTGCTTTCCGCCTTGACGTTGCTGGGCACGACACTAAGCCGTTATGCCGAGGATTTCGTGCTATTCTCGTCGCAGGAATACGACTACCTCCGCCTTGCCGATGCCTATACCACCGGTTCCAGCATGATGCCGCAAAAGAAGAACCCCGATTCCATGGAATTGATAAGGGGCAAGACCGGGAGATTGTTGGGCAACTTCGTACGTCTGGCTACGGTGCTCAAGGGCCTGCCCATGTGTTATGGACGCGATTTGCAAGAAGACAAGGAGCCGGTGTTCGATTCGGTGGAAACGATGGAGCTGTGCCTGGAAGTGATGACCGGGGCCATGGCCACGCTCGCCTTCAAAACCGAAGTCATTAAGAGCAAGATGCATCCCGGCATGCTTGCCACCGACCTCGCCGATTATCTGGTCAAAAAGGGAGTTCCCTTTCGCG
Organism: Fibrobacteria bacterium; assembly: GCA_041746255.1. Classification (GTDB taxonomy): domain Bacteria; phylum Fibrobacterota; class Fibrobacteria; order UBA11236; family UBA11236; genus JBGTHM01. The sequence goes on along the minus strand of JBGTHM010000036.1, from coordinate 21,163 downwards.
ATGCGCATCATATCGTCGGCTCCCTGGTCGGCAAAGCCGACGCGCAAGGCGTCTCCTTTTTGGAATTGCCGGCGCGGGATTGGCGGGATATCCCCGACGGGGAAGCTTTCCGGAAGAAATTGACCTTCGCTTATTCCGCCGAGAGGCGCAATATCCTGGGCGGAACCGGAAGCGGATCGGTTAAGCGGCAACTGGCCATGGCAGCGAAAATTCTGCGTTGATTTTTTTCCAGGGTGGAGCTTTCCGCCTCTGGTTCTTCCCTTCCATATTCGCTATAATACGCGCACCCGCCCCTCGGCCCGAATAACCGGGTCTTGCGGTTCAATCCATGGACGAACGCGATACTCCGACTCCCCCATCTCCCACCGTTCCAGGTTCGCCTCAGCATGTACCGGATGCTCGGAAGCCACTAGCACCTCGCGTCGAAACAAGCGTGGGCGGCATTCCCGTCGGTTCCCCCGAAACGCGTCGTTCCCTGATTTTCAGCCTATGGGACGGCATGTTTTCCAATGCGATGTTGGCCTTGGCGGAAACCTTCGCCATTGCGGCCGCCGTCGCCTTACGCGCCCCGGTGATGGCCATCGCCCTGCTCAGTTGTCTCCCCTTATTTTTGGGTTCGCTGGGGCAATTCTTTTTGCCCGGACTCATCAACCCCAAACGCGGACGCAAATACTACGTGCTGATAGGAGTACAACTCCAAAGTGTCTGCCTATTCCTTACCGGATTTATGGGATGGCTTCCCCAGCCCTATGCCGTTTGGGGATATCTCGCCGCCTTTGTGCTTTCCGGGTTTTTCGGAAACACCGTCGCCGGTTTGTGGGTGGCCTGGATGGGCGATCTGGTCCCCTCCCATATCCGGGGAAGGCATTTCGCCTGGCGGAATTCCTTTTTCGCCTGGTCGCATCTCTCCGTTTCGCTTACCGCAGGACTGCTCGCCCGAAATTTCACCTCGCAAAGCGCGCCCTGGCTTCTCTTCGCCGTGGTTTTCGGATTGGCCGGGGCCTTACGATACTTGTCCATGCGCTGCATGGAAAAGCAGCATGAACCGCCCCCACAGGGGACGGAAGAGGACCGCACCGCCATCTGGTTCAAACCTTCGCGCGATTTTCTCACCTATGCGGGAGCCACGGCATCCTTTCAAGGCGCGGCCGCGCTCGTAGGCCCGTTTTTCGGTGTTTGGTATTTACGTGATCTCCACTTCAATTATCTGACCTTTGCCATAGCCGCGGTGTGTACGGTGATCGGCTCAATCATGTCCCTACCCTTTTGGGGGCGCTTCTCCGACAAATACGGCAATCGAATGACATTGCGCATATCCGGTCTGCTCGTATGCCTGGTGCCCTTGCCCAGCTTGTATTTTCACGACCCTCTGCCGATTTGGATCATCAATGTCTTCGGCGGCATAAGCTGGGCGGGATACAATTTGGCTTCTTTCAATTTTCTCCTCCATGCGGCGGGTAGAAAAAACCAGAACCGCCATATCGCCCTGGCATCCGCCTTCACCGGATGCGCCATATTGGTGATGACGCTTATCGGCGGGTATCTGGCCACGCGCGTACCCGTGATTTTCACCTGGCCGCTGCAAACCTTGTTTTTACTCTCTGCCGGAATGCGCATGGCCACCTATCTGCTCTTTTTCACCCGCCTGGCGGATTTCGGTGAGAAACCCATGGTCTCTTCCCGTGAAGCCTTCGCTTCCATTCCGGGTTATCGGGTGGGACTGGGACTACTGCGGAACGCTTTCCGAGCCTTTCGAGGGGTATGACGCGCGGCGACATCCCTACCAGCGTTTAATTTTTTGCTGCAAAAATCCATTTTTGCCTTTAATTTTTGCTGCAAACCCTTTTTCCAGGCATTAGCTTGCTATCCAGTCATACGGACATGGGGGTAAGATAATGCTTATGATTTCACAAATTCTTTGTTGTACTTGGGGGAAAATGCCTACGGGAACCCCAAAAACCCGTATACCCGCAACGGCCCTTTTCATAGCCGTGTTTCTTCTTCCCATTTTCTCTCCACAGGCGTTTGCCGGCGGACAGGTCGCGCTCGCGGCGGAAGTGCAGGTACAGGGCGATCTCAAAGGTAACCTGGATGCTGCTTTGCGAGAGTACCAGGTTTATCGTTGGTCCGGCGATTTCGCCAAAAGTGGAGGCCCTCTTTCCAAGTCCGCGGGAGGCAGGTTGCAAATGCGCCTGGGGGACACGGAGCTGGATTTGGAACTGGAACCGGATGACGTAAGGTCTCGCGGGTATCAGTTACAGGTTATTACCAAGAATGGCCTTGAGGACGCCACGCCTGGGTCACTTGCAGCCTACCGTGGCCGCCTGAAAGGACGCCCGGATAGCCGTGTGCGCCTGGTGCTGGCGCAGGATGCCATTACAGGCACCGTACGCGATGGAGACTCCTTACTGTTCATGGAGTCGGCCGGGTTCTATCATCCCGATGCCGAACCCGGTTTACTGGTGGTCTATAGGCCCGATGGAGCCAGAATAACGACAGAGGCAACCTGTGCCTTCACTGCGGAAGACGGCGCCCATATCCATCCCGAGGGTGTGATTGCCCCCGCGGGAGCCGGTATGAGTTTGCAGAAATCCTCCCCCATCGTTGCCCCCGCCGCCGCGAACGAATGCGCGGTTCTGGAATTGGGCATGGCAGCCGATTTTTCCATGATGGGACGCTACAAAACCGTGGCCGGGGTTGAAGCCCGAGTTCTTGGCGTCTTCAACATGGTCAAGGAACTCTACGCCGACCCCCGCATCAATATAGAGCTGCGAGTTGCGAAGCTGGTCGTGGAAACCGAAAATCTCAGCACCTGGGGGAAAACGGGCGACTTCAATGCCTTGCTTAGAGGTCTGGCCGCATGGGCGAAAAAAGGCGGTTTCGGAGTCGAGTACGATGCGGCGACGGTTTGGTTCAGCTCCATAGGTGGTGGCCAAGTCGGCCTTGCCTATGGAGGCCAGGGATTATCGACAGGCGTGGTTTGCAATTTGGACCGGAACACGAGCGTGGTCCGCGACTATACGAATAGCGCCTATACCATGATGATCGACCAAGCGCATGAGCTGGCGCATAATTTCGGCGCTCCCCACATTAATAATGCCAAATACATCCTGAATCCCAGCATAACCGGGAAAAACGATCAGTGGGACCAAGGCAGCATAGACATTATCGTGGCGCATAAGAATAGCCGCAAGTGTCTCAGCAGCTGTGCCGCCCCGCCTAGTAGTGATTTCGCCATGCTTGACGCGGATCCGTGCCGCGGAACACGGCAGTTCCAAGACCTCTCCGCCAATGCGCCCACCCAATGGGACTGGAACTTTGGCGACGGCGCCACTTCGAAGGAACGGAATCCCGTACACCAGTATCTGAAAAACGGAACCTATACCGTGAGTCTCACGACGACAAACGCCTATGGCAAAGATGTGGAGACCAAAAATGCCTATGCACGTATAGAAGCCCCCCAGCCACCCACGACCATTGGCGCGAAAGGTTGCCAATCCACCGTCATGAATCTCAGCGCCTCGGGTCCAGGCACTTTGGAATGGTATGAACAACCCATCGGCGGAAATCGCGTCGGAGTGGGAACCAGCTTCGCCACTCCGCCGCTCAACACTACTCGCACATATTGGGTACAGGCAGTGCAGGGAGCCGCCCCGGTTCCGCAAAAATTTGGACCTGCCGGTTTGGATATAGGGCCGGGAGGGTATTTTTCGGGTAACGATGAACGGCGTCTTTATTTCGATGTCTTAAGTCCCGTAGTCCTGAAGTCGGTCAAGGTCGATGCCAATAGCGCCGGCGTCCGTAACATCGAAATACTCGACTCCTTCAGTAAAATTTTCGCACAACGCACCGTGTCCCTACCCAAGGGTCAAAGCCGGGTGGAATTGGGAGTACCGATATTTCCAGCCAATGGGTATGCCATCAAGATCACGGGCGCTCCGGCCTCCGTCGACCTGTTCCGCAATGAAAGCGGGGCGAAGTATCCCTATCTCCTTAAAGACAAGGTACGCATCACGGGTACGGATGCCGGATCGGACGGCTACTTCTATTACTTCTATGATTGGGAAGTGACGGATATGCCTTGCGCTTCCGGTCGGGTTCCTGCCGAAGCAACGGTTAACTGCCCGTCGGGGATCTCCGCATTCACCGCGAATACATCCGGAATGGTCCTGCAACCCCGCCGGGGTATATTTCTCCTGGTGATGCCGGAAGGCCTCACCGAAGGGAGTCTGCGGGTATACGGTTCAAACGGTCGAGTGCTGGCGGACCGAAACGCCTTTACCAGGCAAGGGGATAAGCTGCTTCTGGATGCCAACCGCTGGCCTCTGGAGCGTATCTGGCTGGTATGGGAAGAACCCACTGGGCGCTCAATCCGCAGTCTGGTAAAGAACGGCCTTTAATAATCTGTTGCCCTTGGTCTGAGACGATTCTCTGTCTTTGACCAAGGGTCTTGTTTTTCAGCAAGCGCGTCCTCCCCACACGCCCGCATTTCATGCCGCCCCGGCTGAAAATTAATCCGCGTTTAGGTATCTTTTCCACCTTTTCGTCCACCCCCGGCCTCTCTCACGTGCCGACCGGGCTCCCAAAGGAAATTCCATGGACCTCGATCTCCAAGCCCAAGCCTTGAACGACATTTTGGATCAGCATAGCCCCGCTTTAACCGCCATGTTATCGAAGCGGGGCAAAGCGATTTATTTCCCCAAATTGGGCATTCTCTCCCAAAGCGCAGACGCACAGGGGAAAGCCATTAACGCCACTATCGGAATCGCCTTGGAAGAAAGTGGAAAACCGATGTGCCTCCCCAGCTTGGAGAAACAGCTCACCCTGTCCACGGATAAGGCCTTTCCCTATGCCCCCAGCCCGGGTCGCCCCGATATCCGCAAGCTGTGGAGCCAAATGCTCATTCAGAAAAACCCGGAGTTGGAGGGAAAAGCCATCAGCCAACCGTTGGTGACGGCGGCTTTAACCCATGGGCTCAGCATGGCGGGATATCTTTTTTGCGATGAAGGTGATGAAATAATCCTCCCCGATCTTTACTGGGAAAATTATGACCTGGTATTCGGTCTGGCCTATGGAACCCGGTTGCGCACCTTTCCCACCTTCACTCAAGCGGGTGGTTTCAACGTGGCGGGTTTAGTGGAGTCGTTGACGAAACCTTCGCCTTCGGGTAAGAAAATCGTCTGCCTGAATTTTCCCAACAATCCCACCGGGTACACTCCCCTTATTGAGGAAGTAAATGCCATAATCGCCGCCTTGCGCGATGCTGCCGTTCGGGGCGACAAATTGGTGGTTCTCATCGACGACGCCTATTTCGGTTTGGTCTTTGAAGACGGCGTCTACACCCAATCCATTTTCACAAACCTCTGCGACGCCCATGAAAACCTGCTGGCGGTAAAAATTGACGGCCCCACCAAGGAAGATTATGTCTGGGGATTCCGTGTCGGCTTCCTCACCTACGGAATCAAAGGCGGCAGTGCCGCTGTGTACGGAGCCCTGGAGGCCAAAACCGCCGGCGCGGTAAGGGGTAACATCTCAAATACCTCGAATCCGGCCCAGTCCCTATTGGTACAGTCGTGGTCTTCGGAAGCGTACACCCGGGAGAAACAACAGAAATTCGACGTACTGGAATCACGCTACCGGGCCATCCGGTCCATTCTGGAGGCGCATCCGGAATATGCCGAACAATTTCTTCCGCTTCCATTCAACTCCGGCTACTTCATGTGCATCAAACCGCTGCGGGTGGACGCCGAGGCCTTGCGGCAAAAACTTCTGACGGATTATTCCACCGGGGTAATCGCCTTCAGCGGCCTTTTGCGCTTGGCCTTTTCCTCCACAGAGAAGGAAAAACTGCCCAAGTTATTTGCGAATATCTTTGCCGCCGCGAAGGAGTTCCCCAATCAGTGACCCTAACAATTCCGCTTCCCGGGGACTGATTATGGTTCGGTGGAATCAGAAGATTAATATGTCACGGGAACATAGATTGCATTCGGGAAGAACCTAATCTATTAAGTGGCGAACTATCCGCGGATCGCAAAATTCAGGTTGTGTGCAATGTCGCCTCCTAAAGTGTGGTTCCCAACCGACCCGGTTGGGAACCACAGAATATGATTATTTCTTGGGCCAAGAATTTCGAAGTCAAATCATAAGAGAAATACCTTAAAAGGGAACCGTAGTGAAAAATCTCATTTTCTGTGCATTAGTCGGTTTTATAATGGGAAGGGCGCACTCGGCCGAATTCGGACTTAGCACTGGAGTAGGCGAGCCTTTTGGCCGAGCTGGAATCTCGCTTCAAGTTGGTATTCAATCTTGGTATTTCTCCGTAGCCCGGCATTTTGCCTGGTCAGATTACACGGTAGGTGTGTCAAAAGAACTATTCCGAATAGGGGGAAACCATTTTTTTACAGCTGGAGTCTCATATGGGCATAATCTGGAAGATACGGAATCAGAAGATTATCGAAAACGCATTTGCTTTGGAATTTATGATTCTCATGATTTTGGAGAAAAATCAAAGTTTAAATCTTATTATGGAATTCAAGTAGCAAGGTATTATCTTGAAGCAAATGAATTTGTAATAGTAATTCCAATACTTGGCATAGGATATTTATTTTAAACCAGCCCCAAAAATGTGGAGGCGAAACTACACATAACAAACCGCAGGGTGCTGCGCGTCACTTGCCAGTGCCGCTCCGGGGCTCCACCCAAATGGCTTTTCGAGGCGTCCCGGCAATTCGAATGGAACTTCGGGGCGGCGAGAGCTTCACAAAGGTCTACGTCCGCTTGCCCTCAGTTGATTCTCATTACATGCTGCGGGCATGAATTCCGGGGGTTATAATACCCCACTGCATGCATGTCCTCGCATAGCGGGCCAGCCTCGAAAATCCACTTCACCCTCCGGGAACGGAGGGTGATCCGCCCGCCCCAATCAACTTAGATGACGTCCAAAGGGAAGGCAACGGCACATGACGGTGACGGCGCCTTCCCATGGATTCCCTTTCCAATGTCAGGAAAAGGGTTGGTGATTTCAATCTTATGGCGTCTGGTAAATGAGCTTATCGGCATTTAACAATTTGAGAGCGGCTTTTTGAGCGCCCTTGGGGATTTTCCGGTGATTGCCGGGAACGTTCGCCCACATCAAATGGGCATGCTGCATGCCACCCACCATGATTTCGGTCGGATCGGTGAACTTGCGCCGTGTGAGGCTCAGGAATTCGAAACCCGGAATATTATCGAAGATTTCGATGTCCAGGGGATGATCCGGATTGATCAAGTTCAATGCCTGGAGTACTCCGAAGAATTCACTCCAGGGAATCCAGGATTGCCGGACATCACCGCGACCGGGTTCGGACACCTGGACGAACATGGGAATGTTCCGCTGAACTGCATACTCCATCAATCCTGCCCAGAGAAAATGGCCCGGACCATTGTGAACTTCATGGGCGATATCGGTCAGCAATCCAAAAGCGGGCCGGTTCACTTCCTCGGCGAAGGCGATGGCTTGCGACAAGGTATTCTGGCCGGGGATTTCCCAATGGGTAATGTATTCATGTCCCAGGAGGATGCCCTGGCTCTGTGCGTATTCCGCAACGCGTTGCATGGGTTCCACTGCGTTGCGATAGCGCTGTTCCATATGGTCGACCAACACATCGGCGGTTAGAGGTATTTCATTCTCATCGGTGGGGAATACCGCTTCCGGAACCACAATGGGACCCGTCAAGGCGGTGCCTCCGATGCCTTTGACAATATCGATGCGTTCCTTCAAAAATTGTACGCCGGCTTCGCGGATAACCGGATCGGAGGAACTGATATCCACATTGGGGAAGGTGATGGTTATGCCGTGTCGACGCAGGCCATATCCGTCCAGTAGGCTTCGCAGGCCGGCCAAATCATAATCGGCAGGCGCACCGACTAGAACGGGAACGACAACGCCGGCGGCACTGGCGGTGCCATTGGATTTTTTGGCCGCACTTATCTGGTCGAGATTTTCCAGCATGGCGGGATCGTACGGATCTATAATCCCAGGGGTATAGATGAGCAGATTGGCATAGACATAGGCATTTTTCACCGCTGGCAGGGCGGACGCTTCGCCCGCAAAAACCATGGCGAAAATCACGAGGAAATACGAAACAACCTCCCATCCGGCCGATGCAGGAACTGGGGCGCCGCGCATTTCATTTTTTTTAGAGGGCAAGCTTGATATAATCGAATTCACATTACCTCCTTGTATGGGAAAGAATTATCCCGGCGATAATGTAAAATATGATATTGGTATTTTGAATAGTCGTTAAATCTGGTATTTATAAAATAATTCTGTAGCCGGTAAAAGAGATGGTGATACCCGCGTTTGTCAGAACCCGTCGGACTCCCTTCAACTAAAACACCCCTAAAAAAATTACTTTCGCCGTAATCGGAGGAATGTTTAGGAAAGGAAACATCGGTGAAAATAAACCCATGGAATTTTTGACGACATTGACGAAAGAAAAGACCGGGATGGGGCGATGCTTTTAGCGGCTAGATCCCCAGCAGGCGCCCGCGCCGGAATTCCAAGGGATGCAAGGGGCCGGCGGAGAGGAAGCCGGGTGAGGCTCTGACCTCATCCAGAACGGACTCGGAAGCCCACAGGGTTTCCAGTTCCAGCGTATTCCGGATACGCAAGGCCCGCAAGGGACCCTTACCGCCCAGCCGGGCGACGTGGAGGCGAGCCGCCTCCAAAGCCGTTTCCGCGTCGGGAAAAGCCAAGGGTACCTTGCCCCTTTCCAAAAATCCTGTGGTGAAAACGTTCTTGGCCGTCAACGCGAAGTCGATTTTATCCACCAGCTTTTTCACCGTGAAGTCGGCCAATCCGATGCCCAGGGCGTTACCGCCGGAAGCGTCACTCAAATCCAAGGCGACGATCACGCCTATGCGGGGGAAACCCGGTTCGGGCTGACCGGAAATGCGTAACCGACCGATTACGTTGGTATCCATGCCCGTGCCGCTATAGTTCTTTCCGATACAATCCACGATGAGCAAGTCCAAGTCATCCAGGGGCAGACCCGGCGCCAAGGACTTCGCCAATGTCAGCAAGCCTTTTTCCCGATCCAGATCCGCAGCCGTCAATACTTCCAGGTGGCCGAGTCGATGGTATCCATCCTCCACCACCAAAACGCCGGCCAAAAAGGGAATGGCTCCCGCAACGATGCGGGCGATGCGGGGCATGTCGTCGCGCAAACCGTCCGAGCCCCGTTGGTGCAGAAGCCTGGCGCCATCTTCTTTACCGAGGCCTATGGCCAGCATCTTATGCAATCCGCTTTCGAAATCCCCCTGAAAACTGGTATGGGCTTTCACACGGTTGATAATGATTACACCGCCGGATTCCACCGCCAGCTTATCGCAATAGGCGGGCAGCCCGTCGGGAGTGCGGCCCACCACTACCGTTTCCATGTTGGATATCAAAGGGCATCCCATGGCCCTCTCGGTTATCCCGAGTTGTTCCAATACCAAGACCTGCCCCTCGGCATTGGCTCCGCCATGACTGCCCATAGCCGGTATGATGAATGGACGGCCTCCCCCCGCTTTTACGAGGCCTACTACTCCCCTCACCAAATCAGGCAGGCGGTCGATTCCCCTACTTCCCACAGCCAGGGCGATATCCTTGCCTTTTACCTTCGACGCGATAGCGAGTCGATTCCAGTGGGATTCCAATTCGGCCAGTGGATTAAAAGTGGGCAAGCTGGGAAGGGTACGCTTGATTTCGGAAAAAAGCGGTAACTTCATCCGCTATACCGCGCTGGGGAAACTAAAGAATGAATTCTCATGAACCGCGTTGGACGGGTAGGGTCGCCTCTATTTCCGGCTCCTGGCCCGGAGAGCTGTGGAAGAATTCCGCGAACATGCTGCTGTCCCTCCCACGCCCCTTTATCGACTCCGGCAAATCCGCGCTGTTCAGCAACAAATCGAAAAAGGTGCAGTCGCCGGAAACGCAATTTCCGGCTTTATAAGTTGCAGAGTGGGCCACGACCGTATCGAGGCGATCCCAATGGAAAAAATCACCTTCGGGAAGTCCGTGAGAAAAAGCCACGGCCACTGCGGGGTAACCTTCGGAATAACTCAATCGCCAAGTGCCCGTACGCAATCCGCCTTTGAATCGTTTTTCCCATTTTTCCTTGCCGTTTACATGCCAAGCGGTGGCATATCCGTCCAGCAATCCATCTTTCCAGGTCGAAGACTCCTTATTACTCCCACTGGAGTAATATTCCCGGTAGGGTCCATGCCGAACCGGCTCTCCGTTCGGTACCTTCTTCAGGTAATATTCACGCCGCAACTGATTATTCGGATAGAGCTCGGCCCGTTTTTGCAACTCCTCCTTGAATTGACAACCCAGGAGGAAAAAAAGTGCGAAACAACCGGTAATGGTTTTCATGGAGCGCATCCTTTACTGCAGCAGCCTGCTTTTCATTTCATTAAAAGCCCGGAGTTGCAATTTTTCGTCCGCTTCAGACCATGAAGATTCGGAACGCCCCGCTTTACGCGTGAAAACATGCTTTCGAGAATCCAGCATTTCCACTTCAACCACTCCCCCATCCCGGGGCTGTAAACCTTTTTTGAGATAAAGGGCGCTGATTGGATCCGCCGCGCCATCGACCTTGGTTTTATAAACCTTGCAATGCGTACCTGAAGGCAAGGCGATACCGCGCTCCAGACGGTTTTTCACCCTGGAAATCAATTCGTAGAGCTCGCCCAAAGTTTCCGCAGGCCGGTTCACATACCAATGGCGGGATTCTTCCTCGGTGCCTTCGCTGGGACTGTTACCGACAACCGGTCCAGCCAAGTTGACAAGGCTGAGTAATTTATCCGAGGGTGACAAAATAGGATCGATCAGAAAAATCTGTTTGGGAGCAGGAAGCTTCGCGAACCCACCCGAAGAAATGCTTTCCAATAGGAGCGGTCCACCGGTGGAGGCGGTAGCGATGCTGAGTTTCGTATAGCCTTTATCCGCCAAGGCGCGATACTCCGCCAGAATGGGCGCGCCCCATTCTTCCCAGGTACTCTCGCGAAACTCTTCAATGCTTCGGCCATGGCCTCCTAATAACACCATGGAAACCATGACGTTACCGTCCGCTTCGGCCCAATTGCGAAAGTCCATCCATTCATAGGTGGAAGCCGTAAAACCATGGACGGCCAAAATCACCGGTTTTTCCAAGTCTTCAGCCGTGGGATTGGGAATCCGAGTGGATACGCGATAGGTGGAATCGCTTAATGAGGGATCGCGAACGTTTTCCCCATCCATCCAGTGTTCACGGCAATGCGCGTCGCATTCTACCTCGGTGAGGGGAAGGCATGAGGATATCAATCCGACGCTTGCAAGGGCTAGGCAGCCTATCCGCATCCGCCACGCTTTACCCAATATCCTAGCGTCCATGAGAGGCGACTCCATCGGGCAAGTGGATGCGAAAGCCGAGGGAAAAGACACCCGGCATCACAGTTGAGGAGGTATTCAAGGAGTAACCGAAATCATAATAAAGCGCGAAGCGTTCGGGAAAGGGACTTAACCCCGTTCCCAGGGAAATTGCCGTAACCCGGGTGGGGTTACCGGGAATATCCAAACCCTCACTATCGAAATGGTTCACGCCCACATCGACTTTCACATAGGGATCGAATTTCCGTTCGGGCCTGAAGTGCCAGGACCCGGAGGCCAGATAATAGTCCTCGATTACAATGAAGCGACCCGAGGCTTCCTCCAAACGATTCGTCAAAAAGGCAAGTTGGAATTGGGCCCGATGCCGGAACCATCCCCCCAGAGAAACACCCGCTTGTAATCCGGGAAAATAATCGTTTCCGGGCTCGAAATCATAATGCCCTTGGGTGCGCATTCCCAGGGAATAACGCAAAGGCAGGGCCTCGGTGGGATGTGTAGACAAGGCCACCAGCGGAAGGAGAAGTAAGAGTATGCGGCACATCGGTATAATGTGGAAAAATATGTTATTTTTCCTTCCTTCTAAAGTGAGCGCCTCTTTTCATGCATAAAATCGAACCTTCACCGGATACTTCCCACCCGGAGTCCCATTCCCTGGTATTAGTGGGTAAGGAGACGGAAACGGCCCAAATGGCCGACATGGAACAAAAACTTTACTCCTCTGCCCGATTTTTCGCCGCGGAAGCCGACCATTCCTTCACCTCCCCTTGCGCAACCCTGGTTCGCGACCTGATTCGCGCCGGCCTAAACAACATGCGCGACGCAAGGCGGCTCGCATCCTTGGATTATGACGAGGCTGAAGCAAACCTCTCCCGACTGGTTTCCGCTATGGTGGAAAGCGCACGAAAAACCGCTGCGATAAAGGGTCCTTCCGCACCCCTTTTTCATGACCATGCCCAACTCCCAAAACCGTCCATTCGGGAGGGAGACTTCGTTTCCGCTAAAAGACTTTGTCCCATTTGGCCGTTTTGCTAAACGAAACTCTTCGATTAGTCCGCCTGAGCTGATTTCGAAATACTCCCGCAATTTTTATTCCGAAAGTTGGGTTACCTTCTTTCTCCCGTATTCGTCCAAGACAGCGAAGTGTGAAACGTGACGGAAGTGATTCCATCACATTGGGCAGAATAACATTATTGGGAAATGACTTTTTTAAAAATGCTTCTAAAAGAGAGCTATATTTAACATCACAATGCGCAACCATCCCGACAAAGAGGGTTCGCTGATAGGGAATCTCGTCATGAAGACAAGCATATGGGTCATGGGTTGCAAAAGAGCGATGGATATCATCATAGGCGGCATCGGGTCGGTGGCATTTCTTTTGTGCTACCCTTTCATCGCATTCCTCATTCGCCGGGAATCCGCCGGCCCTGTGCTCTACGCACAGGAACGCATTGGCCTGAACCGAAGACGATCCATGCGGCTCAGGTCGTCTTCTTTATTGGAAAAAGCATCTGAAAAAGAAACTCTTTCGGCGCTGAAAGCACCGGAGGGTCGAGGTCCGAACGATGGCGGACGGCCTTTCCGGATTTATAAATTCCGCACTATGCACATCGACGCCGAAGCGGCGGGACCCCAATTATGCGCCAAGGGAGCAGACCCACGCGTGACCCGCATTGGAGGAATACTGCGCTCCCTGCACCTCGATGAACTGCCGCAATTCTGGAACATTCTCAAAGGCGACATGAGCTTTATCGGACCCCGACCGGAGCGCGCTTATTTCGTTCGTCAATATTCCGAAAAAATTCCGCATTACTTCGATCGCACTTTGCATATACGTCCCGGATTGACGGGATTCGCCCAAATCGCGGTCGGTTACGACGATTCCATGGAAAGCGTGGTGCGCAAGACCCATTACGACCTGGCGTATCGCGCGTCACTTTGTTGCTTTACCAACTGGGTCCGGATGGAACTCTGGATTCTGACGCGCACGGTTTTCTATCTCTTGAACCGGCAACCCTTGAATACCGCCACTCCCATTGCCGACTGGATTCCCATCCACCCGGAAAAAACCGCCGCTCCCGGAGAACCGGAAAAAGCCGCCAGAGGAGCCGGAACGTCCGTCAAAATTGCGCGCCGCGATAGGGGAATGTTATTCTCGGGCGAAAATCCGGTGGAACTGGGTCGCTTACTGGAAAACCACTCCTTTATCGGAGGCGAAAAACTCGAGGTGTACCTTAACCCCAAAGGCCGGCTCGACCTCGAGGATTTGGGAAACCTGGTTAAACTGGCCCAACAAGTGAAAGCCAAGGGCGGAACCATGGCCGTCAAGAACAACCATCCCAAAGTCCAGAAGTTGATGCGCGAAATCCATCTCGATCGCTTGGTCGATTTGTACCGGACTCCCAGCGTGAAAAACTTCATAACCATCGACGTGGAATGCTGGTTCCATGCCTATAATATGCGGGACAAAGTTCCCCGCAGCTCCTGGGAAAAGCAGCCGACCCGAATTGTGGAAAATATTCGGCGGATTCTCGATTTACTCAAGGCCCATAACGTGAAAGCCACTTTTTTCGTATTGGGATGGGTGGCTGATCAATTTCCCCAAGTGGTGCAAATGATCGATGTCGAAGGACATGAAATCGGCACCCACGGTTATTCCCATAACCTCGTAACCGAGATGACACCCGCCGACTTCGAAGCGGACTTGGTGCGTTCCCTCAACGCCATCGCCAAATACAGCATGCAAAAAGTCATTGGACACCGCGCCTCTAATTTTACCGTCGTGGAATCGACCTTATGGGCGTTGGACATATTGGCGAAATACGGAATCGAATATGATTCCAGTATTTTCCCGATTGGCCGGGCACGCTATGGTATTCCCGATTATGCCAATCGACTTCCGCATACCATCGAATTGACCCGAACGGGAAGAACCATCCGCGAGATTCCCCTCTCGACCATGGAATTGGGAAAACGCTTGCTTCCCATCTCCGGTGGAGGCTATTTGCGGCTTTATCCCTACTCGGTTACCGAACGGTATATCGACTCCATGAACCGCAAAGGCGAGCCCGCGGTGCTTTATTTCCATCCCTGGGAACTGGACGTCGATCAGCGCAGGGTGGATGCGGGATTGATCAAATCCTTCCAGCACTATGTCAATACCGATACTACCGAGGAGAAAATCCATCGGCTGTTGCGCCGTTTTTCCTTCACTTCGATTAAGGACAATATGGAGGAGCGTCGCATCCAATTCTTCTTGAAACGAAACCCCGTGCGTCTTGACATCCCATCCATGGAAACGGATGCTTCGGCAGATTCGGTTGGGTCTGACGATCGCCTCAAGCCCACCGAAAGCGGAATTTTTACGGCTTTCTGAAGCCACTACCCACGCATTTCTCGGGGTATATTGCCGCGACCGGTCCCGTGGGACGGGTCGCTTTTTGCTATTTTTCGAAGTCATGCGCCAATATTTGGATCTTATCCGCCATGTACTTGAAAAGGGCGAACAAAAGCAGGACCGAACCGGCACGGGAACCCTCTCGCTTTTCGGTTTGCAGAGCAAATACGACCTGAGGGAAGGATTTCCGCTCGTAACGACCAAGAAAGTGCTATTCGACGCTGTCTTACGCGAATTACTTTGGTTTCTACGCGGCTCCACCAATATCAACGACGATCTCGTGCAACATACCCCGATTTGGAATGCTTGGGCGGACGAAAAAGGGGAGTTGGGTCCGATTTATGGATACCAATGGCGTAAGTGGCCGCAATACCGGATAAACCCGGATTCCGGGTCGGTGGAAGTTACCCATATCGATCAGATGAGCCTTGCGCTGGAGACGATCAAAAAAAACCCGGATTCCCGCCGCATTATCGTCAGTGCCTGGAATGTCTCCGACCTCGACAGCATGGCGTTGCCGCCCTGCCACGCCTTCTTTCAGTTTTACGTATGCGGAAACCGCCTTGACCTGCAACTTTATCAGCGCTCGGCCGACCTCGCCTTGGGCGTCCCCTTTAACATCGCCGGCTACGCGTTATTGCTCACCATGGCAGCACAAGAATGCGGCCTGGAACCGGGTATTTTCACGCATACTCTGGGAGACGCGCATATTTATGCCAACCACATAGAAGGGTTGCGCACGCAATTGGGAAGAGAGCCGCATCCATTACCGCGCGTTAAAATCAGGAAGAAATCCTTTTTCGAATTGACCTTCGAAGATTTCGAATTGACCGACTATTCCCACCACCCCTTTATCAAGTTTCCGGTGGCCGTTTAAATGGCGTTCAGCCTGGTCGCAGCCGTCGACGCCCAATGGGGCATAGGCCGGGACGGCGGCCTGCCCTGGCCGAAAATCAAAGGGGACATGCGGTTTTTCCGGGACTTGACAACCTGCCCCGACACCACGGCGGTTTGGGCGAAATACCGGATGGATATCGGGTTTCGCGATCCGAAAGTTTATACTTGGGACGGGTTCGTCCCATTATCCGGGACGGCCTACATGCCGTCTCCTAGTATGGATTCACCCAATGCGGTTGTGATGGGGCGCAAAACCTGGGATTCCCTTCCGGAACGCTTCCGCCCCTTACCCGATCGCAAAAACATCGTGCTTACGAAGACTCCCGGCTCATTCCCTGAGGGGGTGGTGACGGCCTCTTCCTTGCCGGAGGCCATGCGCCTAGGAGAAGGAAGTCCCGAAATTTTCGTTATCGGCGGCGGCAAGGTTTTCGCTGAAGCCATGGAGCAACCGGAATGCCGCCGGATTTATCTGACCCGGATTGAAGGTGAATTCGCAGCGGATACTTTTTTAAGGTTGCCCGAAAACCGCTTCGTCGAGACCGCGGCATCGCCCTGGGTGGAAGAGAAACCCTGGCGCTACCGCTTCGAAATGCTGGAACGTCGGAACTGACAGGGGTAGCATATGGGATATCAGGAAACTTTAGATCAATTCGGAGGAACACTTGCGCAAATGCGCAGGGGACTGGTCGAAGTTCTGCCGCACCTGCTCGGCGCCCTGATTCTGGTTATCGTGGGTTTTTTCGTCGCCCGGCTGTTGCGCATCGCATCTTATAAGCTGATCCGAAAGGTGGACGACATTCTGCCCGGGCGTCGCCTGGAGCGCACCCATCAAAGCCGTAAAATGCACCAGACGGCGCATATCGTAAGCCACCTTCTCTTCTGGATGGTGATTTTTCTTTTCGTGACGGCGGCGACCGAAGTGCTGGGCATTCCGGTTATTACCGTCTGGTTCAAAGGCCTGTCCACTTACCTTCCCAACCTGCTTGCCTTCGCTCTCATCTCCGCGGCGGGATTCGTCGGAGGCGCGCTTGTGCGTGATCTCACCACGGCGGCGGCCCATTCCGCGGGTCTGGGACAGGGCCCTATTTTAGGCAAAGCGGTGCAATACGCCGTGGTCACAATCTCACTGCTGGTGGCGGTGAATCAACTTGGCATCGATATCACATTCATAACCTGGTTAATAGCCATCGTGCTCGCGGCGATTCTGTTCGGAGCGGCCCTGGCTTTCGGCTTGGGAGCCCGCACCGCCGTCAGTAACATCTTGGCGGCATTCTATCTCCAGAAGACCTATCGCATCGGCCAGACGGTGCGGGTGGAAGGCATCGAGGGTCGCATCATTCGATTTCTGCCTAATGCCGTCATCCTGGAAACCGGGGAAGGCCAGGCCCTGGTACCCGCGCGGATCTTTTGGGAAGCCGCCTCCGTGCGCCTGGAAAGGAGTGGGACGGCGCCCTGACGCGCCCGTTTCCCCCGCCAACCATCATGGATATCGAATACGCGCTTTCCTTGGAGTTCATGAAGGATCATGCCGTAGAAAGCGCGCGCGTTCTGGAGAGCCTGCATCCCGCGCAAGTCGCGGAATTTTTGGGTGAAATTCCTCCGGTATTCGTCTACCGCACCCTGATGGCGATGGAAATACGCGCCGCTTCCAACTGCCTGATGGCGCTTACCCCTTACAAGGCCGGCGCAATTTTATCCCGCATGCCCTTGGACGAAGCCTCCGTGCTGATTCGGCGATTCGACAAGGAGAGCCGGGAACGGGTTTTAGCCGCCCTGACTCCCGAGAACCGGGATCCCCTGGCCCGCCTACTGGATTTCCCCGAGGGAACCGCCGGATCGCTGATGGACCCCAAAGCTTTTTCCTTGCCCGAAGACACTCCTGTGGCAGAAGCTTTAAAAAGGTTAAGCCATCACCTGGATCACGTTGTAGATTATGTCTACGTGGTCGACCGGAACCAGATACTGCGCGGAGTCGCAACCCTGCGGGCCTTGATGGCCGCGAAAGACGACGATACCGTAGGTTCCTTGGCCGAATTCCCGGAAAAACCCATCTCACCCGATGCCGAAAAAAGGGCCATTGTGGAACACCCGGCATGGAAAGTGCTGCATGAGCTTCCGGTTACCTCCGCGTCGGGGCTGTTTCTGGGCGCCATCGATTACCGCACCCTACGCCGGCTGGAAAACGATTTGGAACTCCAGGCGCGCCCCGAACCGGCCCGCGAAGCCGGTGGCGCATTGGGCGAACTGTATTGGATTGGCCTGACTGGGCTCTTTAAAGGCGCCGCCTCCATCGTGGATGCCAAAGAAAATGACGATCCTCACCGGAGATAACCACAGCACTATCGGGCCCGGTAAAAAAAACCGCGCCGAGGAGATCTATCGATGCCGGAGAACCTCTCCCCCTCACTCAATGTAGCCCGTCGGTTGGTTCGGGAGTTCGCCCAACGACATCCTGCCGAGACCGCCCATTATCTCGACTCGTTGCCGCCAGCCGATATCGCCCGCCTTTTATCCGCGCTTCCTCCGGTTTCTTCCGCCCATCTCCTTTCCCAATTGAACCGCGACCGCGCCATCGAAGTTTTGCAGCTTGCGGACGACGCGGCCTTCTCCTCTCTCTTGGCGCACATGGACCCGAGCCAGGTCTCGCTTCTGCTTTCGCGTTTTACTAAAAAGGTTTTGGACGAGAAATTAACCCTGCTCCCACCGGGACTTTCGCGAGAATTGACCGAGATGATGGCCTATCCTCCCGAAACCGCGGGCGCCTTGATGGATCCCCGCGTCACAACCTTTTCCGGTGATGTCACGGTGGGGGAAGCCTTGCGTGAAATTCGCCGCATCAAAGCCCGTCGTATCGTGGACGTTTGCCTGGTGGACCGGGATAATTGCCTTACCGCCCTGGTCTCGTTGCAAAGCATCGCGGTGGCGGATTTGGACACGACCTTACGCGAATTGGCGGACGGCAATCCGCCCCGGGTGGACGGCCTCGCTCCCACCGAAGACGTAGTCGAGCTTATGGACAGAAAAAAACTGGCGAGTCTTCCCGTGGTGGACACCGACGGAAGGCTTTTGGGTATTATCCCCTACGATGCCCTGGTGAGTGCGGCGCAACAGGACGCCTCCGAAGACGTGCAAGCTATGTTCGGCGCCGGACGCGACGAAAAGGCTTTGGGGCCCGTGCTTTTCGCAGTACGCAAACGTCTGCCCTGGCTCAACGTCAATTTGGTAACAGCCTTTATTGCGGCCAGCGTTGTCGGTTTTTTCGAGGATACCATCGCCCAGCTTACCATGCTGGCGGTTTTCCTGCCGGTAGTGGCGGGACAATCCGGCAACACGGGCTCGCAAGCCATGGCGGTTGCATTGCGCGGATTGGCCTTGCGCGAAATCCGCCCGCGCCAATGGTTGCGAATCTTGCGCAAGGAAATGACGGTAGGGCTCATCAATGGCCTCGCCATGGCTTTAACCGCCGGTTTGGTGGTCGGATTATGGTCGGGATCGCTTCCGCTGGCGGGTGTAATCGCCGGCGCCATGGTGCTTTCCTTGCTCATCGCCTGCATGGCCGGGTCGCTTATCCCCTTGATTCTCAAAGCCGTCGGGCAGGATCCGGCGTCGTCTTCCTCTATTTTCCTGACAACCATAACCGATATTTGCGGGTTTTTCTTTTTTCTGGGATTGGCGAAAATCTTTTCCAACGCCTTGTTGGGTTCCATCTCATGACGAGACCTCCGAAAAAGACTGCGCCCGCCGTCCTCGTCACCATGGGCGTTTCGGGATCGGGAAAGTCTTATTTCGGCCGTAAATTGGCCGAAGCCATGGGCGCTATTTTTTACGAAGGCGACGATTTTCATCCTCCCGACAACATCGCCAAAATGAATCGGGGCACTCCCCTTACCGATGCGGACAGGCTACCCTGGTTGCGGGATCTCAATCGAGTATTGCTGGCAGCGGTGGAAAGAGGCGAGACTGTCGTGCTCGCCTGTTCCGCCTTGAGAAAAGCTTATCGCGACATCCTTCGAAAGGATGTGCCGGAATTGCAATTTATATTCCTGAAGGGTTCGCACGAACTCATTACCAGACGATTGGTGGAAAGGCGGGGCCATTTCATGCCGCCGGATCTGTTGGAAAGCCAGTTCCAGGCGCTGGAAGAACCCGAAGACGCCTTGGTGGTGGATATTTCTCAACCCGTGCAAGCCAATGTTGAATTCGTCCGCGAGGCACTGTATCGCCAATAATCCGGTGCGTTTTGGCAAGACGGAGCATTTTCCTAAATTTGCCGCAACGAAAGGGAAAACATGACTATCGAGCAAATAAACGCCGACCTCATCGCCACCATGAAAGACCGCGAACCTTCCCACAAAGAAGAGAACGAACGGAAAATCATGACGCTGCGTACACTCATGGCGGAAATCAAAACTTTCAAGATGAATAATCGACGCGATCCCGACGACGCCGAAGTTTCCGGGATTATCACCAAGGCCATCAAACAATTTCGGGAAACGCTGGAAACGGCGGGCACCGCACGGCCCGACGTGGCGGAGCGGGAAAAAGCGAAAATCGCGCTGCTGGAGAAGTACCTGCCGCCGCAGATGAGCCGGGAGGAAATCGAAGCGGTGGTTGCGGAAGCCATTTCCGCAGCCGGGGCGCAGTCCTCCAAGGATATGGGTAAGGTAATGGGCCTGGTACGCCCAAAGACTCAGGGCAAGGCGGACGGGAAACTGGTGAGCGAAGTGGTGAAGGACAAGCTGGCTACCCTGGAATAGCTATTGCTCCTTTTCCAACCGTTGAATACCCAGCGCATCCACCCGGAAATTTTGGCTACCGGACATCTTCCAGTATAGGCGCGGCATCCGAACAGCGGCCGCCGGACCGGACAAGACATCGCCACGCAGAGTAGAGGCGCGCAGTACCGGTGTGGTAGCAGCGGGTGGCTCGTAGACGTAAGTGCGGCCATGATTGGCGGTGGCGAAGTCAGGAGAATAGGGTTTGATGGATCCGCCAATCACGTACATCTTCCCTCCCAGGGATACGGAAGCCGCGCCGTGAACAGGAACGGGCATGTCCTTCGCAAAAGTCCATTTTCCGGTGCCGGGATCGTAAATCTCCACGCTTTTAATGATGGCGGGAGTATTATTCGCAATCATTTCTCCGCCCGCCACCACGATTCTATTTCCTACCACAGCAGCCACATGTCCGGTGTGGATATCATTCATAGCTGGTCCGACCGACCAGCTATCGTTTTCGGGGTCATAAATGTCCACGGTTTTGTGCATGACGTTTCCGGAACGTCCTCCAAGTACCCAGATTTTGCCATGGAAAAGTACGGCATGCGTATGCCCTCGCAGTGCAGAATCCGGTGAAAGTGACCGGGCGATCCGGTTCAAAGTGACCGACAGCCACCCTTGTCATAGCCGGTCACCATGGACCGGATTTCAACCGATTAGAAGTTACTCATTGCCGGTCACTTTGGGTACGGATTTTGG
>JBGTHM010000035.1:0-51015 GCA_041746255.1 Fibrobacteria bacterium | reverse complement strand
CTTACAGCGGTGTGGATATCCACAAAAGCTTTTACTTGTTCGGATTGTTGCAGGTAGTAGGCGGTGGCAGCGCCGATTTTCAACTCCGGCATTTCGACAATGCCTTCGGATACGGTGGCGCCCTTTTCATCCACCCTGCGTACAGAAATGAGGTGGGGAAGCAGCAGCGGTTCGAATTCTCCCGCCTTTTGCACTTCGTCAAGGGGTATCATGGCTCGGACCAGGCCTAACGGAGTCGCATCCGCGCGTACCATCGAAATTTCTCCGGAAAAGCGGAACTGCGATTGCAGGGTTCCATTGCCTTTAATCCGGGAAGCCAGCATCAAGCCCGAAACCACCGCTTCTCCGAGCATGATGCGGGTATAGGCCTTGGCGCCGTGCTTGTCGGCAATGGAATTGGCCGTGGCGGTGGCGTCCACCATCACGAAGCGTAATTCGGCTACTTCTCCGGTTCCCCGAATGATTTTATCGTTGGATTGCACGATGGAGGGTCCTCAGTTTATTTTTCTCAGGAGGGGGTCTCCCAACGGGCGTCGGAAAAGCCGTCCGCGAAATTTCAGCGCAAGAAAGCAATATAAAAAACCATGATGAAAGCGTTGATTCTGCTGGGCCATGGCTTCGAGGAAATTGAGGCCGTAACGCCTATCGATATCCTGCGCCGCGCCGGAATCGAGGTGGTGACGGTTTCGGTGGAAAAAGACCGGCTTGTCACCGGTGGCCGCGGAATTCCTATCCTGGCCGACGTATTGCTTTCCGATGGAGTGGGTTACCCCTGCGACGCACTCATTCTGCCCGGCGGTCCCGGAACGGGCGCCTTGAAGGTGCGCGACGACATCCGCGCCCTGGCTCGCGCCTATATGGAAGGAGGAAAGACCGTAGCGGCCATTTGCGCCGCACCCACCATTCTGGGCGCGGCCGGTCTCCTTAAGGGAAGGCGCGCCACCAGTTTTCCCGGTTCCCGCGAAGAGGTGGAAGCTGAGGCGGAAACTTATTCCGAAGAGCGCGTGGTCCTGGATGGGGAATTGCTGACCTCGCGCGGTGCGGGAACGGCGGAGGAGTTCGCCCTGGGATTGGTGGCGAAGTTGCTTGGCTTCGAGGCGGCTGAAAAGGTGCGTTCCCAAATCGTGGCGCGCCGGTAAAGTGGAGTATTCCTTTTTCCCTTTATTGGGAGCCTTTATCATCGGCCTTTCGAAAGCGGGTTTCGCCGCAGGCATCAGCATGCTCACCACGCCCCTATTGGCCACCGCCATACCGGCGAAAATTGCCATCGGCGT
The DNA here is from genome assembly GCA_041746255.1 of Fibrobacteria bacterium. Classification (GTDB taxonomy): domain Bacteria; phylum Fibrobacterota; class Fibrobacteria; order UBA11236; family UBA11236; genus JBGTHM01. The sequence continues at coordinate 49,741 of JBGTHM010000035.1, read as the reverse complement.
AGTTCTCCCACTGTTGATAGTCGCCGATTTCATGACCTTGGGCGCTTACTGGAAAAAATGGAATTTCAGTTTGGTGCGCTTCCCCTTGGCGGGCGTAGTGTTAGGGATTGCCGTCGGCATGGCCTTCGTCACCACCATTTCGGATCGGTTCCTGAAAGTTTCCATCGGCGCCACCGGCTTATTGATGGTTTCGTTGCTCATTTTCCGCAATTTATGGAGACCGGGAACTAAATACCATCCATCGTGGTGGGAAGGCGTTTTTACCGGCGCTTTCGCCGGCTTTTCTTCCACCATTTCCCACGGCGCAGGTCCGATTATGGCGATTTATTTGTTGGCGCAAAAGCCGACCAAGGAGGTGTTTGTCGCTTCGATGGCGCTCTTTTTCACGGTGAATAACCTTTTGAAGGCTCCGCCGTATGTTTATGCGGGTCTCATCGATTGGAGCACCCTCAAGCAAGACCTGTTTTTTCTTCCGGCCATTCCGCTGGGCGTGGCGGCGGGTTGGCTTATCAACCGTGCGCTTCCGCAAAAGAAATTCGACTACCTGGTTTACGCCTTGCTTTTATTGACTTCGGCGCACTTGTTGTTTTTCTGAGGTTGTGAGTGGGCTGTCCCGTGGGCGGGAATTCAGTGTGGCCGAATGGACGACCTAATAGGCGAAGAGAAAGGATTTGGTTGGGGGCGCCCGGAGGGGGAGGGATTTCTCCGACACGGTTCAGTTCATACTTATGAGGCCCGTAATCATTGATGCCCTAACTATTGGGCCTCTGGGAACTCCGACAATTGGAGCCACAACAACTGGAACTACGGCAAGCCGCCGACCCGCAGCGCTGGTCCAAGTACCAATAATTCACTCCTCCGAAACCCCGCATCCAGGCACCGCAATCTCCGTCAAAGCAGTAATCGAAGGATTATCCCCGCAAACCGGACACTCCGGATCCCGCCTCCCCGGAATCTCCCGGAACCGCAACGAAAGCGCGTCATAGATAAGCAGCCTATCCGTCAGCAATTCTCCCACGCCCAGCAAATACTTGATGGCCTCCGTAGCCTGCAAGGTACCCATGGTCCCCGCCACCACGCCCAACACCCCCGCTTCCGCGCAATTGGGCACCGCATGGGCCGGAGGCGGCTCGCGAAACAGGCAGCGGTAGCACCGGCTTTGGCCCGGAACCACCGTCATCACCTGTCCTTCGAAGCGCAGCATCCCCGCATGCGAAAAGGCTTTGCCCGAAAGCACGCAAGCGTCGTTCACCAGGAACTTGGTGGGAAAGTTGTCGCTGCCGTCCAGGATGAAATCGTATTGGTTAAAAAGCGTCAAAGCATTGTGCGCGCCCAGAAATTCCCGATGCTCCACCACCTTCACGTCGGGATTGAGGCGCGCGATTTTCTCCCGCGCCGAATCGATTTTAGGGCGGCCCACGTCTTCGGTGAAATGCAGGATTTGCCGCTGGAGATTGGTGTCGTCCACCGTATCGCCTTCAACGATACCGAGTGTGCCCACGCCCGCGGCGGCCAGATAATAGAGCGCGGGGGAACCGAGCCCGCCGGCTCCGATGCAAAGGACCCGGGATTGGATCAGCTTCATCTGCCCTTTGAAGCCGACTCCCTGAAGCATCAGGTGCCGCTTGTATCTCCGCAATTGACTCTCGTTCAATAACGGCATGGGGCTTAGCGGGTTTGATACAGCGGCGTGGAAAGATAACGCTCGCCCGTATCGCAAATGAAGGTCACGAAAGTTTTGCCATGTAATTCGGGGCGTGCGCCTAGAGTCATCATGGCCTTTACGTTGGCTCCGGCCGAAACACCCGCTAAAATGCCTTCTTCACGCGCCAGGCGTCGCGCCATATCCATGGCGTCTTCGCTGGAGACGGTCAACACTTCGTCGTACACCGACGTATTCAGCACGCGCGGAATGAAACCCGCGCCGATGCCCTGGATTTCGTGGCGGCCCGGCTTGCCTCCGCTGAGCACGTTGGACGACTCGGGCTCCACCGCGATGATTTTGATTCCGGGTTTGCGGGCCTTCAAAATTTCACCCACTCCCGTAATGGTGCCTCCGGTTCCCACGCCGACCACCAACACGTCGACACCGCCTTCGGTATCATGCCAGATTTCCTGCGCCGTGGTACGTCGATGGATATCGGGGTTGGCGGGATTGTCGAATTGCTGGGGCATGAAACAGTCTCCGCGATTGGCGACGATTTCCATGGCTTTTTCAATGGCTCCGGTCATACCGAAGGCGGCCGGGGTGAGAATGAGCTCGGCGCCGTAGGCCTTGAGCAGATTGCGCCGCTCCTCGCTCATCGATTCGGGCATCACCAAAATGGAGCGATAGCCCTTTACGGCGGCAATCCAAGCCAAGGCGATACCGGTATTGCCGCTGGTGGGTTCAATGATGGTCATGCCGGCCCTAAGTTTTCCCGAACGCTCGGCGTCTTCAACCATGTTGAGGGCGATGCGATCCTTTACCGAGCCGCCGGGGTTATCGCTTTCCAGCTTGACCAAAAAGAGGGAGTCGGGGTTCGGAACCAGCTTGTTGAGTTTGAGCAGGGGCGTATGGCCCACGCGCTCGGTCATGTCGGATAGAATTTTCACTTTAACTCCATTCCCTCGCTACGGTTTGAATCACAGGTTGAAATCGAGATGCAAGCCACATTCGGTTTTTTGCTCACCGGACCACCTCCCGGAGCGGGCGTCGCCGTCCAGGGGTTTGCTGGTGCAGGTAATGGGACTGCATCCGATGCTGGTATAGCCTTGGGCAGCCAAGGGATGCTCGGGTACTTCCCACAGACGCAGGTATAAATCGACATCCTGCATGGGCATGTCGGCGAAGGGGCAAAGCTTGAATTTACCGCTGCGCTGCAATTGCACGAAAGGTGTGTCTTTACGCGTTTCGGATTGATCGCGCCTTAATCCTGAAATGACCGCCTTAACGTCGCTGCGGCCCATGAAGCGGGCCTGCACGGCCACTTTATTAATGGCGCAGCAGGCCGTGGTATCGCTGATTCGGGTGATATTGGCGACTTCCATGGCGTATCGGCGATTGTCGGGATCGTCCGGATGCATTTCTTCGAGGCGGATGCCGTAAGCGGAGACGAGGGTATCGCGATAGGCCAGGGTTTCCGTGAAATGAAAAGTGGTATTGATGAAATAAACCCGGATAGGTGTTTTGGCGCGGTACAGGTGATGGAGTAAAAGGCCGGAGTCGCGACCAAAGGAGGTGGTGGCGATGAGCCCGTCTCCGAAAAGTTCGAAAGACCGGCGGAGGCGTTCGTCGGCGCTCAAGGCGGCGAACTCCGCATTGAGCCGTTCTGCGAATTCCGGAGTGTATTCTACGGTCATGGTTGCAGGCTGCCTGTTGCTGGACGGGGTGGAGGTGGTAATCATAGGTAATACATCATATAAGCCGGTTCCATATCGGCGCGGGCCTTATCGGCCAATTCCGCCAGCGAAACGCCGCCCAGTTTTTCCTCGACCAATCTTCGCCCTTGTGCGAAGGTCTCGGCCAACAAGGCATTCACTACCGCACTGCCTCCTTCAACCGCGGCTAAAGGAAAGAGCTCGCCTTCGGTGGCCTTGAGAATGTGAGCCAGGGATATCACCTCCGGCTCTTGCGAAAGTTGATAACCACCGGTCTTTCCCCGAGCCCCCTTGACCAAACCTACGCTCTTCATGAGGATGGCGATTTGTTCCAGGAATTTGAAGGGAATTTTATATTCTTCGGCGATTTCGCGTAAATGGACCGGCTTCGTTTCTCCATTGCGCGACTTTATGGCCAGGGCGCAGAGGAAGTGCAAGGCATAGACGGTTTTAGAGGTCACCTTCATGCCTTTAATATACCATATCAAACCTATCGGCTCAATAGGGTAATGGGCCGGATCAGAGGGAAACAAAGTGGCATTTTTGGAGGAAGTTTTGATTTTAGGGTTTAGATTTTAGTGCTGTTTTTGAATTGCCTGGAATCCCTGCACAAACTATCCTTTTGCCCATGAAAAGCCCCTCCATAGCCGTTCTTCCGGATGCCACCGTTCATAAAATAGCGGCCGGTGAAGTCATCGAAAGACCGGCCAATGCCGTTAAAGAACTGGTGGAGAACGCCCTGGACGCCGGAGCGCGAAAAATCACCATTCTCCTGGAAGACGGCGGAAAAGAACTGGTACGCGTGATTGACGACGGATCGGGCATGACCCGGGAAGAGTTGCAATTGGCGTGGTTGCCGCACAGTACCAGCAAAATTCGCGATGAAGACGATTTGTTTCGTATCCATTCCTATGGCTTTCGGGGCGAAGCCTTAAGCAGCGTCGGCGCCGTGGCGGAAATGACACTGGAAACCCGCCATGCCGACGAAGTGACCGGTTCGTCGCTGACGGTGGTCGATTCCGTTGCGGGACAGGTGTCGGAAATCTCGCGGACCAGGGGAACCACGGTTACGGTCAAGAATCTTTTCGCCCATAATCCGGTACGGCGGAAATTCATGGGCACCGGCAAATCGGAAACCCTGAAAATTTTGAACACGGTTACCCGTGTAGCATTTGCCCATCCGGGAGCCAGCTTTCGCGTAAGCGAAAAGGGCCGCGACCTCTTGCGTTTTACCGAAGGAACTCTGCGCCATCGAACGGGGGAAGTACTGGGGTTCAATGTCACCAACGATTTGGTGCCGGTGGATTGGAGCGATGGCCGTATCCACATTGAGGGTTTCATTTCCACTTTGCAGCAGGCACGATCCAAACACAGCCATCAATACCTCTATGTCAACCTTCGCTCCGTGCAAAGCCCCTTGATCAGCCGGGCGTGGGCGCAAGGCTACGATGTCTTGCCGCCGGGAAGATTTCCCATGGGCGTATTGTTCCTGACGTTTCCGCCGGATGAGGTGGACGTCAACGTACATCCCACCAAAAAGGAAGTGCGCTTTTTAAAAGACAACCAGATTTTCTGGGCGGTGAGCCAGGCCGTGCGTCAGGCGTTGCGGAAGACCGTAGAAGCGCCGGCGTTACGTCTTGACGATAAACGGGCGTTTTCCGGAGAAGGGGAAGGAGACCCGGCACGGGAACCGGATGAGCGCGCTCCCGCCTTCACATTCGTCGCGGGGGGGTCGCCCGAACGGGATGGGCCCGCGCGCGACGGGGCCGATAGGCATGAGGTCAACTTTCTCTTCAGCGCGGAACCCGCCGGAACCGGCGCCCCGGCGCGTACGCTTTCCCTAAACGAGAAGCCCGGAGGTTATCCCTTCCGGCCATCCGATTCCGTGCCGCGCGGCGCCGAATGGGGAGCCTTCTCCGCGGTGCCTTTTTTACAGGTCCATAATGGGTTTATCTGCTTCGCGGTGCAAAGCGGGTTAATGCTGGTCAATCAGCAGGCCGCGCATGAACGGGTTATCTACGAAAAATCGCTGGAGGGTTTACGCAAGCCGGGCCACTTCGCCTCCCAGCAATTGCTTTTTCCCGAGGTGCTGGAATTCACACCCGACGAAAGCCGGTTTCTGGAAGAGAATCTCCAGCATTTCCAATCCCTGGCCTTCGATCTGGAATCTTTCGGGGGCAATACTTTCCAGCTGCGCGGTTTACCCATGGAAATCAATCCCACTCGCGCCAACAAAGTCATACAGGCCATGGTGACCGAATTGATGGCGGACCGCAGGGGAGGAGGCGCGGAGGAGGGGTGGCTGGGGCGCATGGCCCAGGCTTATGCCCGCATGGCGGGAGTCAAATTAGGTGACGTGATGGATCACGCGCAAATCACCTCCCTTATCGACAGCCTTTTCGCCACGCAAAATCCCTACGTCTCCCCATCCGGAGCGACCATCGTACTTCGATATACCTTGGAAGAAATCCTGCGTCGCTTCGGAATCAGGGAGTTTCGGGGATAACGGCCGTTGGGCTTCCCTTAGCCCTAAAATTACGCGATACTTACCGCATGTCCATGTCCTTCACTTCTATGTCGCAGGGAAGCCGTCCCCGCTTCCGAGTCCTTTGCTTTATTTTTTTGCTGGGCTGGCTTTGGCCCGCCTCCTCCGCTTCGCTGGTTTTTCTGGGAGTCGAATATAAGGATGTACCCCTTATGGGGGGTGAATTGGCCCGTAGCATCCATTGGCATCTCGCTGCCGACAAGGAAATACAGGTGGAATCCATGGACGAAGTTGCGGCATTGATCACTCAGGGCATATTGAGTGGGCCTGTGCCTAACATTTATGAATTAAAGGAAGTACACAAGCGGGTGAATCGCCAATATGCCGCATACGGACGCCTTTTGCCGGTGAATATTGCCAGTAAAAGGGTGCTTTGGATGCCTTGGCATATGAAAGTGACCTTTTCTCAGGTGGTCGAACTTCGAGTTTCCGACATGGCAAGCGGGGAGCTGTCGTCGGGTCAGGACATAAGAGCGGAAAAGCAGATTGGAGTGAATAGCCTTTCCGCTTATTCGCGTTGGAGCGAAATCGACCCCAAGCTTCGCGATGAAGTGCTTCAGGAATTGGGAAGGTCGCTGGCTTTGGAATCCGCCCGCGCCATAGGGGAAGTACTGAATCCTAAAGAGACGGAGGCGCCGAAGGTAGAAGGAGAAGCGGTTCCGGAAGCCAAAGAGGAACCCGAGCCGTGAAAGCTAGGGACGACGGCTAGGGAAGCGCACTGGCTTCAAGCACCGATTCTTCTTGCCAAACCAGGATGGATCCGCAGCTCTCACAGGTAATCAAGGCGTTTTGCTTGCTGATTTCAATGAGTTGCTGGGGGGTTTGCGTCCGATTGCAAATGCCGCAGTATTTTTTCGATCGGTTGAGAGCGGAAATGATATTGGGTGTTTCGCGGCGTTGCACTACCCTGTCATAGACAGTCAAAATCCGTTTGCGGATGCGGGCGCGCGGAAGTTCGGACAATTTACGTTGGGCTTCGATACGTCCTTCGATACCACTCAGTTCCTCTTCCAGTTTTTTCAACTCCGGCTCGTTGACTTCAAGCACGCGCTTGTACTCGGTTTCAATGGCTTCCGAATCCTTCTCAAGGTTCTCCAGGGTTTGCTGGAAATGCAGGACATTGGCGTGAGCCATATCGATGTTTTTTTTATGGGTGGCAATTTCGGTATGCACCGCGTCGTATTCGCGGTTGGTACTGATATTTTCCAGACGGGCATTGCTTTCGTCCAGGGCGGTTTGCTCCTGAACGGCCAAGTCCTTGTTTTCCTGGATTTTGGTGCGCGCCTCGGCTGTGGCGTGGGTGATCTGGTCCAAACGGGCTTTTTCCCGGGCGATTTCCAGTTTAAGCTGCTCAATCCGGGAAGGCAAGTCCTTTTTGGTCAGCTGTAGCTCATAGGCTTTTTTTTCCAGCTGATTCATTTCCAAGAGAAGGTTTAAATCCTCGATCATGGTGCATTCCTATTCGTTTCGAGCTCGTTCAATTCGTTCAATTTTTTAAAAAGATAACAATTTGCAAGACGGACACGCTTGGAGGGGGCAAATCACCCCAATCCATCCAATACTTCTGCGTCCTTCCTCAATGGGGCCCTGCTTTATCGAGCAGGTTATCCGGAAATTATCGGGCGGTCTATCAGAAAGAGGCCCGAGAAGAAGTCGGGGATAAAATAGCATTGGCAAGGCCTGAAGGCAAGTCGGTGCCGGTGAGGCTTGCGAGGAGTAGAGAATGCTAGGGACCGCGACGATTGAAGCGAGAGGCGGCCGAGTCCCATCCCTCCGAGAATCCCAGGCGGGTTAAATCCAGGAAATAATCCCCCAAGTCGCGCAGGATATCTTCTTCCGCGCGGGTTAATTTCCCGAGTACGAAATTACTGAGATCATAGCCGGGAGGGCAGGGGCCCACTCCAATGCGTATCCGGGGGAAGTCCGAACCACAGTGTTGAATAAGGCTTTTGATACCGTTATGCCCTCCGGCGCTACCCTGGCGACGGATACGCACGGCGCCCAGGTCAAGAGACACGTCGTCAAAAACCACCACCAGATTTTCAGGCGGAACTTTATAAAAGGAAAGTAGGGCGCGAGCCGACTCTCCGCTTAGATTCATGAAAGTTTGAGGTTTAGCCAAGAGCACGGATTTTTGATCCACGCTTACTTTTTGGGTGAAAGCCTTGCATTCTTGCTTCCAGACCCCGGCGCTACCCCAGTGCGAGGCTGCATAATCCAGTAATTCGAAGCCGATGTTGTGGCGGGTACCGGCATAGCGAGGCCCGGGATTTCCCAGGCCCATGAGGATATACATCGCCGGAGCGTCTCCTAATCGCCCAAAGCCGGTTTAGGCGGCGGGTGCTTCGCCTTTGCGTCCGCCCGCAATACCGTATAGAGCGGTTTTGGCAGGGGTGAGAATCCGGCCTTTTTCGAAAACCAGATCACGCACGTAGAAAATCTTTCCGGCAGGCATGTCGCTGATGTCATGAACGAATTTCTCCGGAATATCTTTGATACGGGCCCGCAAGGTGACGAATTTTTTCATGATGGAGAAAACTCCACCTTCGGTTTTCACGCCTACCGGAATTCCCGTGGTTTCGACGGGAACGTTCACGATGACAAGGCTCGAATCGTCCACCCGGAGAAAATCGATGTGGAGGACATCTTTTTTGATGGCTTCTTTTTCAATGGCCTTGATGAGCACGTCCTGCTTTTTGCCCTCGATATCCAGGGTAATCGGCTTGTTCCGCTGGGTGAGCATGGGACGTAAATCGACATAGGAGACTTCGATTTGTTCGGGCGCTTTTTTGAGGCCATAAATTACGGCCGGAATGCGGCTTTCACGACGCATCTGGTTCAAATAGCCGCGGCTTGATTTCGGTCTAATTTTGGCGGGAAGAGCAGTGGTTTCCATGATATTTCCTTAAAGTCTTGGTATTCGCCTTCTCCAGCAGGAAGACGCCATCCCAAGCGGTGTGGGAACCCAGGGCTCCCGGTTACAGCTGGATTGAAACGTGGTTGGGGCGGTAGGATTCGAACCTACGGTAGACGGTTCCAAAAACCGTTGTCTTACCACTTGACGACGCCCCACCGGCGCTTTTTGAGCGGTGAATAATACAAAACATGGGGAGAAAGTTTCAATGTTGGGCCGAACAAAGCCTTTATAACTGAAAATGGGTTAGGCAGGCGAAGCGGCATAGGGGGGAAATGCCTTCCAAGCAGCGCTGAGCCGCTGCCTGGTCCTCAAAAAGAGCGAATACGCTGGCGCCACTGCCGGACAACAAGGATTTCACGGGATTCAGTGCCTCCATAGCTTCGAAAAGGCGCTCTATTTCGGGATGGCGGGACCGCATGGGAACTTCAAAATCGTTCCGAAGCATACGATAAAACCCGGGATTATCACTATGGGTCATGTATAAAGCCTTGAACCGGGGCCAGGAAAATTCGGTTTTGGGAGGGAGTTGCTGGTAGGCCCATGCGGTTTCCACGCTGCAAAAAGGTGTTCCCACCACCACATGGAATGGAAAGGGTTCGGGAGCGGGTTTCAGGATTTCACCCTTGCCTTCCCCGAAAAAGCACCCTTGCATTAAAAAAAAAGGAACATCCGCCCCTAATTTCGCCGCCATGGGGAACAGCTCGTCGTCGGTCAATTGCAAACGCCAAAGTTGATTACACAATCGCAGGGCGGCGGCGGCATTGGAACTTCCGCCCCCCAGGCCCGCGCCCATGGGGAGGCGCTTGGTCAAGGTGAAGCGCGCACCCTGCTCGTCTGACACCTTAGGCGAATAGCTCTCTTTTACGAGCCGTGCGGCCCTCACCACCAGATTATCATCGGGGTCGGGAGTTATTTTTTCATTGCACATCAGAGTGATCCCCACCGCGGGCTCGACCGTCAAGTCGTCTCCAATTTCCAAGCTTTGGAACAGGGTTCCCAAATTGTGCATGCCATCGGCTCTTTTGCCCTGCACTTCGAGGAACAGGTTGATTTTGGCGGGACAGTGAGCCTGAAGCAAAAAGTATCCCCTTGGGTGGACGTACGACGTTAAATTTAACATTTAATGTCATGGGGATTATAGCTACTCTTCCCAGAACATCCTTGAAATAACCGGAACAGCTACGGGACGGCCATCCGCTATGGCGAAAGCAAATCCAAAACACCTGGTCACCTTAATGGAAATGGATGCTGCCGGCATCCTGGAGCTACTTCACTCGGCGGTGGAAGTGAAGGCGAAATTTCAAAAAATGGGGCCTTCGCAAGAATTACAAGGCCGCAGCGCCGCTCTGATTTTCGAAAAGCCCAGCCTGCGCACCCGCGTCACCTTCGAAGTGGCCATGGTGCAATTAGGGGGGGCGGCCATTTATCTTTCACCGAGTCAAATCGCCCTTGGGAAGCGGGAAACGGTTGCGGACGCGGCTCACGCGCTTTCGAGATGGGTGGATGTCATCGTGGCCCGCACCTTTTCGCATCAAATGGTGGAAGATTTGGCCCGTTATGCTTCCGTCCCCGTTATCAACGCCCTGACCGATAAATACCATCCCTGCCAAGCCTTGGCGCTGGGGCAAACCCTTCTGGAGCATAAAAAGCGCCTGGAAGGGCTTAATCTGGTTTTCGTAGGCGACGGCAACAATGTTGCGAATTCCATCGCCGCCATGGCGGGGCACCTCGGCATGAATTTCACCTTGGCCTGTCCTCGGGGTTATGAACAGCCCGAAGCCATTCAAAAGGAAATCAACCGGCTCTTTGAAAAAAAAGGAACGTCCTATCGCACTGTGCATGAGCCGGTTGCGGCCGTGGCCAATGCGGATTTGATTTATACCGATGTGTGGGTGAGCATGGGCGAAGAGGGCCGGGAAGCCGAAAAAAAAGATCACTTCCAGGCCTTTCAAGTTAACGAGGAATTGCTTTCCAAGGCGCCGAAAGGCTGTCTGGTGTCGCATTGCCTGCCCGCCCATCGCGGGGAGGAAATTACCGATGCCGTAATGGAATCGCCGGCTTGCGTTTGTTTCGATGAAGCGGAAAATCGTCTGCATGCGCAAAAAGCGGTGTTGCTCGCCCTGCTCAAGAAATAAGTTCGATGGACCCTGAATGTGCCATCTTGCCTTTGAGGATAACAAGGATGGATTCGGGCGGCGAATTATCCGACAATAAAGCGGACTTCAAATAGGACGGTACATGCTGGAAAGAAGCCCATTTGGCATAACTGCACTGGACAAGATGATAGACGGAGGCGTCGTGCGCGGAAGCGCCACCGTAATCGAAGGTGCTCCCGGCACCGGTAAGACCACGCTGGGAATCCAGTTTATCGTGAACGGCATCGAGCGATTTCAAGAGCCCGGCCTCATCATCACTTTCGAGGAATTTCCCAGCCAGTATTACCACGACGCCCTCAACTTCGGATGGGATCTCCGCAAGTATGAAGAAGAGGGCATGTTGAAAATCATTTTTTCCGAACCCGAAGGGGTTTTGCGTGAAATGGAAGAATTGGGCGGAACCTTGGAAACCCTCATCGACGAAATGGGCATCAAACGCTGCCTGGTCGATTCGCTGACGCATTTCGAATACGCCGCCGAAGAAGAGGACCAGCTTCGCGAGATGGAATACACTTTCATCAACAGCCTGAAGCGCGAGGACATCACGGCTCTTTTTCTGCGTGAGAACAACAACCTGCTGGGCGACACCTCCAGCCTTTCGCAGGCTCCATTCATCGCCGACAACTTTTTCATATTGCGCTATGTCGAAATCGACAGCTCCATCTCCAAGGCAATTCTGGTTCTCAAGATGAGGGGTAGCCAACATGCCAAAGATATCCGCCAGTTCAACATCACCTCCAACGGAATCGAAATCATGGAGAAATTCGTCGGCCGCCAAGGCGTGATGAGCGGCTCGCCGGTCAAAACCGATGCCGACACCTTCCTCGAGGTTTTCGCGCCGGCATCCTTGAAAAAAGGGAAGTGATAGGGAGATGGCTTTTTTCGAATCAGCCGGAATGATTGCCCTGGCTCTGCTCTTCGCGGGAGTGGGCCGGTATTTGTCCCTTATCGCCAAATTCTACCGCATGAAGTTCAAGAAAGGACCCGACAACCGCATCATGACCGCCAGTCTGGCCTTGCTGGTGGCCGGCCTGGTTTTGCAAAGCGGTCTGGTTCCGGGTATCCCCTTCCATTTTTCCGCGGCTTTGATTTGCATAGGGGGCATCGCCTTTTCAGTCCTCTCCTTCCATCTTTACCGGACCATGATGAGCATAGGGTAGGGTGAAGCGATGATATCCATTACCGTCGTCACCTTGGTTATCTGGCATATGACTTTCATAACCGCGTTTATCGTGCTGGGATCCCTGAGCCGGATTTTCGGCATGGCCCAAAAGAAAAAACCCGTTTATCGCGTCTATTACCTCTCGTGCGCCCTATTGGCGGTGTCGCTGGTCTTGAACTTGGCGGGAATGGAATTGGATTTTTCGCCTTATCTGGGCGCTACCGCCCTGATTCTGAATTTTACCGCTTTGGCGGCGGGCTTCGCGGTGACTATGTTCTATTGGGAATGGCTCCCCCGCGAATTGAGAAAGGGCTGAAGCATGGCTAAGGTGCTTGTCATCGACGACGAAAAAGATATGGCCGAGTTGGTTAAGCTGGTGCTGGGCATTGGAAACCACGAGGTGACGGTGGTGACGGATCCGGACTCGGCGGTCTCGACCGCATTGGAATTGGATCCTGATCTCATCCTGTTGGACGTAGTCATGCCCAATGTAGACGGCTTCGACGTATTTCGCGAGTTACGGGAACAGCCGGCGCTGGCGAAAACCCCCATCGCTTTTCTAACGAGCAACAACAAGTCCGTGGATTTGATGGTGGGCCTGCACGTGATGAAGGCGGAAGACTACATCACCAAGCCCTTCGGAAAAGAGGAGCTGCTCGCGCGGGTAGGCGCCCTGCTGCAGAAGCACGGCAAGCAATAGTTCGAACTACCACTCGGGCTGATTCTGGACCTGCTGCTCCTTGGCCCGGTTGGCTTCGAGGTCCGCTGCCACTTCCTTCAATGCCTCCAAGTATTTCTCATTGCAGGAAACTTTGCCATGGAAGTGCGCAAGAATTTGCTGAAGCCGATCCTCCGGAAAAGTCAGCTTCATCTGTTTGGTAATCTTACCTTTGTACCCCCAGTCCTTCATGATCGCTTCGCTTAATTCATACGCGTCTTCCGGCGCGTAAAAATTCATGTCCTCGCTGTAAAAAGCGTAGCACTGTTCCATTTCGAGCCATTCGGGGCTTTTGGAACCCGCCGGCTGCTCGACCCATCGATGAGAATATCGCTTGCGCACTTCCAGCGATTTGTCCAGACGCATATAGCCGATGACGAGGAAGCGACCGAGGTAGGCTTCCAACTTGCCTTGATAACGGGTACCGAAAAGCAGGTAACGTCGCCGGTTCCGAAACGTGGACAGCAGAGTCTTGGCGTTCACGCATTGCATGAATCCGTAAGTTTTGGTTTCATAATTGGGCTCGAGCACCGGATTGCCCTCGGCGTCGAGAGGATCCCGGACAGGCAGCTCGTGAAGCTTGGTGGAATCCAGGTGGATCAGCACGCCTTCGCCTTTTCCACGATAATCCTGCCAATTTTCAGTGTTGAACATGTTCGACCCTCTTTGTTTTAATCATCGTACCGGATACGCCATATGGGAAAATTCGAAAATTCTGCGAGCCACAGCTGACTGTGGATGTTTTCAGGGGATAGCGGAGGAAGGGGAACTCATTGAGCACCGTATGGGCATCGATTTGCGCCAGATGAATCTTATTTGCGAAGTTTTCACTGATTATCCAATATAGGGAACCCTCAGGATGAAGTCAAGTAAAAGGGCTCCTGACCCAAGGTTTTCGACCTTTATTCCCATGCTACAGCGTGATTTTTTCGGATATCACGCTATGGCCGAGAAACGCCTCGGCCAATTTATCGAAGCCTTCGGTTCTATCGGTGGTGAAGAAGGCGCGGGATCCGTCGCGGGTCAAATCCGAGTCGATTTCGGGGTGGCGCGTCAAATAATCCGCGAGACTGGGAGCCACGAAATTTCCCTGTATGAGAATGTTCACTTCGGGAGGAACGAGCGCGCGTATGCGCGCATAAAGCAGGGGGTAATGGGTGCAGGCCAGAAGCAGCGTATCGATGCCGGGATGGAGAGCATGGGTTTCACTCCAGTATCGATTGATAAAAAAGTCGGTTCCCCCTCCCGCGAGCTCCCCGGCTTCCACCAGGGGAACCAGCATGGGACAAGCCCGTTGGAAAAGCCGGATTTGCGGCGCCGACTTCGCCAGTTCCAACGCGAAACTGTCGGATTTGACGGTGCCTTCGGTGCCCCATAAAGCAACCACCCGGGTTTTGGATTGCTTGGCCAACTCTTCCACCGAAGGGCGGATGATACCGAGTACGTTCCTTCCGGGATACTGAGTCGGAAGCACGTTTTGCTGAATGGCGCGCAAGGCTTTGGCCGATGCGGTATTGCAAGCGATGATTATCAGCTTGCACCCGCGCGAGAAGAGAAAGTCCACGCCTTCGCGAGTAAAGCGGTAGATGGTCTCGAAGGAACGGTTGCCATAGGGGGTGCGCGCGTTGTCGCCCAGGTAGAGGTAATCGTAATCCGGAAGCCTGGCCGCCAATGCCTGGAAAATCGTCAGTCCACCGAACCCGGAGTCGAATACACCGATACGCATGTCTGGCAAAATAGGAAAAAGGAAAGGCCGTGGAAATTTGGTACCTTGGCGTTATGTCCCCGCTCGTGGTCAAAATTGCCGCTTTATGCGCATTCTGCTCCTGGGCGGGGTTTTCCGCTTCTCCACTCGACACCTTGTACCATTATCTTCTCAAACCCAACGGCGTCTCGCAAGCGGATTTGGATTTGCGCGTAAGGGACAAATCTCCGGATGCCTTCCGGTTATCTCGCCTGCAAAATCTATTGCATCAACCGCTACGTGCGGCGGAAATCATTGATGAAGTGCGCGCCTTGCGGCCCTCCGCCGCAAGTGACACCCTTCCCTTCGCAACATCACCGGCCGGATTATGGAATATGCTTGACGTGGTGGTGGATGCGGATTCGAAAGGGTCAGGAGATACCTCCGGGCTACTGGATTTGGATAAGGACGCCTTGCTGCGTGAACTCGATCAAGTTCATCGCGATATGCAGGCCTTTCTCTCACCCCTTGAACCCTCGGAGCGCGATTCGCTCTTGCGGAGAGCGGGCGAGCTGCTCTTGATGGATGAAGTGGATACGACGCGTTCCCCCATCGATTCGGATTTGGAGCGGCTTTATCTGGAAAAGCGGCAACACTGGGTTTTCACCACCGCGCAACGGCTCGATCTCGGTTTGTTGGCCAAGGCGGGACAAAGGGCATTTGCCTTACAGCGTAGGTTAGTGGAAAAAACGCGCCGCGAGGGAACGCAATGGTTCGAAGGCCTGGAAAATACCCCTATCGGCCCCGTCACCTTGGGTGGACCGGGCCCGGACAAGCATGTCGTGCGCAGGGGATTGTATATCGACGTGGGCGGCGATGATGAATATGTTTTTTCCGATGAGGCCCGACCGGGCGACATCGCCATCCTTATCGATATGCAGGGCCGCGATCGCTATGTGAGCGACGACAGTCTGCCGCAAGGGCCGGGTCATATGGGAATGCTGCTGGCCTTTGATATGGGGGGCGACGACACTTATCTGGGGCGTAACTTCGCCTTCGGTTCCTCGCTGTTCGGCTATTCCCATTTCTACAATGCGGCCGGCAACAACCAATACCACGCTCGCCTGGGAACGCAGGGTTTCGGGTTTTTCGGGTTGGGCATGCTGGAAGACGAAACCGGAAACGATCTCTACAGCGCGAGCCTGCTCAGCCAGGGCGCTTCCTCGACCCGGGGCATGGGCTTTTTACGCGACGGTAAAGGATCGGATCAATACGTCGTGCGCCCTACTTTTTTAGATGATTTACGTTACCGGGATCGCAATCTCAGTATGTCCCAGGGATTTTCCACCGGATTCCGGCCCCACTATTCCGGTGGCGTGGCGGTGCTGTGGGACCAGGAGGGTAACGATACTTATGTGAGCGATATCTATGGACAAGGATCGGCCTATTGGTATTCTCTGGGTTTATTGCTGGACGAGGCCGGAAATGATCGCTATCAGGCTTTTCAATATGCCCAAGGCGCGGGTGTGCATATGGCGGTGGGTATTTCCTGGGACGAGAGAGGTGATGACCACCGGTTTTCCAAAGGAGTGAGCCAGGGTTGCGGCCACGATTTGGCCTTGGGCCTTTTATATGACGGAGAAGGAAGCGACACCTATGTCGCTACCGATATGAGTCTGGGAGCAGGCAGCGCCAACGGTATCGGCCTGCTTTTCGATGGGACCGGCAACGACTTTTATCTGGGTCTCAATCCGTCGATGACCCTGGGTCATGCCGACCAACGACGCGATCGGGGCAGCTTCGGGTTTTTCTTCGACGGCCATGGCGACGATCACTATTCAGGTGGTTTTGCCAATGGAAGGGGCTGGCGCGCCTTCGACGGTAAAAGCAAGGGAAACGGGTTAGGGCTGGACAGACGTGGCCGGGGCCAACCCGCCGGTTCCCCATCCCACTGACAAAGCGACCTTTATGAGACTGACTGCTCTTCGCATCCTTCCTTCCCTGCTGCTTATCGGGATAGTCTTCTCGTCGGCCCCGGCTCAAGGAATGCCTGCTTTTACCCGCTTTGACTCGCTGTTCATCGTCGCAGCCACTGGGGAACCACGATTTTCTATCCTGCGGGATTCCTGCCGCCACGCGCTTATCGAATCCGATACTTCCACCCTCGCTTATTTGTTGAACTATAGGCTGGTCAACCAAACCGCGCGTCAAAGCCATTATGTCCGGGAACTCTTCGCGGCGATTTCCGATTCCGGGAAAAACGTGGCGCCTCGCGAGTTTTTACGGAAGGGATTACCGGAAGTTCCCGACAGCGTCAAATCGCAATTGCTGTATATCGGATCCCGTTTGGGAGATACCGCGTTCGCCTCGGTGGCGCGCGAGTACCTGGATTCTAACAACGAAGAGGTGCGCCGCAATGCCGTGCGCAGCCTGGGCGCCTATCCTAACCAAAGCCACATTCCCCTGCTTCTGAAGGGCATCGAAAAAACCTCCGGACCGGAACTCCACCAAAGACTCTGGGCCTTGGGCGAACAGGACAGGGTTTCCGACTGGCGGCGGCTGTTCTTTGCGCTTTCGGATGCATCGCTCGCGAACCGGCAAGCCGCGCGCCGCATCATAGCGCGCTCGGCTCCGGGTTGGCCCGATGTGGAAAAACTCTTGGCCGCGCACCCGGTTTCTGTACTGGAGGCTATGCTTTTGGCTGCCGGAATGCAAGGAGATAAGGCTGCGATCTTTTGGATGCAATCCTATGCCGAACTCGATCCCCTTTCGCGCCGTTTCGTTCCCGCTGCTTTTCCAGGTCAACGCTGAATCCATAACTTCCGCTTTTTTCTCATGTCTATTGCGAAAAAAAGCTCTATTGCGCTTCAGGGCCGTCCACTTGGTATAATGGAAGCAAGCAAAAGGCAGGTCACTTCATGATCCCATCCAAACCCATAGTAAACCCGTTTCCGAACGCTCCGAATCCGGCGCCCACCCATGATGCCCACGATGCCCATGCCAATCCCAAGCTGAATCCTTTTGCTGCGGTGAATGCACGGGTGCACAAAGCCGCCGATATCCTGGAAATCAAGGAAAACTACCGGAAGCTTTTAACCACGCCCTGGCGTGAAGTGAAAGTGGCTCTCCCTATGCTGGACGATAAGGGCGAGCTGCGCTTGTTCGAAGGCTACCGGGTTCAGCATAATGGCGTGCGCGGACCTTACAAAGGCGGCGTGCGCTACCATCCCCAGGTGGATATGGACGAGGTGCGGGCGCTGGCTTCCTTGATGACCTGGAAATGCTCGCTGGTGGATATTCCCTTCGGTGGGGCCAAGGGGGGAATCGCGGTGGATCCCCATACGCTCTCGATGCGGGAGTTGCAAACCCTCACGCGCCGATTCATGCATAGCTTGAAGAAAATGGTCGGACCTTATAAAGATATCATGGCTCCCGATATGGGCACCAATCCCCAGATTATGGGCTGGATGATGGATGCATACGGACTCCTGCACGGCTATACCCCGGCCATCGTTACCGGAAAACCGATTCCCTTGGGCGGAACGCCCGGTCGCCTTGATGCCACCGGATTGGGGGTTGCCATGGTGGCGCGACGGGTTTTGGAAGAGAAGGGCGAGGATATCCGCGACAAAACCGTAGTCGTACAAGGATTCGGAAATGTCGGGAGTTATGCCGCGCTGCACATGAGTAATATGGGCGCGCGCGTGGTGGCTGTGGCCGACGCCTCGGGGGCGTTATATGAAAAGTCCGGGCTGGACATTCCCAAGCTCATGCTCTACGCTCAAAATACCGGAGGCGTAGCCGGATTTCCCGAAGCGGAAAAATCCTCCTCGCAGGATACGACGGAAATCCTCAACCAGGCCTGCGATATCCTGGTTCCGGCCGCATTGGGAAATGTGATCCATGGGGGCAATATGGCCCAAATTAAGACTCGATACGTGCTGGAAGGCGCCAACGGTCCGGTCACTCCCGAAGCCGACGAATTTCTGGGAGACAGGGGCGTGGTCGTGGTCCCGGACATTCTTTGCAATGCGGGCGGCGTCATCGCCTCCTATTTCGAATGGGCCCAGAACATCCAAGTGCATCAATGGGAGAAAACCGAGCATCATATGGAGCTGGACCGGCATTTGTCCGAGGCTTTTGCGGAAGTGTCACGGCTTGCACAGCAGCACAATCTCAGTTTGCGCGAAGCCGCATTCGTGGTGGGAGTGGATCGAGTCCATAAAGCCGCGTTGGCCCGAGGGCACTAGCTTTTTAATCGAACGGGTGGAAGAGCAAGGCTCCGAAACGCAAGCGGGTCTTTTGCACTTCGTAACTATCTGCTTCGGGCCGCAGCACTCCGAAAAAGACCCGCGACAATTCGACCTGGAGATCGAGTCCCAGGGGAATGTTGTCGAAGGGTTTCCAATATTTTCCCAGGCCCAGACCCAACTGGGGGCGCAGATGCCCCAGTGACTCCTGATAATTGTGATGCAGATTGAAGGCGGCGAACAGGAATTCGCTGTTTTCCAGAGGATGTTCGTTGCTCTCGTCGAACCATATCCTCAGAATATGCAGTCCTATCCCTGAAATGGCGTTAAGGCCATCCACTCCCTTCCGCTTTTCCAAGGTGGCATGAAGGGAAGCCTGCCATGCCGGAGCCCAAAAAAGCGCCCCCTGCGCCCGCAATTCGTTCGGCCAGTCGAAGCCGAGAGATAAGGTGGGGGGAGCCGGAGGCTTTTTCGGCTCCAGGTTGGTTTCGGTGGGGGAATTCAGCCATTCCGGTTGGGCTTGAACCGATAATAGAGCAAAGGACAAGCAGAATAAGACGATAAGGCGCAGCGGCATATCACCCAGTTTACAAAATCGGAGATGTCAGGGAAGGGGATCTTTTTCCAGGGTGGTGAGGCCTCGGGTGGCCATGGCCTGCACCAATTCCTTATTCATCTTGCGCACGGCTTGCCATCGATAGGCCAACACGGTGTAACATTGCACGGCATCGGCCCCGGCTTCGAGGAGGTCCAGGGCTTTCTGCCCGGAATCGACGCCGCCGCTGGCGATTAAGGTGAGGTGGGGAAGTTCCTTATGGATGAAACGCACGGCAGGTAAGGTGTTTTGGTACAAGGGCCGTCCCGATAATCCCCCTTTGGAGCCGTCCGCCCTTAAAATGGGGATGTCGGCTTCCGGCGTTTTCAAATTAAGGTACTTCGCCCGCGTAGCTGGAAAGGTGTTGAAAAGGACCAGGCCGGTAATGCCGGCATCGGAAACCGTGCGCAATATGCCTTCAAGCGCCTTGCTGCCTAGATCGGGGGAGAGTTTGACCAGCACGGCCTTGCGTGGGGCAAGGGACTTTCGGATTTCCATGATTTCGTCCAACAATTCGGCGAGAAAATCCGAATAGGTATCCAACCGGTCGGAGCCGGTATTGGGACAGCTTACGTTCAATTCGATGTAATCGGCGGCACGGTAGGCTTTCCGAAAGGTGGCTACCAAGTCCCGGATCTTTTCATCTCCATCTTCCAATTCAGGTGAGTCGGCGACGCTGATTCCCACGCTCATGCGCCGCTTATGGCATTGACCTAAAACACTGTCGACTTGGGCCGCCAAAGCGTCTATGCCCGGATTGGGCAACCCCATGGAATTACTCATGGCGCGGTCGAGTGGCAGCATGCCGATACGAGGTCGGGCGGGGTTGCCGAGACGGGCCTCGCGGGTGGCGGAACCAACGGTGACCGCACCGAAGCCGAGGGAGGCGAAGGCAGGCAGGTTGATTCCGTACTTGTTTGCGCCGGCCGCCAACATAATCGGCGAAGCCATGCGAATTGGCAGGCTGCGATCGTGAAAATGGACAAATCTTTCCAGGATGGGGTGTGGCGAGTACTTGGGCGGGAGGGCGCTGGAAATTGACGCGAATCGGCTCAACCCGTCATGCCGCGTTTCCGGATTGGAAATGAGGGATTTACCCCGCTCAAGCATCCAATCGCTCAAGGAACGGCTGTAATCGGGTTCTTCCTGCAAAGGGTCGTTCATTTTAGGAGTTTCGGGCATAGGGGCCTAATCGGTATCCGTAGCACCTTTCCAAGGAAAATTGCCGGTGTAAGAGAATTGGACAAAAAGTACTTAAAAGGGCAGGAGATTGTGCGGTTGGCGGGTGGATCTGCTTGGACTATTCCGCGCCGTCGGGACGGGCTTGTCTTAAGGATTGAACTCATTATTTTATAGGTTTATTCCGTCTTTCCAAGATTCGAGTCGTACATGCCTAAAGTTTTGAAAACCTCCGAAACTCCCAACCCATTAGCCATTCGCTTTCATATCGATTGCAATGTGGTGGCATCGGGATCACGCTCCTATCCGGATGCCGTTTCGGCGCAATCGGATCCCGCCGCGGCGGCGCTGTTCGCTTTGCCCAATGTGACTTCCGTATTTTATGTCGGCTCAACCGTAACGGTGAACAAGTCGGAAGAGGGTTATTGGGAGGAATTGATAACGCCCATAGCCGATATCCTGGAAGAGACCCTGAAGCCTCCCGAGCTAACCCCCATGACCACACCGGACGAGGACCCCTCGGCTCCCGGAGCGGATATCGAGGCGCCGGCCGATTTTTTCGCGCTTCCCTTAGTCGGACAAATGGCGCATATCGACCGCATCTTCGATGTGATGGTACGCCCGGGATTGGCGGGAGACGGCGGAGGTTTGGAGTTGCTTGGAATCGATGGTTCTACGGTCCGCATTCATTACGAAGGCGCTTGCGGAAGCTGCCCCAGCGCCACCTCCGGCACCCTCATGTATATCGAAGGCGCCATTCAGCGCAAGGCCCACCCGGATTTGCTGGTCCTGAGCGAGTAACGGCCTGTTCCTACCAGCGGGGGGAAGCCTTCGCGGTGGATGCGGGAGGTCTGACAACCGCACGACCCCGGTTTAGAGTGTCTAACAGAATGGGGTTTGTAGCGAGGGCGAGCGAGGAAGTTCAGGGCGAGGCCCGAGGCCTTGAGAACCCTGAAGGCGTGGCTGGAGGCCACGTCGATGGGTTTGAAAGGTCGAGAACGACGCCCTGGACTTTCGTAGCCGGCTGTAGTAGAACCCCATTCTGTTAGACACTCTTAAGCCTCTGCCGAAATGACTTGGATAGCGTAGCGGTTGAATTGGGAATCGGAAGTCATTATGGGGTAAGACATCGCCATGGCTTGAGCGATAATCAGGCGATCGAAGGGATCCCTGTGCAGGTGAGGCAAGGTTGCCACTTCGGCGGCGTGCAGGGCGGTGATGGGTACCGGAGTAATATCGTCTTCGGAAAGCCGGGTCAAGACAAAATTTTTCGGAGGTTCGGGCAAATCCAATTTGCCGATGCTGAACTTGATGGCAATTTCCCAAATGCTGGCCACCGAAAGGTAAATAGAGTTATCGGAATCTGAAATTAAGCTCTTTGCCGCCGGGCCCAATCTTGCCGAGTCAGCGTGCCACCATAACCAGCATTGGGTATCGAGGAGCAGCTTCACTTTGCGCTCATTTTTCAAATTCCGCCTGTAAATCTTCGGGCAGGGGACCATCGAAATCCTCCGCAATCCAGATTTTACCCCGGTCCCTGCCGGGAATCCGAGGTTGGCGTTTGGCCTGCAAGGGAACCAGCTTGGCTACGGGTTTGTTGCCCCGGGCGATTATGATCTCCTCTCCGGCCTCCACACGCTGCAATAGCCTGGATAAATGGGTTTTGGCCTCGTGAACGGAGCTGGTATAGCTTTCCTTCGGCAATTCGTATTCCATACCTATTAATATAAGACTTAGTCATGAACTTAGTCAACTCCAAAATTGGCCTAAAAAAGGCCCGGTTGTGAAACCAGGCCTTTTTGTGGGTTTTGGAAAAGGCTATTTCATCAAATTCAAAGCGCTGCCGGCCTTAAACCATTCAATCTGTTCTTGATTGAAGGTGTGGCTGACTTCAAAAGTATCGCGCGTGCCGTCGGCATGCCGCAGTATTACTTCCAGATTCGCACCCGGAGCGAATTCCTTCAGTCCCGTGATGGAGACCCTGTCGTCTTCGCGAACCTTGTCGTAATCGGCGGGGTCCACAAATTTAAGCGGCAACAGCCCCTGCTTTTTCAAATTGGTTTCATGAATGCGCGCCATGCTCTTGGTGATGACGGCGCGCCCGCCCAAAAAGCGGGGAGACATCGCCGCATGCTCGCGGGAAGAACCTTCTCCGTAATTTTCCTCGCCGAAAACCACCCAGCCGAAGCCCTTGGCCTTATAGGCGCGGGCGATTTCGGAGAAGGTCTGGCCGGATTCGCCCGTGAGGGCGTTTCGTCCCTTGCCGATTTCATCACCAAAGGCATTGGTGGCGCCCAGCAGCATGTTGTCGGAAATGCGATCGAGGTGGCCGCGGAAGCGCAGCCATTTTCCCGCCGGCGATATATGGTCGGTCGTGCATTTTCCGGCGGTTTTGGCCAGCACCAACATGGCAATGTAATCCTCGCCATGCCAGGGGGTGAAGGGGTCCAAGACTTGCAGCCTCTCGCTATCGGGCTTGACGATGACCTCTACCTTCGCGCCGTCCTCGGCGGGAGCCACGAAGCCTCCGTCGTTGAAAGCGAAGCCGTTTTTCGGAAGGGCGTCGCCTACGGGCGCTTTCAGTTTGAAGGGCTCCCCGCCCTGGCCCTTGAGTTCGTCGGTAAGGGGATTGAACTTAAGGCTTCCCGCCAAGGCCATGGCCGTGACCAGTTCCGGCGAGCCGATGAAGGACAGGGTTTCGGCGTTGCCGTCGTTGCGCCCGCGGAAGTTACGGTTGAAGGAAGTGATAATGGAGTTGTGCGAGCCGGGTAGGATGTCTTCGCGTTTCCACTGTCCGATGCAGGGGCCGCAGGCGTTGGCCATCACGACCGCGCCCATGTCGCCCAGGTTGTCGAGGAAATGGTCGCGCTTGGTGGTGTCGAATACCTGTTCGGAACCCGGGCTGACGTAAAAATGCGTGGCGGCTTTCACTCCATGTTTCATGCCCTGACGCGCCACGTCGGCGGCGCGGCCGATGTCTTCGTACGAGGAGTTGGTGCACGAGCCGATTAGCGCCGCGGAGAGATGTTCCGGATAGCCTTCCTTTTCGATTTCGGCCGCGAAGGCGGAGATGGGACGGGCTTTGTCGGGAGTGTGCGGTCCGACGATATACGGCTCCAATTTGTCGAGATCGATTTCGATAACCTCGTCGTAATATTTTCCCGGGTCGGCCATCACTTCGGGATCGGGCCGCAATCGGTCGGCATACTTTTCCGCGAGGTCGGCCGCGTCTTGACGACGGGTGGCGGCCAGGTAGTCGCCCATGGCTTTATGGTAGGCGAAGATGGAGCAGGTGGCTCCCAATTCGGCGCCCATGTTGGTGACGGTGGCCTGCGCGGTGCAGGACAGGCTTTCGACGCCTGGGCCGAAATATTCCACGATTTTGTTGGTGCCGCCTTTGACGGTCAACAGTTCCAGCATTTTAAGGATGATGTCTTTGCCCGAAGTCCAGCCGCTGAGTTTACCTATCAAGCGTACGCCTACGACGCGGGGATAGAGCACTTCCCAGGGCATGCCCACCATGACGTCGACGGCGTCGGAGCCGCCCACGCCGATGGCCGCCATGCCGAGCCCGCCCGCGTTGGGCGTATGCGAGTCGGTGCCTATCATCATGCCGCCGGGAAAGGCGTAATTTTCCAAAACCACCTGGTGGATGATTCCGGAGCCGGGCTTCCAAAAACCCATTCCGTATTTTTGCGAAGCGGAGCTGAGAAAGTCGAAGACTTCTTTATTCTCGTGGTTGGCGATTTGCACGTCGAAAGACGCGCCTTTATGCGCGATAATAAGGTGATCGCAATGCACGGTAGTAGGCACCGCGACCTTGGCCTTGCGGGCCTGCATGAATTGCAAAATGGCCATCTGGGCGGTGGCATCCTGCATGGCCACTCGATCGGGTCTAAGTAGTACGAAGGATTTACCCCGTTCGAGTTTGCCCTGTTTGGGATCGTCAAGGTGGGACCAGATGATTTTTTCGGCCAGCGTCAGAGGGTGCCCCAACACCTTACGGGCGTGCGAATGCTTCTCGTCCAGTTTCTCGTATAAGCTTTTAATATTGATATTCGCCATGAAACACCTCGCTTGACGCCCGGATCCAGGTCCCGATTAACGCTTGGAAAAAGAGTTTGACATCGGCCGAGACAGGCCGTGAATTCAGGGGATATCTTAGAAAAATGCCTATTTTGCGGCAATCCAAACCGCGAAACGGCGTTCCATCTCCGCAAACGGGTCGCCTTTGTCGTTTTCGGCGATAATCTCGTCGCCGTGTACGATGCGAATGCGGGCATCCAGGTCTACGGGACCTTTCAGATGGGGGATTTCCTTTTCGAAGGCCACGGCCGCTTCGGCCTGACGTAAAACCTCGGCTAGAGGGCGGCTGATGTCCGCCACGATGGCCTCGGCGGAAAAGGCTTCGCCGGTTAGCGCTTCAATGAATTCGAAGAAGGTGCGCGAATTGCCGGGTTTCCAATAATGTTTCGCCAGGTCGCGACCGATGGCGGGGTTATCCACCAAGTGACCATCGCGGCGGAGAAAGAAACGCCGGGTTTGGTGTACCGCCATTTGCGCCAAGACGTAACCGTGATAATACGCGGAAGATTCTCCCGATAAAAGATGCGGGACGCTGAGGACGGGGCGCGTGCCTTCTTCCAAAAATTGCATGTCTTTTTCGATTTCGCGGATGGTCCGTAACACGTTGTCGGGTGTGAGTTCGGTTTCGGGCATTTCGTAGAGGGCCTTCTCCACGAAACAAACCGTGAGCATGCCGCGCACTTGCAAGGCGAGGTAGGGGTGTTTGGATTCGATGTTCTTGAAGATCAGTTCCTGGGGAATGCTGCTGCCGTTTTTGTCCTTGGCATAACGCACCATCCAGTCGGCGTCTTCGATAAAGCTGTCGAGGAACATGGACTGGGTTTCGGCGAAGGCCACCGAGGTGGGAGCGTATTCCTGGGAGAAACAGGGGGCGGGCATGCGGATATTGCTGAAATGGGCGGCATGTCCCCCTTCGTGGAACAGGGTTTCGAGGGCGCGATGCCCGCTGCCGATTTGGCCCGGTATGGCGTTGGCGGTGAAGTTGATGGATGCGGGAAGAAAGTCGCCGTTTTTTTGATAGGCGGGAACGGGTCCGTGCATGAAACCATTTTCGTATTTGCCCTTGCGGTCGAGCAGGTCCAGGGTGAGCCGGGCATTATTATAGCGAATTCCGAGCGCCGTAAACGATTGGCCCCAGCGCCCCAGCGAGGCCGCAAAGTCGAAATAGGGATCCAATTGCGCGGTGAGATCGCCGGAGATGAAGTAGGGGACATTGAAACCCCTGCGGGCGCCCGGTCCGTGTTTTTTTTCGAGCGCGCCCAAGGCCGAACGGCAAGCGTCGCGGGTATGTTCGGCGAGATCGGTGAGCACCGAGAATAGTTTTTGTTTGGAGAAGCCTTCGTTGCGGCTCACTTTATAGTCGTAATAGTCTTCATAGCCCAGCATACGGCCCAGACGATTTCTTTCCTTGACGATTTCGAGGAAGCCGTTTTCCAGCACATGTCTTTCAATGCTTTGCAGACCTTGATGGGCGGCTTGACGCAGCGGTTCTTCCGCCGAGGTGCGCAGCAGCAGCCCCAGCCGGATGGAGCTGGCGGGGACATGGGCGCCGCTTTGGGGATCGGTATAGCCCAGCGGCATGCGTTGGCGGGCTTCGGCGAGCTTGCCTTCCAGGCCCACGATATGATCTTGCAGCCGCTGCGCCTCGGGATTTTCCATGGCGTTGACTTCGTAGAAACGACGCCATCCTTCCAGACCCTCGCGCTCGCGCGCATCCAAATCCGTCCGCTCCAATTCCCGCCGGATTTTGGGCGGGAGAGAGGTGTCGGAGACGAAGCGTTGAAAAGCGATTTCCTTTTCCTCGAATTCGCCCGGCTTTTTGCTTTGCAAATCCATTTTATCCCGCCAAAAGGCCTCTTCTTTGCTTCGATGGATGGACAGGTAGTTCTGATTCAACTCATCCAGCAACGAGGTTTTGGACGCAGGAAGGGGGGAGGGGTTGGACATTTCGGCTCCGGGTAAGGCTGAAGGGTCAAAATAACAAAAGTGCGATTCCAGTTTAGCCCAAATAGCTCCAATATCCGTTCGTAACGGACCATTAGAAAGAAATCGTTTTTTGTAGTGCACACTTTTTTATTTGGGGGTTGCCGGAGGGACTGGACGGAAGCGTGGGCGCCTTTTGCTATTTATTAATGCCTTCACAGGGAAACGCCATGCAAAGCCATCAAAAAGATTTCATCGATTTCATGCTGGAATGCGGCGTACTTAAATTTGGACGCTTCACCACCAAAAGTGGGCGTCAGTCGCCTTACTTCATCAATACGGGTCATTATGTAACCGGAGCGCAAATGCGCCGGCTGGGCGAATTCTATGCCGCGACGCTGGAACGGGATTTCGGGCGCGACTTCGACAATCTTTTCGGCCCGGCCTATAAAGGCATTCCCCTGGCGGTTACGGCCTCCATTGCCCTGAGCGGTCGGGGACATGAGGTCACTTATACTTTTAATCGCAAGGAATCCAAAGAGCACGGTGAAGGGGGGGTGCTGGTAGGCTACCCATACGATGCGCCGACCCGGGTGGTGCTTATCGAAGACGTCACCACGGCGGGAACTTCGGTGCGTGAAAGTGTTCCCTTAATCCATAAGCAGGTCGGCGCCAAAGTCATCGGATTGGTGGTTTCGGTGGACCGCATGGAAAAGGGCCCGGGAGGTAAAAATGCCTTGGAGGAATTGCGCGGGGAATTTGGCTTGAAAACCACGGCCATCGTATCGTTTCTCGACCTGGTCGCTTATTTGGAATCCGGATCCGGAGACGCCTCCTTGGCCAAGACGGGAATCAATCGGAAAGATTTGCTTGCCGCCATGCATACGTATCATGCGGAATACGGTACCTGAGCCGCTTAGAGGAGAAGCGATGAAAAACAAGGGATTCGCTGTAGCCTTTTTATGCGCCTTACAGGCGGCCATAGGACAAGATTTACATTGGAGCGCCCAACCCGTTTCCAACGAATTCTATAACAACAAGAATTGGGTGAATACGGCAACAGGCCAAGTCCTGGATGCCGGTTATCTGAATGCGGCCGGTCCGATTCAAGGGAGTTTGCACATTGCGAATAGTCAGGTGCAAATCGGCGGAAACCAGGGAGTACGGGCAACCATTGCCTTGCATCAGGGAGGCTTAAAAATAACGGCTTCTTCCATGCTGATGGACATTTCTCAAAACGCCGGTATCGCCATGAAGGGAGGCGCTGACTCGCTGGTTTTGGCTGGGGCGAATTTATATTCCTCCTTTATTCACAATACCAAGGCCACGCTGCGGGGGAAGTCTCATCTTTATCTTTACGGGCAGGCGCGTACTCTCGATGGCAGTATGGTGGATTTACAATCCGAAGACAGTTGGATTTATTTCATCCATATCAAACCCTCCAAAATTCCCGAAGCTTTGCTGGCTCAAATTCTTATCAACGGAAAACCGCTGGTATTGAGCGGCAACGGTAAAAATGCCGATCTTTACCAATACAATCAGGGCGCGGCTATTACGGCAACACCCGCCGCCCCGCTTACACTTTACCGGCAACAGAACTCGACGGGTGAAAGTCTGGACATTTCCTCTAAATGGTCCTATTCCCAGGAGCTCGGTAGCTGGAACGATGCGGCACGTTCCTTTCGACTGAAAAAAGGTTGGATGGCCACCTTCAGTGCCGACGATAATGGTGGCGGTAACAGTGCCGTTTACATGGCCGTCGACGATGACTTGGTTGTGAACCGCCTGCCTGCGAATCTTGAGGCGCAAGTTTCCTCCATACGTCTGGTTCGCTGGAGATATGTCTCCAAAAAGGGCGCTTGTTTCGTCAACAGAAACGATTTGGTAAACGCCTTGGAAGCGGACTGGTATTACGAGTGGGAAATCAAGGGTTGGTCCGGTACGGACAGAGAATTCGTCCATATGATTAAGGGAAGCCGTCCCTATGAATGGAATCGCAGCGACGCGAATTGGTCCGATGTTACGCAACAATCGAACCCCCATTTACTCTATCTCAACGAGCCCGAGAGCGCCAACCAGGGCGACACGCCCATGAAGAAAGCGATCGACTCGCTGCCCCAGTACCTTCGCTTCGGATTGCGAACCGGGAGCCCCGCCTACACCGACAATGGGCACGGTTGGGCGGCTCTCGATACTTTCGTTACAGCGGCTAAGTCACGGGGACACCGTCTGGATTTTATCGCGGTCCACATATATCAGTCATCGCCTGCGGCGAATTACGCCACAAAGTTAGCCGATCTCTGGAATCGTTATAAATTACCCATTTGGATTACGGAATGGAATTTCGGGGGCCCCTGGGGCCGGAATGTGACCCAAGCCGAGACACATTCGGCCATACAACAAATCGTGAAGGTTATGGACGGTTTGGAATATGTCGAGCGCCACTCGATTTTCAGCTTTGTGCCGGGATCGGGTCGCGCGCTATTCACCTCCATGAATCCCGTAAAACTCAATGCAACGGGGGAGTGGTATCGTGACCATATTTCTCCCAGCAGTGTCGGCAAGACCGTACCCTATTACAATGTCATTCCCACCGTTCAGAAGCCCACTACCCGCCAGATCCGATTTTTATCGAGCGGGGGCATGCCGGCGGAAATGAATTTTAGTCTGGGATATTTACATATCGGAGATATCGGAACCGAAACGATAGTCACGATTTATAATTTGGATGGGAAAAAGGTTCATCACGCACAAGCCGGTTCAATGAATGATCTTCGCTTTTTGCCTTCCGGCTCCTATTTCGCCGCTCTACCCGGACGGCAGCCCTTCCATTTCGTCAAGTTGTAGGTTGCTTTAACTTGGGATGAAGGTTTCGCGGTTGGAGCGTTATCGGCCTACGGTGCTCATTTTTCGGGTGAGGGTTGCGCCATCGAAGTTAATCCTTACCCAATACACTCCATTGGCGAGATTTCCGGACAGGGGAATGGATTGCTTTCCGGCAATGCCGGTGTAGGCGACGATATGGGAGACTCTTTCCCCTCTTAGCGAATAAATCGAAAGGGAAAGGGTTCCCTGGGACGGCAAGTTAAGGGAAAGTCCCTCAGGGGAAAGGGAGAGGAACGAAGGCGGAGGCTTAAGCTTGCCCTCGCGCTCAAGAGATACCGTGATGGTTTTGCAAACCGGGTTTCCCTTTCCGCCGAGCGCAGTGTATTCCGCCAAAGCTTTGGAGTCGAAGGCCAGCCAATTGGCAAAGGCGCTGGTCCGTTGCATCTCCATTCCGGTATACATTTCGTTCATCAGCGAACTGTAAGTGCTCCAGTAGCAATAGGCTTGCCCCATGACTTCCCGCGCTTCCGCGTTTTTACCGGAGGACTTGAAAACGGCTCCCCTGATTTTTTCGGCATAATACAGGCCCAGGTAGGAGAGGGCCCGGATATTCGCGAGATTGGTTTGCATTTCGTTTTGAGTCGAAGCCCCTTGGGTTCCCACCAGATTCAGCGCGCCCATGGCGGCGGATTCCATTTGCTCCGCGACTTTTACAGCGGAAATTTTATTCCCGCAACCACCGGATGCGGTCTTGGCGATACTGCATTTATCCGAACCCGGAGTAGGTTCGGTTTCCGCCATTTGCGTGATGGTGATGAACCCCTCTCTTCGGGACAAGCTCGCCTCCGGCCACCACAAGAAGTCCGACTTCCAAGTTCCCTGCACCAATTCGGTCATGAGGGGCACGGCTTCGGAGGCCTTGCTCCATGCGGAGAATAAGGTGCCTGAGCTGATACCGGGATATTTGGCCGCCATGTGGTTCCGGAAAACATCGTCTGAAAGCGCGGGGTTATAGGCTAACCTTCCCCAAATCATTTGCGTATACCAGTGCCTTTTGATTTCCAGCATATCCTTGGACCACTGGGATTTACCGGCGAATGTCCGGGTGAAAGTGAATCCGTCGGATCCCATGAAAAACCCGCGGATATAACGGTCCTTATCCGGGAAGGCGGCAATATACTTCCTTGCGAAATCGGGGTTGCCCCAATGCAGCATGTAAAAATCGTCGTTACGCAATTCCAACCAGGTTTTGGCCTTGAATTGATCGAGTTGGGCGGGAACATTCCCGTCGATAGTGGTAATCCAGGCCGGGGATGGCGTGGAATACATATGCGCAATGGCATACTTATAGGAAAAGTCGAATCGCACATTCGGTAAAGCGATGAGATCCCCAAAATTTGCCATCACGGAGGATGCACCTGCCCCATGGTAGCGGTGGATGAAAACAACCTTCCGGTTTTTGTTCGCGTTCGCGAAGTCGGCAACTCCCCTGCCATAAGTGCTCCACATCCATTTGGCATTGGCGGCTTCGTTGATATCGCCCATATTCTCGCCGGCGGTCACTCCGAATCCCGTGAGATCCGGATAGGTATCCAGCAATTGGGTCATGCTTTTTCGAAAATATTCGACGGTTGCGGAATTATTCGGGCTGTTGTCGATACCATATTTTCCGGTGGCGCCGTAGGTGTAGATATTCCAATTGAAGATGTAAAACTCGAATCCCCGATTACGAGCGAGCGTCATCACTTGCCGCCAATAGGCGATTTTCTGATCGATAGAAAGGTTTTTGGTAAAGCCGTCGAATCCTTGCACGTTCTGCAAAGCGACATTGGGATATTCCGGCATTTTGATCATGGAGGTGAAAGGGTGTAGGGTCCAAAGAGAAAGGACATTGTACCGGTGTCGGGCCATTTCATCAAACCACTCCGACCAGAAATTCACATCCCAGACATGGGGTATGGCTTTTTTAGCGGCGGTTCCGCGGAAATCATTCGCGGAAAACCCGCTGCTATAGTAGACGGGGCTTCGAACATCCAAGGGGGCGTTGAACTTGATGCCACGGTAGAGAATATGGGGGGATTCCTGAGTGTTGACGGTAGGGCCAAAACCTCGGTGGGAGATATTTTCGGAGACTTGCAATCCACCATACATGGCTCCATTCACGTCACCGCCAATCACCCAATGCGAAAAATTTCCCGTGGTGGTGGTGCGTATTGCATAAGCTTGTTCGCCCAATCCGACTACCGGGTCGCCTCCCGCGGCGGCAAGCGCGGCGGTTATCGTGGAGTTGGCAGCCAGGGCAATTACGATTTTCCGGTTGGGATAGGTTGGGGAGAATTCTCCCAAAGTGCGCATTTCGGCCTGAAGGCCCTTGGCTTCGAGGGCCGCCCGGATTTCTTTGGCGGCGAAAGCGTGTTGGCTGATGAGGGAATCATGAAAAATCCCGACGGGTTGGGCGTGTGGAATATCTAACCCGAAAACGAGGCATCCGAAGTAAATTGTAGCAAGGGATGGCAACTGGCGTTGCATAGCCTTAGCCAGCTTAACTTTATGACTAGTCCAATTCGCAAACGGATTCGGAGCAATTCGATTTTCACATTCCATTTTTGGACCGTATTCCCTATCCCAAAAAACCTCAACTCCATGAGGATCACTTCCCCCGTAAAAATACCCACAGGTTTCGATTTCTGCTGTAGTGAAACTATTCTTTTACCGGGATCTTTGTTCTTAGTTGGAAACGATTTCCCTGATGCACCGGCGATACCGGCGCCTGATCCCTCGAAAGGTTAAAATGAAAGTTTTCATATTTGTTATGGTATTGGCGGCGGTCCTTTTTAATACCGCGGCATACTCCCAATCCGACAAGGATCGCCTCATCATTTTCGCCGACATGGGTCACGACCCCGACGAAGAACAACAAATAGTCCATTTGCTGGCCTGCTCGAATGAATTTGAACTCGAGGGTCTCATTGCCGTTACAGGATATTATTTCCGCGCTGACCCACCCTCTCATCCCAAGGAACTTTGGCCCCATCTGTTTCTTCAATTGATAGACGGTTATGCGAAAGTGTACCCCAATCTGATGAAACACGCTTCCGGGTGGCAGACTCCCGAATATTTACGCAGCATCGTCTCGCAAGGCCAGGCGGGAACGGGCATGTCGGATGTCGGCAAGGGAAAATCGTCGCCGGGATCCAAACTGGTTACGGCCGCCGTTTTGAAAAACGATCCGCGTCCCCTGCATATCATCGTAAACTCGGGGTCGAACACTTTGGCCCAAGCGCTATTTGATTATCGGGAGTCGCATTCGCAAGCGGAGGTGAAGGCCTTCGTTTCGAAAATCCGCGTGATGGATAACGGTGCACAGGATGAGTCGGGCGCCTGGATATGCAATCAGTTTCCCGATATCCACTGGGTGCGGAGTTCCCATCAGAATCGCACCTATGGTGGCCCGACCAATTCCGAACTCGGCCCCTCCCATGTATGGAAGCCTTATGCGAACACGGCTCAGGGTCAGGATGATTGGGCCAAGGAGCATGTCCGAACGGGCCATGGCGCACTCGGCGCGCTCTATCCTCAGCGCAAGGTGGGTGGAATGCACTTCATCGAAGGCGGCGGCACCTCGCCTTTCATGCGGCATGTCGCGCGCGGACTTGCCGATCCGTCTGAGCCCGCCTGGGGAGGTTGGAGCGGGCGGTTTTCGCGGGTGAAACACAAAAACCCGCTTTCCACCCGCTCCATAGTCAGTCAACATGAGAAGCAATACCAACCCTTCGCGGCGTATTCCGATCATTCCGACATATCCGACAAATGGAAGGATCCCGTCGATGGAAAAACCTATGACAACGTGTATGCCGGGGGATGGCGCTGGCGGGCCGCGATGTGGAACGATTTCAAAGCGCGCATGGACTGGAGCGTAGAGCCTTTTGAGAAGGCGAACCATCACCCACGCGCGGCGATCAATGGCGACACGACTAACGCCATCATCAAGGTTTACGCCAAGCCGGGAGATAAGCTGAACTTCGACGCTTCCGCTTCAAGTGATCCCGACAACGATGAGTTGGACTTTTCCTGGTGGCATTATCTTGAGGCCGGCCAAAACCCCTGGGAAAAGCCGCTCACGCTCGTAAATTCCGATAAACCCTCTGTGTCCATAACCGTTCCCGAGGGGTCGCTGGGAAAAGAAATGCACATTATTCTGGAAGTCACCGATCGGAGCCCTATCGCCCCCTTGACGGACTATCGGCGCGTGGTAATCCATTCCACCGACAAACCTGTCGTAACCCGTAAACCCATTTCACTCGAAAAGAATGTCGTTACCGATTTTACGCATGGAAAACTGCATGTTTCCTATCAGGGTGCAGAAGCCTTCCAGGTGAGGTTATACGATGTGTTGAACCGGGAAATCCTACCGGTTTCCACAACGCACAACGGGGTATTCTTCGACGTGAAGGCGCATTCTACGGGAATTTTCATTCTCAGTCTAAGGGCAGAGAATGCGCACTTCGTCCAAAAATTGCGATATATTCCCTGAAAGATTCGCTTACCGAAGCGCATACGTATCATACGGAATACGGGGTTCGAGCCGTTATTCCAGATAGGAATCGATCACCTTCCAGGCTATGCCCGCGTTGTCGGCAACGTGGTATTCCAACAGTATTCTTCCGGCCATATGGCCGTCTTCGAATTCGGCCAGTACCCATCGGGGAGTGAGCACATGGATGTTTTGATCCGACAGGAAACGCATTTCCCCCCCTTGGACGCCCTGATAGGGGATCAACTGAGCATTATTCCGCAGGCTGTTTTTAATCCACCCAATGGGTTGTTCCAAGCCTCGCCTGCGTAATCTTTCCACTTCGTCGTCGCGCAATACCGGTAGATTTTCGCGTATGGCTCGACAGTCTTCCAAACCGTGGCTCGCATCCGTAAATTCGGCACGAAGCACCGCGAGTTCCTCCTGCAAGGCCTGCATCCGTCTTTCCCGCGATACGCTGACGAAGGTCAGATAGGC
This sequence comes from Fibrobacteria bacterium, assembly GCA_041746255.1. Classification (GTDB taxonomy): domain Bacteria; phylum Fibrobacterota; class Fibrobacteria; order UBA11236; family UBA11236; genus JBGTHM01. The sequence continues at coordinate 15,329 of JBGTHM010000035.1, read as the reverse complement.
GAGGATAGCCGCGGTGAGCGCCAACAGGGCTATCCATACAGAACGTTGTTGTTGTAGTTTGCTGAAATCCATGCGGGTATCCCCTTCGATAAAAAAGCTATTTACGTGGCGTTGCGAAAGCAGGAAATTTTATCGGGGAGCCCGCGCTCCCGCTGAGCCGAAGTGGCGCATGGGAAGCATGAGGATGATGGAAAGCGCCACCAATCCGATGGCCAGCCATGCCACCGGCTGGACTCCCACCCTTCCGGCGATGTTGATTCCTATAAACACACCCAAAATGCCGCGTACTCCGGTAAAGAATTGATGCACGGCCATGTATTCCGAGGTACGCCCCGGGGGAGCGTATCGCGTTACCCACAGGCTCCAGGCCAGATTGCCGCCCGCGAAGAATATCCCTTCCAATACTTGGGCTGCGGCCAGAAAGGGCAGGGTACGGCTGTGGAAAAAAAGCGCCAGCGAGGCCAACAGGAAAAAATTCATGACGATGCGGATGCCGATGAAATTGTAGCGGTCGAAGAAATAAGCCCAAATGGGAGTGGATACCAATCGCAGCAAATCAGGTATCACGCCTATCAGTAATGCAATGGTGGCGGTGGCGAAGACCAGACCGAAGCGCGCTTCCGAAAGGTAGAGTACCTTGAGCGGCAGGGTCATTAGGCTGGCGAAACCGAAAAGGAACCAGACCAACAGGAGGTAGGCAAAGGCTTTATCCCGTTTGATCCAACGAAAGGCTTGAAAGAAAGAAAAGAAGGCTGCCATGCCACGGTGGTTTCCGCGGGCAGGAGACTTGGGGCGAATGGAGGGCATACGCCATAAAGCCCATGCCGTAAAAAGCGACAGGATTCCGAACCCTACGAGCACCAGGCGGTAATACTCCATATGAGCGTCGAGAAGACGGCCGATTTGCCAATGGAAAAATGCGCTCACGGTAAGGTTGAGCGTGGTGGCGACGGCAAAGAGTTTGCCGCGCACATGGGCGGGATAATTTTCATGGTAGACAGAAGTGAGTAACGGTATGGTTATGGGATGAAAAACCAGGGCTGCGAATATCCATACGATATAGCCTTGCAAGCCTTGATTTATAGCCGCGAGAAAAAAGCAGAAAGCGGCCAGGAGCCGTCCCCAGCCCGCGATGGCGCTTTTGCGGGCGCGCAGTCTTCCATAAAACGGAATTAGCAAAACCGCTAAAAGCATGCCCACGGCGGTAGGCACGGCGATCAGGCTTTTGGCCAAATCGCCGGCCGCGTATTGCTTGACCGCGATGAGGAGGAAGAAGGTTTTAGGCCCGGTGTCGATGATGCCGGCGAAAATGCCGCGTAGGCAATCGAGAAAAAAGGTGCGCCGGGTCCTAATGGAAAGACCCTGGAACCAGCGCCCTCCCGGACCGTTCAGCTTAGGCACTCAGACGAGCTCAGCCCTGCTTTTGCAGCACTTCGGCCAGGAAACGGTTTACTTTGTTCACGTAACCCGCAGGGTCTTTCACCTCCGAGCCTTCGGCTAGAAGCGCTTGGTCCACCAGCACGCCGTACCATTCCTTCAGTTGCGGATCGTTTTCGTCGGCCTCGAATTTCTTATGGAGGTTGACGATGATGGGATGTTCGGGGTTGATTTCAAGAATCCGCTTGCCGGCTTCCACCTTCTGATTGGCCATTTTGAGGATGCGTTCCATGTTGGCCCCCATGTCGGTTTCATCGGCCACCAGGCAGGTGGGGCTTTCTTTGAGGCGCGTGGTGACGCGCACTTCCTTGAGCGTTTCGGGGAATGACTTTTCCATGCTCTCCATGAATTTCTTGAACTCGGATTGCTTTTTGCTCTTGGCCTTTTTCTCTTCTTTGGAAAGCTCGCCCAGGTCGAGATCGCCTTTGGTCACGTTCACAAGCTTTTTACCGTCGAATTCGGTCAGGCTTTGCACCACCCATTCGTCTATGGGGTCGATGAGGTAAAGCACTTCCACATCCTTGTCTTTGAACACTTCCATATGCGGGCTGTTTTCCACCGCCTGGCGGTTTTCGCCCGAGATATAATAAATGTCCTTTTGCTCTTCCTTCATGCGCAAAACGTATTCTTCCAGTCCCGCATAGCCGCCCGCTTCGGTTTTGTTCGATTCGAAACGGATGAGCCGCTTCAATTCGTCGAGGTTCTCCCAGTTCATGTGGAAGCCCTCTTTCATCACCGAACCGAATTCCTTCCAGAACTTTTTGTAATCGTCCGGACGCTCCTTGGCCATGGTTTCCAGCAGGTTCAGAACCTTCTTGGTGGAAGCCTTCTGGATTTTGCCCAGGATGGCGTTGTGCTGTAAAATCTCGCGCGAGACGTTAAGCGGCAGGTCTTCGGAATCAACAATACCCTTTACGAAGCGGAGGTAAGTGGGCAACAGTTCTTTGCAATCGCTGGTGATGAAGACACGCTTTACGTACAGGCTGAGGCCATTGGTTTTTTCGGGTTGGAAGAGATCGTAAGGAGCCTTGGACGGAATGTACAACAGGGCGGAATATTCCAAAGTTCCCTCTACCTGGGTATGCGCCCAGTCGAGAGGGTTTTCCTGATCGTAGCTGATGTGCTTATAGAATTCCTGGTATTGCTCCGGCGTTATCTCGGCCTTGGAGCGGCGCCAAATGGGCGCTTTGGTGTTGACGATTTCCTCTTTGCCTTCCTTATCGGTAAGCGCGATGGGATGGGGAACGTATTCGCTGTATTTGCGGATGATGGAACGGAGCTTATAATCTTCCAGGTAATCTTTTTCCTCATCCTTGATATGGATGACAAGTTCGGTTCCCCGCTCGGCCTTCTCGGCTTCTTCGAGCGTGTAGGATCCATCACCCGTCGACTCCCATTTCATGGCGGGTTCGTCGGAACCCAGTCTTTTGGTCGTGAGCGTGACCTTGTCGGCTACCATGAAAACTGAATAGAAGCCCACGCCGAATTGGCCGATAAGGCTCATGTCTTTCTTCTGATCGCCGGTCAGTTTTTCCACGAATTGCTTGGTGCCCGAGCTGGCGATGGTGCCGATATTGCGGATGATTTCCTCGCGGGTCATGCCGATGCCGTTGTCCGAAAGGGTCAGGGTTTTCTTGTCCTTGTTGGCGACGATACGGATTTTGAAGGTTTTATCCTCACCGAGAATCTCGAGATTGGTGAGAGAGTCGTAGCGCGCCTTGTCGATTGCGTCCGAAGCGTTGGAAATGAGTTCGCGCAAGAAGATTTCCTTGTGGGAGTACAAGGAATGGATCATCAGGTTGAGCAGTTGTTTGACTTCGGTTTGAAATTCCATTTTTTCGGGTGCGGCCGTCGTCATGTGTCTCTCCTTGAAAAGGCTGGTTTTAGCTTGATTTCGCGCCTAATTTAGAAATTCCCGACCCATCTCCCTACCCCCCATCGGGTCCCGGGCCGTTTTGGGCGGGTGGGGACCAAAAAGGTAATGGAAAGCGCTCGTCGCGGAAAACGCCATGTCCGGGTTTAACTACAAAGAGAGTAGTGTTGTCCCCGAAACCCTTGGAGTTGAACTGTGCCCAAATATCTTAGCCTTGCCCTGTGTTTTTTGGGGCTTCCAGTCCTTTCCACCGCCGATTTCACGGGAAACATACGCCTCAACCAAGTGGGCTATTACCCTCATGCCCCCAAGAAAGCCGCAATTGTCGGTGCATCCACCGATAAATTCCATATTCTTTCCCGCAATCTGGCCGACACCCTTTTTACGGGAACCCTGGGGGCCGAAGCCGTTTGGGCCCCGTCTGGGGAAAAAGCCCGGCTGGCAGATTTCGGGGATTTCTCCCAAGCGGGGGAATTTGTCGTCGCAGTTCCAGGTCTGGGGCATTCGTATGCTTTCCGCATTGACCCTTCGGTGCATCGGGATTTACTCAAGGGCGCCATCAAAGTCTATTACTATAATCGCGCTTCCACCGACCTTCAGCCTAAACATGCCGGTCAATGGGCCCGGTCATCAGGTCATCCCGACGATCGCGTTATCGTACATGGTTCCGCAGCTTCGCCGGGTAGGCCCGAGGGCGCGTTTATCTATAGTGCCCGGGGATGGTACGATGCCGGCGATTATGGCAAGTACATCGTAAATTCCGGAATCTCCGTCTATACCCTTTTGGCTGCGTACCAGCACTCTCCCAACTCGTTTGCCTCTCTGGAATTGAACATTCCCGAAAGCGGCAATGGCGTACCCGATTTACTGGACGAGGTTTTGTGGAATTTGCGATGGATGTTGACCATGCAGGATCCAGGCGATGGGGGTGTATACCATAAATTGACCACTCCGGATTTTTCCGGAACCGTGATGCCCGGAGGGGATGTCGGCGTTCGCTTCGTGGTGCAGAAAAGCACCGCAGCCACCTTGAATTTCGCCGCCGTCATGGCCCAATCCTCACGCATCTTCCGTGCTTTCGAAGCGAAATTTCCGGGATTGGCCGACAGCACTTTGGTGGCGGCGAAAAAAGCCTGGACCTGGGCTCGAGCCAATCCTACTGTTTATTATAACCAGGATCAAATCAACACCATACATACCCCGGCCATCAAAACCGGACAGTACGGCGACACCCGCGTCGCCGATGAATTTCTCTGGGCGGGAATCGAGCTTTACCTCGCGACGGGAGAGGAAAAATTCTTCACGGAAGGAAACAACGGATCCCTGAATCTGGCCGGAGAGTATGGAACTCCTTCCTGGCAATCCGTCGCATCGCTGGGATTATATAGCTTGATGGCGCCCGGCTCCGGCGCTTCCCCAGCGCTTAGAAAAGCGGCGCAGGAAAAGATTTCGGCTACCGCGCAGGCATTGGCTTCCCGACAACAAACCAATCCTTTCGCCGCCAGCATGAATGCCACCGATTTTAACTGGGGCAGTAATTCGGCGGCCGCGAATCAAGGCATGCTCATGCTGCAAGGATTCATCGCTACCGGAGACAGTGTGCTGCTTCGCGCCGCGGTGGGTAGCCTGGATTACCTGCTGGGACGAAACGGCACGGGTTACAGCTATGTTACCGGATTTGGTGGAAAGTCTCCTTTCAAACCCCACCACCGTCCCTCCGAGGCCGATGGGATAGCGCCTCCCGTACCGGGATTTCTGGTGGGCGGCCCCAACCCCGGAAGGCAAGACCAGGAGTATTGCCCCGCTTATCCCTCCACCCTGCCCGCAGCGGCGTACCTCGATCACTATTGCAGTTATGCCTCCAACGAAGTGACCATCAATTGGAACGCCCCTCTGGTTTATCTGACGGGCATGCTGGAGGCGGTCTATACGGGACAGGGGCTTGCATCGATAAGGTCTTCCCGGCCGCGCACAGGCGATGTTTACGCGCTAAAAGGCTCGGTACGACAGGGTGTTTTGCGGCTGGATCTTCCCCGCGGTTGGGAAGGGGAATTGAGCCTACTCGATGTGAAGGGAAAGGAAAAGCACCGGGGAAGCAATGCGGGATTGCAATTGGAGTTGGAACTTCCCACCGATTCGGGCATGTTGCTGGCGAGGCTGGTAGTGCGCTCGGAAAACGGAATCGATCAGGTTTTCTCCGGAAAGCTGCTTAATCGGGAAGGTGCAGGAATTCTTTTCCGGCGTGATGCACAAAAGGTCGGGATGTGATACCATAAAGGCTATGTGGGAAGCGCCAATACCGGTAGCTCCCCCGGAGGGCCGGCATGGACACAGGCATCGAGAATCTCCACGTCTTTTCCGAAGACGCCATCCTCACGCCCGCAGAGCTGAAGCGGCGCCTGCCTTTGACGGAGAAAGCCGCGCAAACGGTATTATCAGGCCGGAGCGCGGTAAAGGAAATCCTCGAGCGAAAAGATCCGCGTGTATTCGTGGTGGTAGGTCCCTGCTCGGTGCATGATGTGGAAGCCACTTATGCCTACGCCCTGCGCCTTAAAACCCTGGCCGAAGAAGTGGAAGACACCCTGCTGGTGGCGATGCGCGTGTATTTTGAAAAGCCCCGTACTCAGGTGGGCTGGCAGGGATTCATCAACGATCCCCGTCTGGACGGGACGTGCCGCATCGACGAAGGTTTGTATTTGGCGCGCAAGCTGCTTTTGGACCTGGCCGAACTCGAGCTGCCCGCGGCGGGCGAAGCGCTGGATTTGGTCACGCCCCAATACGTGCAGGATTTATTCTCGTGGACGGCCATCGGCGCCCGGACTACCGAGTCGCAGTCGCACCGCAAAATGGCCAGCGGCTTTTCCTGCGCGGTTGGTTTCAAAAACGGAACTACCGGGAACATCGCCGCGGCGGTGAACGGCATGCTTTCGGCGGCATCGCCCAACAACTTTCTCAGCGTGAACCCCGAAGGGAATGTCGCGATTATCCGCACCAAGGGAAATCCGCACACGCATATCATCCTCCGGGGAGGGGATCAGGGTCCCAATTACGACGCTCAAAGCATTTCCGCGTGCGAGAAGGCGCTGCGTAAGGCCGGGTTACCCATCAACATCATGGTGGATTGCAGCCACGGCAATTCGCATAAGCAGCCCGAACATCAGGCGGACGTGCTCAAGGAATTGGGCCGCCAAATCCGGAGTGGAAATCAATCCGTGATAGGAGTAATGGTGGAGAGTAATTTGCAGCCGGGGAATCAGCCGCTACAGGCTGATGTAAAAAACTTGCAATACGGCCTTTCCATCACCGACCCGTGTTTGGGCTGGGAAACCACGGCCATGGCTTTGCGAAAATTCCGCGAGGATGTGAAAGAGGCGGTGAAAAAACGGGCTGAAGCCAAGCCGGAAGTTTGATCGGTTACTTCCACTGCTTCCACTCTTCGGGCGTGAACCCCAAGGTCGCCTGGGCGCCGTTGCGGACTATCGGGGTTTTGCACAAAAGCGAGTCGTCCAAAAGCACTTCCTGCACGCGTCCCGGCGACATATGCGCCAAGCCTTTTTCACGGAAGCGACGTCCCTCCCTGTCAATCAGGTTGTCCCAACCGATGGGGCGGGCCACGCTTTCGAGTTCCCTTTTCGAGAGGCCCTTCAGCTTCAAATCGACGAATTGGAAAGGGATGTGGCGCTCTTTGAACCAGCGCTCGGCCTTGCGGGTTTCTGGGCAATCGCGGCGGCCGAAAATCTGCAAGTTCATCGCAGCAGGTTGACCAGCGTGAATTCCAGGGCGGGGTAGTGCAAAGAAAGAAAACCGAGAAAGCATACGAATGCCAAGGTAGCGGCTACCAGGGAGTATGCAAGTCCCAGTACGATTTCCGTGATGAACCAACTGCCCATCACCACCGTCAGCGCCAGTACGAAAATAAAAAAGGCGAAAATGGGGTTCTGAAAAAGATCGAACCAGGTGCTCACCCATCCCGCGGCCGTGCCGGGTAATTTTTGCGGAAAAATATCCGAGGCCCAGATCAGCACTCCGCTGGCCAGCAGCGAAAGAGAGGAGAGGGCGCTTGCGAGAAATCGAAACATAGTCAGCCGTAAATTCCTTGGAAGGAAAGGTAATTCCAGGTCGCTCCCAGGCCCAAATTCCGGATGCGATGAGCGGGAATTTTTGCCGCTCCGGAGAGGTAGGATAAAATTTATATTCCCCTTTTAAACGCCTCGCGACAGGAATCCGTATGCAAACCTTTGTTTTTGATACACTGGAAGAAGTGGGGCAAAAGTCCCTGGAATTTCTGCGCGGTCCCAATATCGCCCTTTCCGGCGGCGGCACTTATGCCGAACTCTTCGACATTTGGAAAAAAGAACTGCTGAAGCGAGGGCCGGAAGTGAAAAACCTGCACTTCTATCCCGTCGATGAACGGAAGGTGGGTTTCGAAGAGCCCGGCAACAATTGGAAAGTGGCCTTCGATCGCCTTTTCGCGCCCTTGGGCATTCGCGAGCAAAAGGAAAATTTAGCGGTCTCGGGCACGCAATTTCACAGCCTGCTGCTTACGAATTTCGGAGATAGGGTGATATTCGATCAGGTGTTTCTAGGTATGGGTGACGACGGCCATACCGCTTCGCTCTTCCCGGGAGACAAGGCGCTGGACGATACCCAAACGTTGGTATTGGAAACCTCCAGTCCCAAGCCTCCCGTCCCTCGGGTCACTTTGGGGTTACGTGTGTTATGGGATGCGCGGGAGCTTATCACGGTGGTATTGGGCGCGGGCAAGGCCTCGTTGGTGAAAAGGCTGGTCGACGCAGACCTGAGCTTGCCGATCACGCGGGCGCTTAAGGGGCATGCCAATCCCATTCTTATTCTGGATAAGGCCGCCGCAGCCGAAATTTAAGGGATCGGATTTCATTCCTTGCGTACATAGCCGAAACGAAGCAGGACGAGCTTCCGATCCGGGACCATGTGCACGGGTTCGCCCTGCGCCCCAACGGTAAGTTCTCCTGCAGTCTCCACCCACCCTCGTGCGATATAGGCTCCGGTTCCCAACAAGCGGCCACCCGAACTGACCGGGAGAAAGGTCATCGATAAGGAGACCGTGTCCCCCGAATTCGTGGCATTCCGTATGGATTGAAGCGCGTCGGCAAGGATCTCACCCTGCGCCTGGTTTATATACTGGCCGAGATTGTCATAAAAGAAAAAGTTGTAGCGAAAGGGAAACTCGGTGTTAATGGTCCAGGTAGGCCCCCATGTCGGCAAAGTGGCCGGATCTAAAATGGGTGTCAATCCCGCGAAACGGGGCTCTGCGCAATTGATGCAGGTGCCGCCGCCATGGAAAACAACCGGGTTGGCCAAGGGACGGGTTGTGAAATGGGGTCCATTGACATAAGGTTTTTGCAGTTCTACCTCCACCTTTGCCTCCAATCGGGCCGGCTCTCCGCCAATGGGAATGTAAGTACGCATACGGCTGGGAGTGCCATGCGGGTCTTGCGCGGCGGCGTCCAGAACCCGTAGACTATCTCCCGGCACGGGGTATTTGGATCCGGGTGCGAAGGTAAAACCGTAGCGGCCGGGGGCGAGCAGTGTAACGTCGACGAGTATGATTTCATTCGCGGGTATGGGAACTCCGGCCCGGATGATCTCAAAAGGAAACAGATTGGGAGCCAACGTCACCCCTTCGGAGAACCTCACTTCCAGAACGGAGGGAGAATAGGGCCTGGTTGAGGGGTGAGTGGTCGCCGTTATTGCCACTGGGCCGACGGAATCATGCATTACCGCGCGATGCGCCTCGAAAAATCCCGCTTGAGCAAGGATGGAGGCCAGGCTGTCCGCAGGAAATCCCGTTCCGGGAGCGAAGGGAGGTAGCGAAAAGGTTACCACCTGGCCTGAAGTTTCAGCAGATAGGGGCGTCAGGGCTGTTTTCGGAGCGAATGGATCCGTGAAGGTTATCGACGCGGGAGCCGCTTTAAAATTGGCGTCGAAGTGAAGAACCGCGGTTTCGATACGGCCATCACCGTCGCGATCCTGATAATAACCGGTTATGGCGCGGGAGGGAATCCATTTGATCAAAACAAGTTGGCTGGCTTGCTGGCCATCGGTGGTGAAGACGAGCTCATGGACGCCTTCCGGAAACAGCGAGGGATCGATTTCGGCACGGTTGGATTTTGGCAAGGTCTGACCCGCGAAAGTCCAATTGCCTTCGGTGAGCCCGGATTTCTCCACCTCCGTGGTGTTGCAATCCTTGCTCTCTCTTACTTTGCGGGTGGCCATGCCGGTAAATACGGCCACACCCGTCGCGCCATCCACCGTCACCGTACTCCCGGCGGGATAGGGATCACCGGTGGCATTTCCGATATGGAGCCGGGGCGGCTCCGGAGGCACCAAGTCGATGCTGGTGGTGAGGTGGAATTGGGAGCGGCCGGTCTTCCTCTCGCAGTAGAAGAAATCCAGATCATAATGCTTACCCACTTCGATGCCGAGTTCGGTGCGTTTTTCATCCAGGTTGACACTGCCTTGCAAGGCGGGATGAATACCTCCGATATCCACGGCCAGTTTTTTATTGATGAAGACCCAGATATCGTCATCACCCGTGAATTCGAAAACCTCACCTCCCCGATATTGGAAGCTGGAGTGCATCTCCATGCAGAAATGAAAATTTCGGATTTGCTTGGTATCCGTATCCCGAAAGGTGTTTTCACTGGTGGGAACGTCATCGATGGGGAAAAACAGGGGGTTTTTATGCTGATAGAAATGATCGTTCCCGGAAACGGGGGTAAAGGGGAGGTCGGTGCAATAGCGGGTGTTATCGGGGCCGTCGGTGAACCATCCCCGGATGTCGGCTTCGGGGCAGACATTTGCCGGAGTATTGAAAGGTTTTCCGTCCGGTCCGAGCGTGGGCTGCACCATGCCTACGCCGCCTCGACAGGCGCTATTCTCGAAGTCGGGGTGGGAAGAGTTGAAATCCCGGATGACCACGGGCATGGTTTTCACGCTTTCCGTAATCTGAGCCACACCCGCTACCCATAACAACATTACCGATCCAATTCCCACCACGATTCTTTGCATAGAATGCCTCTTTGGGTTCGTCGACAGGATACTTCGGAGAATCCTAATCCTCGAATCTACCGCGTCTGGGCGATTCCGCTGGCCAATAATCGAAGGGACTTAAAGAAACTGTTCCCAAGTGAGTACGGTTATTGGGTTTTTTGCACGTATCCGAAGCGGTGGAGGATGAGTTGTTTGGAGGGGTCCACGATTACCGGCTCACCTAAGGGGCCTGCGGTAGCTTCCCCTTTGGTCTCCACCCAGCCACGAGCGATGTATGCGCCGGTGCCCGTGTTTCTTTCGCAATAGAAAAAGTCTAAATCGTAATGGTTCCCCACGGTTATCCCCAGTTTGGCGGCGTCCTGGTCCAGGTTGACCGAGCCGGCCCGGGCGGCATGTACTCCGCCGATATCCACGGCGAGTTTTCTATTGATGAAAGCCCAGATATCATCATCTCCCAAAAATTCGAAAACCTCACCACCTCGGTATTGGAATGAGGCGTTCATTTCCAGGCAGAAATGGAAATTCCGGATTTGATTGAAATCCGCATCCCGGAAAATTCTTTCGTTGGTGGGAGCGTCATCGATTGGGAAAAAGGTCGGATTGACGTGTTCAAAGTGATTCGGTCTCCCGGGAACAGGGGTCAAGACCAGTTCACGCTCATAGCGCGTATTTTGGGGGTCATCGGTGAATCATCCCTCGATGTCGGAATTGGGGCAAACATTATCCGGTGTATTATATGGCTTTCCATTGGAATTCAGTTGGGGTTGTACCATACCCTCGCCTCCGAAACAAGGAGGTCTTTCGAAGTCGGGATGCGAACTGTTGAAGTCGCGAAGGATAATCGGGACGGATTTCGCGCCTGGGTTATTCTGGGCTTCGATGGGAGCCGACAAAATAAGTGTCGCTCCCATTGCCAAAGTCACCTAGTACATGCCCTACTCCTTATTTTCGAACCAATGCGATTTCTTCCAAACTACCGCATATTGCCGCACTAAATGGCTCAATTAAACTCATTCTGGACCCGATTCATTTCATTCTAATAACACCTATCGGGTTGAGACCGGAAATCTTTGGTTTTTTTAAGCGAAAAAAGGACGTTTCCCGCTTAAAAACCCAATCTTAAGGATATTTCCGAGCCTCGCAATCCATAGGGAGCGATGCTAAACCGGAATAACCCTGATTCCTGGAATTCTTTCCTGGATTGTTCCAGGGAAAGCACATTCCAAATTGCGGAGGTGAGGCCAACGAAGAGCAGTGCCCCATGACCCGGGTCGTCTTGTCTATTGGGTGAAGGGTAGAGATTGTGAAAGAGGCCCACTCCCGAAAAAGCGGCTCCCGCCGTTCGGAAAACCACTCCGGCCATGCCCCGCGCATTGTCGTTGAGTAGATAATTTCCCATGGAAGGGCCGGCGATGAAACCATAAGCGCCAAGCAAAGTGCCAAAAGATTGCACGGTTTCATGCGAGCGATGATGGAGATAGTAGCCCGTGGCTATGGGCAAAAGGGTATGCAATGCGGCGGTTGTATAAGGGAGAAGCTTCCCCGGAGGCTGCGACGGGCTGGCCTGGCAGAAAAACAGGACTAGAGCAAAGATTGGGAACCGCGGCATTCCCCTAAATAAGTTATTCCCGATTTCACCGGCTAAGTTATTCCGGTCCCGACCAAACGCCCAGCAAATTCCGCCATCCTTGGCGGGTTGCCCACATCCAGCGGGTTAGAGTGGGATGCGAACGCGAAATATTTTCGCCTTTTCGTAAATGCATTGCTCCCGGCCCCCCGATTCCGGTTGCCGAAACAAAAGCGAAGGCGCCCGCATCGGGACTGCCGACATCTTGTCGCGTGCCGCTTAAGCCTGGACCGAGATATTCGCCGGATACGCCATGGGTAACCGCCAAATTACCGGGAAGTACCTGGCCTAGGTCGATAGCGGGAGAACCCGACGACAAATGGAAAGTTTCTCCATTCGCGAAGCCCGGGTCGGCGCCGGAAAGATTTTTTCCGGATTCCGTTACATCGGCACCGGCAAGGCTGACGCTTTTTTGCCATCCCGATTTCAGCCAATTGCCAGACAGACGCGCCTTACCGCCGTCTTCCAGTATGAAAAGAGTTGTACCGGCGGCGGAAACATAAAAGAGATTATTCCAGGCATCCACCGATTCCCCCGCGCTGGAGAGTCGGAACATAACCGTCCGATCGGGCCGGGTGGAAACCACGGTATTATGGAAAAAGTGAAGGACACCTCCGCGATAAGCGCTCTCATTGCCGCTGTCGCCTCCATAATGCACGATTTGGCGGTTGCCTGCCCCCTCCGGCTCGACCAGAACATTTCCATACACATAAGTGTTTCGATACTCCGGTGAACCGCCAATGGCGGCATGATCCGAATCGACCAAGTCCAGCTGGCGGTTACCGCCCTCAATGCGGTTATAGCGGATAACGGATCTGGAGGAGCGATCCTTAAGATTGTTACCGGGACAACCTGCGCGCAAAGGTCCGAACAGGTTGTACTGGAAGGTGATGCCCTTGGATTCAGTGTAATTGTTGTGTTCGTAGATGCTGCCTGCTTTCCCATTGTCGAAAATATGGGAGCGCTCCACCACCACCTGCTCGGATTGTGAGGCGCTGAAGAAGCCGTTCCCCGAACCGCGCAACACGCAGTTGCGGATCAGGATATCACGACCTTTTTCCAAAAAAATGGAAGCCGCATTTCCTGCATAGGCGATTTCGCCGTCACGCCCCGTGAAGGTAAAGGGAGGGCGCGCGTTGCGGATTTCCAGATTTTCCAAGGTTATGAAAGCCGGCATGCCGTCGGCCGGTACATTGGATCCCCCTATTTTGATAAGTCCACGCGTTTCCGACCAATAATTGAGGTTGGAAGGTTGCACCGCATTTTCTCCTTCGATAACCGGCAAGTGTCCGGCCACATTCGGCACTCCGCTTACTACGATTCGCTGTGATGCGGTTCCCTGCCGATTGATGACCCACTTTTCCCGGTAGGGTTCGTTGCGATGGTAGATAAGCACCGAGTCGCCGGGCATGAGGGTTGCCCAGGGAGCCTCCCCGATGGAAGCCAGCGGTTGTCCGGGACCGACGCGATAGGTTGTGGCGGCTAAGACCTGCGCCAAACCGAGCAGGATGAAGCAGGGTAGTTGAAAAAGGAGAGGGTTGGGTTTTTGCATAGCACCTCCAGAAGCTCACAACCCCGTTTGGGGTTGGAGTCGGCTTCCAAAGGATATATTAACGTCATTTGCGGTTCGCCGGGAACTTTATTGGCGAAACCGGCCTATCTTATCGTCCCTAATTAGACCCAGAACGCATTAAGCCTATCTTTCGCACCGATTCGACAGGCGGTGGACCCTGTGTGATTCCAGGTATCGGCAATAGGGTTACCCTGGACTTGATGATATAGGCGCCTGTTCCCGCGAGAGTTCCTTTGCTGGTTAAACCAGTCCACAAAAGGCGCAACGTACGTGACTCCGAGTCTTTTACCGGAGAAAGGTTTAAAAATTCCGACTTGGGAACGGTAAAATTGATTTGGTTTACAAATTCCCCCAGGTTCGAAAATATTTTTACCTCGGCACGGAATTCACGTGATGCCTCCAAAATCAAACCGACCATCTTGATCGAGTCCGGATTCTGTGAGTTGAAGGGCGTGGGCTGTACGCTGCAGCATGGGCCGGTATTCGTGAATCCGGGGATATTGTTCATGGGGGCCCCGGAAATGATCCATTGGGGACCGGTTACGTTGCCTGGTGTCGGCTCTGCGACGGTGTTATGCGGAGTGACATTCACAATATTTTCAAAATGTATGTAGGGATAGCTTCTGCGTATCTCTTGGGAGGGAACGAGAGGGTTCCGATAAATGAGGATGATACTGTCGTCGGCGCGGTGCTCCAAGATTCCATTGTCCATGGTGGGATTGAGTCCTACCTCCCGCTTGAAAGTATCCGAGTAGTAAGGTCCCGAACGGGTCATAGACAGGTTTTCCCGATCCGTACTACCCGATAGCAGAACTTCGACGCAGTCATTGCAGATCTCTCCGCTCGGTAAAGTCAGGCGCGCTTCCAATACTTTATGCCCAGCCGTAACCGTATCAAGCTCCTTGCCGCCTGAAAATAAAGCCAGAGTCGGAGCGATGTATGTGAATGGATAGCTTTTTCGGATAACTTCCGTGTTATTGACGGGGTTGGTCCAAACCAGGATGATGCTGTCAGGGGAAAGATGCTGAATGATGCCGTCCCCGGGGATGGGAGTATTGCTTCCCACGCGGATAAATCCGCCGTTGTGAGTCAGTCCCGAAGGTTTAAGCGCAATGGTTTCTTTGTCGGTGCCGAACTTAGTGGTGACCTGCACCTTGCAATCATTGCAAATAACTCCCGAGGCCAGCGTCAGACGCGCTTCCAATTCACGGTGATCCGACGTAATGGCGTCTATCCGGGTATTTCCGGCAAATAACTCCAAGGATGCGGGAAGCGGTTCGTAGGGATAGGCTTTCCTTACAAAGTCCAAGGGATTCTCCGGATTGGTCCATACCAACACGATGCTGTCCGACGCGCTGTGCTGGAGGATCCCGTCATTGGGAAGTGGGTTGAGGTTTTCCGATCTCGGAAAAGGCGCCGATAAATAGGGACCGGCGGAGACCAACGGCAGCACTTCCCGGTCGGGACCGGCAGAGGGCTTTGCTTCCACGGTGCAATTATCACAGGGGCCTCCCGGAGTGGGTGTGAGTCGGGCTTCGAGGTTTATCTGGCTTGCGATCACTTTTGTAAGTTCTGTGACCCCTGAAAAAAGAGAGAGGCCGTATTGCTCCCGGCAGGTCTTGGTATAGCCTTGCCCGATTGTCCCCGTGGGGCTTCGGGTGACTTTCAGATTGTGCGTCACGATTGTGTCCCTGATGAGGGGCGGGGAAAAGGTCGTATCCTGAAAGGTATGCGAATACTTGAACTCCAAATTAGTGGTGCCGGGGTTCAGAGGCAGCGGCTTGGTG
>JBGTHM010000034.1:0-102055 GCA_041746255.1 Fibrobacteria bacterium | reverse complement strand
CGACGAAGGCCAAATCAGTCTCTTCCCACCCTTGCCCCGCCGGCTTCACCCCAAGGTCACGGGCAATCAGGTGAAGGTGGAATCGGCTTCTCCCTTGGAGAAAAACACCACCTATATCTTATCGGTTTCCGGCTCGATAACCGATTTGCGCGGACAGAAAATGGGTCAGGAATTCTCCCTGGTTTTTGCAACCGGCCCCAGCCTCGATTCCGGGAAAATTGAAGGTCGCATCAATCCCACACAGGCGGAGTCCGCCAAGGCGCCGCGAGGAGTCGCGCTCTACCCTATTGATAGAAACGTGCGCGATTCCATGGACTATCTGACCTTGCGCGAAAAGGGCAGGGTGGCCCCCGACTCGTTTCCGGATCCCGCTAAGGAGCGGCCCATGTATGCCGCCCGCTGCGACTCTACCGGTTTTTTCTCGCTCACCGGAATCAAACCGGGACGCTATGCCGTGCTCGCATTCGAAGATGTCGCCCGCAACGGACTTCCCGATTTGGCGATGGAACCCGTGGCTTTCGGCAACGCCGCTTTGGAAGTGAATGAAAACCCGATACGGTTCCAGCTGACTCCTTTCCCTTACTCTCCGTCCAATCCGGCCATTACCGAGGTGATATGGACTCCGGAAAGCCGCAGGCCCGAAGGGGTCGAGGGTACCCTGCAGGTAACCTTCTCTCATAAAATGCAGCCGAGTCACGTTCTGCGTAAAACGTCCTACCGCCTTATCGATACGAAAACCGGAGATCCCGTCGAATTGCACAGCGTCGCCCAAAACCCCGAAGGCAAAATCGAAATCAACGCCCGACCCTTGCGTGAAGGAGCGGCTTATCGATTGGAAGCTCCCGGTGCGCTGGACTACTATGGACGGGCCCCGGACTCCTCCGGCGTTGGGGCTGAATTTACGGCGGCATACACGGCCGCTTCTCCCCTGGAGACTCCCGGTTCCGAAACTGCAGCTCCGGCAAACCTTCCGCCTGCGCCCGCCGAAGTGTTCACCTTCCTGGGACCCTATGACGTTTTCGGGGAGCGGCAGAAGTTACCCGATGCGCCGTTTTTTCCAAACAAGGAGTTTCGCATCTATACACCTCGTATACTTACAGACTCGTTGTTGGCTGTGTTCACCGACAGTTTGGCCGTTGTCCACTCCGACTCGATTACAGTACCGCATGCCATAAAACGGATCAACGCCCACGAATTCACATTGGAATTACCCTCCGTGCCGTTGGCCGGCCAGTCCCTGTCAATCTTCCGGCTGCGACCGGAGACCCCCAGTATGCCGGCGTCGGAGGATACGATTCGCAGCCCTTCCGATACCCTATCCGCGGATAGCGCACACGCACGGGCAAAACCCGAATCGGTTCAGGCGGATACGCGGCGGCTACTCAAAACCTTCACGCTGCCGAAAGCCGAAGAGTTGGGTTCGGTACGGTTTGCCTGGGGTACGGGTTCACGGGGCTGGACCGCCATCCTTCGGGACCTTGATTCAGGCTTGCGATATTCGCATAACATAGGGAAATCGGAAAGCGGAGTGGAAACCGACGGAATGCTGGAGAACCTTCCGGCGGGGCGCTACCGGGTGGATTATTTTCAGGACGGGAATGGCGACGGCGTTTGGAGTCCCGGGGGGCTTAACCCCTGGCGAGAGCAAGAACGCTATGGAGTCGGAATTGATACGCTTGTCATTGAAGGGGGGAAGCCGGCGATATATCCCCCCGGGAAAACCGATGCAAGCGAGCCCTGAAACCTTGCGGGCGTTTCGTATTGCCGTATTCCGCGTAAAATCTACCTTTTGCCTGCAACCATCCGTCGCCTCATGAATGCTTCCATCAATGATAATCGTTACGAGATCCTGAAAATATTGGGTCAAGGCGCTTCCGCGGACGTCTACCTTGCGCGCCACAAGGCCCTGAATGAATTGCGGGTGTTGAAAATCATGCACCAGGACATGATGCTGGACGCACGCAGCCGTGCGAAGTTCAAACGCGAGGCGCAATTGGCGGCCAACCTGAAGCACCCGGCCATCGTCCGCATCCATGATGTCTCCCAGACCTCCTCCAAGCTGCAGATTGAAATGGAGTATGTCGAGGGGCAAAGCCTTCGGCAACATCTGGAGAAATGCCAGACCTTTCCAGTGCCCGTGGTTTTGGCCATTATCGCGGGTATACTGGAAGGACTTGCGCATGCGCATTCGGCGCGCCTGCAATTCGACGACGTGGTTTACGACGGGGTCATCCACCGCGACCTTAAACCTGAAAACGTTCTCATCCGTCAGGACGGGCAGCCGGTGATTTGTGATTTCGGGGTGGCCAAGCTTGGCGCCGACTTGATGAGCCAAACCGCGCATATCAGCGGTAGCGTGGCCTATATGGCGCCCGAACGGCTGCGCGGGGAACCCAGCACCCGCTCCATCGACATATTCGCCCTGGGCGTCACTTTTTACGAATTGCTGAAGAACTCCCGTCCCTTCCTGGCGGGTAACCGCACCGCCCTCATTGAGAATATCTTGAAATGGGAAATCGTCGACATCGCCGCCGAATTACAGGGCATAGACGAATCCGTCACGGAAATTATCCTGAAAGCGTTGGCGCGCCAGCCGGCGGATCGCTATAAAGACGCCTCGGAAATGGCGGCGGCCGTGCAGCCGATTTATAAACTCTACCACGGGGATGCTACGCCGGCTTCCGTGATTGCCAACTATTTGCTGAAAGGCCACTTTACCACGGCCGAGTTCAACGCCTTGGTGCCTGAGGAAAGCCCCCTTCGATTACGCGCTCTCCTGTTCGGCCTGGCCTTGGCCGTTGTCGCGGGAGGATTCGCCCTAGCGCATTTTTACAACCTCGGAGACAAGTCTTCGCCATCTGCGAATTCAGCCGATGCGAGTTGGAGCGCCTTCCAGGAAATGCTCACGGCTCGGAATTGGAATCATGCCGAAAACCATGCAGGCGGCCTCGATTCCCTTCGCCGTCAGGAAGCCTATTATCTTCTGGGCCGGGCTTTATTCGCACAAGGCGAAAACGGACGCGCGCTGCTCTCCGCCTCCAAAGCGCTGGACATCGGCTTCCATCCCACCGTGGCGGCACTCAAGGTGGAAATCCTATTGCAGGAGGGCGCCTACAACTTGGCCGCCCAGGAATTGGAACAGGTCAAGCCCTGGATCGACCGAATGAGCCCGGAAAACCAGGCCCGTTATCACGAACTCAAACTTCGGCTCAAGGCTCAGCGGAAACCCGGAGAATCCGGCCAGGCGCCGAACCCAGCCGGGGCCGGGTCGGCGGAGAAAAGGTATCTTTCCGGTAAATCGGATTGAGCATGACCAACCCCATCCCAGTGGCTAGCAACCACTTGCCATCAGGTCGGCAACGCACCGTAGCCTGCCGCTGGGCATCGGGAGCGGAGCCCGCCTGAATTACTCGAAGAGGACCGCACCATGAGCCTATTCAAACCCCTCGACACCTTCGTCGCCTTTGATTTGGAAACCACCGGGCTCGACAGCGCCGGCGACGACATTCTCGAGATTGGCGCCGTCAAAGTTGAAAAGGGAACCCTTATCGGTACTTTCTCCCAGCTGCTTCGGAGCGAGAAACCCCTAAGTTACCTGGTGCGCTCCCTCACCGGACTCGTGGAAAAGGATTTCGAGAGTGCCATGCCGCAAGAGGAGGGGATCCGTTCCTTTTTCGAATTCGCGGGAGGCCTTCCGCTTGTCGCCCATAATTCCGATTTCGACGGAGCCTTTCTGGCCGAAGCCTGCCGCCGCGTCAACCACCCGCCCTGCGAAAATCCCGTTTTCGACTCCTTGCTGCTCGCCCGCATCGCCTGGCCCATGGAACTCAACCACCGGCTGGAAAATCTGGTGGAAAGCCTGGGTATTCCCCCGCAAAAAGCGCATCGCGCCCTACCCGACGCCGAAAAGGCCGCGCGCCTCTGGCTGCTGGCGCAAGAGCGGATGCTGGCGTTTTCGCCACGCACCCTCGCCCATATCGGTCATGTGCTTAAAGACTGCGTCACGCCCTGGCGCAATTTATTTCCGGGATCGATAAATGAATCAGACTTTGGGCTGGAAGCTTCGGCTGAAATTACCGGGGCGACTTCGGAGATCGGCATTGAATCCGTTACTCCTTTATCACCTCCTTTGGAGGCCGAGGTAGACCCTTTCGAAAAAGACGGGGTATCGCCGGAATTTCTCGGCGGGCCCGAAGCGCGCCAAGCCAGAAAATTTGCCGCGCGTATAATGCTCAAAGGGCTTCGTGAGGGCGGCGTCACCGCTCTCGACGTCGAACCCGGCGTAGGCCGCACCCTCGCGGCCCTGGTTTCCGCAGCCCGCTTCGCCTTATCGGGTGGTGGACGCGTCCTTTTTTGCACCCATGGAGGACACCTCCGGGAAGAAACCGTTCGCCACTTTGAAATCCTGCAATCACTTTACGGACCTCGGCTAAAGCTTGCCCTTTTGCAGGAGCCGCAACATTATATCTCCCGACATAAATATCACGACATTCTTAAGGACGCCTCCTTGCGGCTCAGCGACTCCGAAAAAACCGCATTTCTTCCGCTTATCACCTGGATGGAATTGACCGACACCGGATCCATTCAAGAAAATGCCGGCTTCAACCACGAACGCCATCGGGTTCTGTGGGAGAAATTGGGAAGCGACGGCTATACCCAGGGAGTCTCCGAATTTGCAGCCGCAGCCAAGTCTCGCGCGGACGGGTCCCATATAACGGTTATCAGCCATGAGTTATTTCTCCGCGATCTGGGGCAGGACTTCGCCTTTCTCGCACCGCTGAATCGTGTCATAATGGACAAAGCCGACAGACTCCAAGATACCGCATCCTACCGTTTGGGAAGACAAATCCATTTCTTCCGCCTCCGCAATTGCCTGCAGGTCATCGCGGCCTCCAAGGACGACACGCGCGGGCTTTTAGCCGCGGCGGAGGCTGCCGCGAAGTTGCATGACCTCGCCTCCATCCAGCCGAACCTGGAGCGGCTCCGCGAAAATCTTTCCCAGCCCGAAAAGCGCCTGCAAAAATTTTTCAACAAAATCGCCAAACACGGCCGGCGTTTGCGCAAGGAAGGGGAAAGCCGGCTGCGCTATCAAGGCCATCTTGCCCTTGAGTTCAACGCCGCGCCCGATAGTGTGCTGGAGGCGCTAAAAGAGACTTCGGAAGATCTTACGCTGACGGCCGAGGCATTACGCGCCTTACCGGATTCCGAAATAACTCCGCATCGGCTAGCCCAGGAATTTATTTCGGTGCGGGGAAAATTACAGCGATTCATGTCCGACTTCGCCTATCTCTGCGAAGCCGGACATGACGACGAGGTTTTCTGGATGGAAGACTTCCTCAATCCCCATAAAATCGTGATGCGTTGCGCACCGATATCCATGGCAAGTAAATGGGAAACCGACGTCTACCCCATGGCCGACTCGGTGCTTTTCCTGTCTTCGGCCCTCGACGCCGGTGATCAAGGCCGGTATTTTCTCCGGCAAATGGGTGCGACGCATGACGGGGAGATGCCGGTCCGGTTTCAATCCGTGCGAATCCAGGAGCGCCCCCGACCACGGTTGTTATTGGCGCAATACTGCCCCCACCCATCCCGACAGGCCGATATGCATGAGGTGGATGCCATGCTTACCCGCTGCCTCCAATTGGTGGGAGGCCGCCAAGTGGTTTATTTCACCGGGGGCCAATCGTTGCGCCGATGCCGGGAGGAATTGGTGGACAAACTCGGAAAGGAAGCGGCGCTTTTCATTTTGGCGCAGCAAATCGACGGCGGTTCAGCCAATATCGCCCATTTGGCTAAAAGCGCCGTCCGCTCCCTCATCCTGGCCACCCCGAATTTTACGGATGGATTACCGGATATGTGCGAAACCGACTTGGTAGTTTTAACCAAGCTGCCTTTTCCCGTTCCTGGAGATCCGCTGACCGCTGCGCGCATGGACGCCATCAAGGAAGCCGGCGGTAATCCTGCCCTCGACTTCATCCTTCCTGAAACTGTCCTCAAAGTTAAGCGGATGCTCAGCGCCCTCAAAACCCGGCATGGCGCTCCTCCGGATGTCTGGGTGCTCGACCCCCGGCTGGGACAGGAACGCTATTATCGCGCCTTCCAAAAAGCCCTGCCACATCTCCAGGTTGCGGCGAACGACGAAGCCGAGCTGGTGGAGAAAACCCTTGCGCCGCAGAATCTGGAAATCGTCGCGGAAAAAGTAGCGGCGCCGGAAATCCGCGAACAAACCACGAGTCCTTTGGTAGATTAATCCACCATGATTCTTGTTAGCCTGTTTTTACGTAGAGCCGCTGGAACCTTCCGGAAGACCCTTATTCCGATTTTCGCGATTCTCGCCGTTTTTTCGCTCTGGGGCTGTTATTCTTTTAGCGGAAGCACATTGCCCCCGCATTTGCGGACAATTCAGATTCTCCCGGTCCAGAACCAAACCCTGGAATCGGCCTTGGCCGATAGAATCACCGAGGGCTTCGACGAGGGTTTTCGCAGACGCACCAATTTGCGCAGGGTGAATGAAAACGCCGACGCCGAATTGTTTGGAGTACTAACCGGCTATTCCCATCAGCCGCTGAGCACCAGCGGCGAACGGGTCACCAGTTATCGGGTGGATTTGCAAATGCGCATCACCTTCGTGGACAAAATACGTCGGGATACCCTTTACCATGCCGATAATGTTCCGGGATACGGAGATTATCGGATAGGCGAGGGCGAAACCGAGGAAACGGGGAAATTAAGAGCGGTCGAATCGCTGGTAAAAGTGGTGTTGGACAATACGGTATCGAGGTGGTGATGCGTTTCATTAAAATGCACGGAACAGGCAATGATTACGTCTACGTGGACGCCTTCCGGGAGAAAGTGGAAAACCCCGTGGAATTGGCGAAGGCGATTTCCCACCGACGCTTCGGCGTGGGCGGCGACGGGCTCATTCTCATCAAACCATTTCCGGAAGGCGATGGCGAAATGGATATGTATAATGCCGACGGTTCCGGATCGGAGATGTGCGGAAACGGTATTCGCTGCGTGGCGAAATACCTGCATGACACCTACGCTCCGGGGAAAAGCGAGCTTAAAATCAAAACCGGCGCCGGTATTTTGACCGCCCGTATCCGGGAAACCGACGGCGAGGGCAAAGCCGCGCTGGTCACTATCGACATGGGTCCGCCGGTTTTCGAAGGATTGAAGATTCCGACCACCCTCGATATGCCCAATGTGCTTAAGCAAAAAATCCAGGTGGCCGGCCGGGAATTGGAATTTTCCTCGGTTTCCATGGGCAATCCCCATTGCGTCATCTATGTGGAAGACGTCGAAACCTTTCCCGTTACGGAGTTGGGCCCTCTCATCGAAAACCATCCCCTATTTCCCCGCAAGGTGAACGTGGAATTCGTACAAGTATTGAATGAGAGTGAAGTGCGCCAGCGGACTTGGGAACGCGGATCAGGAGAGACTTGGGCCTGCGGAACCGGCGCGGCGGCCGTATGCGTGGTTGGCGTGATGACCGGTACCACGGGTCCGGAATTGACGGTGCATTTGACCGGAGGCGATCTGTTGCTGGAGTATCGCAAAGAAGGTCATGTGAAAATGACCGGGCCGGCTACCGAGGTGTTCCGGGGCGACTGGCCCTAACCTCTCGGACTATTGGTTTACGACGAATCCCTGTAGGTTGAATTCGGAAAGCTCGAGAAGTTTGTCCTGAGCCTCCTGCCGGCTATTGAAATTGCCCCATCGCAATTTGTAATAGGGAGGATCGAAATCGACATCAACGCGTCCGCCTAAAATCCTTTCGATCTCGACCTTCCTTTTTTGCGCCGCCTCCAGATTCGACTCGGCGGATAATTGGATACGGAAACGCGCAGCTCCCATAGTCTGCTGCTTGGCTGCCCCTTTGGATTGGGGAACCGGAGGCGCCATATCCACCGTCGTTGCGGGTTTCACCGAAGGTAAGACCAGCGGTTTCGCATCCAGCATTTGTTCAAAGCTCTCCGGTTCGCGAAAATCTTTGGGTGCGGGCACTTTTCCATCGGGTTTGCGGGCCCCGGATTCTTCATCTTGCGCCGGGGCGGACCGAAGCGAGGGAAAATCAATCCCTGCACAACCCGTAAAAAATACCCCGAATACGGCAATAATCAACAAATTCGTGGGAAAAGACCGCGAACGGCCCCTTGAACCCAGTGTGCCAGCAGCCATTGCAAGAGGTAATCTGTTCAAGTGGCGGTCCTCAATAATTACTTTTGGATTGGTAAAACTAAAAAATCCGGACGCAGGGGAGTAGAGTAGCGTGGAATATGAAGAAACCCTGAAAAAAGCCTACGATTTGATGGCCGATTTCCAGGACGCGGAAGCCTATGAAATCCTGGAAACATGCGTCGCCGACATCAAAAAGACCCTGGGCGGTACCCAACAAGACGCGGACCGTTACTATTACTGGGGCCTTTGCCTCTCGGCCATGGATGAACCCGAACAGGCGTTATTGAAATTCGAATCCGCCATCGGCCTCAACCCAGAGCATGAAAGCGCTTTGTGGGAGGTGACCTCCACCCTGCTCTATGAACTGGATAAACCCGAGTCCGCCAAGGTCATTCTTGAGGAACGCCTGCTGAAACTTTTCCCCAAAAACGAGAAATACCAGGAGGCCTTGCGTCTGGCCAAACTCGCCCTGCATGAGCGGGGAATGCCCCGCGAAATCCCCCCGATTACCGAAGCGGACCTTCCGGAGGGGGAGGATATTTAGCTCGGCTATCAGAGGAAATTAGCCAGGGTATTCTGGATGGCGCGCGCGCCGGTGCGGAGCGAAGCGTCGTAAACGGACTGCTGCAGCAAGAATTGCGAAATCGCCTCCGCGAAATCAACGTCTTCCAATTGTGATTTGAGGCGCGTCATGTCCACGGTGCGCGTGGTATTCCGTTCGTCGGTATAGTCGAGACGGTTCATGCGTGCGCCGTTGGTGGCCTGGGCGCCGAGGCTCCGGTTGAACCCCGTTTCCAGTTTGCCGATGCTTTCGAGCATTTTGGTGGACTGGTTGTTATGCAGGCCATCCAGAAGCGTGATCATGGCTTCCCACGTCGTCTGGTCATTGACTCCTCCATAAACATCCGAGGCGGTGGTGTTAATTTGCATGGTGATGCCCTTATCCACTTCGCGGTGGAGCTTCGCATCCAGGTCAAGCTCGTTGCGGCGGATCCACTCATAGGAAAGATCGATGCCGGCCCCGCCCGCTTGGGTCAAAGCGTCGGTTCCCGGAGGCGTGAAGGTTATCCTTCCGTTCACGTAATCGACGGTATAGTCGGTACCTTCCACAAACCCAGCCACTTCAAAGCTGCCGGGGATGATATGATAGGCCCTGGCAAAACCCGAGGGGGTATTCGAATCGGTGACGCTGGTGTCCCAGATTTGAATGGGCGTGCCAACCGTAGCGACGGTAAGTTCGGTGGTAAGGGTTTGGCTGCCCGGCTTCAATTCATATGGAGCAACCTGTGTATTGCCGCCGGCAAAAATGAAGTCTCCCTTGAAGCTGGTGTTGGCCATGGCCACCATTTGATCCAGCATGACGCGGACTTCCCGGCCGATATAAATGCGCTGTTCCGCCCCCTGGGTATCGTTCGCTCCGTAGATGGCCTTCTCGCGCGCCGCCTGGAAAAGATTGTTCTGCGTCATCAAAGTGGAGTCGATGGTGGCCATCAAGGCCTTGCCGTCATCGATGTTCCGTTTGAATTGCCCGATTTGCGAGATGTCGGAACGGATAGCCAGGCTGCTGAGAATCGCCACCGGGTCGTCGGACGGCCGCATGATGCGTTTTCCCGAAGCCAGCGAAGTCTGTAACTTGTCGAGGCGAACGTAATTCTTGTTTATCTCGTTCTGGACGTTGGTGGTTATCTGACTGAAGGTAACTCGTGTAGACATGGCCGTTCTCCTAGATGTTGAGCAGCGTATCCAGCATGCTGTTGATCACGCTGATGAAACGCGCGGAAGCTTGATAGCTGTGCTCGAATTTGATCATGTTGGTCATTTCCTCATCAAGCGATACGCCCGCCACCGATTGTTGGCGGCTATCCAACTGCGCGATAAGGAAACTCTTGGTATCGAAAGTGGATTTTGCCTGCTGCCTTTCAATTCCCAGTTCACCTACGAACGAACTGTAAAATTGATCGAGGGTTTGAGTCGATTTTCCGGTTGGGTCGGGCTTGAGCAGAGGCGTTTGCCTGAGCTGTGCGATGGCCAAGGCCAGGGAACCCACGCCGTCTCCGGGGTATCCGCCTTCGCGATGGCGCAGGGTAACGTCCAGCGCGTCTCCCGCACCGTACTTCGCATAATTGATGAAGTGGATGGTTCCTAATTGGTAGTCCACCACATAATCCTTGCCCGGCCCCTCCTGCAGCGATTGTCCATTCCATTCGATGTTCAAAGACCCCGGAATGATGTCCCGGTAAAGCGGATTGATATTCGACAAGCGGATCACTGGATCGGCCAGGGCCGGTACTCCGCCTACGGGCAGAAAGTTGATGGGCAAAGAGGACCTACCCGCCGGAGCCGCGGCGATATTGTTCACATCTTTCAAAATGGAGGGAGAAAGTTTGATGCCCTGGGCGGTGGTTTGGGAGACATCGAAGAAAAACACTCCGGTACTACGATTGAGATTATACCCCTCACTGTGCAGGGCATTCACCTCGGTCACCAGGGTTTTCGCCAGCGTGTCGAGATAGTTCTGATATTTGGGGACCAGTACGTCTTTGACGTCCATGATTGCCCGTAATTCCCCGCCGTTCGGAGTGAATACTTTCTTGGAATCCGCGAATCTCAATTCCGTGATCACCGGACTCATACTGCCGTCCGGCAACATCTTCGACGAGGAGTAGAGTTCCAATTGCACCGCGCTGGTCGGCCCCACCAGGAGCGATCCCGCCGTGGTGATGGTAACCCGTCCCAACTCGTCCTCGAAATATTTGACGTCCACCATTTCCGCCAGTTGTCTCACCATCAAATCGCGCTGATCGCGGGTGTCGTTGGCCGCGCCCCGGCTGTTACCCGCTTCCTGCGAAGCGATTTCGGTATTGAGGTTGTGGATGTCGCGCATCAGGCCGTTTAAAATCCGGACCTTGCTGTCGAGTACTTCCATGCGCGACTCTCGAAACATGCGTAAATCTTGCGCCACGGAATGGAACATATCGGTTACGACTTCGGCGGAGGTCCGCACGGCGCCGCGCGCCGCCAAATCGGAGGGATTATTGGCCAAATCCTGCCAGGCATTCCAGAAATTATTGAGATGCGTGTTGAACCCGCCGTCGCCAGGTTCGGCAAAAAGCCCTTCCAGCTTTTCCATAGCCTCGTCCATCACGCGAGCCTTACCCCTGTCCCCAATCTGTTCGGCGATTTGCTGGTCGATGTAAATGTCGCGTATGCGAGCGATGGAAGTGATTTCGACTCCCATGCCAATGGAGCCATAGACTCCGTCACGACGGCTGTCGGGACTGAGTTCGACGCGTTTGCGGGTATACCCTTCGGTATTGGCGTTGGAAATATTCTGACCCGTGACCTGTATCGCCGCTTGGGCGGCCGCCATGCCCCGGGTGGCGGTATTGAGGGCGCTGAACAGTGACATATTACACCGTCCTGCTATACAGGCTACGTACCTGTGATTGGGATGAGCGGACCATACCCTGTTTTCCGTATACTGCCATGCGTTTTTCGTCCGGCCGCTCCACCACGCTGGTCATAATCACAATGGTGGTATGGATAATCTTCCTGGCATTTTCGGCGAGCGCGGCATTGACCTCGAGGTCTTTTTTAAGTTCGGCAATCAAAGTTTGCAGCTGTTGGCGCGCCATGCGCAGTTTATCCGCCTTTTCATCGGAAAGCATTGGATATAAATCCTCGCATTTGGCAGGGGGCGCCGGGGGACGCGAGGAAAACGGGATTTCGACGCGCCCGAGTATGCGATTGGTCAGCGAAATCCTTTGCTGCTCAAGATGCGTCAACTCGTCGCATAACGCGTCGGCCGCTTCGTTCACCTGCTGGTTTTCGGCAAGATTGTTGCGGATCAAGGCCAGCCGCTGTTGCGCCGTCAATTCCCGGTAACGGCCGTAACATTCACACTGTTTTTCCAGGTTTCCGATCAGGTGGGAGGCCTGCTGCTCCCATTCGAGCGAGGGTACAGAGTCGTTCTCTATTTCTTCGCGAAGATTCGCCAATCCTTGCTCATTCATTCGCCTGCTCCTTGGCTTGATTTTTCATCGAGTTTCTGCCTCATCGTAAGTACCGTGTCCACGTAATTAAGCGTTTCGGCAAAAGGCGGTATGCCTCCGTACTTGTCCACGTTACCCGGTCCGGCGTTATATCCCGCCAATGCCATGCGCTCATCTCCATCATAGCGATCCAGCATCTGGCGGAGATATCGGGTGCCGGCCATCACGTTTTGGCGCGGATCCCATACGTTTTGCAAGTTCAAGTCCCGGGCCGTGCCGTCCATGATTTGCATGAGGCCTTTGGCCCCCGCCTTGGATACCGCCACGGGATTGAATCCCGATTCCTGGCGGATGACGCTCATTATCAAATTCTGTGGGACGTCGTAAGCCTTGGAAGCGCCTGCGACGATGGGAGCCAGCTTGGCCGGAGAAATTTTAACGGCAGGTCCGACCGCCACGGGACGGGGCGATGGGGCAAGGCCTTCCCACGTTCCTGCGGGTTGGGAGATTCCTCCGGGAACGATTTCACCTCCGGCGCGCTTGAGCGAGCGGTAGATTTGCGCCGCCAAACTGTTGGTCATTCCCGTGAGCGCGCCCTGACGTACGCTTTCGCCCTGGTTCAATTTCGAGCGCAGACCCATTTGCGCATATTCCTGATCAAGCATTTCCGTGAAAATTTCCCTTCCCGGTGAAGGTTGGGAATATTCGGAAGCACCGCTGTTCTTACGCATCGCCTTATACATCTGACCCAAAAACATGGCTTCGAACTGTTGGCTGACTTTCCATAGCTCTTCATCGTCCTTTTTGCCTCCGCGCAAACCGGAAGCGGATTTCAGCACCGCCTCTCCCATTTGGGAGCGGACATGGCGCTCGCCCAGGTCGGCGGCGGGATTGAAGGAGTTGATGGAGGAGCTCATGGACATGCTGCTTTGCTTTAAGTTCTTCTTCAACTCGTATGGATAACGCAATCGCCATGCCAAGCGCAAACGGCTTGAATACATCCCCCTCATGCCCCCGAGAGGGGATTCTTTAGGCAAGAATTGCTGTGGTCTGGAAAAAACTTCCCGGGTAACCCTTCGTTTCACCTTGCCTGCATAGGTCGAGGCAACCTATAATGGGCCCGTACCCTTTGAGTTTTTTCGGTCTTATCATGCCTAATCACGAAATCCCTTCGCTTCGTTCCCCCGAAACCGCCCTCCGCATGTTGGAGGCGTCTTATGCCGCCATCCGGCACCAACACGATACGGAAGCCGCAAAGCGGTATATATCGGCGCATTGGAACCGTTACCTGTGGCTAACACAACGGATTCCGGACATATCGCCGGGAGCGCGCTCCCTGGAAATCGGGGCGTCCATCCTTTCCAGCCTGTTGAAACGGGAGTTCCGCTCCGAAGTCACGGTCGCCTACCACGAATTGGAAAGCGAGTGGGCGGAACGCTTTCGGGAAGAAGGGATAACCGGTCATGCCCTGGAAATCCTACGCGATAGGCTTCCTTTCGAGGAAAACGGTTTCGAACTCATCCTCTGTGACCAGATTCTGGAACATCTTCCCGTTGCGCCTCATTTTCTGCTCAAGAGATTATTCCAACTTCTGACTCCCGGCGGAGAATTGCTGTTATGTGTTCCGAATTTCGCGAACTTTGAAAAGAGAATCGCCCTGTTGCGCGGGAGTAACCCGCAAGATAATATGGATTCCGACTACGTTTACTATGCCCATCATCGCGAGCCTGTGATGGCCGAATGCCGGGAATGGGTAAAGACCTGCGGGGGCGTGGTGGTTGAGGATTGCATCACCGATTTCGAAGCGTCGACTTCGTTTCCCTTGAAGATTTGGAATACGGCCCGCTACCTAAAGCACGCGGAGTTCCACCGCATAGCCCATTTATTACTTCCTTCGATGCGCGACTATATCTTCTTACGCTGCGCCAAACGGCCGGGTTTCCACTTGGACAAAACGGAGACAACGCCTCCGCTCAAGCGTACCGGGGAATTCGGTTCGCCACCTCTTTGAACCCGTACCATCTACACTCTTCATTTTGGGATATTCAGGCTACAGGAAATGAGGCTACCGGAAGCCGCGTTTCGGGTCGAAAACGGGATTGAGGAAACGCAATCGTCCGAATACGACTTCTTCTTCTAAATGGAAATTAACATACCCCATTTTGCGCCGACACCGCTTGAGGAGGATTTATATATTCCGAGTAAATTATACCAGCTTAAATCCAGAGTAATTACGCCAAACAATCCAAAGTGCTCATGGAAATCACCTTTGAATCCGAAAAAATTAGTTTGCCTGAACTCGTGAAGGACGGCGTTTGATTGAGGGGCCTCAGACTTTTCAAATTTGTCTAGAGTTTGGTTAAAAAACAGGATATCTGATGTTGTGATTTGTCCAAAAATTTCCGCTCCAAGAAAGGGGTAAATACTTTTCAGAACAAGTTGATTTGGCAGATTTATCTGTAGGTAGACTCCATATCCACTTTTATAAGTATTTTTCTTATACAATGAACTTTCCAGATGCAATCCTGCAGTATCGGCGCCATTTCTCCTATCTATAATATTCCAACCATCTGTTTGACCGCTTTGACTTAAGTAGATTAGCCCGGTTTGAAAAAACTGACCCATTTTAATTCCAACTCGTGGCTCAAATTCATATTGGATTGGAAGTAAGCTTTGATCGCCAGAGTATTTGATTTTTCCGTTAAATGGAACTTCAAATTCGAACGAAACTTTCGCGTTGGCAAGTAATGGTAAAAGCGAAGATAAGACAGCCAAAATACGAACAACATTATTTCTCAAGGCCTGTTCCTTTTAATTAAAATTAAGGGTATCCTATCTTCCGTATAGGATTTTTTGCTTGTATAAATGTAGAACATTAGTATCAGCCAGATAGCCGCGTCCTTTTTCAAGACTATTTCAAATTATACCATCTGCACCCTTTGTATTGGGATTCCACTGTTCCTTTGAAGTAACTGTATTTTTAAACAGCTGACCGATCTCGCCCATTGCCAATTTTAACGAAGTGATTTGGCTGGAAGATCCGTCTGACCTAATGCGGGAACGAAAAGTAAGAGTTATTGAATCTTCCGTCCCCTAGAAACATGAAGCAAATACTGAAACCATTAAAACGGAAAGGACCGTCACGCTGTTCCTGAGCCTTAATCATCCCATTCCAACTTTCCTGTTTTTACCACTCGCTCCTTGGCGGCTTTAGGCAAACGCTTGAAACGGTATTCCAACTTCAGTGCCGACGACTTGTCACCCGCTTCGCATTGGAAAACCAGTTCCAGCCGGGAATGCGCCCTCAAAAATTTGGAACCCTTACCGGTACCCTCAACATGTTCACGGAAGCGGCGCTCGACATCCAGGGTAATCCCGGCATACAGCCATTTGGCGTCGGCGCGCACCACGTAGAAAAACCACGGCTGCGGCCTCGACGCCAATACCGGCTGCGAAAGCAGAGGGCCGGCCTTGCGGCCAGCCCCCGACTTAGATTTTTTTTTCGAAGTTTTCATCACAATAATGTTCGATGGCTTTATTCAGGAAATCCGCGAGACCCGGAGCGAACCGCTCATAGAAGGCCCGGAACCGGTCGTCTTCGACATACAGACGCCCAAGCCCCCGGTAAACCTCTTCGGTGGGTTCGTAGAAGTTGCGTATCCAGGCATGGTGGAGCGTTACCGCCGCCTGCACTTCGGCTGCATCCGGATTTTTATCCATCAGTGCCGCCAAATCCCGCGCAACCTCATCGCCTTCACGCTTCGCCGCGTCCAAGTCGTCTTTCGACATCTTGCGCGCCCGGCGCTCGCTTTCGGCCACCAGCTTCGCATCGTATTTTTCACGCACCTCCTCGCGCATGGATGCGATTTCCTCCTTCGAAAATCCCTCGTATAATTCCTCATCCGTCAACATAATGCCTCCTTGGTATTGGACAACGCTTTTGTCCAGGGTGTCAAGGAGCCGATGCAGCCTTCCCAGCTTCTCTTCCAGCAGCTTGCGATGATCCGTCAACACGATAACGGGATCATATTCCGGATCTTCCAGAACCTCGCGGATTTTCCGCAGCGGAAAATCCAGTTCGCGGAAGAAAAGGATTTGCTGCAAGCGCAACAATTCGCCGGGTCCGTAAAAACGATAGCCCGCCTCGCTCCGTGTACCGGGCCGCAGCAGCCCGATATCGTCGTAATGGTGCAAGGTGCGAACGCTGACTCCCGCCAGACGCGAGAGCTGCCTTACCGAGTATTCCTTCATGGCTTCATCGCCTCCTTGAAAAAAGATAAGGGGTGACGTTGCGTGAGGGTCAAGGGGTTTTCTGAAAATAAATTCCGCATAAGTGGCGCACTGCGGGGAAAGCGCACGCCTCGGGATTTACCGTCACCTTACCGGGAAACTCAGTTGATGAAGGCGCGGTATAACGCCCGAATGGCCGGAGCGTATTGACCGTTGCTCACCCCTACGATGATGTTGAGCTCTGATGCGCCCTGATCGATGATGCGAATGTTCACCTTGGCTTCGGCTAGTGCGGTGAAAACCTTGGCGGCCATGCCTATCTGGTGGGCCAAGCCCTCGCCTACGGTGGCGATAAGCGAGAGGTCATGTTCCACGTCGATGCGATCGGGTTCCAGAATGCGCTGCAAGTCTTCGAGGATGAGGTCGGCTTTGTCGCCGATTTCCTCGCTGGACACCACTACGCTCATGCTGTCGATACTCGAGGGGCAATGTTCGATGTTGACATTGCGCGTTTCGAAAACTCCGAGCACACGACGGGCAAAGCCGAGTTCCTTGTTCATCATGTTCTTTTCGAGGCTGAACATGGAAAAATTCTTCTTGCCGGCGATTCCCGCGATGTCGTATTTGGTGTCGTCCGGCAACTTGGCGACAATGCGCGTGCCGGGATCGTCGGGGAGGTTGGTATTGCGAATGTTGATGGGAATGCCGACTTCGCGCACCGGAGCGATGGCTTCGTCGTGGAAGACGCTCGCGCCCATATAGGATAGCTCGCGAATTTCCCGATAACTCACTTCGTCCAAAGGTGCGGGGTTTTCGACGATGCGGGGATCGGCCATCAGCAGGCCGGAAACGTCGGTCCAATTTTCATAGAGCTCGGCCCCGATAGCCCGGGCCGCGATGGCGCCGGTTATGTCGGAACCGCCGCGGGAAAAAGTTTTGACGTTTCCATGGGCGTCCTGGCCGTAAAAGCCGGGCAAAATGTAGCGCTTGGAAAGGTCGGACATTTTGTCCCGAAGGGCGTCGTAGGTTCGCGGATCGAGCTTGCCGGTTTTATCGAAAAAAATGCAGGTTTCCGGATCGACGAATTCGGCTTGGAAGAAGGCGGCCATCAAGAGTCCGCATAAATATTCACCGCGTGAGGCGACATAGTCGGCCGTAGCTCCGGCCTCGATGCGTTGGCGAACGACTTGAAGTTCGACCTGCATGCCGATGTCCAAGCCCGCGTCCTGCTCGATTCCCAGGAACCGTTCTTGAATCAATGTGAAAGGCGTATCGAATTCCAATTTCTTTTCCGCCATTTCATGGCAGAGGTAGAACAAGTCGGTGATTTTGGTTTCCTGACCCGGACGCCTTCCCGGCGCGGACGGCACGATGACCCGACGGCGGGAATCGGCTGCGACTATGGACCGGGTTTTCAGGAACTGGGAATGGTCGGCAACACTGGTACCGCCGAATTTGCATACTATGCGGGACATAGGGGCTCGCTGGAAAAATTCTCTAAAAGCACAAAGACCGAAACCAAAGGGGCTTAACGGCGGAAAAAAGTTAACAAAAAAGTTAAAGCGACTGCACTGCCCCTCCGATATACAGGATAGCACAAGGTCCGTCCAATCCGACGGCTAGACCTTGGGAGCCTGAAAAGATGCGAATCGATGCCTTAAGCTCAATCTCAATGTTGTCCGGCGGCAAGCAACCGGGTGTCAAGAGCGTTGCCCGGGCCGAAAGGAATGAGAAAGACGGGGGCGAAAAGCCCATGCCCCCCAAGCTCTCGCGCGATGAGCGCATCAACGTGGTAAAAAACCGGATCCAATCGGGATATTACGGCTCAACTACGGTCAGCGAGGCGATTTCCGACCGTCTCACCGGAGTTTTTGACCAGTTGGCTTAAACCTGGTTTCGGACAAGGGGCGGGAAAAAAGCTTTCAAAATCGCATGATGAGGCTGAAGCGCTTCTGCCCGTCGCGGATGCCGTCATCGAAGGATTTGATGTAGGTGCCATCTACCTGTAGGATGTCGGAAAGCATGAAACCCAGGCCGATGTCGAGCTCACTGCGCTTGCCGCTGCGATCGTAGAGGTAACCGGTACGGAAGGCCGCCACGTTGGCATAGACGTATTCGGCGCCCATGTTGAAGACGGAGAGGCGCACGTTTTCATCGAAGACTTCGCGTCGGGTATGGTCCTTGTCTTCGAAAGGATAAATGATTTCCTTCCATGCGCCGATATAGACTGGCGCTGCGGTATTCTTCTCGCGGTACACTGCCTCGCGGTTGGCATCGGCGGCAACGACGAGCTTATGGTTGGTGCTGCGGACGATATCATAGGCCATGCCCAACTTCCACGTAAAGGGAATGGGATCGGCCTGGGCCTGGTCCACATAGAAAACCGCGGGCCCCATGTTCTGCATCACCGCCCCGAGGCTGAGCCCTTGGAAATACACGTTTTTCCAGATGAGACCGGCGTCGAAGGCATAGCTGGCCGCGATTCCATCGGATTTTTCCCCTGTGGCCGTCGGACCCGAAGCGAGCGCGGAGTAGATGAACTTGGCATTAAGGCCCAAGCCCACATTTTGCCGCAGCTTGGTGCCGTAGGAAAGCGCGCCCACCAGCTCATAGGATTTGAAGCTATTGATGACATCGCCGACTTCATTTGTCTGATCGTTCGAGCCGAAGGATATGTAATTGACGAATCCGCCGACCGTCCCCCATTCCTCGATGGGAAAGGTGGTGCCCATGTAGGCATGGTAAAGATCGGGAAGCTTCAATACGGGCAACAGGCTTTCGAAAAAGAATCCTGTTTGGGTCTTGGCGCTGTTGTACCGTTCTATACCGGCATCGGTGATGAACCAAACGTCGCGTCCCTGGGTTTTGATATCAATCACGTTTTTATTCTTTAGCCCGTTCCCCGCATGGAAATGCACCCAGTCTCCCTTGACCTCGTTCTTCTTCTCCTCCTGGGGGGGAGCGTCGGTACGGGCCAACGCGCGTCCCTTGGGATTGGTGTAATTGGGGGTATGTTTCCACGCTCCCTCCGAGGTGCCTATCCAGATATTGTCGTCGTCATCCAGAGACAGGGTGTTTACCGTCTGGTTCTTGAAATGGATTTTTTCCCAGGACCGCAGGGAAAAGTGTGAAATCCCGTTCGCATGGGCCGCCCACACATGTCCGTATTTATCCACGAGAAGACGCGAGGCGGTCGCGTCCAAGACTCCGTCTGCGGGGGTGAACAAGCGCCACCTGGCGGCCGCATCCGAGGTTTTGGGTGGGATATATCGCGCGACACCCTTGTCTTTGATCCCGACATAGATGCGATCGATGTCTTCATGCGAGCCGATGGAAGTGATATGCTGACTGGGGAGCAAGCCTTCGCCGCGTCGCGACATCACCGCACCACGATATTCGTAAAGGCCGTCTTCGGTGCCTATCCACACGCTGGAACCTTTTATGGCCAAGGCGGTGATGGCTTTTCTCCGCTCCTTGCCCGTCGGTTGGGGAAGCGTCACAGCGAGCGGTGCGGGTGCTGGCGTCACGACTGCCACCGACGTATCCGACGCCGCTGTATCGGCTGCAACGAATGAATCCACCGTATCGGCTGTAATGCCGGTATCCACTGGGACCGCCGCCGCGAGCGTATCGGCGCCTACCCCGTCGCTTTCAAGCGACTCCCTGTTTCTTTGCGCGAGGCTAACCGGGTTGGCGGCTGGGCCTCCGGATGAAATCAATAATTCCGGTTCATTGGCGAAGGACTTCCACCCCGAGCCGTCAAAACGATACAGACCGCCGGTGGTGCCCACCCAAAGACGATCGGAAGGATCCAACGCCATGGCCGTTACCGAATCCTGGAACATCAGGTTGTAGGGCATGCGAATGCTGATGCGATCTTCCATGTCCTGGTCGGATTTGATGCGATTATAGTTGCGCACTTTTATAACGAGGCTATCCAGTCCGTCGCCGGTTCCGATATAGCGCCTGACCAAGGCGTCTATTTTATCGCCCTGCTCCAATACAATCTCATGGTACCCCCGCCAGGATTTTCCGTCGAAGCGCATCAATCCGTCGCGGGTTCCCGCCCAGACAAGGGGTTTGATGAGGAAACCGGAACGGGGCTTACCCGCCAAGGCCGTGAAAGTATGTTGCATGGACACGTCGTTGACGACATAATTCCGGTCGAGCACATGTTCCCATTCATTGGAGAGAGGGCCGAAAGCCAAGCCGGCGGGATTCCAGAAGGTTCCGAATACATCGTCGGAAAGGGCTACGCCGGTTTCACCCATGCCCAACTGACGCGCGCCCACGGGCATAACCAAGGTGATAACGGCGGAACCACCTTGGGGAAACGCCTTTTCAAATGTGAGAAGCAAGCCGGTGAGTAGAAACAGAAAAGCTTTGGGAAGGCTAAAGGTTGACAACGCGTCTCCAATCCGGTGTGCTGTATTTGCCCTTATCGGGGAGAATGGGCGTCCAACTCGCGGTATCCGTACCCGGGCTCCACGCCTGACGGGCCAATAGCTCGCAACCGCAGCCCAGATGGAAGGGCGGAATGAGTTCGGCATGTTTGTGGAGCTGTTCACGCGTAACATAAGCATCTCCCGCAAACATGGAACAACAGTCTTGGCACTTCTCCGGAACGCGGTATCGGTAGGTTTGTACGCCCTCCCTGTCCCCTTTTTCGATGTTATTTATACTAATATTCGCCATCCTCCGCCACTCGTCGAGATACTGCTGCGCCGAGCCATTCGCAATGGCGGTCGCCTCGGGAAGCGCCAGTATCGCCTGGATTTCCGCAAGCGAAGGTTCACGGGTAAGAATCTCGTTCCTTGGCGATTTCCGAATCAGGGAGAAGACCCCACTGGCGTAAATGGGAGCAATTTCTTCTCCGTTCGCTCCCTGATTTTGGGCATTTTGGGAGCCTCGCCGCAACGTGGCTACAATGGCGGAAATGAAAACCAGGCTAAGTATTCCCAGAACGGTCCAGAAAAGTAGAGTCAGCAGCATTGTTCCTCCCGGTTCATATCATGCGAGCCAAACTTAACAATTTCGACTTGGTCGGCGAAAAAACGAAGAGGGCCGTCGGCCTCATTTCGCTCAGGCATTCCGGGTCCTGACAAATTTCACCACCGCTTCGATATGCGAAGTTTGCGGGTAAAAATCAAAAAGCCTGCCCTCTGCGATTTCCCAGCCTTCGGCGACAAGCCTTCCCGCATCTCTCGCCAGGGTCACAGGGTTGCAAGACACATAGGTCAAGCGGTTAAGGGGTGCCCTTCCCAGAAAAGGAATGACTCCCGC
This sequence comes from Fibrobacteria bacterium, assembly GCA_041746255.1. Classification (GTDB taxonomy): domain Bacteria; phylum Fibrobacterota; class Fibrobacteria; order UBA11236; family UBA11236; genus JBGTHM01. The sequence continues at coordinate 80,369 of JBGTHM010000034.1, read as the reverse complement.
GTCCAACCCCGTTCGCGGAGGATCGACAAAAGCCGCCACCTTCCCCTGGGAAACCCGCACATCCAAATGCGAGTCCGCGCCCGTTACCCAGGATTCAACCCGGGCCGCGCGAAACGTATGCGCCTCACCCGGAATATTGAGCCTGGCATAGCGCAAGGCTTCCCGATTCTCTTCCACCACCAGTATACGCTTGAAGTGTTGGGATAGGAAAGCGCCGAACATCCCGATACCCCCGTATAAATCAAGTGCCAATTCCCAGGGTTCTTCGGAAGCGCTTCCCTCGAAATCCGACAGTACATAAGGAATAAGTTTTTCCAAGTCGACGAGGTTGCTCTGAAAGAAGCATCGCAAATTGAACGCAATGGGTTTACCCAATACTGAGACAACGATTTCACCTCCGTCACCGCCCTCGCCGGAATGGAGAACATCGTTGCCGGATGCATCACGATAGGCAAAGGCGGGAAAGCGTCCCATTCCCGCAGCTTCCGGTTTTTTGAGAAACAAACTTTGCAAGCCCGGAACCGCTACGGGACATTCCTGCAGGGGAACGACCCGGCGTGATTTTCTGCCCATGAATCCGGCCCGGCCATCGGCGTCGAGGTGGACCTGGATTCGATTCCGGTAACCCAGGGGAGAAGAAGGCTCGATTCCGAATTGAGGTGGTTTAAGGCCTCCCACCCGCAGGAAGGCTTCCGTGGCCAATTCAACCTTAAGCCGTAGTTGCTCGGCATAGTCGATGAAAATCCAGTCGCATCCTCCGCAGATTCCCGCCACCGGGCAAACGGGAATCACCCGGCGGGGAGAAGATTGCTCCACCGAGACCAATTCGGCCCGCTCGAAATCGCGTTTACTTTCGATGATGCGCGCCCTTACCGTCTCACCCGGCAAAACCCCGGCAATGAATACGGCTTTTCCCTCCAACCGGGCCAGACCTTGTCCGCCGGCAACGATTTTCTCGATTTGCAGCGAGACTTCCTCACCGGGGCTTTTGCGCAAGGTTTTCGGATTTTTCAATGGAAGGCCGGATCTTCGGGCAAAGAGGGGTTCACATTCCGCTGGCCCAGATAATACGCGCAGCTCTTGCAGTTCTTCGGGATTTTACGTTCCCGAAACCATTCATAACAGGGTTGGGCAAATCCCTGCCGATAACGCGCCTGCTTATAGGGGCAATAGGCGCAATCGGGGCCGCAAAGTTCGTCCCAACAAGGTGCCGACATGTTGTCCTTTCTTCACGGCGAGCCCCACGAGGCTAGGGCGATTCCGCGCATCCGGTAATCTCGGTGAAACCCCGTCTCTCGATGCGATAGAGAGCGGTATTCTCATTGGCGCCATTCCCGTCACTGAAAAGCACCTTGCCTTGTACGCCCTCGAACGATTTCACCGCCCGCAAAGTGCCGATAAGCCCGTCCTTACCGGAAGAGGCTTGCAGTCCCTCCAACACGAAGCGCATGGCGTCATAGCCCAGCGCACCCACCTTATCCGGCGCCCGGTTCCAACGAGCCTGGTAGTTGCGGCGAAATGCCGTCCAGGACTCGCTCGAGGGGTTTTCGGGAAAATCCACGCTGAATATGGATCCTTGCACCACCGGCGACTGCTTATGCAGCAGCACTTTATCATTCCATCCCGAAGACCCGAGAAATTGCCCTCGGAGTTTATTGTAAGAGGTTTGCGAAGCAACCTTATAGACTTCTTCGCCGTTACCGGCGGCCAGAAACAATCCGGGAACTTCGAGCACGGAATCCGCCACGGCTTTTTTCAGGGAGGCGCCGATACTTTCCCCCGCGAAGCCTTTTGCGAAGCCTTCACGCTCAAGCTTGACCCGCGCCACCTGGGTTCGGATTTTTTGAAAAAACGCGGACAGGTCGGCGTCATTGGGATTGTAATATTCGTGGGCCAAAATCAAACCCCCGTTTTTATCCACATTCGCGCGGAATGCCTCCGCCAATTGAAATCCGTATTCGGTGTTGGGGGCCAGGATGGCATAGTCTTTGATGCCGAGACAATTCAAGGCATATGCGGAGATGGCACGCCCCAGCATGGCCGTCGTCACATTGAACTGGAAAATACCTTCCCCCAAATCGGCGATGCCGTAGGTCGTAGCCGTGGGAGTGACCATGGGGATTTTACTTCCCCGGCTACTGAGTTCAATCGCTACCGCCGTGGAAACGTCGCTCATGGCAGGTCCTACGATGGCATCCACATCTTCATCGCGCAAAATCTTGCGCAATTTATTTACCGCGGTGATGGGGTCGCCTTGCGTATCAAGCCGCAGGCTGCGATAGTCCGCACCCGATCGTTTTCCGTATTCTTCAACCGCCAACTGGGCGCCTTCATTCAATACCTTGCCGATATCACTGAAGTCTCCGGAGAAAGGCGCCATGATGAGAATCGTCTTGGCGGTAGACGAGGTCGAAGCGGATTTCTTCAGCTTTTCCCGCACTTCAGACGCCCTCGGCGACTGTGGGAACTTTGCCAGCCAGTCCTGATAAGAGGTTTGCGCAGCCCGAAAGCGTCCGCTATGGAAATATTCGTCGCCCAAGGCCTCCAGCAACAGGGATGTCATGCCCGCCGACTTTTCCGCCGCTTGCAGGGCCTCCTGCATCTCTTCGGTTTTGAGACCCCGCCCTATTATGAGATGTCGCAGCGCCCGTTCGTTGTTTTCAAACAAGGAGAGTACCGCCGTCCTGTTCGCGGATTGTACGAATGCCTTGGCCGCCGCGGCATTTTCGCCTTTGTGCATCCGTACCAATCCTTCGTAATAAAGCATGCGGGCGATATAGGGGGAAGAGAGGTAATACTGCCGGAAACGCGCAATCAGCATTTCGGCTTTGGCGTGTTGGTTCTGGCGCAGCATCACGTCCGCCAGGATTACCGCCGCCCTTTCCGATTCCGGCGATTGTCCGCTAAGCCGCAAAAGGCGGAGTAAATGACCCTCCGCCCCGGGATAGTCCCCGGCCTGATAAGCCTTTTCCGCTTGAGCCAACAGGCGCTGGGCCTCTGGTTGCTTGGCTTGCGGGCCTTGTGCGAACACCAGACCCAATAACAACAAATGGGAAAATAGCAGCTTGGAAAGGAATGACCTCATGTGCAATCTTCTCCGGAAAAACCTCATCAACATAGAAAAAGGCGAAATAAAGTACACTTGGGGGGAAGCTGCCTATACGCAAGCCTTGAGCGCCAGGTACAGCTCGGTACAGCTCCCATATCTATCCGCTGCCTTGAGAGACATGCCTTTTTTAAGCGATTCCCAGAACCAAAGGGGTATGCTGGAATTCTGTTCGGTCAAGGGAATGAGTTCGTTCTTTACGATATGGTTGCAGATTTCCGGAATTCGTGCGCCGGCATAAGGAAGCTTATGGCTCAAAAGTTGATAGATGACCACCGACAATCCGTATTGATCCGAGGCTGAGCTCACTTTCTCGCCCGTGAATTGCTCGGGCGACATATACACCGGAGTGCCCACGGCCACTCCGGCCTGGGTCAGCATCATGTCCTCCACCTTGGCGATGCCGAAATCGAGCAGCTTAATGACTTTATCCTCCTGTACCAGCATGAGGTTGCCCGGCTTGATGTCGCGATGGATGATTTGCTTGCCGTGGGCATAGTCGAGCGCGTCGCATATTTGCTCGAGCCAGGTCAAAAGGCTCCTGGGTTCGGGCAGCGGATTTTCCCGCATCCATTGCGCGAGAGTCCGTCCTTCCAAATACTCCAATACCAGGTAGGTAACATCTTTGATACGCCCGAAATCGTAGACCGTGTTGATGTAGGGATGGTTCAACGAGCCTGCGGCGCGTGCCTCGTTGGTGAACCTGTCCTGCATGCGGCTGAAACGCAAATCAGCATCTTGCAAAAGGGTTTTAACGGCCACCTTCCTACCCATGCTGGTATCGAGGCCCTCGAATACCGCTCCACCGCCGCCCGTGGCGATTTTCCGGACCAGCCGGTACTTGCCCAGTTGGATGATGTGGCCGCTTTCATCCCGGATGATTTGCGGCCTGTCGTCCCCCAGCTCCATGGAAAGGCTGGTGATACGCTCTTTGGCTTCGACCGGTTGGGACGTCGGTTTTTTCGGAAGCGACGGCGCGGAAGCCTCCGGGGCAGATGATGTCGCCGTTGGGATTGGAGTTGGGGTGGGCGACCAAGCGGGAACCGGTGTCGGATGCAAAACCGGAATGGGGGTTGGTATCGACATCGGTGCAATAGGACCGGAAGAGGGTGGAAGTGGAGAATGGGAAGGGCGTAGAACCAGGAGCACCGAGGGCAACCATGCGCTCATCACGCCCAGAATGGGTAATTCCGGGGGTAGCCACCAACCCGCCGTGCGGAAAACCAAAAAAGATAACAGGGGATACAGCAAGGCAAGCCCCACCGCCAGCAGGCCCACCAAAAAACCAGGTAAGGTAAACGAAGCCACCAATACGCCCAGGAAAAAAACCAGCGCCAAAAATGCGGCCAATCCCGCTTCCCACAACGGTTGCACATACCCTGCCTGTGTCAAAAGATTGGATACCACGGCAGCGGAAAATTCCGTACTTGCCGGGTGCGCGCCCGGGGGACCCAAACCGGCTCCCGCTTGACCGTCGCCAAGCAATACGATGCGGCCTCGCAAGGCCTCGAGTCCAACGCCGCCCGTCATGAGTTCCAATGCCGAAATCACCTTGATGGCATTTCGTCCCTCGCCCAGGGCGGGAAGGAGTTCGGCACGCACATTGAGAGGCACCACTCGCTCCGGGCCCAGTAAGACACCTCCCCCTTCGATTATTCTCACCTGGGAGCCATCAATTTCGAAATAGCGCCGCACCACCTCAAAGGGTAGCGAGGGAACGATTTGATGCTCATATCGGGCCAGGAGCGGATAGACCGGCGCTCCCACGGCCTGGAGCGAGGGGCGGTAGGATAAGGAAGTATTGGAACCCCAAGGGTAGATTACCTGACCTCCTCCTTTCACCTCCGGAAAATCGCCCGCAGCCCCATCGGCGGCAATTAAGGGTAGTAAAGCGTTTTCGGGCGGACGGGGATGACCGGGCGAACGCGAGGCCGAAGCGGCATCGGGGACGAAGCCGCCATCCAGCACCACCGGCATCCGGCTGAGAACCTGCGCCAGAAAGGCTTTGTCCCGCAACGAATAATTTTCCTCCACTTCGAAATTCACACCGAGAATCGCGGGTTTGGCATCGGCGATAAGTCGCAGTAATTGTGCGAAATCGCGTGCGCGCCAGGGCCCGGGTCCCTGTCCCGGCAGGCCGGTCTCCTCCATCGCTACCACCACAACCCGGTCGCTGGGAGAAGCGGTGTCGTCAAAGCTGCTGAAAACCTTGAAAATGGCTCCGCTCAAGGGCTTGCGCGCTTCCGGATACCGAAACCAGGCGAAAAGCGCCAATAGGGAAACCAGCGCCGCAACCCATCGGGTACGGGAGTTTTTCCGGCGGGAAGCCATCATGCTTTTTGCATCCTGGCCAATCGATATTGCAAAGCCCGGCGGGAGATACCCAGAATTTCCGAGGCTAAACGGCGGTTATAGCCGCTTTGTTCCAAGGCGGCGAGAACCTGGTCGTCGGTGCGGATGGTATTCCGTATAGAGATACGCTGCTTATTGGCGATGGTCTTGCCGATGGCATTGCCGCCGCTTTCGGCCAGGTGGGAGCCGTCCAGCAGGGCCTCGCTCCAGCTCTGCCCCAATTCACGCAATACGCAATAGCGCTCCACGACATTGCGTAACTCCCGCACATTGCCGGGAAAGCCATGGTTAAGCAATGAGGACGGCATGGTTGCGACGGCTGAATCCGTATCAATCTTGGACAATTGCGTAGCGAGAAATTGTCGCGCCAGCCAAGGAATATCCATCGTCCGTTCACGCAAGGGAGGCAAGCGCATTTCTACGACGTTAAGTCGATAAAAGAGGTCGCTGCGAAAGCGGCCCGCATCCGCCTCTTGGCGCAGATTTTTATGCGTTGCCGACACCACCCGGAAATCCACCGGGATTTCGCGATGATCGCCGATGCGGCATACGGCCTTTTCCTGCAATACCCGTAAAAGCTTGGACTGCACATGCAAAGGCATGTCTCCTACCTCATCCAAAAACAGCGTACCTCCCTGCGCTTCCTCGATTTTGCCTTTGCGATCGGTCAAGGCGCCGGTGAAAGCTCCTTTACGATAGCCGAATAATTCCCCTTCAATCAATTGGGGAGAAATGGCCGCGCAATTGACGGCGATAAAAGGAAATGATCCGCGCGGGCCGGAATCGTGCAGGATGCGGGCGATGACTTCTTTTCCGGTTCCGCTTTCGCCAAAAAGATGGACGCTACAATTTTTGCGCGCAAGGATGGCCGCCATTCGCAGCGTCTCCTGCAGCGGGGAATCGGGAGCGCATAAAGTGGAAAAGTTTTGTGTCGGTGCGTTTATCCCTTCGACCCCAACCGAATTTCTTACGGCCTTCGGGATACGATAGGCTTCCAGCATTTCCAATACCGAGGGAATCGCTATCGGCTTTTCGAAAAAGTCGACGGCTCCCGATTTTACCGCTTCAACCGCGCGCGCTACGGTACCAAACGCGGACATCATGAAAAAAGCCGGGGCTCCGGGTTTGGGGGAAAACGTCTTGAGCAATTCCAAACCATCTCCGTCCGGCAATTGCACATCACAAAGCACCACCGAAAATCCTCCGACCGTCAAACGTTCACGTGCTTGACTGGCCGTCTCCACCGTTGCCGTCAACCAATCCGCGCCTACAAATTCACGCTCAAGCGCCAAGCGCATGGAGGGTTCGTCCTCGACGATAAGTATACTGGCATTCATGGATTCTTCCCGTCAGTCACCGTCCGGAAGAGCAACGAGAAGCAAGTCTCCCCACCTAGGGGGCAAATATATTGAATTTCCCCTGCATGGGCCTCCATTATTTTCCGGCAGAGCGCCAACCCGAGCCCGTGGCCTTGCTTGAATCCGGAGACGAAAGGTTGAAACAGCCGATCCCGCAAAAAAACCGGCACTCCGGGGCCGGAATCGAAGAAATTCACACGGGTATAAGACCCATGCGCTTGAATTTCCACGCGAATGAATCCGTCTCCATGGCCTGCACGGACTTTCCCACGATGCTTATCCACTTCTATTGCGCGGCAGGCATTTTCAAAAAGATTGGTGAAAACCTGATGCGTAAACACGGGATGCGCCCAGATCAGGGTGGCCTGCGCATCTTCCGGAATGTGGAATTTGCAAGCAGCTCCCGAAGCTTCCCTTCGGAAACGAAGCCCTTCCCAAGCTTCCTGTAAAAGAGGCAAAAGGGGCGTTGGTGAAAGCGACAGTTCTTCCAGCTTCAGGAACTCGAGATAATTCCGAATCAACCGCTCGCATCGGGTCAGCGATTGGCGACAAGATGAGAACAGGGCTTCGTCGCTACCCGGCTTTCGCATTGCCTCCAATGCCTGCCTTACGGCTGCCAAGGGAGTTTTCAACTCGTGGGCTAAAGCCCCTACCGCGGCTTCTTGCGCGCGGGAACGCTCCAACCGCAGAACTCTTTCCCTATTTCGCACATCCATGAGATGCCTCGCCAACCACTTTCCCAAACCTTGCCTGCGCCGTAACCCTTGCGTAGGAAGAAAAATCCCGTCAGCAAAGCGCGTAATAAGCCATAACCTTTCTCCTTCGCCCATGGGAAAAACCAAACCCATTATAACCCCGGTTTCGCTTTTGCGCCCTTCTTTGCAAGCGAATAACGAATCCAGCCCAACAGCCTCATGCCAATCCGGTTTACTCGCATGGGCCCGATTGGTTATCGGTTTTAAATAACGCGTCAATTTTTTGGCTAAGAGCGTGTCGCCCTCCAATTGGAAGACCTCATCGCGCGCCCGATAAATTCTTATGCGCGCCCCTTCCACCCATACCAACACCGCATAGGTTTGCTTTCCCGAATTCTGGGATTGCATAAGCGTCGCCAATTCCCGAAGGCAGGTTTCCACCGTCATACCCTGCGCAGCCCAATCCCGCATGCGGGCACGAATTTGTTGCGTGATTTTCCGGTCCATGCCCTGGAAATTAACCCCTCCCCTTAGAAGAAAAGGAGAAGCCGGTCACATCGGCACGCTTCCACCCTTATTTTTTAATATTGGAGCAGCATGGCGGCACCCGGACACTTCCTCTTCAACGGCGACGCCGACGGTATTCTGGCCCAGCATATCTGGGAGTTGCAGGGGCATCGACCCCTTAGCCGAATTACCGGCCTAAAAAGGGATATCGAATTGTTGCAGCGACTTCCTTCCGATGCGGAAGGGGATGTCCATGTATTCGATATCAGCCTGAAGAAAAACCACGAGGCCCTGCGCACCCTGCTGACCAAGCCGGATATTCACGTAACCTGGTTCGATCACCATGAACCCGGAGCGCCGTTGGACCACCCCCGGTTGACCCGGCATATCCACGAATCCGCGAATACTTGTACGGGCATCATCGTCAACGCCTATTTAAAACATCGTTTCCCTTTATGGGCCGCCGCGGCGGCCTTCGGCGATAACCTACCGGAAGCGGCCCGCGCCCTGGTAGCCAACGAGCGGCTTTCCCAAACCCAAATCCAAGCCCTGGAAGAACTAGGCTTTTTGCTCAACTACAACGCCTATGGGGAATCCGAAGCGGATGTGCATACTCCCGCGGTTCAGGTGGCGGAATTACTCTCGCCCTTCACCGACCCCTTCGAATTTTTAGCAGCGACGGATTTGATACCGCAATTGCGGGAGCAATTCCAGCACGACAAGTTGCAGGCTTTGGGATCGCAACCCGCCTTGGACTCGAAACATGCCGTGGCCTATGTGCTTCCCGGAGAGAGATGGGCGCGCCGCTACGCCTCCTCCTGGGCCAATACTTTGGCGCAAGAGCAACCCCAAAGGGCCCAGGCCATGTGCATGGGTAACCAGGATGGTACCTACATGGTGTCCATCCGCTCCCCGCGCGCATGGGGAGACAAAGGACCGTCGGCCGCCGTTTTGGCCTCGGAATTTCCCACTGGAGGAGGCAGACGTTTGGCCGCCGGCATCAACCGCCTCCCCGCCGACAGGCTGGAAACCTTTCTAAAACGCTTCGCGGAATATTACCGGAAAATTTAAAATTGTCTCGCTTCACACCATGCCAATTTATTTGGCCGTTGCAGTAGACACCACCCAGCAAATGACCGGCTCCCCCCGCCGAGGAGATTTTGCAGGCATCAGCGCAGCCCCCGCTTTGCGTAGGGTGCCGGAGCCTGTCTGAGTCCGCGCAGCGGGCGAGTTGCGACGGCAACCGTATCGCAAAGCGGAATGGGCGGAGCGCGCCGGAAAAATCTCCTCGGCGGGGGGAGCCGGTCCGCACCAATGTTACTAGGAGATCAAGATGATATCTCCCTCCGAATTTAGAACCTCACACCTTCAACTCTTCCTCAGCCAAACTCTTCCAATCATCGTACTTGGCCAAGAGTGGATAAACCTCCCCGTCCAAAAACTCCTCGGTCAGCTCCGCGCTCCGTCCCGTAAATAAAGTCGGGTCCAGCAAGGCGTCCAATTCCCGGCGCGACAACCCGAATTGCGCGTCTCCCGCAATGCGCTCCATCAAATCGTTCTCCCCGCCGTCCACCTTCACCCGCTTGGCAGCCTCCAGCGAATGACCGCGAATAGCCTCATGCAAATGCTGACGGTCTCCGCCTTTTTTCACCCCCGCCATCATGATATTCTCCGTAGCCATGAAGGGAAGCTCGGCCTCCACATGACGGCGGATCATGGCGGGATACACCACCAACCCACGCGAAACGTTTTCCGCGAGAATCAACATCGAGTCCACCGCGAGAAACGCCTGCGGCACCGCCAGGCGCTTATTGGCCGAATCGTCGAGCGTCCTTTCGAACCATTGCGTCGACGCCGTGAAGGCCGCGCTTTGCACCAGGCTTTGCACGAAACGCGAAAGCGATCCGATGCGCTCCGAACGCATGGGATTGCGTTTATAGGCCATGGCCGACGATCCGATTTGATTTTTTTCGAAAGGCTCTTCCACCTCTTTAAGGTGTTGCAACAGCCGCAAGTCCGACGAGAACTTGGACAGCGATTGCGCGATGTTCGAAAGCAGCGCCAAAACCTTCGCGTCGATTTTACGCGTATAGGTTTGCCCCGCTATGGTGAAATGCCGGGAAAATCCCGCCTTGTGCGTCACCCGTTTATCCAGTTCCTTGACCTTGCCCATATCGCCCGCGAACAACTCCACGAAGCTGGCCTGGGTGCCGGTGGTTCCCTTTACCCCGAGAAAGGGGAGGCGATCGAGAAAAAATTCCAGCTCCTCGATGTCGAGCAGCAACTCCTGAATCCATAAACACGCGCGTTTCCCCACCGTGGTCAGTTGGGCGGGCTGAAAATGCGTGAAGCCCAACGTGGGCTGGTTCCTTTGCTCCCGCGCAAAACCGGCCAAGCCATCCACCGTGCGCAGCAGGCGACGCCGCACCAGCACCAGCGCCTCCTTCATCTGAATCAAGTCGGTATTATCGGCGACATACGCCGAAGTCGCACCCAGATGAATAATGCCCGCAGCCTTGGGGCATTGCAAACCATAAGCATGCACATGCGCCATCACATCGTGCCGGACTTCCTTTTCGCGGGCGGCGGCCTCGGCGAAATTGATGTCGGTTTGATGCGCCTTCAGTTCCGCGATTTGCTCGTCAGTAATCTCAAGGCCCAGTTCTTTTTCGGTTTCGGCCAAAAGAATCCACAGCTTCCGCCAGGTTTGAAACTTGAATTGCGACGAAAACAAAAACCCCATCTCGCGGGAGGCATAACGTCCAATTAGCGGGTTTTCATAAGTCTGGTTGGGGTCGGTTGTCATGGATTTTGGCCTTTTTAGCTTGGAAATGGGCATTGCAGCAAGCCCAAAGGTAAAAAATACTCGCCGAAGGGGATGCAAGAAGCCGATGAAAGGCGCGCTTCCCAGGCCGCCGGGTGTCCCAGCGGGGCTTAACCGTGAAAGCCTCCGGGCCCGCGCCGGCCAAGGCGAAACCTCCCTGAAACAAAAAAATTCTTACTTGAAGGTTACCAATTACCGATTCGAGTAGTCTAAACCCATACCGCGTACGGACATCTCGAGTTGCTGCGTGACCCGCCACGCAGCAGTCCTGGGCCTTCTCCCGTAACCCGGGGGGAGGCCTTCCCTACTTATTGCGCAGGACTTTCCTCGGGTTTGGGGGTCAAGCGTTTCAAATCCACCGGCTGTTCTTTAAACTGTAGGAGCTGCCATTTGTCCTGCCTGTAAAATCCGGGAAAGTTTTCTTTCACGAAGTAATAGGTCAGTCCGATATCTGATGCCCAAAAATCCCAAGAGAGAGAAATAGGACTATTGTACCTGTCGAACAGGATTTTTTCCACCCGATGTACAAAGGACCCCGGGCCTTCGGAGGCAACCGGAAGCGTCCGGTATTTTGGCGAACAGTTCACGCTGAAATGAGGCGGTAACCCATTTACGGAATACCTTAAACTGCTTAGGAACCCGGATCCACTATCGACTTGCATGAAAAAGGTTTCCTGCCCGACCCGGACAAAAGATTCGACCGATACACGACTGGCGCCCTGGCTCACTGCGACTTTGAAATAGCTGGAGTCCGCCCGGTTGTCCAGGCTGATAATCTCAATCCGAATTTCACTCTCAGTTTCCTGGGGGGTTTCCATGTGCCTATAGGTCTCGAATTTATAGGCCCAGGAATCCCCCAAAGCGATAGGCGAAAATCCACAGACTTGAATATCCTCCAGAGCTACATACATGTCCCAGCTTAGCGTATCCTCGCCCGACCTTGGGTCACGGACAATCAGTTTCATCTGATGCCATCCCGTGTCTTGGCTGCTGGGACGGAAATAAACCAGACTATCTTGAAATTCAACCCAATCCCGCTTGGGCTCAAGTCGAAACGAAAGTTGCTCGCCGTCCGGTTCCTTCACATGGATGGTATCCGCCCACGTATCTCCGACTAACAGGAACGTTGGCATGCTGTCTGGATGGTTCACAATTTTCGGAGGGTGGTTAGCTGCCATAACATAAACCAACCAGGAATAAGTAAAGGTTTTCCCGGAAACATTATCAATCGCGGAAACGGTAATTTTAATGGTTGCTCCCGTGTCGCTGGGAGGCGTCCACGTTATCACAGAATCCTCAATCTCAAAACCATGGGGGACATTTATCGGAGCGAAAACCCATAGTGCATTGGGCGCACCCTTCACGGAAAGAGTGTCTCGATAAGGAAGAAGCGGCTCCAGATAAGATTCTGCATGCCGCACCGAGAATTCGGGCTTAAGCGATTCCTTTTCTTTTGCTACTTCGGTAATACACCCCGAAACCGAGAACCAGATTACTCCGAATATTATTTTGGAAATTAGCATCACGCCCGCCTTTATTTAATGATATTCCCAAAATCCAATCGGATCATTGGATTTCAGGATTGTCGTAACAGTCATGAGCAATTTAAGTGCCGTTAATTTTGGCCTGATTTATGGCGAATCCCTGGAATGCCTCCCAATTCCAGGATTGGGTAATCCTATTTTTGGGATTTTATGGCAGGCGGGCCTCCAACCTCACCGTAGCGCTTCGGGAGCTTTTGGCTCCAAGCTTGGCAAGCCCTCGGAATTAAGGTAGCTGAACACGAACTCAACCCCCGTCTCTCGGGCGACACCGGCCAAGGCGGTTTCCAGTTCACGCCGGCAATCCACCAATATGCCCGCCCGGTTGGCTTCCAATTTGGCATCGGCCTTCATTTGACGCAGCGCCATTTCGCGATCGTGCTCCGATACCCGGTTCCACCAACCGCTACGATCTTCCACTACGGTGAAATCCGTCATCTCCAAAGACAAAATGCGGGGCATGGGGAATTCCAGGGTGGCCCGTTGCTTATCCGGATCGAAATGCAGGGCAAAAGCTTGTGAGCGGAGGTCGAATCCGGCTTTGACCGAGAAAGTTCCCTGCATTTGCAAACCGGCTTTGCTGAAAAACTTCTCGCTTTGCATGCGATGATCCACGGCGGTTTGTCGCGAGACCAGAGCCAGTTCGGCGATGGCGCGTTTTTCCTCCACCACTACCCGCTTTTGCACATAAACTGTGGGAGTGGCATGCAGCGCGGAACCGATGGCTTGGGACAATTGGCGTGCCATCGCTCCCGGGTCGATTCGGCTTACCATCTTCCAGACTCCGAAAATTCCCAGGGAAATCGCGGTGAAAGCAATAAGGGTAAGAATCAACTTAAGGCGCAGCATATCAGCATACTAGCAAATGTCCTTGCAGGACGCGCTACTCTCCGGTGAAGGTTAGGGGATGCAATTTTTCACCCGCCGCCGGACTCTGCGAATTGACCCTCACGTATCTCGGCCAGTTCCCGGAAGAGGCTTTTTTCCTTTTCGCTCAAATGTTTAGGTGTCTTGATGGCGATACGGGCAAAAAAATCTCCGAACTGGTTCGCCTTCCCATATACGGGCATGCCCAGTCCCCGCAAGCGTAACATCTTTCCGCCATCGGTACCCGCTGGAATCGCCAGATTGACCTCGCCCTTCAGGGTGCGCACCTTCACCTTGCCGCCCAACACCGCGGTATAAATATCCACGGCAACGTCCTTATATAAATCGTCTCCCTTTCTTTCGTAATCGGGATGAGGTGGCATACGCACAGTAATGAGGACGTCACCATTGGGTCCGCCCTGAATCCCCGGCCCGCCTTTTCCCGCCAAACGGATGTTTTGGCCATCGGAAAGCCCCGGCTTGAGGTTGAGCTTCAGCCTTTGCCCACCCAGGTCCACCATGCGTTCCGCTCCCTGGTAGGCTTCTTCGAGCGACAACTCCATTTCAGCGCGGAAGTCTTGCCCCGGAACACCGCGAGCGGCCCCGGCCCGGCGGGAGCCGCGCCCACCGCCACCGAAAAAGCTCTGAAAGAATTCGGAATACTCGCCATAGCCTTCCCCACCTTCCCCGAAGCCGAAAGAAAAGCCGGGACCACCCTCCCCTTGGGCAAAATTGGAAAAATCAAAACCCCCTCTGGCTCCCGCTCCCGACCGCTGGCTTCCCGGAGCCCCGCCCTGCTGGGCATATTGCCAATTTTCGCCATAGGCGTCATAGAGCTTCCGCTTTTCGGGATCCGCCAACACCGCTTTGGCCTCATTTATTTCCTTGAAGCGCTCTTCGGCTTTTTTATCACCCGGATTTTTGTCGGGATGAAATTTGACCGCGAGCTTCTTATAGGCTGCATTGATGGCCTTGAGATCGGCGCCTTTGTCCACGCCCAAGATGCGATAATAGTCCTTGTATTCCATATCCGTCCTTGAATCCTATCGGGCCGTGCGCAATCCGCGCCCACACTTTGAATATAAACCTACTTTTTAACCCATGGAAATCACGCTCACGACTCCATCTTTGCTCTTTCCGGCCATCTCCCTCCTGCTGCTGGCCTATACCAACCGATTCCTCGGGATTGCCGCATTGGTCCGAAACCTCTACTCAAAATATCAGGTTAGCCGCGAGGAAATCCTCTACCGCCAAATCCAGAATCTTCGGATTCGGCTGCTGCTCATCCGCAATATGCAGGCTTTTGGCATCGGAAGCCTACTTTTATGCGTGATATGCATGTTCATACTCTTCGCCGGATATGCCTTCTTAGGGAAAATCATATTCGGAATTAGCCTCGTTTTGATGATGGCTTCCTTGGTCCTATCCATGCGCGAAATCGTTATTTCCGTACACGCACTCAACCTCCAACTCATCGATTTGGAAGCCGACCGGGCGGAAAAGGCCGGAAGAGAACCTGCTGCATAGGGAGTTAAATAACGCGATAAGACTTGAGGCTGCTGCGTAAAACCTCGATGACCGTGCGTCCTATGGCCATGCAGGGCACCGCCAGAAGCATGCCGAGGAAACCGGCCATATGCTCTCCCGCCAAGATTCCCAGGATCACCGCCAACGGGTGCAGCCGCAAGCTGCGCCCGACAGTCATCGGATAGATGAAAAGATCCTCGATAAGTTTGATGATGCCGAAAGCCAATGGCACGGCCCACCAGGGGGCGAAGGAGTCGGGAGCCAGGAGAACCACCAGGGTTCCAGGTAGCGCCCCCGCGATGGGCCCCACATAGGGAATGGCGTTGGCCAAGCCGGCGAATATGCCGATGGCCATGGCGTTGGGCACTTGCAACAGGGTCAAGGCTCCGATGGCGAGCAGCCCCACCGCGGCGCAATCCACAAAGGTTCCCCGCAGATAAGAGCCTACCTGCCTGTCGATGCGGTGGATGAGCATCAAGGTCATTTCGAAGTAGCGGTTGGGGATCAAACTGACCAGGTGGCGCTTGATTTCGTCGCCCTGCACCAAAAAAAAGAAAGCGATCACGGGTGCGAAAATGATTACCGTCAATATGGAAAAAATACCTGACGCGAGCTTGGGAAGCGACAGTATTCCACCCCGCATCGATTCTTCGATTTTCACCATGAGCATAGTATCGTATTCGAGTACCAACCCCTCGGGAAGCCGTGACAGGAGGCCGGATTTCAGAGCTACAATCCATCCCAAAACCAACTCGCGATAGGCGGGCAGTTCCGCGCTTAAATTCATGACCTGGGAGGCTACCACCGGCCCCAGCCATCGGAAAAAAATCACCAACCCGCCCGATAGGATAAGCAAGAGGGCCAAGGTGCTCGCGACCCGGTTGATTCCCCGGCTTTCACAGGTATTGACCACGGGCTCCAGAAAATATGCCAGCAGAAAACCCGTAGCGAGAATGAGCGAAAGCACCGCGACGCCGTAAAGCAATAGCGCCACGGCCGCAACCACGAGACCGTAATAAAGGGCGCGGATAAGGTAATGATGACCGGCGAGAAGGGAAGACATGTCGGTTTCACACGGCCTTGGGATTCGCCGTAAGAATGCCTTCCTGAAACAACTTCAACTTATCGTTCATGGCTTCCAGCCTTTGGCTCAACACTTGCGACAGCTGCGCCAGGATTTTACACCCCAGCCGGGGGTCTTTGTCTATCAATTCATCCAAATCCGATTTGAAAAAGCCGTGTAAAACACTTTGCATCACCGCCAGGGCCGTGGCGGAACGGGGCTCGGAACCCACGAGGGCGAACTCCCCGAAAAACTCGTTCTTGGTCAACAGGGCATACTCCACCTCTTGCTGACGACGGTCCAACCCGGTGATGCGCACCAATCCGGATTCGATGAAATACATACCCCAACCCGCCTCGCCTTCGCGGAAAATAAGCTCTCCGGGCTGAAAGACGCGTCGATGCAAAAGACGCCTCACCCGCTTCATCTCGCTGGATGTGATTTCAGAAAAAAGCGGAACTTTGCGCAGGGTCGTGGTCAACGACTTATCGGGGTTGAATTTCTCCCGGAAGAGATAGGACCATAACTCGCTGCGCCGCTTGAAGGACATGGTGGTCCTAGTTTAGCATATGGATACGGTGCGACGGAAGGACCTAGCCAGCACCCGGGCTTCTTATTTTAGGATAGCTATTTTAGTGCTAAGTAGATGGGAGGTGCCGCTTCGCCGGAATCCGGTGGGGGTCTCTACCGAAAAGGAGAAAAGGATGGAAAAAGTGCGAAAAAGCGACCAGGAATGGAAAGAGCGGCTCACGCCGGAACAATACCGCATAGCGCGAAAGAAGGGGACGGAAAGGGCTTTTTCCGGGAAATACTACGAACACCACGCAAAGGGCACTTATACCTGCACATGCTGCGGAAATCCTTTGTTTTCCAGCGAGACCAAATTCGAATCGGGTACCGGATGGCCGAGCTTCTGGGCCCCCACCCAAGAGGCGAACGTGCGATCGGAAGAGGACAATAGTCTTTTCATGCGACGCACGGAGGTGCTTTGCGCGCGGTGCGATGCCCATCTGGGCCATGTCTTTCCAGACGGTCCCGCGCCGACAGGCCAGCGTTATTGCATTAATTCGGAATCATTGGCCTTCGATCCCGACTCGAAAAACGGGGATGCCTAAACCCGCGAGGCGATGCGCATTCCGGCAAGCCCGAGCGTGTCAAGAACCGCGTTCATGGCCTCCACGTCGTCTTCAAAACCGTCCACCGAGGCCAAATCGGGCTCCGCCCCATGACTCATGAGGAAATAACGTATGCCCGCGGCCGCCAATTTCTGGTCGTCGGGAGGCAGGTCCGGATATTTTTTCAGCAGGAATAAGGCAACCCGATGGAGATCCTGCGCAAGCGGCAAATCGACGAAGGCGTTGCGCGAATGCTGTATCGTGATGCGATTAAAGTACGAGTCGGCTGCTTTCGCGTATTTCTCCAAATCACTTTCCGGTATAGATTTGATGAGGGGTTCGATATGCCCTTTGATTTCTTCGGAGAGTTTCAGTCTATCCAGAAGTTCCATACTCAAGCCTCCCTGCGGTGATTGGCCGGTCCGTATTCAGGGGCCCTGACTGAACCCGAATAATCATACAAAATGCCGCACCTCCAAGACACAAGAAAAATCGCGAATCCCCTCTCATTGCCGTGGCGAGCAAAACTTTTAATATTATGGCTGCCGTTTCCACCCTGGAGAAATTATGCAGAAGCCTATGTTTTTTGTTTCCCTCACCAAGACCCTCTCATTATCGCTCTTAATCGGCCTTTTAGGTGGTTCCTTCACCTATTGCAAAGACCAAGCCAAGGCTACCCCTGAAAAGGGTAAAAGCGAAATTCCCGCGAAAGCCGCCAAGACCGTTAATCCCACAAAACCTGCTCCGGTGAAATCCGACGTTAATATTGATTCGGTGCTCGCATTAACCCAAAGTGGCACCCTGGATTATAATGTTAGTCTAAAGCCCTTCGCAGGCTCACACAAGAATTTCGGGGAATTCAAAGGTAAGAAGCTCATTCTGTTTTATTTTTCCGCAACCTGCCCCCATTGCCAAGAATCATTCCCCCATGTGCAGAAATTAGGGGACGAACTCACTCAGCAGGGTTTCACCACCATTGCCGTTGCCACGTCCAACAGCACTCCCCACGATATCCATAAATTCATGGCCGAGCGCAAAAGCCATGTATCCATGTTTCAGGATGCCGAACGGCATGTGGCCCAAAAATATGGAACCGGTTATGTTCCGGTCATTATCGTGGCTAATGAGAAAGGCGAGTACAAGCGTTTTTCCAATTTTGACGAAGTCAAGACCGTAGCCGCTATCAAGGAGCAAGTCAACCGCTGGAACTGAGGCTTTCCGCACGAGCTTGCTTCAATTGCTTCAACCCATTCCTCGCGGCGGCCTTATAGAGGTCCGCCAGCGTAGGAAAGTTGAAAACCGTATCTAACAATGTCTGCAAATCGCCTTCCAGACGAATAACCATCAAACCGATATGCACGATTTCGGCGGCCAAATCACCAATAATGTGAACACCGTGGATTTTCAGGGTGGTGGGACAGAAGAGGATTTTCAACATCCCATCGTCCGAACCGAACATCACCGCTTTGGGATTCTCCCGGTAATTCGCGATACCTAGAGCATAGGGAATGCCTTCATCGCGCAGCTCCTTCTCCATTTTGCCTACCATGGCGATTTCGGGAATGGAATAGACGGCGAAAGGAAACAGGGAGGGAACTTCGCTTACGGGAAGCCCCATCGCATGGCGAGCCGCCATCCGCCCCTGAGCATAGCTGGTTGAAGCCAACGACGGAAACCCGATTACGTCGCCCGCCGCATAAATATGCTCCTGATGCGTACGCAGGTTGGCATCCACCTCGAGGGTCATGCCCGGCCTGACTTTAACGCCTGCATTTTCCACGTGTAAAGGGCCCACGCAAGGCGAACGACCCATCGCATGCAGTAAAGCACCCCCTTCCAAGCGACCCGAATCCAATTCCATCACGGCTTTGCCCTCCGGGCTTCGATAAACCTTTTGGATTTGACACCCCAGGATTATTTCCACACCCATGCGTTTCATTGAGGCCGCGAGTTCTTCGCAAATATCCTCGTCCACGAAGCGAAACAGCTCCTTTCGCTGGTCCACCAACCATACTTGGCACCCCATGGCCGCGAACATGCAGGCATATTCGGTTCCAATAATACCCGCTCCCGCCACGATAGGGGATTTGGGAAGCTGGGTCACCCGACTCTTAGTTGAGAAGATGAAATTGCTATCGAAAATCACCTCCTGGTCGAATTCGATTTCAGGAGGCCGCCGAGGCACAGTGCCGGTCGCGAGAAGTATTTTCTCACCTCTAATCCGGCCTACCACACCTTCTTCCAGCGTGGAAATCAACATGTGATGCGCGTCTTCGAATTCCGCCTGGCCGGAAATAATTTCCACCCGGTTTCGGCGCAATTGATCGTCCATAACATCCATTTGTTGCACCAACACCTTATTGATTCGTCGGTGCAATCCCTCAAGTGTAATGGGTTCTCTTGTTCCCTCACTTTCCCGGAAATGCTTGAACCGAGCCCCGCACAAATGCATTACCGCCTCACGCAAGGTTTTACTGGGAATGGTACCTGCATGCAGGCAAACTCCACCGCGACGCGCCCGCCTGTCGACGATGCAGGTGCGTGCGCCGGCCTTGGCGGCTTCAATAGCCGCGGAATGTCCGGCGGGTCCACTCCCGATAACGACGAAATCGAATTGCTGCGTTTCCATGGTGAATCTCCTCAACGGCCTAGCATAGCATCCGGATGGGGACAGGAGCAATGAGCAGGGGGAAATCGGATCTTCAAGTTGCTATACTTTGACACATGACGACCTCTTCTCGAATAGTCGCATTCCTGGGCTTTTGCGTTTTGCTTCAGGCAAAGCCTTCCCTGGCTGCGCATGCCTCTATCCTGAATGCCGTCGAAATGAAAAAATCAGTCAGCCTGTTGCAGAAGGTCCGAACCGTCCGGCATTTTTGCGCTCCCTGCGCCGATACGGCTTGGCAGGAAGAACGCATCCGACGCGTTGACCCATCCAAGCACGGACCCTCGGATGAGTGGAGCATTTTACTCAACGACAAACCGGTTGATGTCGCCTACCTCTACATCCCTTCGGGTCGAAACTGGCGAAATCTTGCGGATTTAGCCGGAATTTCCTATCCCGACATCCCCCCGCAATTGGACAGCATGGCCCTGTATTCCAACACCAAACAGAGCGAACTCCTAGGCGATAACTTGACCTGGGCGGGTGTTTATGAGTTTGAAGACTGGGCGCAATACGGCTCAACCGGTAACCGGAGTACAACGCTGTATACCCTGACCCTGTTCGATACGGATTCATTGGCGAGCGCCCGCTTCCATGCGGACGGACTGGAGACCTTTCACCGTATGCAGGTGGCCATCGTCCCAGAAGGCGAAAACCTGCATATCGTGCTGGAAAATTATCTGCGTGAAAACTATGGCGAACCCTTTGCACCGGGAGACACGCTTTTCACTTTGAGACGACAAGCCGGAGGTGAAAGCGCTACCGAATGGAAAAGGCTGAGGCCAAGCCGGCCGGAGCCCGGCCAGAGCTTCAAACGGATCCGGCTCAATCCTCTGCAATTCGCCGACTAGGCATTCCTGGCAATCGGCATTTAAGGCGTAAGCACCAGTCGGCCCTTGAGTAATCTGCCGTCTACGCGGATCTCATATTCATAAACTCCGACCGCGGCTCTCCTCCCTTTGTCATTGCGGAAATTCCATTCCAACACCTTTTCCCTTTTCGGTGTGTCGCGGCCCATAACCTGGGCGACCAGCCTTCCGCGCGTATCGAGAATTCGCATGCTGGCCGGGCCGGATATGCCGCTCATCACCAAATGCGTCTTGCGGTCTCCCATACGGCTGTATACCCGCCGACCCAGAATTCCCGCTACCGGCTGCTTACCGTAAACGACCCCACCGGCTTCTTCCACCCAAATGCGGCCCCAACTCATCTCACCCCTGGCGTTCAAATGAATGCCGTCGCTCGAAAGTTCCTCGGGATTTTCCTTGAACCAGGTGTAGAAATCCACCAATCCCTGGCCCTTATCCCAGTCGAAAAATGCGGGACAAAATTCACGAATCAAGGGATCGTAAATATTCTGCACATAGGGCCAGGATCCGTTTTCTTCCGGAGGAACCGGAAGGGGATCGCGGTATTGGCGATAGGAAAGGCGAGCCAATATCGGAATTTTCCCGGCACGTTTCACTTCGGTGAGAATTTCCGGCAACTCCCGTCTCAAGGTTGCCGCGCCGCCGTCATAAGGCCGGGCCCAGGTCATATTATTCCCGCCGATATGAATGAGCACATAGGTAGCATAGGGGTGAGCGCCCAAAATGGCGGGTAAATTGCGAAGCAACTCGGTTGTACCCCATCCCGACACCGCCAAATTGAAAAGGATGGGATCGTAATCCGGAAAGGTTTTACGTACCAGGGGCTGAAAGCGAGCTTGGCGCATGCTTTGATTCTGGATGCTGGCTCCCACCGCAAGCCAATAATCGTTACGGCCTCCCGGGGCCGGAGCATAAAGTCCCAGGTTCCAAACTTTCAACGCGCCGGGTTTGCTCCTGAGGAAACGCACGCGATACCATGCGCGGGATTGGGGCGTAATATCAATTTTATTGAGAAACTTTCCGGTACGCGTAGTATCCAAAGCGACCCATGTGCCGGTTTTGCCATCCGGAGAATTATGGGATACCTCCAGCACGGCGTCGGCCGCTGGGGATGTCGAGTAGGTCAAAAGGACGGGTTTCGGTTTGTCTTCCGAAAAACGTAGAGAAAACCAGGTTCCCGATTCGAGATGAGTGGTCCAGGTGGCGGATTTTCCCTGAAGGAGCGGCTGGAGGACGAGGGCGTTTTCTCCCGCGCGAAGTTCGGCGGGACGCAGCCGCCAGTTTTTCAGGGGTCCCAATTCTGGAGTGCTGTGGGCTAAAGCCGCGAATGCTAGCGCTAAACCAAGGAGCCAATGTCGAATGCACAGAGTCAATTGGGGTTGGATTCCGGAATGGGGTTCTTCGCCGCCTCTCACAAAATAGCAACTTCAATCGTCGGTCGGGAAAACTCATATCGAATGTGGATTTAGTATTTTTACCGAATGGGAAATCTCGAGCAATTACTGGAAATACTTTGGAAAGACTATTGCGACATCAACCCGCAGGCGGAAAAAATCCACGCTTTGCTCAAAGAGCGCGGCGAAACCATCGTCAACGATCATATCGCCTTCCGTACTTTTAACCACCCCCGAGTGAACTTGGCCGTATTTTCCCGGCCCTTTGAATTTTTCGGCTACGAAAAGAAAGGGGAGTACGATTTTCCGGATAAAAAGCTGACGGCTTGCCATTTCGAACATCCGGACGGAATTCAGCCGAAAATTTTCATCAGCGAATTACGCAGCGACGAAATTTCCGCCGAATTCCGGAAAAAAGTCGATAGCCTGGTAGCGGAGATTCCCGAAGGGCTACCGGAGAAATGGGACTTCCCCGCCCTGGGCCGACCCTGGAGAGTGGATTTTTCCGAATACGAGAAGCTTAGCGAAGAAAGTGAATTCGGGGGTTGGCTGTCCGCATTCGGGTTTCGCGCCAACCATTTCACCGTCAGCGCGAACCATTTAAAAACTTTCCCCTCATTGGTCGAACTCAATGCTTTCCTGAAGGAACAAGGCTTTGAACTCAACGATGCGGGTGGAGAAATCAAAGGAAACCCGCAAGTCTACCTGGAGCAGTCTTCGACTTTGGCCGCCCCCGCCTGGGTGCGTTTCACCGATGGCGAACGGCAAGTGCCGGGAGCCTATTACGAATTCGCTTTACGTCATCCGCTTCCCGAGGGTGAACTCTTTCAGGGATTCATCGTCGAATCGGCCGATAAAATTTTTGAGAGTACCGATAGAAGAGAAAAAGCGGACGACGATACGGCCTGACTTCAGGCTTGGAATCGATATAATTGCGGCAAATCGAGAATGCCGCTTAATTCATCCAGACATTCCCGGGATTCGAGCAACAAACGCGGATCCGCCAGATCGGAAAAAGTGAGCCGATCGCGATAATGGCGACTGACGAGTACTTCCAACCTCTGTAATCGTTCTTCGTGCAAGAGAACTCCCGCATGTACTCCTTTTGCCTCGCTTGGGGTCAAAGCGACACGTAGCCGCAAACAAGCCGGGCCGCCGCCGTTACGCATGCTTTGGCGTAAATCCACATACCGCACTTCCGAAACCGGATTATCGCCGGGTAGCAAGGTGTTTTCCAGAAAGGCGCGCACCTTTGCGTTGGCGCGACATTCTCGCGCGGCCAACAAACATACGCCTCCCGCTTGTCTATCCAGGAATTGGCTGTTGAAGAGATAAGTTTCCACCGCGGTCGCCAGCGAAATTTTCCGGGCCGGAACTTCGCATACCGACAAGGTTTTTCCCGTCGCCTGGCGATAAGCCTTTTGCAAAATTTCGATATCGCGCTTGCCTCCGGCGAAGGCTTTTTCATGCACCAATAGAAAACCCAAATGATTGACGGCAATTACATCGTTATGAAAAGCTCCGGCATCGATGGCCTTGGGGTTTTGCTGTAGGAAAAGAGCCCGCCCCCCGTCCAATCCATGCAGGCGGGCCACGGCTTGGGAGGCTTCCAGGGTTTGGCGCGCGGGATGACGGTGGGGAAGCGCGAGCCCACCCGCGACGGAGCGGCCATATACGAAGACATGGAGGCCGGGCGCGCCATGTTCCGGGGCCAGACGCATATGGTTGGCCGCGCCTTCGTCGCCGAAGAGATTTCCCTGGGGGAGGTTGGGATGGAGTATCGCCCCGGGAATGCCGGAGAAGAGGCGCGCCAACAGAGGCGAAGTCGCTTCCGGTTCCAACGAGCGGTGGGTTTGCGCGCTGAGATTGGCAGAGGTAACATGCAGTTTTCCATCGGCGCCGTCGATGGATGGCCGTACGGTGGCCGCGTTGGCTGTCCACATGCTGGAGGCGCTATAGGCGATGGCCAATAAATCCGGAGCTTGGCGCGCGCATTTTTCCAGCACGCGGGCATCGTTTCCGGTAAATCCGCTACGCCGGAGAAAAGCGAGATCGGGCCGCTCCAGTGGCGGCAACAGCGCCTGCCTCCCGGTGAGCGAATGGGCCAGGCGCATCTTGGCCAGCCCCTGTAGCGCCGCCTGCCTGGGATTCGCGGGGCGGCGACGGCTTTTTTCCGAGGCGACGTTGCCCGGGGAAAGTCCACCATAATTATGGGTGGGACCTATCAATCCATCGAAATTGTATTCCTGCGTCCCGGCTTCCCGATTCGCGGTGGGTTCCGATCTTTTCACCGTTGCTTCCCTCCGGACCCGGCGTAATCCACCCCTTCCCTCAACCTTCGAGACCGGGGGGAAGGTTCGCCGGACGCGTTACGCTTTCGCTTTGCAGCGAGGCCACGGGATAGGCGCAATAATCGGCGGCGGCATAGGCGCTGGGGCGATGGTTGCCGCTTTGCCCTATGCCCCCGAAAGGCAGCTTCCCGCTGGCTCCCGTTATCGGGCGGTTCCAATTGACCACCCCCGCGCGGATTTTCCGGAAGAATTGCTCGAAGCGTTCGCGGCTATCGTCCAGCAAACCCGCCGCCAGCCCGAAGCGGGTGGCATTGGCCAGGTCGAGGGCGGTTGCGAAATCCGGAGCCCGTATAACTTGTAAGAGCGGTCCGAAGTATTCTCCATCCGGAAGCTCGGGAACCGAGGTGACATCCAGGATACCGGGGGAGAGCAAGGCCAGGCAGCGGGGACTTCTTTCCATGGCCAGCAGGGTGCGCGCGCCTTTTTGCAACAAGCGGTCGCGGGCCTCCAGCAGGCGATCGGCAGCGGCGGCGGAAATCAGCGGACCCATGAAAGGCTCGGGGCGATCGGTGTGCAGGCCCACGCGCAAGCGGCGTGCGCCGGCGACCAGCAGGTCAAGCCATTTGTCGCCCACCTTTCCCTCGGGAACGATAAGTCTGCGGGCGCAAACGCAGCGCTGCCCGGAGGTGATGAAGGCCGATTGGAGCAGCGCGGTAATACCCGCCGCCATGTCCTTAACCTCCCATGCGATGAGCGCGTTGTTGCCTCCCATCTCCAGGGCCAGAATTTTTTCCGGATGCTCCGCAAAAAGACGGTTCAAAGCCAAACCGCCCGCATGGCTACCCGTGAAAAAAAGCCCGTTCAAGCGCGGATGCGCGGCCAAGGCCTCTCCCGTGCTACGCCCGCCCTGCACCATATTGAAAACCCCGGGGGGAAGCCCCACGGTTTCCCAAACCTCCATGATTTTTTGCGCAACCAGCGGCGTTTGCTCGCTGGGTTTGAATACCACGGTATTTCCCGCGAGCAAGGCTGGGACAATATGGCTGTGAGGCAGATGGCCGGGAAGGTTGAAGGGTCCGAGTACCGCCACCACACCGTGGGGTTTGTAGCGTTTCTCGCCTGTGAATTCTCCGAGTTCGATACGTTGTATGCCGGTGCGGTCCTGGTAGGCCTCGATAGACACCGGCACTTTCGCCTGCATGGTCGCGACTTCTTCCAATGCCTCCCAAAGCGGCTTGCCGGTTTCACGGGAAATGGCATCCGCCATTTCGTCCTTTCTGGAAGCCAGAGCCTCGGCATAGGCGCGCGTATAGTCCGCACGGGTTTTAAATTCCAATTCCGAAAAGGAAGTGTAAGCCCGATGAGCGGCCGCTACCGCAGCATCGATTTCGTTCGCAAGGCCTTCGCGCCCGGTCCAAACAATTTCCTCCGTGGCCGGATCGCTGGAGGAGAATTCTTTACCTTCGCCGTTGCGCCAGACTCCGTCCAGAAAATGGGATTTCGTCATGCCGTACTCCTTTTAGCCAAAGGCGCCAGCCCTCCCGGCCGCAACGAAGCGATGCGCACCGCGTCGCCTTTTTTGATTTTGAGCGCTGAAGCGGTCTCGCGCGTCACTTCAATGCCGAGACCGGGAACGATGGCCAGCGGGGCCGTGCAGGCTCGGAATTCGCTCTTCGTATTGGAGATAAGAAAGAGATCGGAATCGATTCGTTGCGTCACGATTTTATTCACCGGCATTATTTCGCTTTCGCGCACGGTGCGGATTTTTTCCAGAGGGCAGGTGACGATGGGCCCCGCTTCGAAAATATCGACCATCCCGCTGAACTCGAAACCTTCGCTGCGCAAGAGATTCAAGGCCGGCTGGGTATGGTCATGCACTTTGTCGATAACATCCTGGGCCTTTTTAGGAAGCAAGGTCAGGTATATGGGATAGGCAGGCATGAGCTCGGCGATAAAGCGCTTATCCCGCATGCTCAAATAATCGGCCTTGGGAAAATCCATATCGAAGAAATGCCTTCCCACGCATTCCCAAAAGGGAGAGCGCCCGTTATCGTCGATGACTCCGCGCATTTCGGCGATAACGACGGGATCGAAAAATTCCTGTTTATCGGCCATGAAGAGAAACCGGCCCAGCGACAACAACCGGCCGCAGGAATTTTTCCCGCGATAATCAGGGTGCAAAAAGAGACTGCCGATTTCGCAAGGACCGTTATGTTCCCGAACCAATTTGAGTACGCGTATTTCCTTGCGTATTTTCAAGGTTTCGGATTCATGCACCACGGTTTTGATGCCATAGGCATAAAACGGTTCGAATCCGCCCACTTTCGAGACGATCCCTGAAATGCCCACCACCTTTTTCTTATCCAAGTCTTCCAGCACGAAGAGATAGGTTTCACCGCCGGGTTTCTCCACCATCTTGGAAAACCCTTGCAACGACTCTTGCACCCGGCGCTTGAGAATCTCCTTGTCGGGAGGAAGGCTGGTCAATCCGAATCGCGTCATGGAGGCCAGGTCCAGCAACGAGTCCAGATCCTTGATACGAATGGGCCGCAATATGATCATGATGACGACACGCCTTTACCGCCCTTGTCTTCCTCTGCGATTGCAAGCAAAGCCGCTTCGGTTAAGGCCATCACCTCGTCGATATGCTTTTCCTCCACCGCCCCCATCGGCATCAAAAAGCGCGCGCGCGCGGGCGAGGCTCCCGCGGAAAAAGCGATGACGCCTTTTTCGAACAACAAGATCAGAAAGCGTTTGACCTTTTCGGCGTCGCCCCCCAGAGGCGTGAAGGCTATCATGGCGCCCAAGCCATAAGGACCTTCGACCAAACCCGGATGCCGCTTCGCTATATCCTTCAGCTTATCCGTCATGCGGTGGTGAAGCCGTTGTATCTTTCCCTTCTCTCCGAGGTAGCCTTCTTCGATCAGGCTTTTCACGATGACGCAGGCGGCGGCGATAGCCCCGGTCGAGGCCGTAAAAGTTTGGCTTATCAGACCCGGCCCCGGCTTGTATTCTTCGCGCACCAAAGTGGCGCAAGCCTGTGTCATTTTCCCCAGGGTTACGACATCGACATATTCGTCAAGACCGAAATGTTGAAAGGCGAAAAGCTCTGGCATGCGGCCAAAGGTCTGGATTTCATCGACGAAGATGGAAATGCCTTCCTGCTTGAGCCGACGCATCAAGGCCTCGAAAAAATCCCGGTGGCCGGGATAATAGCCGCCCTCTCCCTGCACGAGCTCGAAGCACATGGCCGCATGGTTTTGGGGGTAGCGTTTTAGATACTTCTCCAGCACCGCCAAGGCGCGCGAAGTGGAGCCTTTTGGATCTTTCGCATCGAAAAAGGGCAGGTAATCCACCTGTAAATTGGCGGGCAGACCTTGCCTATAGGCGGCCTTGTCGGTGATTTGCGATAGTGCCAGGCTGCGCCCCATGAAGCAGCCTTCGAAAGCAAGAATCCGGACGGCGGGATGGCGTTTTTGGAAGATCAATTTCAAGGCGTTTTCATTGGCCATCGCCCCGCTGCTGGTCAAAAAGCAATGACGCATTTTGGCGCCATGCCGGTTGGCCCCATCCACCAGCAAACGAAACAGCTCGTGACTGCGCGCGCTTTGCTGCAAATTTCCCTGCATCAGCGTGCTGTCCAACGCTGCGTCCAACGAAGCCTCCACCAAATCGGGATGGCCATGCCCGAAATAATGCACGCCGATTCCCGTGATGAAATCGTATTTGACGCTGCCGTCGCCCAATTCCACGAAGGGGCCGCTTCCGAAGCCGCTGGCAAGATAGGGATAAAAAGTGGCGCCTCCACGTAAATCGGAAAAACTTTTCAGGGCTTCCGCATAATCCCGTTTCAACGCATCCTGAGGCGGCTTGATGCCTTGCAACAAACTCTGTCGCTCCGCTAAAGCGGCGAGCAAGAGACGCTTGCCTTCCGCAACGCGGGGATCGTTCCGTAAGGCCGCGGCATGCAATTCACCCATTACTTTCTTCCTTCCGTTAAACCCGAACGAGTGGGTCTACTACCGCTTACATTTTTTGGGGCGGGCGAATTTCTCCGGCTCCCCATTTCATCAATAAAAGAGCCGATAGCTTGGCCCGTTCCGCCAAGCTATCCAGAAATATATATTCGTCGGGACTGTGCAATGCGCCTCCGCGTGCTCCCAGAGTATCGATATTCGGGAGCCCCGCCGCGGCCAATTTATTTCCGTCGCAAACCCCTCCGCTGCTTTCGAAGCGAAGTTCCAATCCCAAATCGAGACCACAAGCGACGACTTGTTGCGCCAGCTCGAGAGTGCCGTCCTGAAAAGGTTTGGGCGGTGAAGAAAAAGCCCCGTCGAGTTCCACGGTAATGCCCTCCCGTTTCCCGGATTCCAAAACCATGGCCTTGATGCGGTCCAAAACTTCCTCCTGTTGCGCCGGTTCTTCCACGCGCAAGTTGAACCGTCCGATAGCCAAATCGGGCACGCGGTTCACGGGGCCTCCGCCTTCCACGCGACCCACGTTGAGGGATATGCCCGCCTCCGGCTCATTGCACTTTTCCAGACGCAGCAATAGCTCGCACAATGCGATGATGGCGTTCCGGCCATCCTGAATGTTGCGTCCGGCATGGGCGCTCCTTCCGCGCACTACCACGGAAAAATTACCGGAACCTTTCCGCTTTCCCACCAGTGAACCGTCGGGGAGACTGGGTTCGTAAAGCAAACCCGCATGGTATATCCGAGCCGCCTCGTGTAAAAGAGGTAGCGATCCCGGCGATCCGATTTCCTCGTCGGGGGTCAAAAGAATTTCCCATCCCACCCCCGACGCGAAGGGGCTGCGCTCCAAAGCTTCCACCGCCTTGAGTAAAATCGCCATGCCGCCTTTGGCATCGCACAATCCCGATCCGCGCATGCGGTCTTTTCCGATGCGATCAATCACCACTTCCCCTAGGCTCGATCCATACACCACGTCCATATGGATACAGAGGAACACCTGCACGGGAGCTTCGCTCCTTTTGCGGAAGCGCAAGGCTTTTCCCAGCGGCTTGGGCACGCGCGACCCCGAGGCATCGATGACTTCATGGGGTGACAACGAAATTTCCTCTACGGAGTCGGGATTCAGGACCAAAAATTCGTCTCGTACCGCTTCCGCCAAATGCGCCAAACCTTGGGTGTCGTACGAAGACGAACGAATCCGGGTCCAGGCTAAGGTCAACGCCTCCAAAACCGGCTGCTGACTATCGAGCCAAGCCAGATTCGCGGCATAAGGGGAGGGATTATGACGGTTCATACAAGTTGAAATCTCCGCCTCATCTTTTATAAATAAAGCTGCCCAAGTCAAGACAAGTCAAGCGAACTCGAATTTCGCGGTAAACTCTACCTGTCGAGGGGTTGACACCGGTGTTATTATATCCATACCATGGCCGTTTTCCCTCTCATTCTCATATTAGGCCTTTTCACCTTGGGAATGGCCGAGGACGACCGGGACGATAAAAATCCTCAAGCAGCGTTGGAGCTTTCCCCCAGTATCGGAATGATGGGCGGCAGTCCGGTTTTGAGTTTACGCGCCTCCATGCGTTACCGCCCCGTCAGCCTGGAAGGAGCGGCCGGAATGGTTCCCGGTCAAACCGCCACGTTGTATCCGCTTACCGCTAATATCCTAATCCATCTGGCGGAAAACAGCCTTTTTCTTCCCTACGGACTTTTAGGCGGAGGTTTGTTTATCACGGCTCCTTCCAATGCCGTGAGCGCGGAGTCCATCTCCACCGTCGGGCTTAATTATGGCGGTGGATTACGTTATTCCCTCTCACCTACCCTGGCCGTACGCTTCGAGGTCAGGCAATACTTTCTGCGTGATCGTAATCCGCTCGATCAAAGCCATATCCTGCATGTCTTCCAAGAAACCAACCTCGGAGTATCCTTTGTCCTGTAAAAAAACAATTCGCCCCCGGCACTTCGTCTGGGCTCTGGGCCTCGCTTTTGTGGGCTTGTTCACACAAAGCCACGCGGCCCCCCAGCCTTCGGGCATTCCCACCAGCGCTTATGGCGCCCAGGTGGGGCTGTATGCCGCCGAAGTACTCGGAAGCAATCCCTTCGGATCCGTTTACTATGACCGCTACATTGCCGAGGCAAACTATTTCTTCCAGTTGGGAGCCGGTGCGGGAACGGTACAGTCCTCCTATTCGCGAAGCCTGTTTCGCGCCGCCGTTTTCGAAAATAATCTTCTTATTTCCGTCGAAGCTCTGGTGGGTTACGCTCCCGAAAGTCCCTGGTATAAAGCCAAGGGAAGGGCGGTATCTCTCATCCCCCATTTTACCGGGGGCGTCGTGGGTATTTATCAAGGAACGGTTCCCAATGTCGGACTGGTCGCGGGATTCGGTAACCGCATGCCACTACCCTTTTTCACGAAAAATCGCGGACTGGCTCTGGTCTATTCGCTACAGGATCATATTTATTCCCAGAAAATCGGCTCCCGCCCTGCCTTGACGCATAATTTGGTCGTGCGGATAGGCGTGCATATGTATCGTTAATCACTAGGAGGCCGCCATGCATAACATGCTTTCTTTACCGACATGGGCTCTGACATTGTTAGCCTCGGCTTTGCTTTCAGCCTGCTTGCAACCCGCCGATGAAATCCTCAAATCTTCGCATAAAGCCACCAGCCTGGTTTTCGTCAAGGAAACCAGTATCGACAACAATCGCAGTAATGCCATGCGCAGCAATGTCGATGAGTTTTATCCCGGAACCGATATTTGTCTGCTTACTCCCATTTCTCCCAACGGCAAGGTCGAAAACCTCACCGCCGCCTATACGCGAGGCGGTTCGAGTAACACCCGCGATTGGGGGGCGGCGGCCGACCCGGAAATCTCCTTCGACGGTAAACGGCTATTGTTCAGCATGCGCAAAGCGGGTAGCAGGCGCTGGAGTATTTATGAAATGGACCTGGAAACGCGGAACCTGGTGCAATTGACCGACCCCACCGTAGGTGACGATATCGACCCCGCCTATCTCACGGACGATCGTATTGTCTTTTCCTCCACTCGCGCGCAAATCGTGGACGAATACGAAAGACGGCAAGTACCGCAATTGCATGTGGCCGACCGTAAACCCGACGGAACCATGGGTGAACCCCGGCGCATTTCCACCAATCAAAGCCACGACAATAATCCCTTTTTGCATTCCAGCGGAAAGATTCTTTTCAGCCGATGGGACCATCTCGGCAACCCCAACAAAATCCCCCTCTTCTCCATCAATCAGGACGGCACGGGGCAATTCGTAGCCTACGGGGCCGATGGCCCCCGGGCCTCGGGATCCCGTACCTTTTTGGAAGCGCGTGAACTTGCAGATGGAGGCATAGTCAGCTCCTTGATGGAGCGCAACTCCCCGTTTGAAGGCGGGGCCATCGTCATTATCGATTTATCCCGCTTCACGGAAGACCCGGTGTTCATTACCCCGAATGACGTTCCCTTCAACAATACGCGCGACACCGCCAATGCGATTTTCAAAACCCCACACCCCATCCAAGATGGCGGCAAGGAGCGGATTCTGGTTGCCATGTCGCCCCATGCCGTAGGCCGGGATATGTCCAGTGGTGTCGACTACGGCCTCTACGTCATGGACAAAGATGGAAAAAATCTCACTTTGGTTTATAACGACGCCTCCACCAACGATCATAGCCCCATTCCCGTGGCGCCGCGCAGACTACCGGCCCTGACGCAAAACAGTAATGAAGTCGCGCAAGCGATAGCGCAAAATAAAACCACCGGCATGTTCTTCGACGCCAACGTCTATAGCCGCATGGACAATGACGGCCACATGAAACCCAACCCCGATTTCATAAACGCCGACGGCAGCAAGGGTGAAGTAAAATACGTGCGCGTCATGGAAGCCATTCCCCTGCCCGTCGACCGCAACAAACGCGGCGGCAACCTGGGGCGCACCAATTTCGAAAAGCAAAGGGTTATCGGCTATGCCGACGTGCGCGAAGACGGGTCCTTTTCCATCGAAGTGCCCGCCAAAACCGCCCTGCATTTGCAAACCCTGAACGAATCCGGCCTGATGTTGGTCAACCAATTGCAATGGATTCAAGTCATGCCCGGCGAAAGACGCTTATGCACCGGATGCCACGGCCCCCGCGACCGAGACCGCGATATCGAGAGAATCGCCATCCTCGACGATAATCGCGTGGGTTGGAGAATAGATATGGCCACGGAAGTGTCGCTCGCCAACATCAAGGCTTATATCTCCGGCTTCCACAATGCCCAGTCGGTAACGGCCCATGGTTCCGTTCGGCTTGACACCGTCGACTTCTTCGATTTCAAGCAACCCACGCGCCCCAACACCCTGCAAGCGGTATTGGACGCGCGCTGTATCAGCTGCCATGGCTCCGGAACCGCCGCTTCCGCCGGCGGAGGCCTGGTTTTGCAGGAGGTTCGCTCCGACTCCCTTTATGAAAGGGAAGGCATCTCCACCGTGTACAACCGTCTCACCCGTGATAGTGGCTATAAGTTGGCCGATAACAAGACCCTTCCTTACGCCACCCAAAATGGCGCGCGCCGCAGCCCCTTGATGTGGGTGCTCTTCAATAAACAATTGAATGGCGCAACTTCGGATTACCGCAAGACCTCCCATGATCATTCCACCCATTGGGAAAAAGACGGCCATGGCGTGATCAATCCTTTTCTTCCCGCCAACGCCGATTTATTGCTTCTAATCGAATGGCTGGACATGGGCGTGCAATTCTCCAACAGCGTGAATATGGCGGCGCAGTGAAAATTATCGGTATCGCTTCGGGGTTGTTAACCTGCCTGCTACTCTTGCCGGCGGCCATTTCCATTCATGCATCCCAACTTCAACCAGCCCCGGCCTTCGACCTGCCGCATCTATACAACGACTCTTTATTTGGCCCGCACGATTTCAAGGGCCGCGCGGTGTTAATCGACTTCTGGGCGACCTGGTGCGCTCCCTGCCGCAAGTCGCTGCCCGAATTGGAGAAAGTGGCCGCGCGCCACTCTGGGGCCACCGTCGTCACCGTCAATCTCGACGGCGATAAGGGCAAGGCCAGAGGCTTCCTCAAGGGTAAGGCGCAAGCCATGATTCCTCTTTACGACGGCAAGCAAATCGCGGCCAAAGCTTATGCCATCGAGGGAATGCCCGCCGCCTTTCTCATCGATAAATCCGGAAATTTGTGGAAACGCTTCGACGGTTATACTGAAAACACCTTGCAGGAAATGGAGGCGGAGCTTGAAAAACTCATGCTTGAGTAAGTGGCGGATTCTCGCACGCCGCTTCTCCGCCGTCGCCACCGCCGCCGGGGCGGCCTTTTTATGGATCCAACTTTCCGGATGCGCCGTGGTGGAGCCTTATCAAAGGGAAAAGCTTTCCGATCCCATCATGGATTCGGGCAATTCCATCGCGAAGCAATCCCTCGAAGCCAAATTCTTTTCCACGCGCGAGGGCAGCTTCGGGGGCGGCAAGGGTGTGGGAGGCGGCTGCGGCTGCGCCAAATGATTCGAAACCTTTCCTCACTTTTTTCTCCGCTTCGCTTTTTCCTCGCCGTGGCTTTTGCAGGGCATCCGCTTGCGGCCGACGAACTTTCCTATACCACTTATTATTTCGGTGATAATTCCCAAAACTCGGTTTTCACCTCCTCCATTTCCATTTCCAAAACGGTTTGGCGCAGCACCCTGGTTCTCATGGACGTTGAGCTGGATCAAATCTCGCTTCCTCCCATTCTGGATGGCGTAAGCGGAGCCTCACGCCCGCAAAGGCAGGAAGGTCAAGTCTATCGTAAAAACCGGGGGCAGGTGATTCTCGGGGTGGAACAGGGCCTGGGATCCGATACCCGCGTAGCCGCCAGCGTCTACCACAGCGAGGAGGCGGACTATCTCTCGCGTTCTTTGATTGGGTCTTTCACCCAGGAGCTTTTCAAGAAAAACACCACCTTTTTCCTCAAAGGACAATACAGCCTCGACTCCGTGGGAGAGATACCGCGCGTGGGAAACCTTGTCTACCGGTTCAAAGAAGTGCATCAGGCGGGAGTGGCCTTGACGCAATTACTCTCCCCCGTCAGTTGGATTCGGTTGGGGTATGACGGCATGCGCCAAAACGGATTCAACAGCGATCCCTATCGCCACCTACGTGTGAATACCGCTCCGGGCGCGGCGATGCCAATTTACGAGGAAACGCGGGAAGCCCATCCCAAGATTCGCTTTCGGCATGCCGCCTGGGGTGATTACGCCTATTCTTTCGCCGATTTGGACGCAAGCGTGCTGCTCCACTATCGCTATTACTGGGACGATTGGAGCATCGATTCGCATACCTTCGGATTGAGGGGTAACAAATATGTGACCCCCAACTGGATTATCAGCCCCGAATACCGTTTCTACCGGCAAGGGGCGGCGAATTTCTGGCGGGAAAATTATTCTTCGGAAAATAGCATGCCCTATTTAACCGGGGACTACAAGTTGCGCGATTTCGATTCGAACAATGCCGGACTGGGGCTGACCTATTTGTTCAAGGGCATGGCCGAAACCCGACCTTCCCTGGATTTTCTCCTCGGTTGCTCGCTTTCTTTGAAGTACTTCCGGTATTTCAATACTCTGGATTTTTACGCCGATGTTATCGAAGGCAGGCTGCTTTTTAATTTCTGAAGCACACTCGGCCTTTTCCCTCACCATTTTACTATTCCACTTTACGTTTGAAAGTTAAAAACGCCGCTCCGAACAAACCCGCTCCGAGCAGCAACATGGATGTTGCATGACCATAGAGGCTCGAAAAATCCGACCCCTTGAGCAGAATGTCGCGCAAGGCCGCCATGAAATAGCGAACCGGGTTGACCAAAGTGAGGTTCTGGACCCATCCGGGGAGGTTTTGAATGGGGACGAAAAATCCGCTTAACAGAATGAAGAAGAGCAGAAAAAACCAGATCATGAACAGGGCTTGTACCTGGGTCCGCGCCAGGGTGGAGACGAGTATGCCGATGCCGAGAGACGAGAACATGTAGATGAAGGCGAAGAAAAAAAGCAAGAACACGCTCCCGCGCATGGGAATTCCGAACCAAAGCCCCGCCAGAAGGAGAATCGCCGAAAGTTCGAAAAAACCGATAAGCATATAGGGGCCGGTTTTTCCCAATACTACCTGCCAGGGACGGATAGGCGTGACCATCAACTGCTCCAAAGTGCCGGCTTCTTTTTCCCGAACGATGGACAGTCCGGTCAACAGCGCGGTGACCATGGTCACCAACAATACTGCGATTCCGGGAACCATGTACCAGGAGGATTTGAGCAGCGGATTGAACAGAAAAGCTTCATCCACCTCCACCGGAACCATTTGCCGAACATTGCGTCCCGTTCCCGCAATTTGCTCCTCCAATCGCTGTCCGGACCATTGCCTGAGTATGGCCTGCAAATAGCCTCCCGCCACTTGCGAGGAATTTCCGTCCTGCCCGTCGATAATCACCCGCACGGGAGCACCCCTATCAGGCCTCGATTTTCCCGAATTAATCGCTCGCCACGAAGCTTCCAGGCGCATGGAAAAGTCGGGAGGGATGACAAGGCCCACGCGCACTTCGCCCCTATCCATGAGACGCCGCATTTGCTTTTCGGACTCCACAAAACCCTGGGAGCGAAACAGCGGGTGGGAAAGCACGGTATGCGCCAGGGATCGGCTTTGTTCACATGCGCAATAATCCACCACGGCTACGGGTGTGTTCTTTACTTCGGTGGTCAGCGCGTATCCCAGCACGAACAATTGCACCACCGGCACCAGGAACATGAGACGGAGGCCCGTTTTGTCGCCCCGCAAATGCAGCATTTCCTTCCACACCACCACCAGCAATCCCTTCACAGTTTGCTCCGGAATTTCAAGAGCGCCAGACCCAGTAAAAGGAAACCCTCCACCGACAGCGCCAAGACCTGCAGACCCAACTCAGCCAGACCCGTCCCTTTTAGCACCACTCCCCGCACGATTTCGAGGAACCAGGTCGCGGGAATGATATGCGAGAGCGCTTGTAGAAAAGCGGGCATGCCCGCGATGGGGAAGATGAAACCGGAGAGGATGACGCTGGGCATCAGGGTCGCTCCCAAGGCCAACATCATTGCATGCTGCTGCCGTTTGGCGACAGTGCTGATGAGTAGGCCCAAAGAAAGTCCCGCGAAGATGTAAATGAGACTGGCGAAGGAGAGGAACAGAAGGCTTCCTTTCACCCGCAAATCGAAAGCGGCGTAACCCACTGCCATTACCAATACTCCGTCCACTGCGGCCAAAAGGATATAGGGAAGCATCTTCCCAGTCAGAATTTCGAAGGGATGCAAAGGAGTGATGAAAAGCTGCTCCAGGGTTCCGCTTTCCTTTTCACGCACCAAGGTCACCGAAGTCAAAAGGGCGGAAATGAGCAGCAAGATGACGGCCATGAGCCCCGGTACAAAATACAACGAGCTTTTCTGCTCCGGATTGTAGAGTATCACGCTGAGTGGAGCGATTAGACTGGGAGGACTTATCCCCAGAATTTCCAGCGATGCGCCTCGGACCAAGGGCGCGGCGGCGTTACGGATCAGGGTCGCCAAATTGGGATCGGCTCCGTCGATGAGTACTTGCACACGGGCGGGGCTACCCGCGCTCCGCAAGGAATGGGTGAATCCCGCGGGAATGCGGAACACGGCACGTACATCCTGGCCCCGGAACAGGGCCTCGGGATGCGCAGCGGCGTTACGAGTACCTACCACTGCGAACATATCGGACGCGTCGATGGCGGAAATAACGAAACGGGATTCCCGGCTGCCTTCGGCGTCTTCCACTATCACGGCTATTTCGCTGGGATCGAGATTCAAGGCATAGCCGTAAAGAAACATCATGAATACCGGCAAGACGAGGATAATAGCCAGAGTCTGGCCGTCGCGGAGAATGTGACGGAATTCCTTGCGCGCCATGGCTACCACCCGGCGCGGAGAAAAACTTTTCATTTCCGTTCTCCCGCTTGCCCATTACCCAGCCGCGCTTCCTTTTGCATGACTTTTAGAAAAACGTCCTGCAGGCTCGCGCAATCCAAGCGGGATTTGAGTTCCGCGGGACTCCCCTCCGCCGCGATACGACCAGAAGCCATCAAGGAAATGCGATGGCAATATTCCGCTTCGTCCATGTAATGAGTGGTGACGAAAATAGTGGTTCCCGCTTGCGAAAGGGAGTGCAGCATGTCCCAGAAACGGCGGCGGCTGAGAGGATCGACCGAACCCGTAGGCTCGTCCAGAAACAGGATTTCGGGGCGATGTAGATTGGCGCATGCCAAGCTTAGGCGCTGCTGCCATCCCAGCGGAAGCTCCTGGGTTTTGCGGGAAAGCTTATCGCTCAAGCCGACCTGCTCTGCCATCTTGTCGATGCGGTCGCGTAATTCCCGTCGCGGAAGGCCGTAGAGGGAACCGTACAGACGCATGTTCTGTTCCAAGGTGAGGTCGGGGTACAGGGAGAACTTTTGCGCCATATACCCTATGCGGGTGCGAATGTCCGCGCCTTGGCGCATAATGTCGAATCCCGCCACCTTGCCCGCACCGGATGAGGGCGTGAGAAGGCCGCAAAGCATGCGGATGGCGGTGGTTTTTCCGGCTCCGTTGGCGCCCAGAAAACCGAATATCTCCCCCCGCTTAACCGACACATCAATGGCGTCCACCGCGGTGAAGGTTCCGAAGGTTTTGGTCAATCCCCGCGTTTCGATGCTGGCCGCGCCGTTCATGGTTTTCTCAGGTTTCCGGTCGTTCGGATAGCAGGCGCATAAAAACGTCTTCGACGCCCGGCTGCGCGGGAGACATACTCACCGCTTCCGGAACTGCGGCTTGAATATCCCGCCAAAAGACGGTCTCATCGGCTTTTCCGGAGAACTTGTCGACGGCCGCATGCAACACCCCGCCCAGGGGATAGAGCATAGCCAACCCCTGCGGCGGCTTTCCGACGGGAAAATGCAAGGTTCCCCTGCCTTCGACGCGATAAAGAGCATAGGGATACCTTCGCCGCAATTCATCCGGGGTCCCCTCCTCCAGAATCTCGCCCTGATGCAACAGTAAAAGCGAATCGCATTTTTCCGCTTCGTCCATATAGGGAGTAGCCACCACCAGGGTAACTCCTTGGTTACGTAATGCGAACAGCATATCCCAGAATTCGCCCCGCGAAACAGGATCCACTCCGATGGTCGGCTCGTCCAAAAGGAGCAATCGCGGCGAATGGAGTAGAGTGCAGCATAATGCCAGCTTCTGTTTCATGCCGCCGCTGAGTTGCCCCGCGCGCCGTTTGTGAAAAGGGCCGAGACCGGAGAAGTCGAGTAGTTTTTCCATGCGCTCCCGACGTTGCGCCCCCGTTATCCCGAAAACATCCGCGAAAAAATCCAGGTTTTCCCCTACGGAAAGATCCGAATACAGGGAGAAACGCTGAGGCATATAGCCCAAGGCCGCTCGTAAGACTCGATAATCCTTATGTACGTCCGAGCCTAGGACCCGCGCGCTCCCGGAATCGGAATTCTCCAGGGTGGCGAGAATGCGCAGCAATGTGGACTTGCCCGCCCCGTCCGCCCCGATAAGTCCGAATAGGCTACCGGCCGGCACGGTAAGCGACAGGTTACGCAAGGCCTTTTCTCCCGCGTAATCCTTGCAAAGATTGTCCACCGATACGGCTACTGCGTTATTCGCTTCCCTCATGGAGACGGCCCTTTTTCCGATTCGGCGGCGACCCAGACTTCCACCGGCAATCCCCGCTTGAGAAGTCCCCGCTCGTTGCCTGCCAATGCGCGTACGCGGAAGACCAGCTCCTGGCGACTCTGCCGGGTTTGAATATTCTTGGGAGAGAACTCCGCTTCGTTGCTGGTCCAGGAAATCACCGCGGGAAGCAAGACCGCTTCGTCCTCCGCTTTCCCCATGTCCACCCGCAAGCGAACCTCCTGGCCGTATCGCAGGCTTCCTAACAGGTATTGGGGAACGAAGAAATCCACCTGCAGGGTATCTTCGCGGGCAAGTTCGAAAATCGGTTGACCGGGCATTACCATCTCGCCCAGACTTTTAAATTGGGTCAGCAGGCGACCTCCTCGCGGAGCGACAATATAATTTTCCTTAACCTGCGCAAGAATCTGTTCGATACGCGCTTCGAAGGCTTCCACCTTGGCGTCGGTACCCGACTGGTTTTGCCGCGCCGATTGCAGTCGGCTGCGGGCGCTTTGCAACTGGGTTTGCAATTGGTCCTTTTGTTGAGCCGGCAGCGCGCCCGATTCGGTCAAGGGAGCGATGCGTTGCAATTCCCGTTCCAGTCCGACAATTTCTTCTTCCATGGCCCGCGTCTGGCTCTTCTGCCCGGAGCGGCCCGCTCCCAATTCCCGACTCAAGGCTTCGGTCTCCTTCAGCCGCAACGCCAAATGCGTGGTATCCACCACGGCGATCAATTGCCCCGCTCTCACCGAATCGCCTTCACGCGCGGCCAGCCATACCAATCGACCGGAAGAAGCCGCGGCGATTTGATAGGAGCGCGCCTCGACCAGACCCGATCCCAAAAATCCATCGGGGACATCCTGCATACATCCGATCACGAACAAGCCCGCCGCCAGCAGAACCATACCCGACCGACTCGTTATCAATTTTCGTCTCACCTGCAACCTCCCTTGCCTTCGCCGGTCAAAACTTTAGTTCCATTCCCGCCGCGTATTGCCATTGTAGCCGGGCGGCCCTCACACGCATGCGCGCCGCAGCTTCGGCCTGCTGGGCTTGCAATACCCGGGTATCCGCTTCGGTGACTTCCACATCGGAAATCATCTTTCCCGCCGCCAACTCACGGACATTTTCGGCATACGCAACGGCCGCTGCCACCGAGGCCGCGGCTGCCCGCTCGGCGGTCTTCCACCGGTTAACCTGGATTTTCGCCAGCTTACGCGCTTTGGAAAATCCGGCTTCTACTCGGCTTAATTCATGCCGCATGGCTTCGCTTCGCGCATCCAATTGTCGCACTTGAGCGCGCCGGCGCATACCGTCGAATAAATTCCAGCGCAAACTAAAACCGGCGTGTCCATAATCCATGAATTCATCGGAACCGATATTCAGTCCGGGGTTGGCGTATTTCCATCCGACGGTGGCGCCCAGCCGCGGCCACCGTTGCGCCGAAACCGCTTCACGACCGGCGCGCAGGCTCTCCAGTCCATGGCGCATCGCCCGCGCCTCGGCGCTTTCCGTTTCCGTAGGTTCCGGCGCAGGCCATTCGTTGGGTATCTCATATGCTACGGGTCGGTAATTCTCCACCTCCACGCCTATCAAATAGGATAGTTCCGCCGCCAAGGAATCGCGCCGTCCTTCCGTCTCGGCCCTTTCGGCCAAGGCCGTGGCTTCGGCTGCGAGGGCGCCCGCCAGCGCAGCCGAAGTGGCCATTCCCTGGATCCGCATGGCCTCCGTGCGTTTAACCTGCGCCTCCCGTAATGCCAGTAACCGGAGGGAAAGTTCGGATTGATGGCAAGCCAATTCCCAAGCCAGGTATTGCATTCCCAATTGCAGGACCAGCCGGTTTGTCAAGGCGCGCACCCGGGCCTCCGCCGCAGCGCTTTCCTCACGACGTGCTCGCCCCTCATGCCGCCGGGCCCCGCCTGCGAAAACCAGATATCCCACTTCGATGCCCGCTTCCGCGCGATCCCTATCGCCCAATTCCCGGCTGAGGGTTCCTCCGGGAGGATTCGGGAGGGGAAATTCTATTTGGCCGACTTCGGTGGCATAGTGATAGCTTCCCACCGCATCCAGGGAAGGAAGCCAGGCAGCGCGCGCTTCCGCGACGGCCGCATGCGAAGCCCGCACCTGCGCGATGGCGGCTTGAAGGTCCGGGTTGTTTTGCCGCAACATTGTTTGGGCTTCCGGTAAAGTAAGGTCGACCCATGCCCTTTTTTCCTCGTCTGCATTTATCCAGAGCATACCGGAATGCAGTACGCTGAACAGGAGGATTCCAAGCCATGATGTCCGCATTATCGGCGCTTCTCCTTTTTTTTCGGGAGGCAGGGCTCCAAGCCATTGAACAAAGTATCCACTATGCTTTTTTCCCGTTGCTCCAAAAAAGCGTCGTCCAAATCGATTTCGAACCCCATGCGTTTCCCGGCAGCCTTGAGAAGCGGCATTCCCAAAAAGGTCATCACCGTCATCCCCATCATATTCAGGACAAAATGGGTCGGCACAATCGGCTGCAATCGTCCCGCCTTGATTTCCTTCCGGAAAACCGCCAGCATGCGCTGCAATACGTCGCCGAAATCGACCATCAGCCTTTCCAGGGCATCGGGCACTCGGGGGGCGCCATCGGCCAATTCGCGCAACATGAAACGGATGAATTCGGGATGAGCCGCCAGGACACGCAGGTATGTCGATACGAGGGCACGAACCCAGTCGCGGGAGGTCGCCTTGGCTTCCATCGGTAGGGAGCGCTCCCGTAGCCTTCCCCACACCGTACGCAGCAGGTTATCTAGGACTTCGGCGTAAAGCTTTTCCTTCGTCCGAAAGTAATAGTGCAACAAAGCCTGGTTGACACCCGCCATGGCGGCTATGGTTTGCATACGGGCTCCCGCCAGGCCTTTGGCGATGAATTCGCTCCGGGCTGCCGCGAGGATGCGGGATTGGGTGTCGGGAGCCAAATCAGTCATTATGCCTATTCATTTGGCTTAACTTTAAATTTAATCATATAGTTAAATTTTACTCCTAAATGGAAAATCCGGCAAGGAACATTTACCCTACCCTCTAAATAGGCCGCTATTCGCCCACGGAAATGCTTTACTTCCCTTTTTGCAAAATTTTATTTTTACCGCCGAGGAGGTAACCCGCAATGCTACAACTCGGTTCGGCCAATACCCTTGAATCCCTTTTCCTGCAAGCCGGCGTCGAAATCGGAGGTACCGACCCTTGGGATATCCAAGTCCACGACGAACGCTTCTATGACAAGGTGCTGGCCCAGGGGTCGCTGGGAATGGGCGAAGCCTATATGGCCGGCTGGTGGGATTGTGAGGAGCTCGACCTTTGCATGGCGAAAATCATGACCGCCCGGCTTCACCGGAAGGCGTTGAACAGCGTTAGCATGACCCTCGCCTCCATCGAAGCGCGCATCCGTAACAAGCAAACCAAAGCCGATGCCTTCAGCGCCGTCGCGCGCCATTACGAAACCGGCAACGATTTATATAAAGCCATGTTGTGCAAAAACATGATCTATACCTGCGCTTACTGGAAAGACGCCTGGGATTTGGATTCGGCCCAGGAGGCCAAACTCAAGCTCGTCTGCGACAAGGCGAAGCTGGAGCCCGGCATGCGGGTATTGGACATCGGCTGCGGATGGGGCGGCCTCGCCCGGTTTGCCGCGGAAAATTACGGCGTGGAAGTGGTGGGCCTTACGGTGTCACAAAATCAAGCCGAATGGGCGCGTGAAAAATGCCGGGGCCTTCCCGTCAAAATCAAACTCCAGGATTATCGCGACGAATACGGCATTTACGATCGGGTCGTGTCGCTGGGAATGTTGGAACATGTGGGTTACAAGAATTACGGGGAATACATGCGCATGGCCCATCGCTGCCTCGAAGAGGAGGGTCTCTTCGTATTGCAGACCATCGGCAACAATCGCTCCGTGCATCAAAACAATCCCTGGCTGG
Source organism: Fibrobacteria bacterium (assembly GCA_041746255.1). GTDB lineage: Bacteria > Fibrobacterota > Fibrobacteria > UBA11236 > UBA11236 > JBGTHM01. The sequence goes on along the minus strand of JBGTHM010000034.1, from coordinate 37,589 downwards.
ACAAATACATCTTTCCCAATTCGGTGCTCCCCTCGGCGGCGCAACTGACCGAAGCTTCGGAAGGTCTTTTCATCCTGGAGGATTGGCATAACTTCGGGTCCGACTATGACCGCACCTTGATGGCCTGGCATGCGAACTTCCTCCGCAACTGGCCGCGACTCAAGGCGCGCTACGACGAAACTTTTTTCCGGATGTGGAGGCTTTATTTACTGGGCTGCGCGGCCAGCTTCCGGGTACGCAATGTACAGCTCTGGCAAATCGTGCTGGCCAAGAACCCTAGGGAGCAATATTTTCCGGTTCGTTAAGTGATTTTCCCGGTTTTCTTTTTGGAGCCTTTCGGGTAGCCACCCCATTGGGTTTCAATTGGACGGGAAAAAACTTTCAATCAGCCAGAGGAAAACTTTCAATTGGCCAGAAATTAACTTTCAATTGGCCAAGAAAAAAGTTACACTTGGCCAGATGGTTGGCACCCCCTTACATACCCGATTTTTGACTCCGCGGCTGGAAGAAGCCTTGTCGGACACGCCGGTAGTGCTGATCCATGGCCCGCGCCAATGCGGAAAAACCACCCTCGCCCGGCAGGTGGGCGACGCGGGAGGGTATGCTTATCTCAGCTTTGATGACGATGTGCAACGAGCGTCCGCAATAGCCGACCCGATAAGTTTTGTGGCCGACCTGCCCGAGAAAGTCGTTTTGGATGAAGTACAACGGGTCCCCTCGTTGTTCACTACTTTGAAGAAGGACGTAGACAGTAACCGCCGACCGGGGCGCTTCATTCTCACCGGTTCGGCCAACGTGCTGTTGCTGCCCAAATTAGCGGATTCGCTGGCCGGTCGCATGGAAATCCTGCGTTTACATCCCCTTGCCCAATGCGAACTGGCGGGGACGCGGTCCGGCTTTCTAACCACATTATTCGGCAAGGGATTCACAGCCGGGGTGTCCGGAAAACGGATGGGCCAGTCGCTTGCGGAGCGTATTGCTTCCGGCGGTTATCCGGCCGCCTTGGTGCGCGCCACCCCTCATCGTCGCGCCATCTGGTATCGTGACTATACCGAAACATTGGTGCAACGGGACGTACGCGACATAACCCGCATCAACGTGCTGGATGCCATGCCCAGGCTCCTGTCCCTCGCGGCCGGGCAATCCGCTCGTCTGCTGAATGTGACCGAACTCGCAGCCCCCTTTCACTTGAGTCGCCCCACCATTCGTGATTATATGACCTTGCTGGCAAGGGTGTTTCTTCTCGAGGAGTTGCCTCCCTGGCATAGCAACCGACTGAGCCGACTTGTCAAAACCCCCAAGTTGCATTTGGGAGATACCGGACTGGCTTGCGCCTTACTGGGTCTCGACGGTAAAGGCTTATGGGAGGACCGTGCCGTCTATGGCCAGCTGCTGGAAACCTTCGTGTATCAAGAGTTGCGGCGGTTGGCAAGTTGGCATGCAGAGTCGGTTTCCTTCCACCATTACCGTGATAAAGAAGGCTACGAGGTCGACGTGGTATTGGAATCGGCGGGTAAACTTGCGGGCATAGAAATCAAGGCCGCTTCCACCGTGACTGCCGCTGATTTTAGGGGTTTCCGCGATTTTAAAAAGGCCGCAGGTAAGGGCTTCGCAAGGGGGGTTTTACTTTATGATGGCGCCGCCGTTGTCCCCTTCGACAAAGACCTTTATGCCGTGCCTATTTCAGCGCTTTGGAAAGGAACCTAGCACGGAGAATCGGGGAAATGGCTGACCCGTTGGGCGTTGAGAGCAGATTTTTCGAAGGGTTAATGCCCGGGAGGAGACTCGAACTCCTACAACCTTGCGGTCACAAGATCCTGTATCTTGCGTGTCTACCAATTTCACCACCCAGGCAAGGCCCGTAAAGTTCCGAAAAGCCTGGATAATTGTCAACTAGGCGGGGCCCGGAAAGCCCCGGCTCCATGGCCCGGAACCTGGCCGGGATGCGCGCCCTTCTAACGAATCTGTTAACGAATCAACTCCATGCAACATTTCTTGAACTTGCGCCCGCTCCCGCAGGGGCAGGGATCGTTGCGGCCCACGTCGGTGTATTTCTTCGTGAAGGTCTCCCCTTTGACGGTGCCGTCTTCGCGAATCGCCGACCGGAACTTGTCGGATACGGCTTCGACGCACATTTGCCAAGCCGCGGCGGGAGGAAAACGTCCGCTGCGATCGAGATAGGTGAAAAACCCGTCCAGAATTTGGGGTATTCCCTTTTTGACCGAAACGGGCACGTCGAGCCGAGACATCGGGCCAAGCAGGATTTCTTCCACCTGACGCGCGCGTAAGGCTTCCAGCTCGGTTACTCCGAGTGACTCCCCCTGCCGGAAAAAGGCCAGGAGAATGGATTCGGCGCTATCCTTGAGCCCTCCCTCGAGGAAGAGAAAATGCTCGGAGGAGGCGTAATCGGAGATGAAATTTTCGGCTTGTTCCCTTAGCATGACCTAAAAATAACCATTGCGAGCTATTCGAGCCCGCTTTGCTATTTTGCTGACGGATTGGAATTAGAGCCGTGGCAGAAAAGCAACCCCGCAACCCCGACACCCGCAAAAGCCGCATGCGGAAGGCCGTGGTGGGACTGGGTATTTTACTGGTGGTCTTGCTGGCCCTCCTCTGGTTACGCGGCTGCCCCCCGGAGCCCCCGGCACCGCCCGAAGAAGTGACTTTGGTGCCCGCTCCGGGAACGCCTCCCATTCTCACGGTGCCCATGCCGGCCTTTGAAGTCGAGGCTCCCACGCCACAACCTTTACCGCCGCCACGACCACCTTCGCCACCCCCGGTGGAGATTCCCGTGGTCGAGGATACCGTACTCCCTTATATCTACGCCGATCCCTGGGGCGGCCGTCATTTCGATTCGGTGGTGGTGCAATTGCATTGCCGCGAAGATTGTCTCATCCTGTATTCGCTCGAAGACAGCATCAATTTCAAAACCTATTCGGAGCCATTGATTTTGAGGCGTAATGCTTCGCTATGGCTTTCGGGGCTCGACACGCGCAACCGCCAAGTCGAACCCGTGCTCATCAAATACACCATCGAGCGCGACCCGGGATTATGCGCCAAGAATATGATGCCTTTCGAGAAGGACGGCAAAACGGTGTGCATGGATATTTTCGAATGGCCCAATCTCACGGGGGAGCTGCCGCGCACTTTCGTCAACCAAGCCGAGGCCCGCGACTCCTGCGCTTTGGCGGGGAAACGTTTGTGTTCTCTGAACGAGTGGAGGTCGGTATGCGAAGGCCCGGCACGTGAGCGTTACCCCTACGGAAACCGTTACAATGAAAACTATTGCCCCGCCAAGGAGCGGACGGCGCAGCGCTCGGGCCGCTTTCCCGCCTGCCGCTCTTATTACGGAACTTTCGATATGACGGGAAACGTGTGGGAATGGACGTCGACGGAATCCACGGAGCGCGCCGGGTTTTTCATGGTGGCGGGAGGGCATTGGAGTGCGGGCAACGAGGGCTCTTGTGGATTTTCGAAATACAGTTTCTACCCGCAGAACAGCTATCCGGTGGTGGGATTCCGGTGCTGTCAGGATGGCGGGCCATGAGGGAGAATAAGGCCTTTGATCCCTAAGCCTCCCATACCGGGACGGCTTGGATTGCGAAGTCGCGTTTCGGAGGCAAGGGATAGGCATTGGGACTCCGGCAAATCAATGCCATTCGTTTAACGGCGTTCTCAGGTAGCGTTTCCGCAACACGTGCCAGAATATCGCCATCCTTCGCATCGGGATGCTCCGACCATTTGGCGTCCAGTAATTCGAATCCCCCCGCTTTATGAATAAGGAAGTCCACTTCCTTGGTGCGATCACGCCAAAAAAAGAGTTCCCCTCTGCCGCCCAAGCGCATTTTTTTACGGAGCTCCGCGCACACAAAGGTTTCCCAAACCGCCCCGCGGTAAGGCGATTCAATCAAATCATCAACGTTATCGATACCCAGTAAATAACAGAGTAAACCGGAATCACAGAGATAGAGTTTGGGTGATTTTACCAGCGATTTCGTACGATTGGAAAACCAGGGCTCCAACAGGCAAATCTGATTCGATGCCTCCAACACCGATATCCAGGCCGAAACCGTCGAGGGACTCATGCCGATATCCCGGGCCAGATCCACCTTATTGAGAATTTGTGCGGACCGCAAGGCGCAGGCCCGGAGAAAACGCTCAAAGTCCCTGAGGCTCCCAACATCGAGCAATGCGCGCAAATCACGTTCAAGGTAAGTGGTTGTATAGGAGCGATGGAATTCTGCAGCATGTAGATCCGGCTTCTCCCAGAGCTCTGGCATTCCTCCGCGCACAGCCGCCGCTTCCGGTGTCACCTCGACTCCGGCCAGTCGGAGTTCCTCCAAAGAGCACCCTTCCAGTTCCACCATACCGACTCGGCCGGCCAGGGATTCGGATACCCCCTGCATCAAGGCAGGCTTCTGCGAACCTGTCAGAATGAATTGCCCGTTTTTATCGCGGTGCTTATCGATTTCAACTTTCAAGTGGCGGAAGAGCCCGGGAGCATATTGAACCTCGTCAACCACCAGGGGCGGAGGGTGACGGCGGAGAAAAGTGGAAGGGTCGCGCTCCGCCTGTTCGGCTTCGCTGGGCAAGTCCAGTGATACGAAGGCATGGTCGGGAAAAAGCTGACGAGCCAATGAGGTTTTCCCAGTTTGCCGGGCGCCGGTTATCACTACTCCGGGGCGCTGCTGAGAAAGTTGCAGAACCGTGGATTCAAGATGTCGGGTAATCCAGGTCATTATGCAAAATATACGATTTAATCGTGTAATTTGCATAGCTAAGATTGGAAAAACGCGCCTCTTCATTATTTCGCACAGCCCGCAATCGGGAAAAGTACCGTTTTTTACCCAATGGCGACTTCTGAGGCACCTCCCCCTGATTCACCTATGCTCAAATTGAGTACCCCTAAATCAGGCTGAAATCGCCAAAAATGTGCCAAAATTGCCGAAATTGGCGTAAAACAACTATCCGCAATTTGAGTATACCTGCATCGGGCTTGACTTTCCAAGTAGTCTTCCTTACCTTAGAGTAAGGAAACGGAGCCTATATGCCTTACGCTACACTTACCTCCAAGGGACAAATCACAATACCCCACTCCATACGGGAGAAATTCCATTTACGAGCCGGGAAACGCCTAGAGTTTAAAGTCACCCATGAGGGCGACATCCGAATTTCGCCCATTTCTCTTGCGGTGGACGATGTTTCGGGCATTTTGAAACGACCGGGCAAACCAGGCTTTACCGTGGAAGAAATGAATCAAGCCCTCGCGAATCGGTTTCGCAAAACCGAATGAAGGCCCTGGACACTGATATCCTGGTGCGCTTCCTCACGGAGGATGATGCGGACCAGGCGCATCAGGTAAAAACCCTATTCCACTCTGCTCAGGAAAAAGGAGAGCGATTTCATGTCGGCCAAGTCGTCCTGCTGGAATTGTTATGGGTTTTAGAATCGCTTTATGAATACCCCCGGAAAGAAATTCTGATGGCAGTCGAAAAAATGCTCGCCCTTCCCCTGCTTGATTTTGAGAACCCCGATACCGTGGAAGATTTGCTATCCATAGCCACCCGGTCAAATTGTGATTTATCGGACCTCCTGATAGGGATATCCGCGCGCGCCCATCGCTGTGAATACACGCTGACATTTGATCGCAAGGCTTCCCGCGAAAAAACCCTTTTCCAATTGCTGAAGTAAAATTGCCTGGAAGCTCCTCGAATTGAGGTTTAGTTGGCAATTGCACCTACGATTTGGCAAAATACCACCATGCGCACGGCCCTAGGCATATTCATAATAGGACTCCTGCTTTTCGGCTCCACCCGGATTTTGAAAGGCATCGACTCCACCAAACCGGAGGACTGGTTCCAGGACCAATTCACCTACCTCCCTTCCGGCAAATTCCTTAAACCCATGGTGCTGGATTTCGATGAAGCGGCGGGGAGTCTGCTGATAGTAAAAGGAATGACCTATTTCGCTGACGCCTATTTTCTGGAAAAAGGCTATGCCTGGCTTGGCCATATCTTGGATGTGGCGACGACATTGAACCCGCGCATGGAATCGGTTTATGAATTTGCCGGAGTGATATTGACCCGGGACAAGGAACAAATACCCACGGCCATGGGAATCCTGGAAAGGGGAGTTTACGAATTTCCGGAGGCGTGGCGCCTCAGACTCTATTTAGCGTTGGCCCAGGTTAAGTTGGACTCCAATTACCTCAAAGCCTCGGAATATTTGGAACCGGTTTTAACCCAACCGAATGTTCCGACGCATATTAAAACCCTGGCCGCATCGTTTCGCAACAAAGGCGGGGATCGGCGTATGGCACTAGCGTTTTTAGTGGATAATTATAAAAGCAACACCAACCCCATGCATGGGGAAATCCTGATAGAACGGATTATCAAACTCTATCAAGAAGATAATCCACCAAAGGACCGACAACGCCAGCTAATCGAAAAAATTCTAACGGAAGTGAAGGCGGAGCCACGATCGGAAATGATGGGTCTGGGTCTCATCCACCAATATTTAAGTGGAACCCTTTCACCCCAGGGAAGCAGACTATTCGAAGCCTTAGGCATACAGATTCCACCCGACACTGAAAATCCTCCAAAATGAGGCTGGTTGTTTGCAAAATTCCATGAAGGTGTTCGCAAAACGCGAAAAATCGGCATGGGATTTAAGAGAACTCTGGGTTTTTTGAAAGTTCTACCGTCAAAAATAGGGTTAATTTGCACTTTAAGTTTCCGGCACGATGCTTGCGCTTGCATGTCTTCAGAAAAAAGCTTAAGATGGGAGCATCCAGGCTTTTTTGAAGAGACCCCAACATTCCAAGGAGAAGAAAAATGAATTCACAAAAAGGTTTTACACTTATCGAGCTGATGGTCGTTATCGTAATCATTGGTATCTTGTCCGCTCTGGCCATTCCCCGTATGATCGGTGTGAGCGCCAAAGCGAAGGGCGCTGAAGTGCCGACGATTGCCGCAAACTATGAAACCCTACAATCTGCTTTTGTCCAGGAAACGGGTGCACTGGGTACTGGCATTCAAATTGGATTCTCTGATCCCACTGCCAATTCAAACTGGTGGACCTATGATGCTACCGTGGCAGGCACTTTATCGGCCGAAGCGACCAGCAATCTGGATGCAACCTGCGTAGCCACTTCTGTAGTAGAAACTGTGGGTGCATTGGCCGACGGGGACGTGGATTTTACTCGTGATGCAGGCGATTGCACAACTTTGATGCCCAATTTCAACTAACTCTAGATTCAGTAAAGAAAAAAGCCGACTGCCCCCTTGGCAGCCGGCTTTTTCATTTCCTCTATATCCACATACCTAGCCCTCCCCAATCCGGCAAATATCTTCACTCAATGGATAAACCCCCACCCATTTTACTAAATCATCCTATCCAGGCCTTTCATGATACGCATCGTTTATCTGCTGTTTATTTTTTCCGGGTTTATCGGCCTCATTTATGAAGCCGTCTGGTCGCGCTATCTCAAGCTCTTTTTAGGGCACTCCTCCTACGGCCAGCTCCTGACCTTGACCATTTATATGGGCGGACTGGGCTTAGGCGCCATGCTGGGGGGCCGACTCGTCAAACGCCTGCGTAACCCCTTCCTCGCCTATGCCGCCATCGAATTCCTTGTCGGCTTGGCGGGCTTCTTCTACCATGAGATTTACCTCTTTTCCACCGGCCTATTCTATACCCTCAACCAATCCTTATCGCTCTCCGCGGTTTTCTACAACCCGGTGAAAATATTAATCTCGGTTGCCGGCATCGGCCCCGTTTGTATTCTCCTCGGCATGACCTTCCCTTGCCTGGCCATCGGCGTCATGCGTATCGCCGGGGATCAGGGAAGAAAAACCCTCCCCCGGCTTTATTTCACCAACTCCCTGGGAGCGGCGGCCGGAATTCTCTTTACCTCCTATTATCTGATTCCCAACTTGGGAACAGTCGGTACCCTGACTGTTGCGGCTACGGGGAATACCCTACTGGCACTATGCTTTTACGGCGTTAGCCGCTATGCTGCCAAAACGGACTTCGCCCCAAACAAAGCCCCAGTGGTTAAGCCACCTGAAGCCAGACAACCCTCTCCCGCCTACCGGCTCTCCCCGAACCGCATGCTCCTCTTTCTTCTGTTTGTTTGTTTCACCACTGGCTTTGCTTCCTTCATTTATGAAATCGGCTGGATTCGCTTGCTGGGCCTTATGCTGGGTTCCTCCACGCATGCCTTCGACATCATGGTCTCGGCCTTTATTCTGGGATTGGCGGCGGGAGGATTATTCGCCCAGAAAATCTTGCGCCGGGGAGCCAATGCCTTGCCGGCTTTGGGATGGGTGCAAATCGCCATGGGCATTTCGGCTCTCGGCAGCATTTACCTTTACAAGCCCTTTTTTCTGGCGGTCAATTCTTCCCACCTGGTCTTGCAAAGGACGGATTCCGCTTATGCCCTGCAAGGTCTATTCAACTATATGCTTAGCCTGTTCCTGATGTTCCCCGCCTGCTTTTTCGCGGGCATCACCCTGCCGGTTCTCACCTATGTCGCTTTACGGATTTCGCGGGATGAGAAATTTACCGGTTCGATTTACGGGTGGAATACCTTGGGCGCTATAAGCGGAGCCGTGCTGGCCGGGCTGGTTCTCATGCCGCTTTTCCAGCTTAAATTCACCATAGCCGCAGGTGCTTTTATCGATATCGCTTTGGGCTTCGCCGTGTTCAGCGTTTTGCCCAAAAATGGTTCTCGACACCGTACCGCCTCCCTGGTGACGGCTATTGCCGTAATTCCGGTTTTCCTGGTGCAATTCAACCCCGGCATCGTCGCCGGCGGGTTTTTCCGTACGCCGAAAACCGATATCAGCGGAGAAAACATCCTTGTCCGCGACGGACGGACCGCCACCATCTCTTTCCATAGTTATTCGGATATGAACGTCATCAAAACCAACGGCAAGGCCGATGCCAGTTTATCCAACAGTTATGAAAACCCTACGCTCGGTGACGCCATCACCCAGGCGGCGCTGGCCATTGTCCCGATTTCGGTGATGAACAAGAATTATGACGCCGCGATTATCGGCATGGGTAGCGGCATGACCGCCCATCATTTGCTCGGCGACGACAGGTTAAGGAAACTGGATTTGATTGAAATCGAAAAAGAAATGGTCCGCTTGGCGAAAGGGTTTCTGCCCTTTAATCAAAGGGCGTACGAAGATCCGCGCGTGAACCTGATCATCGAAGACGCCAAAACCTTTTTTCACCGCGGCAACCACATTTACGATGTGATTATTTCGGAACCCTCCAATCCCTGGGTCAGCGGGGTATCGGGTTTATTTACGGAGGAGTTTTACCGGCATATCAAACCCTTTCTTGCAGAAGACGGGTTGTTGGTGCAGTGGATGCATCTATATGAATTCAACTCCGACTTGCTATTGAACATACTGAAAGCCATGGATAATATTTTTTCGCGGGTGGAAATATATCAAGTGGCGGGAACGGAAGACATACTCATCCTGGCCGGAGACCGCTATTTCGCCTTGCATGAAGAGCCTTTGTTCGATCAACCCCGGGTCAAAGGCGATTTGGATTTGTTGCAGCTGGAACCCGATTTTTTCGGAGAGAAGAATTTTATCGTTTCCAACCGGACGTTAAAGCCCATCCTTCGGCATTACCAGCCGAACTCCGATTTTTTTCCTTTAGTCGATAACGGCGCCGAGAAAGCGTTCTTCCTGGGATCCGACGTGGACCTGTTCGATTTCTTGTCGGGATCCTTGGCCTATTACCAGGAGATTTTCGAGGAAAAAGAATTTCATCCCTTTTTAGGAGTCAAAGGCAGTATCGAACGCTCCTGCTGGGAAGACCCCGTGGAGGCTTCTATTTTGCGCCACATCCTCCCGATGGCCGAAAGCACCTATAATTGGGAACAAACGGAACAGAAATTCGTCCAATTGGCCTCACCCTGCCCGACAAGGGAGAGGTGGGATACTTCCCGAGTAGTTTCCCTTTATCGGGAAATGGTTTTCCAGCCATCAACACCCCCCGAATACCGGCTGCGCTTCCAATTGCTGGACAATATCTATCGAAAAAACCGCGAGGCCATTACTGCGGTAATCGAGGAGATTTTGGAGGAATTACACGTAAGCGATCTTAGCTTACAGTACATCCGGGCCATGGCAATTAAATCCATCCTGGCGGAACGTCCAGATCTTTATGAGCGGGTATTCGCCAAATTTATCGCCGGAAATGATGTTTTTTCGAAATATGAGAAAATGCTCTTGGAGGATCTCCGGAATTCCGGCGCAGTTCTCTAAAAAAACCTTGCATTCTATTCACCGGATGAATAGAATTTATTCACGCAATGAATAAGTTTACCCCCCGCACCCAGGCCCCTCTGCTAGAAAGGGCGTTAGGCACCATGCCGGTGGTAGTTGTAACCGGTGCCCGGCAATCCGGTAAAACCACCTTGGTGCGGGACCTGCATCAAGAGTCCGGGAGACGCTACTTCACATTGGACCGCCTCGAAATCCTCGAACAGGCGAAATCCTACCCTCTAGGGCTGTTGGAAGACCTACCTGTAACCTTGGATGAGGTCCAGCGGGAGCCGGGTCTTCTGCTGGCCGTTAAGGAAAAGGTCGATCAGGAGCGGAAACCCGGGATGGTGCTTTTAACCGGGTCGGCCAATCTCTCGCTGATGAAAACGGTATCGGAGTCCTTGGCCGGCAGGGCGTTCTATCTCGAATTGCCTCCCTTCTGCCCGGTGGAATGGAAATCGACCGCAGAGAGGGACTTGGCCCCTTTGGATAGATTGTTCAATCCGGAGTTTAAGCTAAGCCATTGGCCGGCAGGTAGCGGGGATTGGAAAAAATGGCTGTTACGCGGAGGGTTCGCTCCGGCTTTATCCATCCGGGACGAAGACCGCGATTTATGGTTTTCCGGCTATGTGCAAACTTATTTGGAAAGAGATTTGCGGCAGCTCGCGAATATTGAAAATCTTGCCAACTTCCAGCGTCTCATGCGGCTTTCCGCCAACCGCGTCGCCAAGATTCTAAACCAATCCGACTTGGCCCGCGATTGCGAGTTTCCGCAACCCACCGTCCATCGGTATATGAACCTGTTGGAAGTAGGCTATCAGGTGAGCCGACTTCCCGTGTACAGCACTAATCCCGTGGGCTCATTGGTCAAGGCCCGGAAATTATTTTGGAACGACTGTGGGTTGGCCGCATGGCTTGCGGGTATCGATTCCCTTGACGCATTGGAAAGAAGAGTGGATATCGGCTATTGGCTGGAGCAGGCGGTATTTCAAACGCTCCAGAGTTGGCGAAGTCTCGAACCCGCCCGTCGGCGAGTCTATTACTGGAGAAATCGAGTGGGAGACGAGGTTGACTTTATCCTGGAAAAGAATGGAAAACTGGTCGCAGTGGAAATCAAAGCTTCGGGCTCCGTGCAATCCCGGGATGCGTCCGGATTACGCGCCTTTCGCCATGCTTTAGGCAGTAAACAGGACCTCGTACGCAGCGTAATTCTACACGGTGGCGCCGAGGCCCGTGTTATCGGTGAAGGCGAATGCGCACTTCCCTTCGGGTGGATGTTCCCTGCCGATTGATCTTCGAACGTTGCGTCTCTTACTTCCGTATCCAATCCCCCAAACCCTCGCTCTCCCAAGGCCTCCTCCCCATTCCCTCCCGGCCCCGAAGGCGCTATACTAAGTGAATGCGCGTCTCCCCCACCGCCCTGCTCCGCTTCGAGCAGGCAGCTTCTCCCGTTCTGCAAGGACTCGTCCTTATCGCCCTCCTGGCATTCACGCCCTTTTTCTCCCAAGGTGAAGCCCTAAAGCCACTCCTCCTTTTCGTGGGCCTGCTGGCGCTTTGGGTGGTACAAATCCAAGGTTTTACTTTCACCACGGCGCTGGTGCCCTTCGCCTTCTATTGGGCCTACTCTTTCTGGAACCTGACCTCCCTGCAACCCCACCACGGCGAAGCGCTTTCCCTGTTTGTGATCCTTTTCGCTTTTTTATTGGGATATGGCCGTCCCCTCAAAATTATTCATCAATTGGTTCTCCTCGCCTTGATGGTCGTAATGCTACGCGGATTTTGGGACATGCTCGCATTCGCGCATCTCGGCAGCACCGATTGGACAGGAAGTCCCGCATCCTTTTTCTCAAGCCCGCATGCGTATGGCGCCATCTTGGTATGCGCCGTCTACTATCACTTCTACCTCATCGAAGGCGACCACTTGCATTGGGCGCCCGTTCGCTTCTTCATCTACCTTTCCCTTCTCCTCACCTTTTACTCCCTGTTTCTCGTAAACGCCCGCGGCGCGCACCTGGGATTGCTGGTCAGCCTCTTACCGCTAATCATCCTCTCGCTCAACCCCCATGCGAAAAAACCCCATGCAGCCAAGTTGCTGTTGGCCGCCGGTATCGCTTGGTGCGTAGGCGCATTCCTCTCGCTCTTGCCCAGCAATTCCTTCGACAATGTCGTGAAAATATTTTTTCCCGTAGCTCCGGAGATGGGAATGCCCTGGGAAAACTGGCGCGCGGCCGGACAAATCTTCCTCGCCCACCCCTGGTTCGGATCCGGAACCGGCAGCTTCGCCTTCGCCGCGCTCGAATTCCGTAGCGCTTTGAGTAACTCCCTGCCCAATCCTTTCGGCCCGGAGGCCAATGCCTTCAGTCATTACCTCCGTATCCTCGCGGAGAAAGGCGCAGTGGGACTCTCCCTGGAAATCGGCCTGCTTATCGCGGCCCTTATCAGCTTGGGCCATGCCTACCTGAAGCGGGAATCCCTTCCCGCCAAATATGCCTTCTATGCCCTCATTGGACTTTCCGCAGCCTTGATGGTGGGCGATGCCGGCTCCCATATAGCGCCCAAGCTCTTCTACTGGCTGCTCATCGGATATGGTTGGTCGCTGTGGGAAAAGAAAAAGGAAACGACCATCGAAACGCGGACCGGCCGTTTCGCGGCCCTTGCCACCTTGATGGCGCTTGTCGCATACGGCACCTACCACTCGTCTCAATATGTTCGTGAATTACGCGCCGACTACTTTTATCACCAGGCTAAAACCCATTTTGCGAATAACGCACGCGAGTTCACCAACCGTACCATCAAGGCCATGGCCATCAATCCCCGGCACGGGCAGGCCAATTACGATTACATCCTCATTCTTTCGGGATTCGGTAGGTTTCAAGAAGCTTTGCAACACCTTGAGTTCGCCGATCGCTTCGCTCCCAACCCGCCCTTGTCCCAATTCATCCTCGCGAAAATCGAATTGGAATTGGGCGATTATACCATGTCCTTCGAGCGTGCGCGTAAGCTGACTCGCCGCTTTCCCGAAAACCTCGGAAATTGGGAAACCCTGCTGTACGCGTCATTGGGACGTGGACGCTGCGAAGAACTCGATTCCTTGCAAACGGAATTACGCCTGACCTTGGAACCTTTGCACCCTCCCCTTCCCTCGCGCGATTACAGCGCCATCTATCTCGACAGCCTATTCGAAAACCACCCCAATCTCAACTTTTTGCAAAGAAGGATCGGGGGCGAAAGTCTGCGCGACCGCTTTTTCCAGCGGAAGCGAGAGGGCTTTCAGGCACTGCAGGCGCAAAGGGATAAATGGCAGTCCCTGCAGAAAATCACCTGCGACCGGCCCAAGGTGGGCACGGGCGGGAGCGGGCAATCCGCGGGAAACTTGTAAAAAAACCTACTCAATCCTTCCAAAAACCCAATATCGGAAGGCTCAGCTCGAAACTGCGTATTATCCCAATTACCTAATTGCCCTTTTGGGGTAAAAGGGTATATTCTTAGCAGAAGGGGGCCGAAATGCCATTACTCGAAGTCGATTCCAGAAAGAGAATTTCACTGGGAAAATTAATCTCCGAGAACACTCATTTATTCGAAGCGCACCTGCAACCGAACGGCGACATCCTTCTCCGACCCATGCGCGCCATACCGGAAAAAGAAGCCTGGCTTTATGAGAATCAGGAAGCGCTCAACCGGGTACGTAAAGGTCTGGCCGCCAATAAGACTGTTGATTTGGGTTCCTTCGCCAAATATACCGAAGACTGAGGGTATCCGGTGGATTCTCATTTCCGGCTCCTTTTCACCGAGCCTGCGGCTGCCCATTATCGGCAATTGGAAAAGGATAAGTCCAAGGTTGCGGTACTCAAGGCTGTCCGAAAAACCTTGGGTTTGATGGAAGTAAACCTTCGTCATCCCTCATTGAAAACGCATGAATACACTTCGTTAAAAGGACCTGAGGGCGAAAAAGTTTTTGAAGCCTACGTGCAAAACAAGACTCCAGGAGCCTATCGGGTTTTCTGGCACTATGGTCCTGGGAAAGGTGTTTTGACTATCATAGCGATTACCCCACACCCATGATAAAATCCAGCCACCCAATCCTCCGCCATTGGACCCTCCCACCCAAGCTTGTTACCCCCTCCGCCAATAAATTATCTTAACCCCATACCCACGGCGCCTCTGCCGATTGAGCCTGAAGGGCGGAAGTATGGATAAAACAACTGACCAGCTTGACCAAGACGGAACCCGTCCCCTTTTGAAAGAAGGTCCGCGCACCGAAGCCGCCTCCGAGAGCCTACGCGAGGCCCAGCATCGCTTTGCCGAATCAGGCCGGAAAAGCCCGAAAAACTGGGTTTTGGGCGGGCTTATCGCCACCGGCTCTTTTTTCCTCATATCGCTTTTCCGGCGTAACTGGACGCTTACGCGGATTGCAATGGGATTTTTTATTGCCTTGCTGGGTAAGCTGCAAGATTCACTGCTGGCCGATCGAATGTTGAAAAAACGGGAAGAGGCCCGGATAAATGCCGGCGAAGAGCCGGGCGATGTGGTTTTCGAATCCAAAAACCATCTCGATGTGTAATTGATGTCAAACGTTACCCTTTCACCCGAAGATGAGCGGCAAATCGCGGATCAGGGTAAATCGCCGCAAGCAGTAAAAGAACAACTCAAGCTTTTCGCACGCGGTATGCCCCCCGCGCGGTTGGCCCGAGCGTGTACGTTGGGAGACGGTATTGTCGCCCTCGATTCCCAAAAAATCGAAGACTTAACCCCCATCTATGACGAGGCCATGAGCCAAGGTCGCGCTTCCAAATTCGTTCCCGCCTCCGGCGCTTCCTCGCGCATGTTCAAATCGTTGTTGGCTTTACTGACAGAGGATTTAACCTCCATTCCAGACATCAAGAAAGCCGCGCAATCCGGAAATAAAGATGCCGAAGCGGGATTGGTTTTTCTAAGCAACCTCCACCGCTTCGCCTTTTACGAAACCCTGCGCAACCGCCTCGCGCAAGCCGGTGAAAATCTGGGCGCTTGCCTGGCCGAAGGCCGGGGCAGGCCAATTCTTGAGGGTTTGCTGACCGACCAAGGGTTGGATTATGCCGCGCTTCCCAAAGCGCTTATCGAATTCCATCGATATCCCGATAGGTCGCGCACCCCGCTGGACGAACATCTCGTCGAAGCCGTCGGATTCATCCGCGACGAAAAAGGCGAATGCAAACTGCACTTTACCGTCTCCCCCGAACATCGCGAGCGCATCGAGTCCTATGTCCGGCAAGCCCTCGACACCTTGCAAGAAAAACGGACTCGCTTCCATGTCTCCTTCTCCATGCAAAAGCCTGCAACCGATACCATCGCCGCCGACTCCGAAAACCGTCCCTTCCACGATAAGAACGGCTCCTTGGTTTTCCGTCCCGGTGGGCATGGCGCCTTGTTGGAAAACCTGCAAGACCTGCAGGGAGACATCGTCTTTCTCAAAAATATCGACAATGTGGTTCCGGAGAAATTTCATCAGGAGGGCATCCGCTATCGCAAGGCCATGGGAGGATTACTGATTTCGCTACAAAAGCAAATCTTCGTCCATCTTGAAACCTTGGAGCAAACCGGAATTCCGGTTTCCGAAGCCAAATTATCCGAAATTGAGAAATTTATCACGAAAAACCTCGGAGCGGAACTCTCGCCGGGGGCTCGGCAAGCGACCGCGCAGGAAAAACGCACCCACTTCAAAAAACTATTGCATCGCCCCCTGCGCGTTTGCGGCATGGTGAAAAACCAGGGAGAGCCGGGAGGGGGCCCCTTCTGGGTCAGCGATGACGACGGCGGATCCAGCGTGCAAATCGTGGAAAGCTCGCAATTCGATTCCACTTCCGAAGCACAAATGCGCATTGCCGAATCCGCCACCCACTTCAACCCCGTCGATATCGTCTGCGGACTACGCGACCGGCAGGGAAAAGCTTTTCGACTATTGGACTTTCGCGATCCCGACTCGGCCTTCATTTCCGTTAAATCCAAAGACGGCCAGGAATTGAAAGCCCTGGAATTGCCCGGGCTGTGGAACGGATCCATGGCTTTTTGGAATACGGTTTTCGTGGAGATACCCGTGGAGATTTTCAATCCGGTGAAAACCGTGAACGACTTGTTGCGCCCGTATCACGCCGGTTGACTCACCCCTTTTTCCACAAGATTTTTTTACAACGTTTTCGGACGGAGCATTCTTTGCGGGCCGTATCCCTGGTCCATCGGTAGGGCAAACGAAGTGATGGAATTGCTGTGGATGGCCCAACGCCGAAAACGATCCAACGAAACCATATCGCTGTCGATGCGCCAATTCGGCTCCCCGGCATATTGCTTGTCTTCGTTGAACCAGATGAAAACCTTCACATCGGGGTCTTTGTTGAAATAGGCGAAGAAGTCTTGAATCCATTCGGCTTTTCCGGGACCTTCGGCGCAGCCGATTTCCGCTATCCAAAAGGTCTTGTGCGGAAAATACTTCTTCATGCCGCGTATCGAGGCGCCGAAAACCTCCTCGAAGGTCCGCCATTTATGGAAGCGCGAATGGTTATCTCCGAAATTATACCCGTCCAATCCCACGATATCGACGAAGGCATCGCCGGGATAGTAGGGCAGAATGTCCTGCTCGAAGGTACGCCCTTCCCATATCACATTGGGACTGAAAATCCATCTTACGTTAGCAGCGCCTTCTTCCTTGAACAAATCATGGGTCCGGCGCCATACCTGCACGAATTTCTCCGGCTGCTCGCCCCAGGCTACCCAGTCTCCGTTCATCTCGTATCCGAAGCGGTAGTAGACGGGCCCGCCGAATTTTTTGGCGGAGCGGGCGATGTCGCGGAAGTAGTCATCCCATTCGCCGGCCAGAATCGAATCCAGTACCTGAAAATTGTTCCCCCCATAAGTGCACAGCTCCTGGGTCACGATGGTGCGGATGTTGCGGGTGGCGTTGAACTTCACGATTTGCGCGGGGAAGGCCATATTCCTGTCGATGAAATACATGGCATAGGAGGGGGTAATCCCGATGGTACCTATCTCCTCCATGAGCCCCTGTTCATAATTGGTTTGCTTGTTCCACTGGTATATGCCGAACGATTTTACCGGCTGCGCGCGCGGAACGACTTGCGCCGGACCCGCAGGCGCGGGCGGTTCGATGAAAGCCCTATCCTTGTCCTCGCAGGCCGTCAGGCAAAGCGCGGCCACCACTCCAGCGGCACCGAATGCTTTACCCCAACCTGTCGATAACTCCCGGATCATAACCGCACCTCCAGCCCTAAGAAACAAACCTTGTCCGTAAATCGCCAAGCCAAAAGAGGAAAAATCCAGGCTACCGGACGAAAGGCGTCTCGTATTGTATCTATTATATCGCTGGAGCGCGGGAACGCGCCAGAATGCCTAAAATTCGGAGAAAAACATGGTTTTGCAACGATTGGACAGATACCGAAACGGTGGATTATTGCTTTTGCGAATCGGGCTGGGGCTGACCTTCATTTTCATCCACGGCTGGCCCAAACTCATGGGAGGCCCGGAAAGATGGGCGGCCGTGGGCGGAGCCATGGATGTATTCGGGCTGGGATTCGCCCCGGCGGTGTGGGGGTTTATGGCGGCCTTCACCGAGGTTTTCGGAGGCCTGTTACTTATGCTGGGTTTTTTCTTCCGCCCGGCATGCCTCCTGCTGTTCATCGTCATGGTGGTGGCCACGGTCAAAACCCTGGGCGCCGATTCCGGTTGGCCCGCCGCGTCGCATGCCTTGAAGATGGCGATAGTCTTCCTCAGCCTCATATTTATCGGCCCGGGTAAAAAAAGCCTGGACGAGCGCTTCCGCCCCGGCCGCTATTACGGCTCCCAAACGGATTAAGACCGATGCGGTCGCCCGCGAGGCTTCGACAAGCTTTCCGACTCGAATGATTACAGATCTTTTTCAGAGGGAGCCTGGGAAGGGGTTTACCCTTCCCAGGCCTTCTGTGAATGGGCCGTATTACCCGCGCAACGGACACCACTCGAGGGACCAAAAAGATAATTCAGTCGTTTTTGCTTCCAACCAGGGTAATGGCCTTTTTTCAGAGTCACCTAACCATTTTCTAAAATTTCTCTAATTCCTCCCATGGAAATCCACACCCACGGCGATTATTACTTTTCTTGCAAATAAGGGACCCTCCGGAAGCACTTCGGAGCGGAAAACAGGGGTTCGATTTTGAATTTCAAGCAAAAAGTGGGTATCCACGCGGCTACTTATGTCCAGGAGGGTATGCGGGTCGGGCTGGGTACCGGCTCGACGACCGATTATTTCATCCAGGAATTGGCCCGGCGGGTGAAAGAGGAAGGCCTGAAGGTTACCACCGTCTCCAGTTCCCATGCTTCCCATTTGCTGGCCTTGGAATTGGGGTTACCGCTGATAGGCATGGATCAGGTCGATAGGGTCGACCTCTATGTAGACGGAGCCGACGAGGTCACTCCGGAAAAGAACTTGCTCAAGGGCCGCGGAGCGGCCATGCTACGGGAAAAGATCCTGGCTTTCGCCGCTCAGCGCTTCCTCGTCATCGTTGAAACCGGCAAACTGGTGGAAAAAATCGGTTCCCGATTTCCCATCCCCGTAGAAGTGATGCCCTTGGCCTATCCCCTGGCTCTTCGTCTGATAGGCGAACTGGGAGGCGAAATCGAATTAAGAATGGCCGTGCGCAAAGACGGCCCCGTCATCACCGATATGGGCAATTTCGTACTCGACGTCCGCTTTCCCAAGTCGGATGACGTCGCCCTTCTCGATGCGCCCTTGAACGCGATTCCAGGCGTGGCCGGTCACGGCCTCTTCTGCGGATTGGGTGATCGCATCACAGTGATCACAGGAGATGCTCAGGGCGTAAGGGAGTGGACCCCATGAGCGATTCCCGGCCGCCCTCTACGCAACCCAAGCGCAGCGCCATGCAACGCGTCCTGGCCAACTTCCTGAAAGGCCTGCTCGTTCTCGTTCCCATGGTGGGAACGCTTTATGTTCTCTATCTCGTGTTCACCACCATTGATGGCATGCTCAACCTGCCGATTCCCGGAGTGGGCTTTCTCCTGACCCTCATCTTCATCATTCTCATCGGAGCGCTGGCTTCCAATATTTTCTTTCGCGAACTGTTCGGATATTTCGAATCGCTGGTCACGCGCCTCCCTCTGGTCAAGCTCCTGTATTTTTCCATCAAGGATTTAATCGGAGCCTTCGTGGGCGAAAAGAAAAGTTTCAATCGTCCGGTCATCGTCGAGCTCATGCCCGGTGGGGGCATCAAGGCGATGGGATTTATCACCAGCGAAAATCTGGATTTGCCCGGCACTGAAGGTTATGTCGCCGTCTATTTGCCGCAAAGCTATAACTTCGCGGCCAACCTCATCCTGGTGCCGAAAGAACGGATTACCCTGCTTCCACCGGAAGATAGCGCCCGTTTCATGGCATTCATCGTTTCCGGAGGCGTTTCCAAGGGTTCAGCCACGCCCATCCCTCCCCAACCGGAACTTTGACCCACAGCCGGAGCATAACCCTCGGTGCTCCGGCCGCCTCCTTCCGCGTCGCCAAAAACCGGGCGAGGCCCGTTTCCCCTGAGCTCTTGTACCGGGAACAGCGACCGTAATTTATCTTATCTCCATGACTCCATCGAAGTGGACCGGTTTTATTTCCATGTTGATGCTTTTCGCGGCCCTTTTCACGGCTGTATTCGCAACCGGATGCGCGGGAGAAGAGAAAAGCCCGGCGGCAAGGCCTGGTCCCTCGGGCGATGGCGAACCCTTCGCGTGGATGACTTTAAACCCGGGATCTTTGGACAACCCCTCCAATTCCGAAGGAGCGCCGGTTTCGCTGGGTGGAAAATACGCCCAATTCCAACAAATTTTCGCCGATGTCGCCGCAGCCGCCATTCCCGGCGTGGTCAGCATTTACAGCGAAAGAAATCTTAATCTGCCCGGCGCCGGCGGACCCCGGGAAGATCGATTCGATATGAATCCTTTTGAATACTTTTTTGGACCCGGCGAATCCGGGCCTTCCATTCCCCGCACGGAAACCGGTTTAGGCTCGGGAGTGATTATCAGCCCCCAAGGATATATTCTCACCAACAACCATGTGGTGGAAGGCGCGGATATCATCAAGGTTCGGCTTGCGAATGGCAACGAATACGAGGCGAAAGTAGTGGGGGTGGACCAGCCCTCCGACGTTGCGGTCATTCGCATCCGCGATTTCGACCACGCCCTGCCTACCGTACCGGTGGGAAATTCCGACAGCTTGCGCATCGGGGAGTGGGTCATGGCGGTGGGCAACCCCTACGGCCTTTCGCATACCGTAACCTCGGGAATCATTTCCGCCATGGGCCGCCGTAATACCGGCATCACCGGCTACGAAGATTTCCTGCAAACCGACGCGGCCATCAACCCCGGCAACTCGGGCGGTGCGCTTATGAATCTCAACGGTGAACTCATCGGCATCAATACCGCGATTTTTTCGCGCACGGGCGGCCACCAAGGCATCGGTTTCGCCATTCCCATCAACATGGCCAAGCGCATCACCGAGGATCTCATACGCGACGGTATCGTCACCCGGGGCTGGCTGGGCGTCAGCATCCAATCCATCAACAAGGAGTTGGCCGAGGCGCTGCAGCTCAACGACCAGAGCGGCGCCCTGGTAGGCGACGTCATTCCCGGAGGCCCCGCGCAGAAGGCGGGCATCAAGCGGGGCGACATCATCCAACAAATCAACGGGCAACGGGTGCGTGACGTATCCGAATTACTTAACCTGGTCGCCATGCTCAGCCCCGGCACCCGCGTGAATGTAGAGGTGCTTAGGGACGCCGTGACGCATCAATTCGAGGCCCTTATCGCCCGCAGGGATGAAAACCGTCTCAGCGCCCTCGATTTAAATCAAACCACGCCCGCCGGCAAGCTCCAAGTCGGCCTGGAAGTCGCCGAATTGACCCAGGAAGCGATAACCCGTTACGGCATCAAAGCCTCGGTGGACCATGGCGTGCTCGTGGTCCGCGTGGCGCCCGATAGCCGGGCGGAAGACGCCAAGCTACAGGAGGGTGACGTCATTCTGGAAGTGAACCGCGCTCCCGTACACTCCCTCAAAGATTTCAACCGGGCCATGGAAGACGCCAGCCGGGGGAATCGCGTGCTTCTCTTGGTCTTCCGCGGCGGAAAGACTTTTTTCACTACCCTGTAAGGGCTATGCAACCACACTGCATTTCCATATTGACGCCGAAGCGGAGTTGAAGCCATAATGAACCTGTATAGCGCGAATCCATTATTGAAAGGCTCTGCCCTGGAGGCGGCTGGGTGGCCCAGCTCTCCTTGAAGGCATAGACATAGTCATGAGTCAGCTTACCGCACAACCGGATCTGCCGTCGGTTTCCTGGACCGAGGATCAGGTCATCGTCTTTCCCGCCGGTTTGCCGGGATTCCAGGACTCGCGTAGGTTCATCATCCTGTCATTGCCGCAGCATCACCCTTTTCATTGGATGGAATGCGTGGAAAACCGGGCGCTGCGTTTTCCCATCATCAACCCCATGACCCTGCGTTCAGACTACAACCCGAAAATCGGCCGTGAAGCGTTGCAATCGCTCAACATCCGTGCTCCCGAGGAACTTTGCATGTATTGCATCGTTACCCTGCACAAACCGCTTTCCGATTCGACGGCGAATATGATGGGTCCGCTCTTCATCAATATCCGCGAGCGGGTGGGCAAACAAATCATCATCGAAAACGACGATTATTCTCCCAGAGAAAGAATAGTACCCTAATGCTTATCCTATCGCGAAAAGTCGGCGAATCCATCCGCATCAATTCGAACGTCTGTATTACCGTGATGGAAATTGACGGGCGTAACATCAAGATAGGCATCGAAGCCCCCCGCGAAGTGCCCATTCACCGCGAGGAAGTTTATCTCCGCATCCAGGAGGAAAACAAAAACGCCGCTCAGGGAAGCGACGAGGATTTGGGCGGCATGGCCGACCTGCTCAAAAAGAAATAGCGGAAAAGCTCAGTTGCCGGTGAAAACCAGCTTCCGCACGGTTTCCATTTGCCCGTCGCGTACCGACAGGTAGAGGAAACCGGGATTGACGCCTTGCAGAGAAATCATTTGAATCGGTTTTTGCTGGTCACCCCGGTAAAGAAGTTGTCCAGAGGCGTTATAGAGAGAAAGAGTGGCGGGTCGGCTGGAATAAACCCGTACCGCATTTTGCATTACGGAAGCTTCGACCTTCATTCCCGATAGGGAGATTCCCGACTCCGGCTTTTCCAGCCGGACTTCGCGAGGAGCGGTTTCCTTTGCGGTTTCCGCGCTACCTTCCAAGGGGATTTCCACTATTTGGGGCCAAGCCGGTTTTTCGGATCCCACGGCAGCACTATCGGCCGCCCAAAGGGCGCCTCCGAGGCATAGAGCCGTTGCGATGAGGAGTGGCTTTTTCATGAGCGAATTGTCCAAATAAATCTAAGCAAAAGCTAGACTTTTTTGTTGCGTTTTGTATACACCGCCTCAAACTAGCGGTGAAAGCCCTAAAAAAGCCTGGAATCCGGGTTTTTTACCGGATTCCAGCCTGCCAATCGGTCTTCGCATGCGCCGGCACCTCCTGCCGGCTCCCATTATCGGGGTCGGATTTTTTCAAACTGCCGAAAGCCAAAACCTCGGTGGGACAGCTGGTCACGCAGGCGGAACAGCGAACGCATTCTACGTCGTTCATGGGAATACCCTTGTTGGCGTAACCCATTACGTCTATCCCCATGTGGCACACCTTGGTGCAAATATTACAGGAAATACACTTCTTTTTTTCGGAAAAGATCCGGTAAGGTGAAAAGCGGGTATAAATGTGCATAAGGGCGGCCAGGGGGCAACCGTAGCGGCACCAAATCCGCCCTCCGAGAAAAAAATACACGCCCAATCCCAACACCCCGGCGAAAACCACGTCGATGCTCAACTTGTAGGCGCCCCATAGGCTATCGGATAAAAGGGAGGGTGTTCCTCCCAGGCGCGTCGCGAAGGCCAAACCCGTGGCGATGAAAGCGAAGAGCAGAATGAATTGTCCGATATGCTCCAGGCTTTTGGCCCGGGGACCGTGGGGAGCCAAGTGGCGGTACTCGTCCCCTAAGGTTTCGGCCATGCCTCCGCAGCTGCAAATCCAACTGCAATAGGCGCCCTTTCCGAATAGGAAAACGAGCACGAAGAGTATTCCGAAGGTTTGCACGAAGGGAAACCAGGTCCAAAAGGTGCTGGTTCCGAAATTGCCGATATTGAGGGGCCAAAACAGAATAAAGCCGAAAGACGACCATTTTCCGGAGGGAAACATTTCTTGGAGGATATAGCCATCCGCCGCAAAATTGGGCTGGATATAGGCGTCGAAAAGGTGAAAGGGCAATAAAAACAAGAAGAATATCTGAATGAATACCACGCTGGCCATTTGCAGTTTAACGTAACGCGTTTTACGGACCACCACTCGCCTCACCGCGAAAAGGGCCATGGTGGTGCAGTAGAGCAGGCTATAATAATAGGTCGGCTCGGCCACCCAACCCGCGTTGCGACCCAGAATGGACGTGAAATAAACCCAGGTGAAAAAAATCGCGGCAAGCGTCAGATAACCGTATTTAATCCTGGGCCAAACGCCGCTGAAATATTTGTCCCGCTTTTTCACCATGAAAAAAAGGGATGCCGCGCCCGAGAGAAGAAACACCAGGGAACCCAGCCATCCGAGGAAAAAATTGAGGGTAGGGTACCAGGCATTTCCCTGTAGACCCCAGTTTGCGTTCAGCCCCAAGGGGCCCGCAAAATACGCCCATAACTTGCCCGACACCCCTTCGGCTTCCGAAAACAAATCGACGGAAAAACCGACCTTGCCGAAATACAGCATGCAGAAAAAACTGATCATGGCCGTGAGAAACACATACCAAGAGGCGTCTTTATCCCCTTGCATGCGCATGCCGCTGCGTTTGAAAAAAGCCAGCGGCAATTCACGGCCGATGAGCACATAAACGATTTCGTTGGGAAGGTTTTTCTCGCTCCCATCGTGCATTTCCAGCACCACCTCATCCGGGTGGATGGCCTTGGGTTGTGATTGGAAGATGGGGGTGATGGCCCCTTTTTGCACTTGTTCGCGGAAGGCCCGCAAGTTTTCTTCCTTGGGTCTCTCGAATTGTTTTTTGCGATAGGAATGCGTGACGCGATTGCCGCTTTTCGCCAGCGCCACCGAAGCCTCCAAGGCGCTATCGCCTCCGCCCACCATCAGGATTTCACGCCCGGCAAATTCTCCGGGATCGAAAAGGCGGTTGTATACCTGCTCCCTGTCCTCTCCGGGTATATTCAGTTTGCGCGCGTCTCCGCTTTTCCCAATGGCCACCACCACCCGTAAGGCTCGGTAAACCTCCTGCCCGGCCTGAACCCGGAAGTGATCGCCTTTGCGCTTGACGGCATCGACTCTTTCCCCCACTTTGAGTTTCAGGGATGCGTCGGCGATTTGTGTTTTCAAGTCGGTAAGCAGGGACTCCTTGGTACCATCGTCGATACGTAATCCCGCCTTGTGAGCATATCCGTCGGGTTTTGCGAGAATGGGTTTGCCCTTGGGAAAATTTTCCAGGGTTTGAAAGAGGTGGCTCGACTCCAGCAGTAGGTAATCCAGCCCCAATTTTTCGCATTCCAGCGCCGCGGCCACTCCCGCGGGTCCACCGCCGATAATTACAACCTCCAGCAAATCGCCGGAATCCTCACTGCCCACCACTCTAAGGCCGCTTGAGGATTTCTTTTTTCGACGAAGACTTTGGAATTCTGCGTCCTCGGCAATCTGCCGTACCGCCTTGGAACCGCTTTCAGAGGCTAATTTCAGCAAGGGAATTCCGGTTAAATCACCGACTATGGAAATGCCCTTTACCGATGACTCATATTTTTCGTTTATTTCGGGATATACTTCTACCGTTCCCGTAGGGTTGTCTTTTTGCAACCAACGCAAATACGGCGAAATCAAGGGAAGGGTCATGGTCCAAGGTCCTTTCCGACCGATGGGGAATGCGAGAACTTAGTCTATCAATGCGCTCCCGCTGTTTCACATAAACCGGGAGAGGCGGGAGAAATCAGTGCCCACCAATACGAAGCTTAAAATCTACTTGGTTCAGCTGGATATCGCCCACCGGCGGCCCGACGAGAACCGCGCGCGGGTTCTGCGCCTACTGGAAGACGGCGTGCAACCGGGGGGATTGATAGTGCTGCCGGAAATGTTCAGCACCGGTTTCGTAGCCGGGCAATCGCGCGCCCTGCGTTCCGATCGGGAAGACCAAGACGAGGGGGCCAACGTTTTATACCGGGAGGATTGCGATTTCCTCTCCGAATTGGCGCGAACCCGGCACTGCCATGTGCTGGGCTCGTCGGTAGGAGAAGGTCCGGATAACCTGCTGCGTAACCTGAGCCTTGTGTTCAAGCCCGATGGAGGGAAACATGTCGATTACCAGAAGGTGCATCCCTTCACCTACGGCGGTGAGCATCGGCATTTTTCCGGTGGAAAGAAGCTGACCGCCTTCGATTGCGAAGCCTTCACCGTGGTTCCCACTATCTGTTATGACTTGCGGTTTCCGGAAATCTACCGGGCCGGGTTGTCCCTGGGAGTCCAATTGTATACGGTGCAGGCGAACTGGCCGGAGGCGCGTCAATCGCATTGGCAAGCGCTGCTCAGAGCCCGCGCCATCGAAAACCAAGCCTATGTGGCGGGGGTCAATTGCGTGGGACGTCAAGTCCATCTCGCTTTTTCCGGAGGCACCTGCCTTTTTTCGCCCCAAGGAGAAATGCTGGCCGAGGCGGGCTCGGAAGAAACCGTGCTTACCCCCGAGATCGATTTGCGCGAAGTGATTGCCTGGCGCAACCATTTTCCCGCCATACGCGATCTCAAACCCCCTGAATTTTACGGCGGATTATCAGGCCGTCAAGCTCAAGAAGGAGATGCCTCATGAAAATAGCCACGCAAACCGAAATCCGCGCTTCCGCCGAAAAGGTATGGGAAACCCTGTTGCAGGGTGAAAAGTATTCCGAGTGGAACCCTTACCTGCAAACTATGGAAGGGCATCCCGCTCCCGATGGAACGCTTAAGGTGAAAATCTTTTTTCGAGGGGAAAGCCCTTTTCAACAACAGGTGCAGGTAACGGGTTTCATACCTCCGCGCTATTTCAGTTTCAGCTGGAGCCATTCGTTGGGAGGCTGGTGGTTTCAGGCCGAACAGGTTTTCCGTATCAAGGAGGAGGAAGGACGCCTCATCTTCCATAACGAACTTTATGTGACGGGACTCCGGATCCGCTTTGGCCGCAAATCGATGAATCTGGCGGCGAAATTATCGATGGAACACATGAACCAGGCGTTGAAAGAAAGACTCGAAGGGCAGGAGGGGTAGCATCCCTTCAGACGCTGTTTAGAGCCATGGCTTTGCGCTCCCAGTCGAAATACAGGTAAAAAGCCAGGCGTGTCTGCAGGGAATCGGTTTCCAGCAAGGCCTTTTCATGCTCCCATAAACCGACTTCGATATGCTCTTGTTCATGGTCCGCTCCGGCGATTCGCCCGTGAAGCGAATTAATCTCCGCCGCGTCCATCTCAATGGTACAGGCGTAATAGTGGATGGCCTCGTCGCTCAGGCCCGGAGAACTGTATAAAGGCCGGTCGCCCAGCGGCACCAATGCTTCGCGCGCAATCTCCACTCCGGTTTCCTCCCGTACTTCGATTACACCGACGCCGGCCGGGTCGTTTACGGCCATGTCGAGCATGCCCGCGGGAAACTCCAGGCTCCACCGGCCATGGGCGATGCGCCTTTGGCGTATCATCAAAAAGCGCTTTTCTCCGGTCCGGATGTTTTTAACTACCGTTACTACCACAACAGCATGACCGCGCAGGAGTACATAGGGCATGAGCCCGCGCCCGTCGGCATCCCGTCCCAGGGCTTCCAGCAGCGCGAACAACACCTCGCCGTTGTCGCGGTGTAAAATCTTCAAGGGAGTGACCGAATCGAGCCGTCCCCCCGCCGCTTCCAGGGTACGCTTCCACAAGAGGAACTTGGGAGCGTCTTCGAGGTTACCGGAAACGGGAACGCCTTTCGGGCCCAACCCCGCAGAGGAGCCGTCGGTCATGGAGCGACGCGGTATTGCAATCCCAAGCCGATGCGGAAGGTAAATCCCGGGTTGGGTCCGATGAGATAGGAGGGCGACATCATGGTGAAGAATTTCAAATTCTCGCCCACATCGAAAACCAACTGGCCTTCGCCGCCGAATTGAAAATAATGCCGTCGTTCGGTATCCCCCTCGGTAAAGGCATTGGGTACGGTGGGACTGGAGAAGGTGGAATAACCCACATGCACGCCCAACTTGGGGGTGAAGCCTTCGATTTCGGGAGCGAAAAAGTATGTGACCAATCCTCCATAAGAGGTAACCGTTTGATTGACGTCGGGAATCTGGGGCGTATAATAGCCGTATTGAAATGCCACTGAGAGATCGGTGCGTTCCGACAAACCTCGGATAACGCCTAACTGGCCTCCCAGTCCGAGATCATACTTTTCATCCCAAATTATCGCCTGAGCGGCGGCTTCCAGGGTCCAATCCCCTTGGGCTGCCTCGGTCGTAGTGAAGGTCGCGACCAGGGTAAAAAGAGAGGCGATCCGGAGAAGTTTCATGAGTAATCCTTTCGTGGTACAAAACTTTTTCTCGGGGATAAAGACCCGAGCTTATGCAAAAATAAGGTTGTTACCCGTATTTCGCAAATGACTTCGGTATAGAAACTAACCTTTATTGCCCGGCCCAATCGCGCGGCTTCAGGAAATCGTCAGTGAGCCGCGCCTCTTCGGAGCCTTCAGGAGGCTTCCAAGCGTATTTCCAAGCTGCCAAAGGAGGCATCGACATCAAAATGGATTCGGTGCGCCCCCCCGATTGCAGGCCAAAGAGCGTCCCACGGTCGTAAACCAGGTTGAATTCCACATAGCGGGAACGGCGGTAGAGTTGGAAATCTTTTTCCCTTTCGCCATAGGGCTTGTCGCGATTGCCTTCTACGAAGGGATGGTATAAATCCGGGAAGGCATATCCCAGGGCTGTTACGAATTCGAGGTCGACGGCTTTGTCGGAATGGACATGGTCGAAAAAAATTCCCCCGATACCTCTTGCCTCGTTGCGATGCGGTAAAAAGAAATAGCGGTCGCAAGCCTCTTTATCTTGGGTAAAGTCGCGGCCATGTTTTTCGCACAAACCCTTTAGGGCTTTATGGAAACCGATGATTTGCTCGCGTACCGGGTAATAAGGGGTGCAGTCTATGCCGCCGCCGAACCACCATTTGTCTCCCGCCTCGAAATATCGGATGTTCATGTGAATAGTCGGCACCCGGGGATTGCGGGGATGGATGACCAGGCTGACGCCGGTAGCCAAATAGGGAGTACCGGGCGGCAAAGCGATTTGAGCCAATGCGCTGGTGGGCAAGGCATCGCCTTCGATAGCGGAAAAATTGACGCCGCCTTTTTCCCAAACCTTACCGTCTTCCCAAATGCGCGAAATGCCTCCGCCCCGGCCTTTTTCGAAATCCCACTTATCTTCCCGAAAAGGCGTCCCTTCGACCTCGTTGAGATAAGCGGCGATATGGTCCTGTACCTGGCGGAAGGCGGCTTGTATCGATTCAGCATCGGACTTCATGGGGTGAAATCTAGCAACACCGCCCCGGCGTCGCAGGGCGTCGACCTACAATTGTTATATTGACGCTGACATTTTCGTATGAAAACACATGAATAGCTTTCAGCAATGGTGGCAACACCTGCCCTCCCAGG
Organism: Fibrobacteria bacterium; assembly: GCA_041746255.1. GTDB lineage: Bacteria > Fibrobacterota > Fibrobacteria > UBA11236 > UBA11236 > JBGTHM01. The sequence continues at coordinate 8,536 of JBGTHM010000034.1, read as the reverse complement.
TGGACCCGGTTCTCTTTGAAATCGGCTCCTTTCGCGTGCAATGGTATGGGCTCATGTATATCGCGGCCTTCGTGACCGCATATTTGATAATCGGCTTCCGCAGCCGGCGGGAAACACGTTTTCGTCTCTACGACGACGAATTCGTCAAGAGCATTCTCACTTATAGCTTTATCGGAGTGCTGGCCGGCGGCCGCCTCGGCTATGTCCTGTTCTATAATCTCCCTTATTATCTACAGCACCCCTTGGAAATCATTTTGCCGTTCCGCTTCGGCGCGGACGGAATGCAATTCACGGGAATATCCGGCATGTCATACCATGGCGGCATTATCGGGGTAATCGTGGCTTGCGCGCTGTTCACCCGGCGCTATAAGGCGGATTTCTGGAATCTCGCCGATTTGCTTTTTCCGGCGGCGGCATTGGGCTATACCTTCGGCAGGCTGGGGAATTTTATCAATGGTGAATTGTATGGACGCGTAACCGATTCGGCCGTGGGAATGTATTTCCTTTCCTCGCCCGACCCGACGCTTTTGCGGCATCCCTCCCAATTGTACGAGGCTTTTTTCGAGGGAATTTTTCTTTTCGCTTTGCTGTGGAATTTACGGCGATTCACCTTGCCCAAGGGTACCATGGCCTCGGTGTATATTTTCGGCTACGGTTTCGTCCGATTCGGCATCGAATATTTCCGTGAGCCCGATGCGCATCTGGGATTATTGGCGCTGGGATTTTCCATGGGGCAATTGCTTTGCCTGGGCATGATGTTGGTGGGAATCGGTCTGTATATTTACCTATCACGAACCCAGCCCAATATGGCTTTCGTGTCGACTCCGCCCGCAGCCGCAACCTCTGCTCCAACCGCACCCCCCTCGGCGAAAAAAAAGCCCAAACGCAAATAGCCCCTCACCGGCCATCTCGCTCTTCCAATGCTCACCACTTTTCTAGGCAAGCATCGGATTGTCAGTCGAGGTTCAACTCCAGCGCGCCTTCGAGCCTTAGCAACTTTCGCTTGATATCAATGCCGCAGGAAAATCCCGTCAAGGCCCCGCCGGCGCCCACCACTCGATGACAGGGGTTTATCAACGGCAGGGGATTGGCGCCGCAAGCTCCGCCTACCGCACGCATGGCCCTGGGGTGGCCGATAGCTGAGGCCAACTCCCCGTAGGTTCGGGTGTGACCGAAGGGAATGTTTCGCATCGCCTTCCATACTTTTATTTGAAAATCCGTTCCCGGTAATTCGCCTATGGATAGGTTCGCCAAACGCCCTTCACCCCGTAAATAAGCTTGTACATCATCGACTATCCCTGCAAGAGCTTCGCGGTTTTCCCGCCATGCCGCCCCCGCCTCTACGGGATCCTCGCCCGCCTGGAAGGATAAAAGTACCGCTCCGCGGGAATCGGCCGCCAACAACATCGGCCCTAAATCCGTATCGAATCGAACATAATCAAGCGACATCCGTCGCAAATTCTCGGTAGGAGAAAGGACTCTCTTCCGACCGGGCGGGTCCAGCGTAATCGTATCGCGGTTCATCACGCTTATCATGCAACCTCCTTACGGGCGCGTCGCAAGGCGGGATTGCCCAGTTGCCCGCATGCCGCCATGGCTTCTTGTCCTTTGGTGCCGCGCACGCGGCAATATTGGCCGGCATCCATCAACCACCGGTAAAACCGCTCCACCTCTTCGCGTGTGGCACGTGCGAAAGGCGATTCGCTGCGCGGATTGTAAGGGATAAGATTCACGCAAGTCCGTAAATCCCGTAAATAGTCCGCGACTTGCAAGGCATGCTCCCGGGCGTCGTTTACGCCGGGTATAAGTACATACTCCATAAAAAAGAAATCGTCGCGATGCGCAAGCGGATAAGCGCGCAGCGCCTCTTTCAAATCGGCCAAGGGAGATAGCCGATTAATGGGCATGAGCTGAGATCGGATTTCATCATTCGGCGCATTGAGACTGATGGCCAGACGAAGCCGAGAAAATCCGCCCACGGTGGTGTCGGTGCGCGCCAGCTCCGCCAGCCGATTTATTCCCGTAATATTTCCCACAGTGGAAATGGTTATTCCGGATTTGGGAATAGACAACCCCCGCTGCTCGCTCATAATGCGAATTGCCTGTAAGACATTGTCGAGATTGTCCATCGGCTCGCCCATACCCATAAAAACCACATTGGTCACAGGTTCTCCCAAAACATGCCGGGCGACCATCACCTGGCTGAGAATTTCGGGAACATTGAGATTTCTTAGAAATCCCATTTGCGCCGTTTCACAAAAAACGCAACCCCGTTTGCAACCAATCTGAGAGCTTACGCATAAAGTTTTATAGTGCCGCATGGGTATGATAACCGACTCAGTTTCCATACCTTCTTCCAGCCGTAATAGGAATTTATAGGTATCGCCATCCCCCCGTTTTCCCACCAGGGGAGGGAGGTTGAGGCCCAGGTTTTGGCGTAAGGTTGCGCGAAAGGCCGGGTTCTTATCGAACTCGGGTAAAGCATCGAGGTCCAATTTTCCGGATTGGAATACCTGACGGAAAACAGCCCCGGAATAGTATTCACCCTTGCCCCAACGCCTCCGAAATTCTCGGATCAGTCCGGCATAGTCATGGGCCAGGAGGTCCAATCGGGCCGGATCGGGGTAAGGGGAAACTGAGAGTTCTGAGCTGGGGGCTCGCATGCCGGTAAACTTACAAAATCGGCCGGGCTTTTTTTTCGTAGACCTCGTCGATGGCCAACCCGGGCTGCATAGACGCCTGTCCCGCCAGAAAATCGCATCTTTCGTTTTCCGTATCCCCCGAATGGCCCTTCACCCAGCGAAATTCCACGACATGCTCTTCCAATAAATCCAGCAATTGACCCCATAAATCGGGATTGAGGGCTGCTTCTTTGCGGTTCTTCATCCACCCATTGTCGCGCCAGCGTTTTGCCCAACCTTCTTTGACACTTTTTACCAAATATTGCGAATCGGTGTATAAAGTGACATGGCAACGGCGTTTCAAAGAGCGCAAGCCTTCGATGGCTGCCAACATTTCCATTCGATTATTGGTGGTGAGGCGGTAGCCCCCCGAAAGCTCTTTGCGTTTTTCTCCCTGCAGGAGAACGGTGCCATATCCGCCCGGGCCTGGGTTCCCCAGGCAGCCTCCGTCAGTATATATTGTCAAACGGGGAAGGTTTTCCAGCTGTTCAATCGAACCCGAAGATTTGGACATTCCGGAAAAGTTAGCTTCTCAATGCCATCTCACCTGGGTCACGAAGCGACAGGCCACCAATTTTTCCATGATGCGGCTTCCGGCCGAAACAGCGTCTTCGCGGTGCATTTTAAGTAGGAGAGTGAGGGTTTTTTCCTTGAGTTTAAGGTCATAGTCCATTTCCAGGCGCTGTACCTCAGCCCCCTCGATTTTGAGACACCCTCTGATTTCGTCATAAGACAGCCCATCAATATCGCCCGTCACCTTGGCCGTGGCATACCAATCACGGCTGAGCTTTTCTTCCAGCGTGGGCAGGATATACAGTGCAAAAAGCGCGATGCCCAGCCCCATCAATCCCAACAACACCAAACCGCTGCCAAAGACCAAACCCAGAATGGAAGAATACCAGAGCACCGCCGCCGTAGTGACCCCGCGCACCACCGATCCCTGGCGGATAATCACGCCCGCACCCAAAAATCCCATCCCGGTTAAAATGCCCGCCGCCAATCGGAAACGATCGGGGGCCATGGTTAGCGACGGCAAAAGTGCAATGCCCTGGTGGAAAAATGCCTCGGAAAGAATAATGGCCATAGCGGCAGCCACGCTAGCCAAAGTGGTCGTTTTCAGTCCTGCGGCGCGGCCATGCCCCTCCCTTTCCAGTCCTAATAAAAGTCCTGCGCCCAGCGCCATGGCAACGCGAAATAACATTTCGAAGGGATCCATTGGTTTTTCCAATTTTGCAGCGGGTGGAATTCCTGCTGGGAAAATAAGCATAACATGCCTTCGACGGACAAAAAAAGGGGCTTCGAACGGATTTTTTGGAAGATTTCTCCCTATAGAACACCCGGTAAAGAATTTTTTTGTCCCGACGATTGCACTCAAATTTCCATAAATGGTACAATCGACCATATGAAAAGACCGGCAACGATAGCACCCTGGTTAACACAAGATGACATGGCGGAATGGGTCCGCACCTCACCTTCACAAGACGCCTACCAAAAGCGTCTGGCGATATGGATGACGTCCATAGGCAGCTTGCACGCGCATCGCGTGGCGGAATTCCTCCAGGTTTCCAAGCAGGCGGTGTGGCTGTGGATTAATCAATACAACCACGGCGGCCCCGATGGCCTCGAACGCCAAGGCCGGGGCGGACGCCGCCGCGCCTACCTCTCTCCCGAAGCCGAAAAGGACCTGGTGAAGGAATTGCAAAGACTCATCGCCACCGGCAAGGTCAGTAAGGCCAAGGAATTGCTTCCCGAAGTGAAGCGGGCCATCGGACAGTCGGTTTCCGTGGCCTATGTTTACCGGCTTTTACAGCGGAACGACCGGCGCAAGGGGCCCCTTCGCGCACGGCCTGCCAAATCGGCAGACATGCTGAGTGCTTTGCACCAAGAAGCTGTAGCCCTTTAAGCCACAGCCGCTGTATTACACTATATCTGTCCAATTTTTTTTCCATTGAGGTTTATTTCACAACCTCTTGCTGCATAATTTCGCAAAATCTATATAACGTTTCTGGAGAGACCCTCGTGGGTGCGAGGCTCCCTCCAGAGAAGGTGCGGCTGATGTTTGGGGCATGGCTGAACCGAAAGGAACGTGATCGCGTCAGGGCATCTCTACCGCGTTAAACCGGTCGAGTCTAACTTGGATCGCCCTTTGTTTGAACGCCCCAATCGTTAGCCTGCGCGCAAAACTGTCGGTTTAAAACGTTCTCTTTTCGGGGGAAAACGCCATGCATTCAATCTACCTCTTACTCAAAGACATGAAGCCGTTATTGGTAGTTATCTACCTAGCCACAATGGGATTTCTGTGCGTAAGCGCGGTACAATGGCATTTTAGCGGGCACATTGACATTCTGCCGGGAATTGTTTTCACGGGATTTATTTTCGGAATCTATGTGCTCAACCGCTACACCGATACCCGTGAAGATTTTGCCAACGACGTTGGAAAGTTCTTTTTCTTTTCGGAACGCAAGTACTTGTTATATGCCGCTTTCCTGATCCTGTCGGCTTCCTGCCTGGCCTTGTTTTCCGTCGGCCGTCTGAACGGATACCATCTGTTGGTTTTGGCGATAGGCGTAGCTTATTCCTACAAACTGATCCCCTATTACAGCACTATCCGGGGCAGTTGGACTCGAGTCCGAATCAAGGACATACCTGGACTTAAAAATTTGGTGGTGGCTTTCTTATGGGGCGCATCGGTATTCGCATTTCCACTTTTATATCGGAACCATTTGGTGCTTGAATTTCAAGTTGTAGTGCTATTCGCCCTCGCCCTCTTTTTTTCCACTCTGAACAATACCCTGTTCGACGATATCCGAGACGTGGCCGGGGACAGTGTAGCGAACATAAAAACTCTGCCAACGCTATTTGGCGAACGGGCATGCATTTATGGCCTATCCTCTATCAATATTATCTGGGCTGCGACAATATTGGCAATGCTGGCATTCGGTTTATTTTCCGTGGCTACGGGTGTGGTATTATTCGCTTTGGCTGTCTATCCGCTCAGCTATCTGGGTCTCCATACCACGGGAGGGTCCTGGAGCAGAAAATTGGAAGTTTTACCGGAACTGGACCTTCTGATTTTTGCCGGGGGAATTATCAGCTTACATTTGCTGACATAATTCAGGTTATCGCCTTGAATTTTGTGGTCGAAGATTTTCGGGTTTTTTCGCTGGCCACCGCTACCCGAGGCAATAAGTCCTTCAGTAAATATTCTTCCGAAAAAATAACCGGTACCGCATCGGGTTTGTTATCCAGAGCGTAAGCGTTCTGCTTATGCTGAGACATAAGAACCAAATGGGGATATTCGGAAAAAGCCTCGTAGTTATCCCCTAAGGCCTTGGTACTGATAATAATCGCCATGTTTTTGGCATTCCCGGGCACGGAAGATAATTCATTCGGGGTTTTAATGATATGGGGATTGACAATTACGTTATGAAAAATCCGCACCACGTGTTGAAGATTTTCCATTTCCTGGGTTATGAGCACAATCGGGTGCTTGGTTTTCAGTCGCTTTTCCAATTCCGCCTGGTAAATTGGGATGGTGATGTTCACAATCAGCCCATGCGCCTTTTTGCGGCCGATGTTTTTGGAATATGCGCTAATTCTTCCGCCATGTATTTCAACGATATTCCGGGTAATGGACAGTCCCAAACCTGTTCCTCCGGAAGATTTCTTGGTCGTGTAAAAAGCATTGAAAATGCGAGCAAGGTCCGACTCCTCACATCCCACGCCATTGTCTTCAATAGTTAACAGCAATACCCCTTCATCCTGGCGCACTTCCATTTTAATATGCAAGGGCTGATCTTCAGAAGCCGACTCCAGAGCGTTTTTTATGACATTGGTGAAAGCCTGTTCCAGCTTCGCCCAATCCCCATGGATAAATAATTTCTGCTCAAACCCTATTAATTCGAAGTTGGACTTATTCCGGGAAAATTTCCGCTCCACGAGATCTTTGATCATTTCCGGAATGCAAACGGGATGTTTTTCCTTGAGAACATGAGCCTTGGAAAGATCGAGAATGTCTTCAGTGAAATGCCCCATACGATCAACGGCTCGATTGATGCTTTGAACAAGCCCTTTCCCTTTTTCGGAAAGCGTTTCCTGGATTTCGAGAAGTTGTGCGTTTCCGGATATCATGAACATGTAATTTTTGAATTCATGGTTCATAATAGCGGTGGATTCACCAATTTGCTTCAAGGCATTCGCTTGTTCCAAGTCTCGGAATGCCGATTGCAGCTTTAAAAAGACTTCGTTTTTTTCATTCAAAAATTGCAGGAATTTTTCCGAAAAAATTACAGTTGCCATAATCCCAAATACCAGTATCCCGATGATTTTAAAGCTGGGAAACAACCTTTCATCCTGGCTTGCCACCCCTGCCATATCTACCAAACCGAATATGCAAAGAATGAGAAATCCAACTAAAAGGAGAGCGAACGTCCGTTTTTCCTGGCCTTGGGATCGGCGCAATCTCCATATGAGCGCGTAATTAGCGGATCCCATATATAATGCCGCGAACGAAAAGAAAACCGGATAGTACAGCACGCCCCCCGTTACTTTTCCGCCAGAAGTCGTAAGCATTAATTCCGTATAGACCAAAGGCAAACAGATGATACTGAGCGCGATAACCGCCTTAAGGGTCCATGTTTGCGTCCAGTTTGTAAGGATGATGTGATAGGCCAATGAAACCGGGAAAATGAAACAGGCCAAGACATGCAGGGCCCGTTCCCAGAAAAGTTTGCTTTCCAGTGGTGCATTACTGGGAGTGACCCATAAATCGATCGCGGCCATTAGGGAGCCGATAACCAGCGCTATGCCGAAATAAAGAAAAGCTTTATCGTATTTGGTTCGAAGTTCGATAAGAATGAAAAGCACACCGGTTGCAAGTAATGCGGCACAAACAATTTGGCAAAAAATTACCACTAGGTGTACATGGAGCATATAACAGACCTACCCAGGCAATTAGGAGACTAAAGGATACCACTTTTCAACAACTACTAACAGATCTATTAGGTAAATTTGTTGAAAACCTTGGTCACTCCAAAAATCGGAACTGACTCCAATTTCTAAAATTTCAGTACTTTTGTCTAAGCTACTGACTTCCACTCAATTTAGTTTTGGAGTTTTTGGTGTTCAAAGGAATCACCCCCCCTGCACTCCTAATTACCTCTGTTCCATTTCTTAATGCAATCACACCAAATCCCGAAATTACCTTACCGCATGGTTAACTTTTATTCACATTAAAATTTCTCTGATCAACGACACTGGAAGCATCCCGAATCCATGCTTAATGCTCACCTGCAAACGCCATACGTCGCTCTCCTAATTTTGGCTGTGGTTACCGCAATTGGCGTACTTGAGGGTGCTCGATTTCCGGTTGCACCGTTTTATTTCATTCACGCCATACTCTGCCTGCTAATCCCATTCTTTGTCCTTCCTGTAGGAGCCATGCTACGGATTTTGCCACCCTTCGAGAATGCTTGGACCATTGCCGTCTTAGCTTCCGCATTACTTTTTCTAGAGGGATATCTTTTCCCTTCGACTTTTGAAAGGTTTCTAAAAAAAAGGGTTCGCGCGGGTGATTTACCTCGATTTTCGCCTCTCATGGCAACCAACGCGATTGTAGCCAAGGCCAAGGAGAAATTTGGCTTCTCGGACAGCACCTTCGCTCTAATCTTCCTTTTCTATCTGTTAATTTGGGCGCCGATAGCGGAGGAATTATTTTATTGGGGATATTGTTTTAACGCAATGAAGCCGCACTTCGGCTTCTTCCCAACCGCGTTTACCGTTTCTCTGTTTTTTGCCCTGCGACATGGCGCCCATTTTTTCTTCTTGAGAAAAGAGTTTCCAGCACCCGCAGCAGC
>JBGTHM010000033.1:0-22053 GCA_041746255.1 Fibrobacteria bacterium | reverse complement strand
CGCAAAGCGGAATGGGCGGAGCGCGCCGGCGAAATCTCCCCGGCCTTAGGCCCCGGCCCACCGCAAAGTTTACCGGAGAAAACCCGTCAACCCGAAAAAGCCTTCGAATCCTCCACAAAAGACTTCATCCCCGCGTCGCTCAAAGGGTGATCCGCCACCGTGGCCAGAATGTTGGCCGGTACCGTAAGAATATCCGCGCCTGCCAGAAGACATTCCATCACCTGCACCTCGTTACGAAAACTGGCCGCCAAAACCTCGGTGGTGATCTGATAATTCGCAAAGACCGTAGCAATTTCATGGATCAGCCTGGCGCCCGAATCTTTCAGCGGTCCACCCGACGCCACGTATTCGGTATTATGCATCTTCTGATCACCACGTTCATTTTTATGATCTTCCACCCAATAAAGAGAATTTCCCGGCGCGCGTTCCGGTAAATCCTGTTTATAGCCATAGTCGGCCAAGCGCCCTAAAAAGGGACTTACATAGGTAGCGCCCGCATTCGCCGCCCAGAAGGCCTGAGTGGTGTTGAAAATAAGCGTACAATTCACCTTGATACCACGTTCCCACAATTTGCGAATCACCTTCAATCCCGTGAAGGGGTCGGCTTTCGGGTCGATGGCCGCATAGCCGCCCACCGGCACTTTGATGACCGAATTTTCCCCCAAAGCCGCCAACTCCTCGGCCTGGCGCAGCATTTTGTCTTCGGTCAACTCGGTGAGTTCCAGCGAAACCGGATTAGGCGCCAGCTTACGGCACAAATCCTGCATGATTTCCTTGGCATGGTTCCAGGATCCCGCCCCGGCTTTTTTAAGTAGAGTGGGGTTGGTTGTGATACCGTTAATGATACCGGCCAAATACAGGGGTTCGATATCCTTCCAGGTGGCTGAATCTGCGAAAATTCGGGCCGCTTTGGGCGCCGGGTGATTCAGTTTGTTGCCGGCTTTATCGTGGTTGACTACGGGAAGGCGATCTTTACGCATATAAAGAGCGGCGCTGGAATGACTGGGAATGAACATGAAAGTCTCCTGGTAATAAGGAAGCGTAACTCCGGTGTCTGCGGATAAACTAGAATTTTACAGGAGGGGATTTCCCATTAAATAGGTCGGACCACCAGGTGCGGTGGCATTCGGATCGGATTCCAAAGTGATGGCGAAAGCATTGATCCGTCTTCGATCCGATTCGACCAGAGGAATTCGATAGATTCCCGGTTTCTCCCAGGTTCCCCGAAGGGAAAGATCCCCTCCATTTACCGGCAGGTTGTCGCGAAAAATCCAGAGGCGGAAAAACTGGCCCTCGGGGGGATCGGGTAGTCGATGCACCATGAGAAGCCCTTCTTGCGATCCCGGTTTCCACATCAGCCGCCCGTATCCCTGGCGATGCTGGGACGTCCCCTCCAGTACCACGGCTTCCAGGCGCTTGGAGTGGAGAATGGTCAGCATGGAGTCACGACTCTCGACGCCCTCACGCAATGAGACCAGCATCTGTCGCTGCTGGGCCATGACCCCCCAGTTCCCATACATTTGTTCCCGTAAAAAATAGACGTAGGCGGCCAAACACAATGTCGATAGAAAGAAAAAGGCGGCCAGGAAACGATTGAAGCCGGCCGGCGTCAACCCTAAGGCATACAATAAGGCGTGATGCGGCGGTGGTTTGGCTCTGGCCCCTTCCCAACCACCCTCCCGGACGGCGCCCGCATCGGGTCGGACCTTGAGTAAAATGGTCTGTTTAAGTCGAGGAGAAGGCCATTCTTGTGGTGTGACCAGCGACAAGTACCAGCAGGACTCCAGCAGGTCATTATAAATGCGTTTTTCCGCGTTTCCTGCGTCCTTTATGCGGGACTGGAATTGTTCCAACTCCGAGCCGTCCAGTGCCCCAACCACGAATGCCGCGGCCCATTCGCGGAAACTGTCCTTGGCGAAATCCGATGTCGTTATCGGAACGCTTTCCCCGGGAATCGACTCGCGCAAGGCTTTCAATAAATTATAGAGCCCGATACGCAGACGCGAACGAACCACCGCGGGAGGAAGTCCGAATCGCTCCGATAATTGTGATTGGGGCATCCCCTGAAAATAGGCGCCCTCGAGAAAGTCCCTTTCCTCCTGGCTCAGCCTACCCCAGGCGCGCGTGGCCGCGGCGACCCTTTCGGAGAGGATTACACTATCCAGTCGACGGGTGGAATTCTCCTCGCAGAAGACGTCGGTTTCTTCCATCTCGGCGAAATCCTGGCGTCGGTTGCCGAATCCACGCGAACGCAGTCGGTCGAGCGCCGCATAGCGTATCTGGGAAATCAGCGTTCCGAAAATCGAGGTTTTCGAATTCGCCAAAGCATCTGCGTTTTCCCAGATGGACCGGAAGGTGTCGCCGATTAGGCTTTCCGCTTCACTTTTGTTTTTACAAATGCAAAAGGCGAAACTGTAGAATGCCTTCCCGTATCGGTCATAGAATACTTCGAAGGCCTTCACTTCGCGCTTGGCCATGCGCTGCAATAATTCCTTCATGGCACCCCTTCAACCAACCCTATCGGGTTCAGTCTTCCTCCGTTATGAGCACCCAAATAGCGTCGTTCTCAATCTTTACCCCGTAACGGGTTAGACGCGCACCCGCGCAGGGACCTGAATCGCAATCGCCGGTGGAGGGAATATAGGTGGCGCCGTGGGTTTTGCATGTGATCCTGTCGATAGCCGCATAGTAGAAGTCCCCGTCTCCCAAATCCAATGGAACCGGCCAATGACAGCACTGGTTGCGATAGGCGAAATAATGCCCACCATGGCGGAGAAGAAACCCTTGTATCGTTTTCCCATTGTTCTCGAATTCGAAGATCCGGGCTTCACCGTGCCCCAGCGCGTTAATTCCTTCGATACGGATAGTTTGCAATAGTCTTTTCCCAATCCAACGGCGCTCACACCAGCATGTGGTATGAACCCAGGAAGACCCCAACTTCGACCGGCCTAATTTTATACCGTCTCGCCGGAAAAAAGCCAGGAAAAATTACGCCATTTAAGGAGGCTGGCGATCAATAGGTGGAAAGCAGGCCCCAAAAGAGGGAAAGTCCAACCATAAGCGCGCCGCATAAAATCAGTATCGCCACCAACCATGCGGGTGTACTCTCTTCTTCGGCATCGTCGGGGGAATCGGTGCGAGCGGGTAATTCCCTTTCCACGCCTCCCCAAGCGAACTCGGGTTGCCTGGCAATCTCGATTTTGGGAGTGAAATGCTCAGGATAAAGGCTGACATCAGCCTCTTCCATAGAATCCGCCTCCAACTCTGCCGGGGATTTTTCGTCCACCATCTGCCAGATGGTTTCGGTACCCGCTGCCTGTTCCCGGATGGGCGCCTCGGCAATGTCCGGCACATTTTGAGCGGAAACCGCCTGCTTGGAAAGGGTTGCTTTAAGGGCCATTTCAACGCCTTCCAGCGCCCGTCGAAAAGCGGAGGCCGAATGGAACCGGTCCTCCGGATCCACCGCCAATGCCTTCAGAATGAATTCGTCCATTTCCCATCCGAATCGCGGGCTTAACTGACTGGGAAGAGCCAGCGAAGGAGACGGAGGCCGGCCGGCCAGGATTTCATATGCGATCGCGCCCAGGGAATACAAGTCGCTTTCCGGAAGCAGATTATTCCAGTCCTGCCGCAACTCCGGAGCCATATAGGGTAGGTAACGTCTGGCATAGGTATTGAATTCGAATTCCTGGGGAGTCAGAAAGCCTACTACACCGAAGTCGGTGATTACGGGTCCACCCTCAATCAAAAAAACATTTTCAGGTTTAAGGCATCCATAACAACCGAGTTCATGTATGGATGTGAAAATATCCGCCAATTGTTTCAGCAGGTCCAGGCCCGGAAGTACGCGCTGATCGAATTCCAGTTTTTCCAAAAGCCATATTCGCATGGGTTTGCCGGAAATGAACGACGAAGTGTAATAAGCCGACCCGAGGTGGGTTCCCGTTTCAAGCACCCGGTTAATTCCCGGGTGCCGGTAGCGGGAAACGGAGTCGGCGAGGAAAATAAAGCCTTGAGCCAAATGGGGATCAGCGGCTTTGCGAGCCAGGAGTACCTTGAGAACTTTTTCCTGGTCGCCGTCGGCTTTATCGATACAGAGAAAGTTGGAGCATAGACTGCCTAATCCAAGGTGCCGCTCAATGAGATAGCGGCCCGCGAATACCTCACCCACCCTGGGCCCATCAGCGGAATCGCCTTTTTCTGCGCGGTTCAAAGTAGCGGCCTTTGCTGGTCTCGGGTTGTCGATGGGCATACCGGTTTTTCCTTTTTTACGGTTCACAGGCCTTGTAGGCGTTTGCGCTCTATAATATATAGAGTTATCGGGAATTTTTGGAAAATGTCTTTCCGGGCGGTAGCTATGCGGGTTTTTCTGCTCCCAGGATACGCTTTGGATAGCCGGGCCTTTACCCGCCTCGAGCTTCCCGATCCGCCGTTTAAACGGGTCGACTTCATCCCATTGCAACCCGGCGATACCATCACGACCTATGCTGCGCGATTGGCCGACGAAATCGGATTCCGCCCGGACGACATTATAGGCGGCCTATCGTTCGGCGGAATGCTCTCCCTGGAAATCGCCCGCTTGCGCGGGGCCCGCAAAGTCCTGTTGATGTCGTCCTGTTCTCACTTCGGAGATATCCGTCCTTTTTTCCGGTTCGCCGCGCACTTTGCGCCCGTGATACCTGTACGGGTGGCAAAATCGGCGTATCCCCTTGTGGTAATGGCGCTGAAATTCAAGAAGGTTTTCGCAAGCAATTCAGAGTCGTTACTCTACAACATGATAGGTGAATTCCCCGATTCCTTGATGAAAGGCTTTCCCCGATTGATGTTGGGATGGAAAGGCGCCGCTCCCACCTGCCCGGTCCTGAGGCTTCACAGCGAGAGCGATTGGCTCATCCGTCCCCCTAAAACCGCGACGAATGTCACCCTGATACCGGGCGGACATCATCTTATTTCCTTTTCCCATCCCGGCTGGGTAATTCGATTTCTCTACGAAGCGGCGGAAATGGATCCGCCCGAAGAAAAGGCGGAGCCGGTTACCGGATAATAGCGGAAGCGCGGCTCACCCACCAGAAAACCCTCTTGGTATGCGAAGTGGAAAAAACGTCTCAGCGACTCTTCGTGGTCGGCGGTAAAAGAATAATCGGCGGTGGAAAAGAATTCGGTCATGGTACTCCCATCGAAACCCCCAGGGAAACGGGCGCCCCAGGCCGCAAGCGCAGGCCCGGGATCGCGTCGGAAAGCCTGCAACGATGCGTCCAGGGATTCCAGCAGCAGGGGCAAGGCGGGATGTCCGGCGGCGTCTTCGCGTAAAATCCACAGGCCGAAAGAAAAGGGCAATCCCTGCCAGCGATGCCATTCGCCGGCGAGATCGTAGCGATAAGGCCATTTTCCCGATTGTGACTCGCGTAACGCCGTATCTCCAATAACCACCCTGCCCTCGGGATCGTCCTCGGGGCTTCCCGAAGCTTCCAGCAAGGGAGCGACGCCATGCAGGTTTTTCGACAAGAGACGGAAAAGCATATTGGAAGTAGCCGAATCCTGTGAGAGCCCGACCTTGCGGCCGGTCATTTGCTCCCAGGGAAAGCGCGAGAGGAAAAGCACGGATTTCATTTCCCAGCGGCTGGAAGTGGATAGCCCGGGTAGCAGCAGGTAGCGTTCGGGGTGCCGCGCGTATTCGAAACTTGAAGACGGCGCGCAGTGAACGGTGCCTTGGGCGAGCATTTCGTTGAGTTGGCTGGGCGGACCGTCGACAAAGCGGATTCCCTGCAATCCATTCAAGGAGGAATGGAAAAAAGGTGCGCAAACCAGAAAAGGGATCCGACCCACGACCAGTTCGCTGTGTTGAAGCATCCGGCAAAATTACATTATCGCTCCTGTTACCACAAAAAAAAGAGGAGGCCTGAGCCTCCTCTTGAAAACTTCGCTGTGGCGGGGAAATCAGCCCTTGGGCTTGGCCTTTTTGGCCGTTTCCTTCAGAGCGCTACCGGCTTTGAAGCCGACGGTTTTGGAAGCCTTGATTTTGATTTCGGCTCCGGTTGCGGGATTGCGTCCCTTGCGGGCGGCGCGGGTCTTGATGTTGAAAGTGCCGAAGCCGATCAGCTGGACGTTACCGTCCTTCTTGATGCCGGTTTCGATGCCACCCAGAACGGCGTTGACCGCCCGCTCGGCCGCAGCCTTGGTCTCAATACCGGATTTGGAATCTTGCAGGACGGCCGCAACCAATTCTTGTTTATTCATTTGCCTTACCTCTTGTTGATGTTCACGAAACCCTTTTGCAAAAGCTTCGCAACATTATATAACACGAATTTGGAAAAAAACAAAGAGATTTTTTTTTACTTGATCGTCTCCAGCCTTACGCCCATGGGGTCCACAGCCGGGGATGCACACCGGTCGAGCGGGTTGATTGTCGATGGCATGCCTTCGCAACGCCCCCACTAACGCCTTGATTTGCAAAGAGATAGTTAGCCTCTACGAACCGACTGCTCGAAGCCATCTACGCGATTGAAGCAGTTCCGAGCTGCCCGAGAGCTTCCTCCACCGAAGTGACGGGTAGGTTACAAGCGCCCTGCCGGCAAACGTGAATGAGGCCGAGAGTGGGGTGGTTCCTATCCTTTAGGAGCGGAAGGTGACCCGAAGCCTCCCCTCCCGCCAACGCGACATGCGGAAGATAATGACGGGCGATTTCCGACCGGCGCTTTTCCGCATCGGGGCCCGCCACCACGACCTCGTAGAAGGGGTAGGCGAAGTCCATGGCAAGCAAAGCCCAGTTGGAAAAACTCGTTCCGTACACGCGCATTTCGCGGCGCACCTGATCAAGCATGGCGCGGGCGCGATCGCGATAGCGGGGTTCATCGAAAAAATCCGCTAGGAGAAACAAATTGCGCGCCATGGACGAATTGGAAGCGGGGATTACGTTGTCCATGATTTCCTTCTTGCGGGCCACCAGCGCCGGATCGCGCCGTGAGGTGAAGAAGAACAGGGGGGAATCGGGATCGGAGAAATTTTCGAGGGCATACTCGGTCAACTCACGCGCCTTGTCGAGATGGGATGGTTCGAAGGTGGCTTGATAGAGCGACAGCAAAGCTTCAATGATGAAGGCGTAATCCTCGAGATACCCATTGAGGTTGAAACGTCCGTCCTTACCGTTATGATAAAGGCCTCCATCGGGAGTTACCGCCTTCTCCAGCAAATAGGCCAGGTTTACCCGGGCCGACTCCAGAAAACGTTCTTCTTTAAAGGCGCAGTATGCGGTGATAAGACCCTTGGACATCAGCGCGTTCCAGGAAGTGAGAATCTTATCATCCAATCCGGGCCGGACCCGCCGCGTGCGGGCGCCAAAAACCCGTTCCCGTGCGGCGGAAATCCGGAGGCGCAAATCTTCCACGCTCATGGCTTTTTCGGCGGCGAAAGCGGTATCCGTAAGCTTTCGCAGAGGGATATGGTTTCCCTCCTCCCAATAGCCTTGGGAATTGACATTGTAATATTCGGCGAAAAGCGCGAAGTCGTTTCCCAGCAGCGACTGTAATTCTTCCCGGGTCCAAACGTAGTACTTGCCCTCGACGCCCTCACTGTCGGCGTCCAAAGCCGAATAAAATCCGCCTTCGGGAGAGGTCAACTCCCGTTCCACGAAATCGGCGATAGCGTATACCGTATCGGCATACAGCGGGATATTCGAGGCTTGATAGGCTTCGGCATAGAGTTCCAGCAGTTGCCCGTTGTCGTAGAGCATTTTTTCGAAGTGAGGGACCTTCCATTCATAATCGGTGGAATAACGGGAAAACCCTCCGCCGATTTGATCGAAAATTCCTCCGAAGGCCATCTTTTCCAAGGTCAGGTTAACATGTTGCAAGGCCTCCTCATTACCGCTTTGATAGCCGAAGCGTAGCAGGAATCGATAGTTGTTGGGCAAGGGGAATTTGGGAGCCCGATTGGGGCCGCCTTCCTTATTGTCGAACTGTCCCGCGAAAGCAGTGTACACTGCCGCTATTTCCTCGCGCGTCGGCTCACTCAAGTCCTGCGCGGGCTTGGCTGAATCACTCCGGCGCACGCCTCTTGTCAATTCCTCCGCCTGGTCCACCACCTTTTCCGTATCGTCCCGGTAGAGAGTAGCCAGCGTCCGGAGTACATCCTTGAAATGGGCATTGCGAAAATAGGTTCCTCCATAGATGGGCCGCCCATCCGGGAGCGCGAAACAATTGAGAGGCCATCCCCCCTGCCCCGTTATGAGCTGCACGGCATGCATGTAAACCTGGTCTATGTCCGGTCTTTCCTCTCTGTCGACCTTGATGCAGACGAAATCGGCGTTCATGATTCGCGCGGTTTCCTCGTCTTCAAATGATTCCCTTTCCATCACATGGCACCAATGGCAAGCGGAATAGCCGATACTGATGAGCAACAATTTGTTCTCCAGCTTGGCCTTTTCCAATGCCTTTTCACCCCAGGGATGCCAATCTACGGGGTTGCGGACATGTTGCAACAGATAAGGGCTGGTTTCGCCGGCAAGGTGGTTTTCAGGACGAGAATCGGAAGCATTCATAGTGGGGTTCTCCGGTGGAAAAACGAAAGGCAATCCGGTTGAGTTCACATGCGGGATACGTCGCGCCCGAATAGGAAATTTTTAAGCCAGTCGAACAGAACCAGCACTTTATTGCGGCGGCTCACCAGCTTGGTCAGATAGGCGGAGCGCCAGAACAGAAAGGTAGCGAATCCCTTGCCTTTGATTTTGTTCAAATCGGCCAGGGCTCGATTGCTGCCCACATAGGCCAGCATTCCGGCATGCTTATAATGGAAGGGTTTGATGTTTTTTCCGGATTCGTGCCGTGCCAGACTGCGAGCCAGGTATTTACCGCCTTGTTCCGCCACTTGCGCCGTCATGGGCAGGTCCTGATCGCGAAGGGTGGCGCAATCTCCCAACGCGTAAATCGAATCCTGACCGGAAAGACGCAGATATTCGTCGGTGATCAAACGTCCTTTTTCTTTTTCGAAGGGAAGGTTCTTGACGAATTCGACCGGAGCCACACCGGCCGCCCAAACCACCAAACCATAAGCGATGTGCGACTTGTCTTTCAGGTGGATGTACTTCGGGTCTATGCCGACGACAAGGGATTCGGTGCGCACCTGGATTTTTTGGCGTTGAAAATGCTTGAGCGTATAATCGGACAAAGCCGCATCGAAGGTACTGAGAATTTGCTTGGAGGCCTCCAGAAGAATAATGCGCACCTCGTCTATTCGATCGGGGTACGCTTTCCGCAAATCCTCCGTGAGGAAATCGTGCATTTCCGCCGAAAATTCGACTCCAGTCGCGCCGCCACCGATAACTACGAAAGAAAGCATACCGTGCCTCTCCTCCTCGGAAAGACCGGGCTGCGACGCCATTTCGAAACATTCGATGATACGCTGACGTAACGCGCGG
This sequence comes from Fibrobacteria bacterium, assembly GCA_041746255.1. GTDB lineage: Bacteria > Fibrobacterota > Fibrobacteria > UBA11236 > UBA11236 > JBGTHM01. The sequence continues at coordinate 12,641 of JBGTHM010000033.1, read as the reverse complement.
GCGTCGGAGAGCTGCTTGAGAAAATAGGCGTTTTCGGCTACACCGGGTATGCCGAAAGTGCTGTTGGTAGACCCCACCGCGATGACTAGAATATCGTAGTCCAGGTCGAAGGTCCGACCGTCCACGATGCCGCGACAAGAGAGTTTCTTCGCGCTCGAATCCACGCCCAGGGCTTCGGCCGAAAAGAAGCGGACCTTGGGACAGGCTTGGCGTACGGATTCGATAATGCTGCGAAATTCGACAGTGCCGACGGTCGTGCTGGGAAGCAAGGGCGTGAACAAAAAGTGATTGCGAGGGCTTATCCCCACCACATCAAATTTGCGGGTATCAATGTCACGTAATAATCGGAAGGCGGCGAAACCCGATCCGAGCACGACCAGTTTTCTGGGGCTGGAACTTTTCATGCGTTAAATATAGCTGATGCAGGTGCGCAGGCAAAACCTTCATGAAAAAGAACTCCTCGCGCTTTATCCCATTTCCGCCAGGGCTTCCAACACTTCCTGGTAGTGCTTGTCCACCTTCACACGCGGGAAAACGCGTGCGATACGCCCCTTTTCGTCGATTAGGAAAGTCGTTCTTACGATTCCCATGAATTTCCGGCCGTAAAGGGACTTTTCCTGGTAAACGCCATAGGCATTCACAATGCTGCGGTCCTCGTCGGATACCAGATGGAAATTGAGAGCATTTTTTTCCTTGAAACGGCGATGCGATTCCACGCTGTCCATACTGACACCCACGACCTCGGCGCCGAATTTGCGGATTTGTTGCAACCCGTCCCGAAAGGCGCAGGCTTCACGGGTACATCCGGGAGTGCTGTCTTTGGGATAAAAAAAGAGGACAACCTTTCGGCCCCGGAGACTTTTCAGGGTCAAGGATTTTCCGGTATCACCCAAGGCCGAAAAATCCGGCGCCTTAGCACCGATAGCGGGGCTCCCGGAGGAAGGCGACGAAGGTTTCGGGATTTTTAAGGTCGCCTTTTTCACCGTCTGCTTCGCAGTTTTGGCCGGTACCCGCTTCACTTCAGTTTTGGATATGATCTTTGCCATAAATTCTCCGGATTAAGAAAAGGTGTAGGTCGCCAGCACGGGCCAATGGTCGGATACGGCCATATCGCCGTGATAGAAATGCGCCACTTCAGTAGAGAGCGGTCGCAGCGCTCCCCGATGGACTATCCAGTCCAGGCTTTCCGCCGGCCCGTGATAGGTGGGAAACGCCGGCCGGGTGGGAATGCCGTCACGCCCCAAGGCGCTGAAACTGTCGACAAATCCGCCTTCGTCTTCTAATACCCGCAAAGTATGATAATGCTCGTTCAAATCTCCCATGAAAAGCAGGGCTTGCTCGCGCGAACCCAGCTTGTCCATCGCAGCCACGGCGCGTCGCGCCTGACCGATGCGCAAATTGACTCCCGTCGCTTTTTCACGGGGATGCCCGGGCCAGGTGAAATGCGCCGTCGCGACCCACAATATTTCGGAAGTGACGTGGGATTCCAATTCGACCCAAAATAGCCGCCGGAGCTCTTCTTCCTGTCCGATGTCTTCCGCTCCGTAGGTTTTAAGCGAAAACAATTCCGCGTTCCAAAATATATTGCCTTCTTGAATCCAACCCGGAAAAGCATCCTCGACGCGACGATGCAGAGGTAAACAGGCATCCAATAAATCCCGGCTTTCGGGACGCAATTCCTGCAGGCAGAAGATATCGGGCGTGTGTAGTTTTACAAATTGGGATACAGGCTCGCGCCGCTCTTCCCAACGCGCCGATTCCCACAGATTCAGCGTGCAAACAGTAAAGCGGAAGGGTATGCCCATACGAAGGGATCTAGTTAATTGGAAGCGATTAAGTAAAGTGGTTGGAGCCCCGGAAAAGCCGACCCAACCGGCAGAGACGTTTCAGTCGGACGTTGCGGGAGGTGACGGGGCTACCGTTCGGGCTTTTTGCCAACCCGCCGTGGGTTGCGCATAGACGAGATCGTAGCCTTTGGCCGGCTTGCGCAGGAATTTCGCAATGGGTTCGTCCAGCATTTCCACGCAATTGGCTTTCAGAAACTTGACGTCTCCTTTGGGTAAATTGAAGTCGGCTTCACGACCAATGGAATCGGGTTCCTCTTCCGTGATGATTTTCAGCGATAAGGAGTAATCGCCATGTTCCCAATAGCATAGCCTATCCAATTCGGTATAGGAGTGCATGCAAATAGGGGAACGCTTGAAATCGTTGACCGCATCCAGCAGGGATTTACTCATTTCGGATGAGTCGGAGTTATCAAATGAAGGACGCCCCAATCCGTTCCCTTCGCTGAAGCGTTGCACGGCTTCATACCAATTTTGGCGGTAACGATGCAATATGGGTTTCATCTCTTGTGCGGTGGGAAAATCATGGAACAGGGCGATGAAACGGCGAGGCATCAACGGGGAGATTCCGAAACCCTCGGGGGGTAGCCATGCGGAACCGTCTCCGGCGGAAACGGCATAGGACGGTTTGAATCCGGCCCATAGGAAAGTCCGGGTTTTGTGGGTCTTTTTCTGGGTCAGCGTCAATTCCATGGATAAGACATGTACATCGCCACGCGTAGCTGTGAAACTTCCCGCTATCGCGATATGCGGCCCGTTCAAATCGAATCCGATTTCGGGCGTACCCAAAGCCGCTACCGTAATTTGGCCCCGGGTACTCGAACGACGGATGATTTGCCAAACCCAGAATTGGGTAAAGGCGACCAAGGCCGTAATAAGACCCGCATAACCAATCCAGTTTTCCGTCATTGTTCCTTCCGGCTATTTCTTGCCAGTTCCCATACTACCCCAACATTCTACCCTTCCGGATGGGGGGGATGCAATTGGGAGAATCAGGTTTTACGGAGGAGGTTGCGCACGCGCGCCACCAGTTCCAAGGGGGAAAAGGGTTTCACCAGATAATCGTCGGCTCCAAGCTGAAACCCCTTGGCGACATCATTATCGCGACCCAGGGCCGTGAGCAGCAGCACGGGCATTCCCACACAACCGGGGGTTTGCCGCAGGCGCTCCAATAATTCCAATCCTTTGCCGTCGGGGAGGTTGGAATCGAAGATGCAAAGGGAGAAATTTCCCGCTTCGGCCGCTGCCAGCAGGGAGTCGCCCGAAGGACAGTGCGTGATCCGGAAGCCCTCCCTTCCCAGGCGGCTTTTGATAATGGTCGCCACAGTCAAGTCGGCTTCGGCAAGCAGAAGGTCGCGGCTAGGCTCCTTAATCGGGTCGAGACGGCACAACACCCGGTTCCGACCCTGCGATTTGGCGCTGTAAAGAAATCGGTCCGCTTCGGCAATGGCCTCTCCTACCGTATGCTTCTCCTCCACTTCGGCCAAACCCGCGGATAGGGTGACATTAAAAATCTGATCGCCCGAGCCGGTAAACTTATGCTCACTTAATGCAGCCGCTGCTTTACGAACCGCGGCAGCCGCCCCTTCCAGGTTGGTTTCGGGGAAGAGGGCCACGAACTCTTCGCCTCCCCAGCGCGCCAGAAGATCGGATCGGCGCAGCGAGTCCCGGACGATAAGCGCCGATTGGCGTAAAACCTCGTCGCCCATGGTATGACCGTGTTGGTCGTTCACTTGCTTGAAATGGTCCAAATCCAAAATGGCCACCGACAAAGGCTCCCGCTTTCGTCCCGCCAGGGAGGATTGCCTTATAAAAGCCTCCCGGAAGGCGGCTCGATTGGGCAAACCCGTCAGGTGGTCGACGCGGGCTTCCCGAAGATTGACCTCGCTGCGGTGCAGTTGCGCGGAGACGGCGGCCGAGAGGGTATCTATTTCAAAGGGCTTTTCGAAGTAAGCGTCGGCTCCGAGGGCGAAACATTCGGTTTTGGGCTGTGACCCGAGTTTGGCGGAAAGGATGATAACCGGAATGGAGGCGGTAATCGGCCTCTCCTTGAGACGCACGAGAAAATTACGCCCGTCGGTATCGGGTAACATGAGATCGAGGATGATCAGGGAAATTTTTTTCTCTTCCAGAATCTGCTCGGCCTGCCTGGCGCTCCCGGCCTGAAAAATTTCCCGGTTGGAGGTTTCCAACAACCGGAGCAGGAGATCGGATATATAACTGTCGTCGTCGATAACCAGGATTCCCGATTTATCTTCCATGTCGGGCCGGGAAGCGACCTCTTCCAGGGTGCGCAAAAGCCTTATCAAAGCGGCCTGGATATCTTCCGGGGAAGCGTCCTCGAGGCGCATGGCGGCCTCGCTGATTTCGGGAAAACCGTAAGTACCTCCCGAGCCGCGCAAGGTGTGGGCTATGCGTCGGATGGAATCGATGGCGTCGCCGTTATGGGAAATTTCGCGTTGGGCGATGCGTAAGGCATTGATGGGAGTGATGAGCCCACCGCGATACCAGCTTTTCAATTCATCGATGTCACCTTGCACTAATCGCTCCGTTCGATTGGGCCGACACATCGATATTACCATCGGAAAGGGCCGGATGGGAAGCGAAGAGTGCGAATGAAAAAAGTTTACAGGGGTACGGAGGTCTTAAAAGAAAAATCGAAACGGATTTCCCGCAAGGTCAGATACCCTGCGGTGAATGCGACGATATCCCACCAAAAGTGCAGGAAAATCGCTTCCCCGACGTTCCAATCATTTCGACGGGTCATGGAACCGAAATAATATCCCATAGTCCCGGTAATCAGCATGTGGATCGCGGTACTTTCATTTTCTGGATTGTAATGGGCCAATCCGAAGGCAGCCGCCTGCATCCCATTTGCGAAAAACCACCGCTCACCGAATGCCTGGTAAAACCAGGGCAGGGCGTAACCGCGGAAAAACGCCTCTTCGGAAACACCGGCATTGAAAGATACGCCGGTGGTAAAAAGAGCATCGCGAAAATGATAGGGAACGAGGCGGCTATTATCGGTTTGGCTGCTTCCCCTTTCCGAACTAACTGCTAATCCGGCCAAGGCCGTGAATAGACCCAGGGGAATATAGGTCGTGGGTTTTTTCAGGTATTCCAATCGAAATGGGGAAACCAAGAGGTCACCCACACCCTCCGGATTAGGTAAAAATCGATAATGCCCACGCTCCTGCAAACTGGGAACCGATGCCGCGAAAACCTGATAAGCGCTTAGGAAACCGGCGGTTTGATACAGCTGCAATCCGTAAAACATGCCCTGCATCTCCGGTGATTTCGGGATGGGTTCCGTGGGGATGGGCCCCTCATTCAGGTATTTATCCACTAACATGAACCGGCTGTTTATCGCCAACACCACTCCGCCTACCGCCGTCAGGGAATAGCCTGCCCCCCAGGGAAAATCACCTTGCAAATATTGGCCGAAGCCGGGTAGAAACAAGCTGGCGGCAGGAAGCCACAAATCGGAGACAACGCGTGGGGACGGCTCTTCGGCATTGGAAAACATCGGAGCGGAAAGGATGTACAGGCATAACAGAATTGGAAAAAGGGGTCGTCCGGTTCGGGAAAAACGTTGGGAAGGGCTCATCAGGGAAATATACATCCCGTAGCGACATCATCCTGTTCTTCGACTTTTCGGGATACCCCGATTACTTCCGGAAGCAGGCCCCGCCTCTTCCAGAAGTATCAAGATTTTCTAAGCGCTGATGGCGATGCGTTTGGGCTTCGCTTCTTCTCGTTTGGGTACGTTGACTTTAAGAACGCCGTTCTCGAGCGTCGCCGAAACCTTATCGCGATCGTATTCCTCGCCCAAGCGGAAGGCGCGATAGAAATCCCCGATTTGGAACTCGCGAAATTGCAAACCCTTCGGCTCTTCAACCGATCCTTTCGCTTTGATTTGCAAAGTGTTGGTTTCATCCAGCTCGATTTCTACCGCTCCTTTTTCCACGCCGGGTAAATCCAGGTATAAGGTCAATTCCGATTCCGTGCTGAAAATATCCGCATCGGCTTCATAGGCATTGGAGACTTGGGATACATTCTCCGTGGTTGAAGCGCTCACCTCTTTGCGTCCCCTTCTTGAAACTTCCGTTGCCATGTTGTCCTCCTAGGCTTGAATGGATATTTGATGAGGCTTGGCTTCTTCGGCCTTCGCCATTTTAAGCGTAAGTATGCCGTTCCGACACTGGGCATCCGCCCGGTTGGAATCCACTTTGACCGGAAGCCGGAAGGTTTTACGAAACTCGCCGGCCATCCTTTCCTTGCGGAGGTTTACCGCTTCCTGACCGGCGTCCTCGGGTTCGCGCTTGCCGGAGATGACCAAAACGTTTTCGCGCAGGTCGAGTTGAATGTCCTCCTTGCGCACGCCGGGCAGTTCCACCAGGATGGTGACATCCTCATCCGATTCATAGAGATTCATGGCCGGAAAAGTGGCGTAAGATCCGGTAGTCGCGAAACCCATGCGATCGAACAAACCGTCCATCTCGCGCCGCATACGCTCCAATTCGCTGAATGGTTCGAAATTCCAAATCATATTTTTTCTCCTTCCTATTGTATTTTTATCCGTGTTTTTTCGGGCGCTCCCGATCTTTTCGGAATACTAATCCGCAGCACCCCATCGCGGTATTGGGCATTCGCCTTTTCCCATTCCACCTCTTGTCCCACGGGAATAGTCCTGGAAAATTTACCGTACCACGACTCCCGGTAATAGGAACCCTTCTTGCGGTCTTCGGTCTCCTGCCGTTTCTCGCCTTTGAGGGTGAGATAGCCCCCGGTATAGGAAACTTCCAGATCCTTCTGTGTCAGCCCGGGAACTTCGGCCTTTATCACGATTTCCTTATCATCCTCCGAAAGGTCCACCGTCGGTGACCCCGAAAATCCGGGTATTCCCTGTGAGGATTTCCCGCCACCCCGGCTGCTCCACAACCCACCCATGGTTTCCAGGGCCTTTTCCACCGGCTTACTTTTTTTCCAGGTATCCAATGCGCCCATAGTACTCGCCTCCCTATCGTGAAAAAAGTTTACTGGGATAATAAAAACGCATATTCGGGAATCCATGGCAAGGGCCAAATTGCCGGAGATCGTTAAATTTTTAACATTAAAGCCGCATCCATATACGCCACTTGAACGCCATGCGAAAGCAAGTGGCCCAGGGAGACCCGAATCCGATGACTTTGCCCACACTCCATCAAATCGGCATGCTCTTCGATTGGGACGGAGTCATTATCGACTCTTCCAGGGCACATGAAAAAAGCTGGGAATTACTCGCCGAGGAGTCCGATAAACCTCTCCCCGCCGGACATTTCATACGCGGCTTCGGCATGAAAAACGAAAAGATCATTCCTTCCATCCTGGCCTGGACGGATAATCCCGCGGAAGTGAAGCGGCTTTCCCTGCGAAAAGAGGAGTTGTACCGGGAAGTAATTCTCGCCGAGGGCCTGGAGGTTTTACCCGGTGTTCGGGAATTCCTCGCTCAACTCTTCGATGCCCAAATGTCCTGCGCTCTCGCCTCTTCCACCCACCGTTTGAACATCACTACTGCATTGCAGGTTCTCGGTTTGGAAAAATATTTCGCCTCCATCGTATCGGCGGAAGACGTGCAAGCCGGAAAGCCCGATCCGCAGGTATTCCTCCTGGCCGCCGACAGGGTTAAACGCGCACCCGAGCATTGCCTCGTTTTCGAAGACGCCCAATTCGGCATAGACGCCGCTTTGGCCGGCGGAATGAAGGTGGTCGGGGTGGCCACCACCCACGCGGCGGATAAACTCACGGGAGCCCACCGGGTGGTAAAACGCATGGACGAACTCAGTCTGGATGATGTGAGACGGTTGTTCGCATGAATTTTGAAATGAATGTTCCGGAACCTCCTCACCCCGGAGGCCTACTCCTCACCCCCGAAGAAATTTCGCGAATGCGAAACGAAGTGGTGGAAAAAGCCCTGGCGGAGCACCTAGACGCCGCGGAGACAGATCCCGCCTGGTCGCTCGATGTCCTTCTCAACGATGCCGCCACCCATGAATTGGAACGCCTCCGTTCGGAACCTCCCTCTCTGGAAACCCGTCGACAAAAGGCCTATTGGTCCCAAATCGCCGGGCAATTTCCGCATGCGGATGAAAAAACCCGTCTGGAATTGCTCCGCGACATCATCTCGGGCTATGTCCGGGAGATAACCGGCTATTTCGACCCACGGGTGTACCGGCTGGCCGCGCGTCTGCTTCCGCTTGGCTTCAAAGCCCTCTTCACCCGTCTCTCACCCGTCGGGTTCCTGACTTCGATGGGATCGCGCTTTAGTCTCGAAAAGAATCTCGTCATCACCGGACCGGTAGACCACATCCGGGAGCTTTCGCGACGGGGCACGCTCATGATGACTCCCACGCATCTCAGTAATTTGGACAGCATGGTAATCGGATTGGCGCTGCATTCATGCCGTCTGCCGCCCTTTACTTACGGCGCGGGTCTCAATCTCTTCACGAATCCGATACTTTCCTTTTTCATGAACCACCTCGGGGCTTACAAGGTTGACAGGCGCAAACACAGCCGCATCTATAAGGCGACCTTGAAGGCATATGCAACCATGACGCTGAAAATCGGTCAGCATAATCTGTTCTTTCCGGGAGGAGCCCGCAACCGCCGCGGGGATGTCGAACAAAAAATCAAACTGGGCCTTTTGGGTTGCGGCCTGAGCGCCTTCCAGGCAAATCTGCGATCGGGAAAAAGCCGACCCGACGTATTCATAGTACCCTGTACGCTATCCTATGGATTGGTCTTGGAAGCCAAGTCTCTCATCGAACAACACCTGCAACAGACGGGCAAAAGCCGGTTCATCCGCTTAAAGAAGGAATCCAATCGCCTGACACGGCAACTTAATTTTTGGCGGAACCTGAAAAATATGGATTCGAACATTCATTTGCATTTATGCGATCCGATCGACCTTTTTGGAAACAAGGTCGATCGGGAAGGCAATAGCCGCGACAAGCAGGGCCGGGTGGTGGACAGACGCAGTTATATCGAACTGCATGGCCGATACCATCCCGATGAGCAGAGGGACAGGCAATATACCCGAGTACTGGGAGAAACCATACTGGATTCGTTCAAGCGCAACAACATTATTTTATGCACCCATGTCGCCGCCTTCTCACTTTTCGAAACCATCAAAGCCGCCAATCCGAAAGAAGACCTTTACCATCTCGTGCGCCTGGACGGAGAAGCCAGCAAGGTTCCCCTGGGCGATGTGCGCGAATACATCGAGTTTCTCATGCCCCGGCTTTTGGAATTGGAAGCTGCGGAGGGGATTAGGCTGGCGGAGTATTTACGGAAAATGCCTCCCTGGGAAATTTTCCAGTCCGCCTTGTCGCATTTCAAGAGTTTTCATAGCGGAGAGGTTTTACGGGTCGAAAAAAATACCGCTTATTCGCTGAACATGAAGCTGCTGTATTATTATCGCAACAAGCTGGACCATTACGGTTTGGAGAAAGGAACGGCATGAACCAGGCCAGCGACAAGGTCGGGGTAATTGGGGGCGGAAGTTTCGGAAGCGCCGTGGCCGATATCATAGGCAATAACGGACGCAGCGTGCTGCATTGGCATCGCAGCGCCGAAATGGCCGCAGAAGTGAATAGCCTGCATGAGAACCGGAAATACCTGCCGGGGTTTCGTTTGAGCGAAAACGTAGCCGCAACTTCCGATCTCGCCGAAGTGGGACGGCAATGCCGCCTTATTTTTTTCGCGGTTCCCAGTCCGCATTTCCGGGAGGTGGCGCATAAGCTTGGCGATCACCTGAGCGGTAGCCAATTATTGGTCTCCATGACCAAAGGCATAGAACTCGATTCCTTCAAGTTGATGAGCCAGATTCTCCGTGAAGAGACTCCCTGCCTCAAAGTCGGGGTTTTGAGCGGACCCAACCTTGCGAAGGAAATCATCGCCAAAAAACCCAGCGGTACGGTAATCGCAAGCCAATACGAGGAAGTACGCAATCTCGTACAGGATGTCCTCTCTTGCCCTTATTTCCGCGTGTACAGCAATCACGATGTCTATGGAGTGGAGTTGGCCGGCGCCCTGAAAAACGTCTATGCCATCGCGACGGGCCTTTCGGCCGCCATGGGTTTGGGCGATAATACCAAAGGCATGCTCATTACACGCGGGCTCATCGAGATGAGCCGCCTGGCCGAAAAGCTGGGGGCCAACCCACTTACGTTTCTGGGTCTGGCCGGAGTCGGCGACCTGGTGACCACGTGCAGTAGTGAATTGAGCCGCAATTTTCGCGTGGGTTTCCTCATCGGTTTGGGAAGAACCTTAAAGGAAGCCGTAGAGGAAATCGGCGAAGTGGCCGAAGGCGTGAATACGGTTAAAATTGTCCGTAAAAAAATCGCCGAACTGGGTATCCACATGCATATTCTCGAAGGTTTACACGCATTGCTGTTCGAAAACCAGGACGTCAAAACCGTGCTGACGGGTTTGATGAACATTCCCCAAATGGAAGACGTGGAATTCTCCCAGGGTGGCGGTGATTGCTAGCGTACCCGGGATCCCTTCCGCGAAGGCAGAATCGAAATGGGTGCATTCCCGCTCCCGCGGCTTGTACCCCTATCGGACTTTCTATTGCATGGTTCGCTTGGTCGATGGCAATAGCCCGGTATTTACATTTCAGCGGGCTACACTTACGTGGGAAAAGATTTTGGCATGACCGGTAAAATAAGGATTCTGGTTGTAGGCTGCGGGCATATGGGAAGCGCTCATGCCCGCGCTTACCAACGCCTCAAAGATTTCGAAATAGCGGGGCTGGTCAGCCGCGGGGATGGAAGCCGGGAAAAGTTGGCCGCGGAAATCGGCGATTGCCCCCAATTCTCCGATTTCGAAACCGCCCTGCGGGAAACAACGCCCGATGCGGTTTCCATCAACACCTATCCTGACACACACGCGGCCTTTGCCATTGCGGCGATGCGTAAAGGCTGTCACGTTTTCGTGGAAAAACCTTTGGCCGAAACGGTAAGCGCCGCCGAATCCGTGCTTCAAACCGCCCGGGAAACCGATCGCAAATTGGTGGTAGGTTATATTCTACACCATCATCCCACCTACATGAAATTAGTGGAAATCGGACGTACGCTGGGAAAGCCCCTGGTCATGCGCATGAATTCGAACCAACAAAGCTTCGGCGCATATTGGACCACGCATAAAAACCTCTCGGCCTTCGTTTCACCTCTCGTGGATTGCGGCGTGCATTATGTGGACATCATGTGCAGGCTTACCCAGGCACGGCCCTTGCATGTGCACGCCCTGGCTACCCGCCTCAGCGAGGAAATCGCCGCCGATTCTTATAATTACGGACATCTGCACATCCGCTTCGACGACGGATCCATGGGCTGGTTCGAAGCCGGCTGGGGCCCCATGATCAGCAGTACGGCCCACCACATCAAGGATGTTATCGGGCCAAGGGGCAGCATCAGTATTGCCAACCGAATCACGGGCAATATCCCCCCCATCGACACGTCGGATACCATAAGACATACGCGCTTGACCAACCTGGTCATCCATTCCGCGCAACAAACCCCCGACGGCGCCCAGTCGGAATCCGACATTCGCATGGAAATGGAAGACGGTTTTACCCATGCCAGCCTTTGCGAAGCGGAACAGGCTTATTTTTTGCGAGTCATGCGCGAGAATCTCGACTTGCGTGAGCACCACCGGGCAGCCATCGACAGTTTACGCATCGTGCTGGCGGCCGACGAATCGTGCCGCACCGGCAAAGTCGTGGATTTGGATAGAACAACCTAGAGCGAGAGGAAAGTGATGCCTATCGCCACGCTTTCGCGCAGCTGATAGCTGTCGTCCAGATCCTTATCATAGAGAATTTCCAGCTCAAGATTGACGCTGATGTTTTTGTTTACCTTAGCGGTAATCTTGTTCTCCCAACGCGCGTCGATTGCATCGATGCCCTTGAAATTAACGAATATATCCAGCTTGGTGGCACCCAGGATATTTTCCATAAGTGACCGCTGGTATTCCGTGATGGAACTTAAACCATATTCGATTTTGAAGGTTTCGATTTCACCCGCCGTTTCGACGTCGTCCGCATATCCGTATTCCGGCGAAATCGTCTGCTTCAGCGCAAAACCCAGCCTCTCCTTGAAATTGGCGAAAGGAGTAAACCCCAGACCTAACGTCTGGGTGAAATAAGCCGGATCGAAAAAATTCGAAATTTCCGTTTCAGTTCCGGCCTCGTCGTCGTAGTTATATCCCGTAGTGAATTGGGACCATCCGGCCGCAGCGGCGAAAGGGTTGATCCAAGTGCCCAGTTTGCGGGTATAAATGGTTTCCAGCTTCCATTCATCCGCTGCTTTACGGATTCCCACATCGGAGATATTCGTTTGCCCGTAAAGGAATTTCGCGTTGGATTCCCACAGGTAGGGTTCCCGCTCCAAAACGGCTTGGCCACCGAAATTCACTTCCCAGACCAGAGCATTCGATCCGCCTTTAACCCAGTTGTCGAAATAAACCTGGTTCAAATTCAGCATTCCCGTGAATTGCCTTTTCCATCCGAATTCCGGTACTGGGGTCTCGGGTAGCAAATCCGGGGTCGATGCAGGTACGTGAATGCCTACAAACAGACTTAAACCCGTTATTAATATCGCATTTACTTTGGAATTCATTGATTTTCCCCTTTTAAAAAAAGCCTCCGCTTCGCTTGAAACGGAGGCTTTTTATGGTGGAGCCAAGGAGAGTCGAACTCCTGACCCCTTGCATGCCATGCAAGTGCTCTACCAGCTGAGCTATGGCCCCACGAAG
>JBGTHM010000032.1:0-125613 GCA_041746255.1 Fibrobacteria bacterium | reverse complement strand
ACCAAATCCTTAAATTCTTTCTCATGCTTTTCATGATGTTTTACTTCTACGTGGACGGCCCTCGCATCGTACAGCGCCTCATCAAATGGTCTCCCCTCAAGGACCAGTATGAACATATACTTATCGATCGTTTTCTCTCGGTAAGCAAGGGAACCCTTAAAGGGGTGCTGGTCATCGGCCTCATCCAAGGATTCATCGGCGCCCTGCTCTTTTTAATAGTAGGCGTGGGCTCACCCATTTTATTGGGCGTTCTTATCTTTGTATTCAGTATCCTTCCCGCCGTTGGCAGCGGATTGGTTTGGCTTCCCGTAGCGGGAGTATTGATGCTAAAAGGCCAAATCATTTCGGGCATAGTGGTCATCGCGGTAGGCGCGGTGATTATTTCCAGCGTCGACAATGTGCTTAGGCCGGTCATGGTGGGGAAAGACATCAAAATGCATGATCTGTTGGTTCTGCTAAGCACCATCGGAGGCTTAACCCTTTTCGGCTTAGCTGGCTTCGTCATCGGCCCCGTTATCGCCGCCATTTTCATCAGTATTTGGCAAATGTTCGAAGAAGTATTTGCGGATGAACTGGCACAAAACCGAGAGGGAGCAAATCCGGGTGCCATTCAGCCGGCCTCCAACCCCTGAACAGGCTTTTTCAAAGTATTTAGTGGCCAGTTTCCGATTCTCACCAACCCAAAGTACCCAGGGGTTACAGTCTAAAATAATAGGTAACCGGAGCGATGCAGGGAACCGGTCGACCTTCTTTGAAAAAGGGTTTGAACCGACTAGCCTGGGCCGCTTTGAGGGCGCTGCGATCGAATTCGCCTCCACCCGATTTCCGAATAGTTGCGGATTGGGCTCTCCCATCCGCACCGATTACCACTTCCACCACTACCGTGGCTTCCCTACCATCGCGTAACGCCCACTCCGGATATTCCGGCACCACTTGCCTTAAGAATTGCGGAGCCTCATCCAATCGCTCCGGAGCAGGCGGTAAAGCCCCCGGTGCGGGGCCTACGATTGTATCCGGTGCGGCACGTAAAGTGTTTCCGGTAGCCACTTCCATATCCCCATGGTTTGCCATGGCTTCTTCCGGAAGACCAAATTGTGGAGTTGGAGGCTGTTCTTCCGGTTTGGACGGCGGAGGTACCGCATCGGGATCCGGTGGAGGGGGCGGCGGAGGCTTGGGGGGCTCCTGAACCACCTCCGGAGGGGGAGGCGGCGGCGGAGCTTCTTCTATAACCAAATCCACAGCTTCGAAAAGCTCCCTGGTAGGAAATTTTAACTGGGATATTTGCCAAACAGCAGCCGCAATCCCCGCCAGTAGGACGAATGCAGCGAGACTGGGTAGAACCCCCAGGCTTCGGCTTTCAGGGAAAAATAAATGCAAATCCCGAGGGGTGTTATCGTGTATCCCAGGCTTCAGCCGGGACTGTTTTCGCTTACGCATTCCCTTCAGGTTCCACTCCGCGCGCCCCGAATCACTTTGAGGGCATATTTCCGCACACCCGCTTCGCGAACCAAATCCAATAGCGCCACCACGTCCCGATAGCGCAAATCCTGGTCAGCCGCTATCAGCACCTGGTGTAAACTGTCCTTTGCCACGGCTCGACCCAACAATTGTACGGCTTCAGCCGAAGCACAGGGCAATCCGTCGAGAAACATTTGTTTATCCTTGTCTAACACCAATCCCGAGGCATTGGGAGCGGCATCTCCGGCTTTTGCGGAGGTGGGTAGATTAAGGGGGATCTCCGCACGATTCTGCACCGAACTGGTAATCATGAAGATGATAAGCAATACCAGAAATATGTCCACCAAGGGAGTGATATTAATAGCAGATATCATCCCATCTTCTTCGTCCGCCGCCCCGATAGCCAAGTTAGGACTCCGCCCCGACAGCCCACGCTTGCAAACTGCGGGCCATCACCATCCCACCCACCTCCTTGGACTTTTCCAGAATGCTTCGTACCCGGCTGCGAAGGATGTTATGGAAGATAACGGCAGGAATCGCCACCATGAGGCCTGCAGCAGTAGCCACCAGGGAGCGTGAAATTGCCGACATAACTTCGCTACTGCCGCTTCCTCCACTTGCGGCAAAACTGTCAAAGGCAGTGAGAATACCTAAAACGGTTCCGGTTAACCCGATAAAAGGCGCATTGGCGCCTACCGTACCAAGGAAGGCCAAACCTTTTTCCAACTCACGTTTTTCTGCTGATAGCTGCACCTCAAGTACCTGTTGCAAGGCTTCCGGAGCCAATCCGGGATTGCTTAGCATGGTTTTCGCCAGTCGCCCCGGGACGTTGGCGAATTCATCTTCAACCACACCCGCAAGTGAGGTGCCTGGGTCCGCGATGTCCTTGGAAAGGATTTTCATCCACTTTCCGGCATCACCGACTTGTTTGCGGCAATGCAACAGACGCCATGAAAAAATAGCCACAATGGCCACCCCCAGGATGAGTAACAGGACCAGAATTACCCCTTCTAAGAAAAGCAGCATAGGCGCCAGAGTCGTTACCAGATCCATCATATTCAAAATTCCTTGTTTAAATTCGGCGGGTAATTTCCAAGCATCGAAATGGGATATTAACAATTACTCTAAATAATTTGCGGGGCCAGGCGCTCCAGTAGCGAAAGGATTTACCTTCAGGACCAGCTCTTCTTGAGTCCATGTTCCCCCGATACGCCTCACCAGGTAAAGGCGGGAGTCATTTGCCGGGTCGTTTACTGGATTCTGGAAATTTAAGGAGTTGGTGGATAGGCTGTCTGTACCGGAAAAATAAGGATTCTTGCGAATACTTAGCAGAAGCGCCGGCTGCTTTTCCGGGTCAAGGGTCAACTTGAGAATATTAAGTTGGTCGGCCTTGGATGTAAGCGAGAGTGGAAGAGAATAGGAACCATTTTCGCTCACCCGACAGGTATTGAATTGTTGAATTTTTACCGTACTCAAATCTTCGGAATAAATTTGCAGGCAATAGTCACAACCATCGATTTGGGAAATACAGGATTGGGTTGAAGTTAGCTTTGTCGACCCGGAAAATTGCTTATCCGTGTTTTTATCGAAGAAAACACCTTCATTAAGCCTAGCCCATTGGGATATCCGCTTCACTCCCGACAAACCAATTTCATAAACATAGGACGAATCGTTGGTTCGACAAAGTAGTGAAACGAATTCTTTATGATTTTTAATGTTACAAGAATTAATGAAAGAATTTCCAAAAGCATCCAAGGTATCCTTGCGGAAAGAATTTGCGTCAACTCGATACAAAATCAGTAACGAGTTGGATGAATTGGACTCCTCCAAGTGAGAATTATAATCATACTGCTCTGCCACGACAAAGGCTTCATTGCGAGTCGCTCCTATATCGAGGAGATTATTAGCATATCTGTACGAGGTATCAAGAAAACGCGAAGGCCAATTTTCCTTATGAATTGAAATCAGGTTTGATGACGGTTTATTAACTAAAATCATATCCCCGCCAGGAAATGCACCCACCATAGCATATTCCCATCCGGAGATAAAACCTCCATTTTGGAGTACCGTCTCTTTTTCCCACTTGCCTGAGGCCGTCTGTTGCGAGTAAATAACCACCCTATTCCGATCCCGGATTCCGCTGTACAATTGCCCCTCCGAATCTTGAATAAAAAACCCAGAGGGTTCGCTTATTCCGTAAGGGCCGTAATAATCGGAGCGGCCCACATAGTGTAGATTACGAAATGCCGAGTTCTTCCAGCCGGCGACCTCACGCTGAAACAATAAAGTTGTCGAATTGACGGCACTGGTATCCCTGCGAGAGATGCTTTGCCCGGGGAACTCATCCGAATCAGGCCGCGAATAAATCAACCTAACATTAGCGAGAATCAAGGGCGCCCCATTTTTATCGAAGGTTAGGGTGGGATACGAAATATCCGAAAAAGCGACTCTCTCAAAACGGTCAAATTCGTCAAAATCTTCGCATGTACCACATACTTTGGTATCGAGGCAACCCAGTAATAGCGCAGTTAACAAAAAAAGCGGCGGCACACCCAAGGTATGTTTTAAGGTTACAATCGCCTCATTGGCTTTTTCTAAAATACCCATGCCGGCCTCCAGTTATTTTGCATTCTCAAATGCAGGGTAACTTAGGGTCACCCAAAAACCTGGGATTACAAAAAATTTCGGAAATAATTTTTTGAAAAATTTACTGGTTACGCTAACAAAACATAACTAATTTTCGTTTCCCGATGAACCCGGCCCTAAAATCTACCGCTCTTATTTATATGCTGGGATGCTCTGCGTTCTTTTTTTCGGGCTGCCTCTATTCCACCCACCATTTTAATACCGGTAGGATTCTTGAGCCCGGAAAGACAGCTGTCGGTCTTACCTATGGAAGCTCTTATGCATATGAGGTTAAATGTCCTCAAGGCCAAGGTTACTGGGGCTACGAGGTCCTAGAGGACGGCTCCCCTGTCTGCCTCCAATGGTCCAGCTCCCAAATCGATACCGTTCCCGCCAATATACTCACTCGCTTCTACCCGAAAATAGGATTTGACTATCGTTTGGGTGTTCGAGGGAAATGGGGGCCTTTCTCGGGAGTTGAAATAGGCTACCATCACGAAGTACCGCTTCACTACCCTCCCCTAGTCGCGTTTGATATAAAGCTGGGGTTAACGCCTTTTCCCGGATGGGCATCAGCCCACTCCGTGTCCGCAGGATGGATAATCGGTATGTGGGCGGACAACTCCTGGTTTATGGAATACGGGGCTTCCCGCTTCTGGGGAAGTTTTGGCCTCTACGGTAACCTGAAAGCCACCTGGTTGGCAACACAACCCTTCGACATTATGAGGATAAACGAAGACTTGCGCTTCATTCACAAGCGCCGCTGGATTAACCAAGGGTCATTGGGCGTAATGTGGGACCTTCCGAATATTCCAGTAATTCCCGATTATTTCTCCCCGCAGGTAACTTTTACCTGGCCAGGTGTGCCCGCTACCGAGGAAAAGTTAAAGGTAAGCGAGTCCGGTATATTGGAATGGAATGTTAATTGGACTTTTGGTTGGAAATTCAATTGAAATTCTGCGCCGGTATCATGGTTATGGGCCTTGCCTTTCTTTGGTCGCAGGAACTCCCTTCGACCCTATCACCCGCCACGACTGAGACCGAAATTTTAGCCCAACCGGGTGAGAATGATTCTTTTCCGCTGCCTAGAATCTTGCGTGTCCTGGATTCGAATACGAATCTGGCCGTGGCCGCACTTCCCGTCATTTCTCCGACCTTTGCTGAAACCCTATACACCGATAGTTTGGGCCGACTTTTCCTTCCACCTCAGGTACCGGATAGTCTGGAGCTTTGGTCGGCAGATGATGAAATTTTGCTATTGGACAGCATAGTTTTCGCCCAAGACAGCATACTTCGCGTGATCACATGGCAGACAACGTCTTCCGGCGCAACCGAACGCCTCGACTCCTCCGGATTGGTCGTGATTTCGCGGGGAAAATCTTTGCACTTACGCAAAGAAGCCAGCCGCCACCGCCTCCAGCGACGAGACCTTCAGCGAGTCGTCGCCACCCAAAACGATCCCCTAAAGGCCATAGGCATGCTTCCCGGAGTTTCCAATCAAAGCGACATGAGCGTCAGGCCTTTTGTGCGAGGCGGCAAGTCGGAAGAGACTCGGGTGTTCCTGAACGGAATCCCCTTATTACAACCCTATCATATTGGAAGCGTCTATTCGATATTCAATTCCGAATCCCTTGAAGACCTGGATTTTTATAGCGGCTCCTTTCCCGTGGAAGGGGGAAATGCCTTATCCGGCGCGCTTTTCCTAAGGACCCGGCGAGTTCCCATGGATTCCACGTCGCTGGCACTAGACCTATCGCTGTTACGGGGTAACGCCTATTTCGCAACTCCGATTATCGAGAACAAATTGGGAGTTTACGCTTCCTTTCACTCCTTCTGGTATGATCAGGTCATAAACCGGGGTTGGGATGTATTAGCGTGGGCGGCTGACGATAGCGGTTTCACGGCCCAAAAACAAGCCTTTCAGAGGTATATCGAACTTCCGAATTTCAAGGATTTTCAATTCGGAACCGATTGGAATCCGCACCCCAGCTTGACTCTCGGGTATACGGGGCTGTTATCCCGCGACGTATTCACGACCATGCAGAACAGGCGGCGCTATTATCTCCATGGACGAGAAATTTCCCCTGGTCATTATGAACGCACCTTTTTTTCTCCCGAGTTGACGAACGGACGAGTAAAGCGGGATATGCCCGACACTATCGCATTGACCAATGTAGACAACGATGCTCACATCATGGGTTTTACCTGGCGGCAAGAAAACGGCTTGCGTCTGGAAGGATATTTGGCGAGACAGAATCAGAATTGGAACGTGCTTTTTTTGGATGAAGAAATTTGGCTGCATGACACGGTCGATATCGCAGGCGTCTACCAAGGTAGACGCACCTATGGATCGGGTAGCTACCGATTTGGCTTGGATCGCGAAGTTTACAACAGCCAAATCAAATTAGGGTACTCCGGCCTGGATGGACACTTGTTTACATTTGGCGCCGCATACGATCGATGGAGCCAGAAATTCGATACGCATTTGCCTCGCCCTATCTATGAAATTTTAGTGAACTCCAACGTTGATTTGCTGAATAGCCTCGGATATGGGGAACCGGATGGATTCGTAATCACCCAATCCGACTCTTTCCTTAACACCACGGGATCCTTTCTTTCCGACCTTCCCTACAGAATTCGGTTCGACCATAAAGGGACTTCAACCTTGCATTACCTTTCACTTTTTGCATCCGACGTTTGGGATTTGAGTCCCAACCGACGCCTGACCTATGGAGTTCGTGGCGAATGGGAAAGCGGATCCGAGGAAATTTTCCCCAGTCCTCGTGTGGCTCTTTTCCAAAAACTCGGCGCATCGGATGAGATCACATTAGCCTCGGGATTATACTCTCAAAACGATCTTCCCTTTCAAATGCGGAATCAAAATCCCCGCCTCAAATCCGAAAAAGCCTGGCATGGTAACATCGAATGGACTCACCGGTTTTCCGGAAATTATCGCTTTGAATGGCAAAATTATTATAAGGTCTATTACGATTTGGTGTCCCCTTCGTTGGAGCTCACCGGAAAGGTGGATTGGCTTGCCTCTGGAATTCCAGGCATGGACAGCGCGCGATTCGACACGCTGAACACTGTGGCAAAAATGGAGCTGCTGCGATGGTATGGCGACAAGGAATTCCGCTACCGCAATATCGGAAAAGGACGCGCCGTAGGAATGGAATTTTCCTTATTCTACGATCCGGCCGTTACCTGGGGGGGATGGATGTCGATGGAGATGGCCAACTCACTCAGGCAGGACCAGCCCGGTCAGCGCTGGTACAGTTATCGCTACCACCGAAACTGGACGCTGAATTGGGTTAATTATTTCAAGATGCCTAGCCAATATGAGCTTTCCTTGCGCTACAAATTATCCGCGGGCCAACCCTACACGCCATACGGGGGTAGTATCGCCGGATTCTATAATGCAGCGGATCGGTTTTCCGATACCCTCGTTTATGTCGCGCCACGCAACTCCGGGCGTTATGCGGCCACTAATCGATTTGATATACGGGTCACCAAAAATTCAACCTTATTCGGCTACCCGTTCCAAAGCTATGCCGAGATTTGGAACGCTTATAATAGTCCCAATATGTTTTTACGGGACGCACAGTCCGGACGGTTTCGATTTCTGGAATTGAATTACCCGATTCCAATCCTTTTTCTCGGGCTGTCGTTCCGGATGTAGCCCTTCAGCACGGTTATTTCATCACAGGAACGCCGGATTACTGGCATCTGGGTCGGGCTTCAGGATATAATTCTCCCGTGAAGGAAAGACGGGAATTCATTCTCAGCCTCTCTCCGGACTGGGAACCGGAAGCTACCGCGGAAGCCATACAATCCGAAGTGGAAAAATGGTGGAATGAGGGATGGGTATTTTTAAAAGCCGAGCCCGATCGGCTTTTCGAGTCGGTTTGCCTGTACTTCGAACGTACCCTGGAATAGTCGGGAAAAACGTACGCTCAGCCTTTATTCCCCTTGGACAATGCCTGGGTATAGCGTTTCGGATCGAGAAGGTAGCGTGTCGCGGTCTGAACCTGTTCGTCATTCTTCAACTCAAAAGCCGTGCGAGCGTCCTCGCCCAGAACGGCGCTGAGTAATTCCGCCTTGAGTTGATACCGGATGAAATCCAGGTTCTTCTCGAATTCCTTCGCTCCATCGAGCTTGAGCTGTTTCTCCAATTCCGTCAAAGCCGCAGCCACCTCTTTCCCCATATCCACTTTTAACGTATCCTCCGGCTTTTCCGCCTTCTCACGTTTTAGCACGGAGTGGAAATTTTCCAATGCCAACAAAGGACCGGTTTTGTAACGGGAAAAAGCGCTATCGGCGAAGATGAAGCGGCGGAAATCGGCCACTATGGCCGGAGTGATTACGAAATCGGGAGTTATTTTGACCCCTTGGGTCATCGTGTCTCGATGTTTAATCACATAATTGAAGAAAAGGGTATGGCGCAGTAATTCCTGGGTGAATCGGTTGTAGGTCCGTCCTTTTACCCGGATGTCCGGCGTAATACCGCCTTTGGCCAAAACCTTGCGACCGGCCTTGGTGAAAAAGAAAGCGGTATCCGTGCTCTTCGTGCTATCATCACCGTTGTGGATACGCACCCCGTTTTCCGGTTTGTTGATGTTACGTCCAGCCGGGGTATAATAGTAGGCCGTAGTAAGCTTTAAGGTGTTTTGCTGCCCATCCAGAGGGAGAATGGTCTGCACCGAGCCTTTGCCGAAGGTGGTTTC
Organism: Fibrobacteria bacterium; assembly: GCA_041746255.1. Lineage (GTDB taxonomy): Bacteria > Fibrobacterota > Fibrobacteria > UBA11236 > UBA11236 > JBGTHM01. The sequence goes on along the minus strand of JBGTHM010000032.1, from coordinate 116,806 downwards.
ACCCAATATCAAGCCACGGTCCCAATCCTGGATGGCGCCGGCGACGATTTCCGAAGCGGATGCAGAATTTTCATTGACCAATACCACCACCTTTTCCGTCCAGAGGGGTTTGCGTTTGCTGACGTATTCCTGGTTCTGCGACCGGACCCGTCCTTGGGTGTATACGATTTTCTGGCCCTTCTCGAGGAAGAGTTCCGAAACCGAGATGGCCTGATTCAATAATCCTCCGGGATTCACGCGAAGGTCGAGAATCAACGCCTTGGGAGCATGCTTCTTTTGCAATTCCTTGATTTTCGCTTCCAAATCGTCGGAAGTGGATTTGGCGAATTGGGTGATCTTGACATACGCCACCGTATCGTTGAGCATGGCCGCGTAGGGAACACTTTCAATTTTAATCACTTCGCGAACGATGGTGAAATCCATGGGTTCGAGTTGGCTCTGGCGGCTGACCCGGATGCGTACCGAAGTTCCCGGCCTTCCACGCAATTTCTCCACCGCCTCGTCGATGGTTATTCCCTGCGTACTGGTAGTGTCGATGCGGATGATTTTATCACCGGACTGGAGCCCCATGCGATGCGCGGGCGTTCCCTGCAATGGCGAGATGACGGTAAGGATTTTATCCCGAATCCCGATTTGTATGCCGAGTCCGCCGAATTCGCCTTCGGTATTCACTTTCAGATCTTCGTAATCCTTGGGCGTAAAATAGGCGGTATGCGGGTCGAGTATCCCCCGGATGCCGTCGATAGCCGCATCCACCAGTTCCGAGGAGGTGACGTCTTCGACATAATGCTCGTTGATTTTGGTGACGACTTTGTCGAGACGGATGAGGTCGGAATAAAACCTCTCGCCTCCCGCTTGAACGCGCGTTCCAATCACCCCGAAACCGACAATCAGGGCAAATACGCTGAGATAGAAGACTTTTCCCTTGTTGTTTTCCATGGACACTCCTCATTCCCGATCGAAAAGCTTCAAGCGGTTCACCAGCCATTATATCTTATGAAATTTTCTCTTAAATTTCCTTTTTCACCGCTCGTAAGCAATCTCGAACGCCGCTCAGGATGGTTTGATGCAAGAATTCCCGATCTTGCCGGGCGTCCAGAACCGTGAAGGAGCCGGGGTTTTCCCGCGCCAAGGCGAGATAGCCCTCCCGGACCCTACCGTAAAATTCCAGGTTTTCGTTTTCCATTCGGTCGAGATTGCGCCCCTCGGCCGCCAATCTGTCCCGCATGCTCGAGGGGGGAATATCCAAAAGGAAGCTATGCAAGGGCCAGACATCACCGCAAGCGGCCTGGAGTAACGAATCGATAACGGCCCGGTCCATGCCACGCCCGTAGCCCTGATAGGCAAGCGTGGACCAACCGAAGCGATCGGCCAAAACCACCGAGCCGGCCCGCAAGGAGGGGGAGATAATTTCATGCACCAACTGCGCCCGGGCGGCCGAATAAAGCAGAAGTTCAGTCATGGGCGCCATTTCCCCATGCTCCGGCGCCAACAATATTTCCCGAATACGCGTGGAAAGGGCGGTGCCACCCGGCTCGCGCACGCTCAAGGTTTGGTGTCCCTCACCGCGAAGCGCCGATTCGAGCAGAGTAAGCTGGGTGCTTTTACCGCTGCCGTCTAAGCCTTCCAATGAAAAAAAAGCCCGGGGCGCGCAGGTAGGCAAGGCCATTCAGGCACCCACGCCATGGCATTTCTTGAATTTTTTGCCGCTACCGCAGGGACATGCATCGTTTCGACCCACGGTTTTCATCACCGTCGGATTGGCGGAGCGAGCCTGAGCACGCTGCCCAGAAGTTCCGGGAATTCCGGTGGAATTAGGCGCGCCTGGGGACATGATTGTTCCCGATAGAGCCCCGGACTGGTTATCCATGGAAGGCCCGGAAAGTTGCGCCTGACGTCGACGCAATAGTTCGAGCTCGCGAGCACGCACCATGGCTTCCTGTTGACGGCGGATGAAATCGGGATCGATGTGCAAAATGCGTTGGGCTACTTCGAGAGCGATGCGATCCAGGGTGGTGCCGAAAAGGGCGAAACCCTCTTTTTTGTATTCCTGCAAGGGATCTCTCTGCGCGTAGCCTCGGAAGCGGGTTGCATCGCGAAGGTGATCCATGGCGTAGAGGTGTTCGCGCCAGATATGGTCTATGACCGAAAGCAGCACCTGGCGCTCGATTTCGCGCAGTTGCTCCGACCCGATGTCTTTTTCGATTCGCTCGTAATTTTCGCGGGCGAGGGCCGCAACCTCGTCCACCGTTGCCTCCGCCGTTTGCGAAGATAGCCCTTCTTCAGGAATCTTATATTCGACGTCGAAAGCACGTTTGATTTCGCCGTACATGTTTTCGAGTTCCCAGTTTTCCGGATAATTGCCCGTCACCGCATATTGCGAGACGATCAAATCGACGGCGTCTTCCATGCGGGCGATAATCTCGTCCTTGATTTCCTCTCCTTTGAGGATACGCCGTCGCAATCCGTAAATCACCGTACGCTGCCGGTTCATCACATCGTCGTATTCCAGCAGATGCTTGCGGACTTCGTAGTTCTGGCCTTCGACCCGTTTCTGGGCGGTTTCAATCGCCCGGTTCACCAGCGGGTGGCTGATGACTTCGCCTTCTTCCACACCCATTCTATCCATGATGCGCGAAATGCGGTCGGAACCGAAAATGCGCATCAAGTCGTCTTCGAGTGAGAGATAGAATTGCGATGCGCCGGGATCGCCCTGGCGTCCTGCGCGGCCGCGAAGCTGATTATCGATACGTCGGCTTTCGTGCCGCTCAGTACCCAGTACGTAGAGGCCGCCGACTTCCAGGACTCCCGGCCCCAGTTGGATATCCGTGCCTCGGCCGGCCATATTGGTGGCCAGGGAAACCTTGCCCAGCTTGCCCGCGTTTTCGATGATGTGGGCTTCGCGTTCATGTTGTTTGGCGTTCAGAACATCGTGCTCGACGCCTTCCCGCTTGAGGAAAGAACTCAATTCCTCCGATTTCTCGATGGAAACGGTTCCTACCAGGATGGGCTGACCCTTGGCGTTTCTTTCTTTGATGTCCGCAACGATGGCTTGCACCTTCTCTGCGCGGGTCTTATACACCACGTCATGCTGATCCGCGCGTATCATGGGCTTATTGGTGGGAATGGCCACTACTTTCAGCTTGTAGATCTGGCCGAACTCGGTAGCTTCGGTGTCCGCCGTGCCCGTCATGCCGGCCAATTTGGTATAGAGCCTGAAATAGTTCTGAAAGGTGATGGTGGCCAGCGTCTGGTTTTCCCGCGCGATGGGCACGCCTTCTTTGGCCTCAATGGCCTGATGCAGACCTTCGGAATAGCGGCGCCCTTCCATCAGGCGGCCCGTGAACTCATCCACGATGACCACTTGCTGGTTCTTCACAACGTAGTCCACGTCCTTCTTGAACATTACGTTGGCTTTAAGCGCCTGGCTGATATGGTGCACCCATTCGGTATTGAGATCTCCGTAAAGATTCTCAAGCCCGAGTTGGGCTTCGCAGGTATTCACACCTTCTTCATTGAGCGAGACATGTTTCTCTTTTTCATCGAGGGTGTAATGCGTGTCTTTTTTCAGGAACTTGACCACGTTGTTGGCGCGCAGGTATTTGTCGGTGGACTCGGCCGCCGGGCCTGAAATGATAAGCGGCGTTCGCGCCTCGTCGATAAGAATGCTGTCCACTTCGTCCACAATGGCGAAATTGAGCTCGCGCTGCACGCAATCGTCGAAATGATGGGCCATGTTGTCGCGCAGATAATCGAAACCGAATTCATTATTGGTACCATAAGTGACGTCGGCGGAATAATTTTCGCGACGTTCTCTTTCGTTCAGGCCGTGTACAATGACTCCCACCGTAAGGCCGAGAAAGCGATACACTTTGGCCATGGTATCGGCATCGCGGCGCGCCAGGTAATCGTTCACAGTCACCACATGCACCCCTTTACCCGATAAGGCATTGAGATAGGCGGGCAGGGTGGCCACCATGGTTTTACCTTCGCCGGTTTTCATTTCCGCGATTTTACCGTGATGCAGGACCATGCCTCCCAATAGTTGCACATCGAAAGGACGATATCGGAAAGGAAAACGGCTTTCGGGAATGAGGGTGCGGATTTCCGCATAGAAGGAAGCGGGAAAATGCAGGGTGTAAACGGGAGTTTCTTCCGTCAGCTTGGTGCGAGCATCCTTGACCAGGAGTTGGGATGCCTCGCTCAATTGGGTCAGATCGAACCCGTACTGCTCGTCCAGGACATTGAGCATGCCCAGCCGGCGATCATTGGCTTCACGGCAAACGGCGAAGGCTTCGTTCAGCAGGTCATCGAGGGTTTGCCCATCCTGTAGCCGCGCCCGGAAATCTTGCGTCTTGGCGGCCAGATCGGCATCGTCAAGCACCTCAAACTGGGCGCCCAAGGCATTGATGGCTTCCACCGTAGGTAAAAGCCGTTTGACCTCCCGTTCATGGGAGGTGCCGAAAAGTTTTGTCAGAATTACGTTCAAAATCATATTGGATGAACCCTTTGGAACGGGTTTGGCATAAGCGACTTCGCAGAAGCCGCCGGCATTAAAGTATTAATTTGGGTGGTAAAGGTAACTCAATTCCCCATCGCAGGGGCTTAACAGATGCCTTTAGGCATCAATTTCCACATTTCAGCGGATCAAGGCCACCTTTCCCTTGTGCAAGAGCCTATCTTCGCCCAAGGTAAGCGTATAGAGGTAAATCCCGGTTGCGAGTGTATTTCCATGGGTATTTTTTAAATCCCAATCCAATTGGGTAATTCCTTTGGCGCTGCGAGAGGCTCCCGGTCGAGCCGATCCCTTGCCGTCGGAGGAGTACAACAAATCACCGGTCATGCCATGAATACGCAGGATAACCGGATTTTCCCGCGTATAACCCCGCAATTGGTGGATATTTTTAAAGGTGATTCCGCCTTTTTCCAGATGGCGAAAATCTGAAAAGCGATAGGGATTCGGGAAGAGGTAAAAATCCTGTTTTCCGGTGATAAAAGTGAAGGAAAAGAAATCGGTCGTATCGAGAGGATTATACAGGTAACCGGAAAGGCCGTCCCCATTGCCGTCCAAGCTGCGGCCATCTCTATCCAGTACCTTGGCGGATACTCTCACGGTAACCGTGTCCTCGCCGCCCAAAGAAGGGAAGGTTTGCCATGTGAGCACGGAATCACCTCTTTCCAAGGCCAGGAAGCGGAAATTATGCGCTTTACCCCCCACCGCCGTCGAAGTAACGCGTAAAAAACTGTTGGAATCGCCGTGAAGCGTCCGGATATCGATGGGTAACGAACCTCTTCCGTCCGCGTCCGCGTTGCGTGCCAAGGGTGCGTTGAAGCGAATACGGATGGGCGCGAAAGAATCCCAATCCGACTGTCCCTCAAAAGGCTGGGTTTCCACCACCTTGAAAACGGAGGTATCCACTTGCAAGGTAAACAAGGTATCGAAGGCTCCGGGCGCGAGTACCTCCCGGTCCAAGCGCATGTCCAGCGCGTTCCCCGCGGCATCGGTGAAGGCGTTGGAAACCCTGACCCGCAGCAAATCTCCCTGGATGAAATACCCTGGAGGTGGAATGACTCCGAGAGAATCGGAGGGAAGTTGGTAGCGGGGGGCGAACAGAATCTGATCCGCCAGCGTATCGCCGGGAGCGAAAGTACGTCCTGCAGTTACCGGCAGGTTCGCCTTGGCGAGCGGTGCGGCATGCCGGAGCAGGGTAAAGTCCCCGGGTATATACCTGAAGCCGGTGGGATTGGCCAAGGAATCCAGCACCGAATAGATGCGAATACGCTGGTCTACCTGATTTGCTACTACCGGTTCGGTGAAATTGAAGGCCAAGCGGGTTCTGGCGGGAATGAAGGCGGGGATCGCTTTATCGTTGAATCCGGAGGTTGGCCTGTGAAAACTTGGCGTACCCGAGCTTCCGCCCAGGTTCATGCTGAATAGCGGGAGATCGCGATGTATCAAACGGAAAGGAATGGCGACCACGGGTTGCGAAGGATCGTTGGTTCCCAAATACAACGTGTCGGTTAGTACCGAATCGCCCCGGAGCGAATCGACGAAGAAAAGGAAGGAAAGCTTGAAAATCCCCCCGGGATCGACTTGCAACGGATTGGCCATCGAAATGGTATTGACATGGGTGGATTTATCGATGAGCAGGCTTCTGAGTATACCTCCTTCGGGCCATTCCAGCAGCAGCCGCATCCACACTTCATTATTCTGGCCGGTTCGCACTGAATTGATGTTTAACGGCACATTGCCCGCATTACGGATGCCGGCTTCGATGTGACGCGAAAGCACTTTCGAATCGAGCACGAAATCAAGATCTTCTTGTAGGCTGCTCAGAGAGGCTTTGAAACCCGTAGACGCCGAGGTATCCAATTTCGGATACATTAACCGGAAACGTTCTTCGATGTAGGCTCCCAGTGCATCGGTTACTCGAAGTTCGACATAATTTTCCCCCGTAGCGAAGGTATGGTCGAAGAGCGCACCCGTCGTTTCCAAACCAACCGAATGGCAGGCCGGATCGGACTCATCACAACCGGGACCCTGCCGCAAAACCCTCCACCGTAACTGCAAAGAGGCGGAGGTCACCTCATCCGGATCGGAAAAATAGCCGCGAAGCGAAGCCGGGAAACTGGCGGGAATCCATAATCCGGTATCTCCAGGAACCGCCTTGGCGAAGGCAGGGTTCACCGGACCCTGAGGTGTCTGGTATTCCAACACCCGAATGGAATCCAGCCGGGGCAGATGATTGGATCGCAATCGCAGGCTATACTCCGTGGAATCGTTTCCATCCACGGCCCGGAAAACCAAAGTATCGACCGCGCGCGGGGCCTGCTCCGCCGCCAGGATAAATTCCAGAAATTGGTTGGAGGGTACGTTCACGCTTTCCAACACGGACCCGTTGCGTAAACGCACCAACCGAAGGTTGTCGTCATTTTCGTCCGCAAAAAAGATCCGTAACGTAGCGGTGTCTCCTTTGAACAACGTCAGCGGATCTCCCGATTGCAGTTGCAGGGTATCCTGGGGCCCGGGCAGCAAGCCATAGCCTATTTCGGTTTCACCGTGCCTGTGGCGCAATATCAGGGTTGAATCCGATGGAGGAGGGTTGACCATATTGACGGGAAGTAAAGTGGATGAACTCCACCACCCGGCCGCATCTTGCGTTCTCACCGTGATGGGAATGGCTGAACCCACCGTATCCGGCGGAAGAAAAGCCATAGCGTATCGGTACCTTCCCGGCGCGATTTTAGTTTTCACGGTATTCCGGGAGATTTCCACTCCCGCCATCTCCACCACGAATACGAGACTGTCCCCGTCATCGAGATCCAAGCCTGAAAAGGAAAGACGTAACGAATCCCGGCGTGCCGCGATAAGGGGAGTAACCGAAGAGTTGAAAGGCGCAAGCGGAGTTTGTCCCACCGAGAGGGAGTCGATGGTGGGCGGGCGGGGCTTTACGTTATACCGGACGTCCAAGGACCGAAGCCGCGAAGTCAGGAATTTGCCCGGAGCCTGGGGACGCAGCACCACGCGGTATTTGAAATATCCGCCGTTGGAACGGAATGGCGTTTGCGTGGTTTGAAAAACCTCGGTTCCCGTGAAAGCCGGGGAAACCGAGGTTCCCAAGGAAACTTCGACGTATTCCAATAAAGTTCCGTTGGGTATCACTTGTTTGAATTCGACCGAATCCAGAGCGGGATCGAATGCCACGCCGACCGCCGGATTTTCGACGCTAATGGCTCTGCTTACGAAAAGGCCGGAATCGAAATAAATCGGTTGATGCCAGTTCAGGGCCACCTTGGCGGAAAACCCGTCGTCATAAGCCGCCGCGATATTGCCTTTGTCATCGATAGCTACCGAAGCCGATTTGAAATAGTGCCAGGGATACCAGGCCGCCCCCACCTCGGTGAAACCAATGGTGTCTTTAGCCAAATCAAAATCGATACGCGAAGCCGGATTGAGGGTACCGCCGGCATGGCTGAAAAGCGCGGCATCCATACTGTGATTCGCAGCCGTTTTATGGCGGAACCAGGCGAAGACGATTTGCTCCTGGTTTACATCCAGGTCCGGGAAAAAGGCCGTATGCGAGGCATCGGAAAGCCCCTGAGGAGCGCCGAGCGAGTATGCCAAACTACCGTGGGGAATGTCGATTAACCGATAGAATACCCGGTTATTTTTTGCGAAGGTCAACACGAAGCGGCCGTTTACCGTAGCCTTGATACCATAGGGCCGATACTGGTGATCGGTCACGGCGTCCTTGAATGTGATACCGGTATCGAGGGCTACAGGCGGGACTATCTGCACACGCGCCTCGTTATAGGCCACAGCCCATAGGGTATCCAATTGTCGCCATAAAACGAGGGCGTTACCCGCCGAATCCAGGGCCACGGCGAAATCCCGAGGTTGATTGGGTCGAATGAAGCGCACCGTATCGGTAGTAGCCGCGTCCAAATCCTCCCAGCGTATTTCTACCGTGGGTGGGGAGTAGCTGGTTTCGTAGGCCATCGCGGTACGGAAACTGCCGGGTCCCGGACGCGCCACCGCCGAGATTTGACCGAAGCCTCCCGTTTTTATCGGGTCATGCGGAGGGATATAGCGTTTCCAGGCGATATTATCGGCGGCCAGCGAAGCGCGACGGTAGGGTCCGAATATTTCGCGCGTACCCCAATAAGCCGCATACTTTTGGCCTCGCGCAGCATAATTCAAATAATGGGGTGTCGGCTTCGGATCGAAACAGGCATAAAAAATACAGGCCGTGGTATCACGCGTTTCCTGGGAGGCCAGGATTTCTCCCGTCCCGTTGAATACATAGGTTTCCTCTCCCATCGACAAAGATTGTCTGACCAGGTTCGGTCGTGTGGGCGGAGTCCCCAGTCCGTTTTGGTGCGCGGTCTGCCATGCGAGGTAAACCACGGAAAACAATCCCTGGCCGGCATAGGAAATGACCGGGGATGAACCCGAGTTCCCGTTAAAGCCCGTTCCATTGTTCAGGACCCGTGTCAGGACATGAACGAGGTTGCGGCTTTCCGGGGCGAGGAAAAGGGAATCGCCCCATTCCCTGTTAAGGTGCAGAGTATCGCCTACACCGCCGGCATAATCCGCCGAAAAATTCGTGACGTTATATTCGAGAGCGTAGGGAGTAAATATACAAGCCAGGGAAAGGCCTAATGCCGCCATTGCCCCGGACCGGGGTCGAGCCGCGCGATAATATCCGGTCATGGGTTTTCATCGGACGACTCAGCGGCACGTTGCACAAAATTGGCCGACACTTCGTCGAGCTGCGCAGCCGTCCGGCGTCCCTGGTCCTTGTAATGACGCTGCTTTTGCCGCTCGCGCAGCTTTTCCAGCGACTTACGTTCCTGGGCTGCGCGCATGAGCACCGTGGAGGCCTGCTCCACCTTCAACTTCTGCGCCTCACTTTCCGCCCTTTTGTCTTCGATGACGTATCCCAGGTGCCGTGAATATTCCAAACGCTGCATACGGGAATTACAATCCACGGGGACTCCTGCCTCGACTTTCCAAAGCTCCTGCATTCCCCCTTCCAACGCCTGTATTTCGGTTTCCAACGCTAAGCGCACGGACTGCTCCGCCGCCAATTTTTTTTTCGCTTCCGCTTCGGTCCATTCCCGGAACCGAAGTACTTGCGCCAAGGTAAAACGGAAGGCTTTCATTTGCCGCGACCTACACCCACCGAACCGAGAGCCTCGAGGGTTGCGGACAATTCGCTGAATTCCTCAGGAGGTTGGACCAAAAACCTTTCCAAATCCTTATGCACCGCTATCGCCTGATCGAGCAATGGGCTGGTACCCCGCACGTAGGCGCCCAGGGTAATCATGTCTTCGGACTCCGAGTAGGCGGCCATCAACTTGAGAAGCTTTCCCGCGTCCGCCCGATGCTCCGGAGTGGTAACATCCTTCATGCAGCGGCTGACGCTCTTCAGTACGTCGACCGCGGGATAATGGTTTCGATGGGCCAATTCCCGCGACAGCACAATGTGGCCATCGAGAATCGAACGTACCGCGTCGGATACCGGCTCGTCCAAATCGTCGCCTTCCACCAGCACGGTATATAAGCCTGTGATGGATCCCCTTTCCCCCATTCCCGCACGCTCGAACAGGCGGGGAAGGAAAGCGAATACCGAAGGCGTATATCCGCGCGTGGCCGGCGGCTCCCCGATGGCCAGGCCGATCTCGCGTTGCGCCATGGCCAGACGGGTAGACGAGTCCATCATCAACATGACATCCGCGCCCTCGTCCCGGAAATATTCCGCCAGGGTGGTGGCCACCAAAGCAGCCTTGATGCGAACCACCGCGGGTTGATCGGATGTCGCTACCACTACCACCGACCTTTTGAGGCCCTCGGGGCCCAGGTCTTTTTCCAGAAACTCCTTCACCTCGCGCCCACGTTCGCCGATAAGCGCGATAACATTGATATCGGCGGTGCAGTTACGGGCAATCATGCCCATGAGCACCGATTTTCCCACGCCCGAGCCCGCGAAAATTCCCACGCGTTGGCCCTTACCCAGGGTGCGAAACCCATCGATGCTGCGTATGCCCGTGGTCATGGGACTTTCGATGCGCCTTCTCTGCAAAGGATCGGGAGGAACACTATGGATACGCCTGGGAGCTTCGGAAGGCAGGGGGCCCTTACCATCGATGGGCTCACCCAATCCGTTAACGATGCGGCCCAGCATGCCCTTCCCCACCGGTACCTGAAAAGGAACTCCCGTGGCAACGATTTCCATTCCGGGTCTTATGCCTTCCAGATGATCCAACGGCATAAGCAAAGTCGATTTCCGGCGGAACCCAACCACTTCGGCTAGACCGACGCATTCGAGCCCATCGTAAATACGGCAACATTCGCCCAATCCGGCCTGTAATCCCGAACTTTCCACCACCAGGCCAATGACCTGAACGATCTTTGCGCGCACCGGAGCCATATTCAATGCTTCGATGCATTCGGCATAGCGTCCGAGACCCTCCGTAGCAAGTCCCTCGGGAAGCGTCGGAGAGTGAGGTTCAGGCGCCGACATCGTCGTGGGTCTCCTCCCGCTCACCTTTGTCCAAGTGGTGATGGGCTTTTTGCAAAGCCACCTCCATCGCCTCAGCCACGGCCCGGTAATCCAGCCCGGTTGAGGCGCCTTCAGACTCCACCAGGCAGCAGGACCGAACAATGCGGGGATCGGCTACGAGCTTGACCGCATCGGTATCCGCCTGCATGGGCAACCAGTCCGTCATGCCTTGCTCCACCAGGGGTAAATCCGCGGGATTCACCTTGACGACCAGGGCGTGCGCTTTATCCAGGGACGCAACCGCTTCGCGTACCACCGGCAACACCGCATCTTCATGTTCATCGGCTATATGTTTAAAAAGCTTGCGGACACAAACCATGACCAACCGCAAGGCCTCTGCTTCGAAGGAACGGAAAAGGCGAGTCTTATGAGTTCCCAAATCATTCAGGATTTCCTGATAGGAATTCCGTAATTTTTGCAATTCGGTTTGATGGGCTTCACCCGCCTTCTTCTCTCCCTCCGCCAGCCCTTTCGCATAAGCCTCGCGTTCGGCCTGGGCTTTATCGCTTTCGGCCTTGATGGCCAAAGCGCGGGCCAACTTCTTTTCGTCGGCGAGTTGCCGCTCCAGGTTTTGCAGACGCAATTCTTCCCGGGTCAATCCCGGAGCCAGTCGGCCCGGCACTTGAAAGGCGGTGAGTCTGAAATCGTTGAGCGTATGGCCCGGGGAAACTCCCGCACCGGAAGGCTTGACCACATGAGCCGTATAGGGGGTTCCGGCGCCTCCCGTGTCGGCTCCTTGCGCGCCGGGCGTGTTGAAAATTGGATTCGCCATGCCCACTACACCACGATTTCATCGTCGCCACCGCGACCGGAAATGACCACTTCGCCTTCGTCTTCCAGGCGTCGGACCACGTCCACGATTTTCTGTTGCGCGCCCTCCACATCCTTTAGGCGGACGGGGCCCATGTATTGCATGTCTTCGCGCATCATATCCGCCGCGCGTGAAGACATGTTCTTGTAGAATTTCTCCGAAACGCTTTCGCTGCCGCCCTTCAGCGCCAGCGCCAATTCCTTGGTGTCCACTTCTTTGAGCAGCCGCTGGATGCCGCGGTCGTCCAGCATCATGATATCCTCGAAAATGAACATGAGATTCTTGATTTCCGTCGCCAATTCGGGATTTTCCCTTTCCAGGTTTCCGAGAATGTTCTTCTCGGCCCCGCGATCGACGTTATTCAGCATTTCGGCGACGAATTTAACGCCCCCTACTTCCGAAACGTTACCTCCGAACAGCGACTTCATTTGCTGGGCGAGTACTTCCTCGACCTGTTCCAATACGTCCGGCGTCACGCTTTGCATGGTGGCCAAGCGGGTAGTCACATCCACCTGCAGGTCCTGCGGCAGCGAGGAAAGAATAGGTGAGGCCAAAGCCGTATCCATATGCGCCAGTAATAAGGCGATGGTTTGCGGATGCTCTTTCTGAATGAAGTTGACGAGCTGGGAAGGATCGGCGTCCATCAACATGCGGAAACCCGTGGTGCGGATGGTGCTTTGCACGCGCTCCAGGATTTCCTTGGCCCGTCGGGGCCCCATGGCCGCTTCCAAGACCTGGCGGGCATAGTCCACACCGCCCTGCAGCACATATTTCTGCGCCACGGCCATTTGGTGGAATTCCTCCAGCACCTGCTGACGTACCTCCGATGATACCCCCTGGAGGCGCGCGATTTCCGCGGTTAACACCTCGACATCGTCGTCGTCCAGTCCCTTGAAAATCTGCGCACAGGCGTCCGCACCCAACGTCACCATCATGATGGCGGCTTTGGTGGGACCTCTCAGCCCCGCGGACTTTCCGGATGCAGCTCCGAGATCGTCCGAGGTTTGGTTCTCAGTTGCCACTTGTCATCCCTTGTTCTGCGAGGCGGCCGACTTATTGCCTCCCCCACTCCCATTTTCCATCATATTACCCTCGTGGATCCAAGATTTGATGAGATTGGCGATGTTAATCGGTTCGGTTTGCGTCAATACCTCTACTCTTTCCAAAATCTCCTTCTGTTTTTGGACTTCTTCGGGAATCTTTGGCTCTTTCGGAGAAAGGTCAAGCGCCGCGTATTTGGGTGCGGGCGGATTCATGGCGGAGATGAGGGTATTGGTCAGTCCGCGCAGGAAAATAAGCGCGAAAATCACAATGGCCGCGATAATGCCGATCTTACCCCAAAACTGATAGGTTTCCTGACGTTGTAAACGCACCATTTCCTGTTGTTCTTCCAACAGATATTGATTGTCGAAGCGAACGCTGGTTACGAATACCTCGTCCTTGGTTCCCGGCGAATACCCGACGGTATTTTTCACGATGGCATTGAATTTTTCCAATTCTTCCGGCGTTCGTGGCACGAAGTTTCGGGTACCGTCCTCCAGGGTTTCGTAGGTGCCGTCCACCACTACCGAGACCGTGACGCGCTGCCGCGCACCCGGCGAACTGATGATATGCGCCATGGTCTTATCGAATTCATAATTGGTGATGGAACCCTCCTTCTGTTCCAGCTCGGCCATGGGGCTGCCCCGGGTCATTCCGTCGTCCCGCTGCTGGGAACGGACCACGCGCGTATTGGGATCGTAGCTCTCCACGCTTTTTTTGACCTGGTCGAAATCGAGTTCAGCCGCCACCTTCACCTTGGCTTTACCGGGTCCGAGCAGGCCTTGGAAAATGTCCAGGATTTTTCGTTCCAAATGGGTTTCCACTTCGCGTTGGATGGACAGGTTGTGGTCGGTTTGCTCCGCCATGTCGTTGTCCGCGAATCCGCGGGTAAGCAGGTTGCCATGTACGTCGAGTACGGAAACCTGTCGGCTTTTCAGCCCTTCCACCGAGCTCGCCAAGAGGTGGGTAATTCCCTTCACCTGCCGCGGAGTGATTTCAGCGCCGGGCCGCAGCATTAAAATCACAGAAGCCGTAGCCTCCTCTTTCTGTTCCGAAAACAGCGACGGCTTGGGAATGGTGACATGGACGCGGGCCTTGTCGACTTCCGCCAGGCTCTCTATCGTCCGGCTAAGCTCCCCTTCCAAGGCACGGCGGAAGTTCAGATTCTGGACGAATTCAGTCATGCCGAGTTTAACCTTGTCGAATATCTCGTACCCCTGCCCACCCTTCTGGGGAAGTCCCAGACGGGCCATTTGCATACGTACTTCGTAGAGGTCCTTCTTGGGAACCAACAAAGTCCTTCCGTCGTTTTCCAACTTATAAGAAGTACCCGACTCCTTAAGGGCCTCGGTAACCTTGGCCGCATCGGCGCCATCGAGATTTACGAACAACGTGGCGTGGCCGGATTGCGTGCCATTCATGGAAGACCAGGTCATCACCGCCACGAATCCCATCACCGAAACCGCGAACGTGGAGACCAGGATGATTCTTTGGGTGGCATTCAAGTGATCCCAAATGCTCTTGAATTGCATGGCCAGTTGTTTTAAAAAATCCATAGCTTCTCCAGACCCGTATTGGGTTTTTTGTTTTTCCGAATTGTGTGAGGGACCGCGTGTAAATCTCTATGCAAGAACCATAAGCAGGATGTGGTTATCCTCTCATCTTAATCACTTCCTGGTAGGCGTCCATGACCTTGTTGCGAATCTCCAGAAGCAGGTTGAACGCCACTTTGGCTTCACCCACGGCGAGCATGACCTGATGCACGTCCTTGATTTCGCCCGATACCATTTTTTGAATGGATTGATCGGCCTGGACCTGCATTCCGTTGACGTCCGTAAGGAACTTGGTGAACATGTCTTCGAAGCCGGGACCCTTCGCGCCTCCGACCAGGGACTTGCCCGTTGGATTGATTTCTATTTCGGGCTTGGGGCCCGCCTGGAATATCGGATCGATATCAGCCATGTCCATTCTCCTTTACCTATGCAACCAAATCGATGAAACGGCCCAGTTGCGGCTCTTTCGTCTCCAGGGAAGCCGTAGGCTGCGAGGATCCGTATCCGGCGCCCAGCGGGGCCGGCGCAGGACTTCCCTTGTGTAATTCATCACGCTTGCTCCGAACCAATTCTTCCAGCGACAATTTGGCGGGCGCGCCGGCAAGGCGCTGCGAGGCCCGGCTTCGCATCGCTTCGAAGCCCTGAAGGTCGTATCTTCCTCCGCCGATTTCCATGCTTACGTTCCTTACAGTTCCAATGCCTTGAGCAACATGGCTTTGGTCGAGTTCATGGCCGTTACGCTGGCCTCATAAGATCGGGTGGCCGTTATCATGTCCGTCATCTCCTGCACTACGTTGACGTTGGGCATGGCTACGTATCCCTGTTCATCCGCATCCGGATGTTCCGGATTATAAACCAGGCGAGGCGGTGTCGCATCCTGTTCGATTGCCACCACTTCGACGCCGCTTCCCACCTTATCCCGGGATTCCGGAAATCCCGGCTTGGGGATGGCGATATGGTTCTCATGCGTTGTGAATCCATGCATTCTGGGTTTCTCGAAAATGAACTTTCTTTCGGGTTCCACCGGATTTTCGCGCAGCACCACCGTTTGACGCTTATACGGTCCGCCGTCGGGCGTCCGCGTCGTCTCCACGTTCGCCAGGTTGGAGGCGATTACGTTCTGTCGGATACGCTGAGCCCGCAGCGCCGTGGCGCTGATACCGAGTCCCGAAAACATTCCAATCATTCCCATTATACCCTCCTTCTCATCTCGCGTCCCTATTCATCCGGTCAGCGGGGCCTTCCGGATATGGCCGCATCCATATCTTCCTTGCGTTCTTTGAAAACTTTGACTCCATAAAGGAAGGACAGTTGATTTTCCGCCAGCTTGGCCGCTTCCATATCGATGTCCACGTTGTTGATTTCACCGGGAGCCGCCAATTCTTTTACGATACGGATTTCCGGACGCACCTGCTCCGGATACGGGCCGGCGGTGCGAATATGCTTTGGATGCTGCACACCGCCATGCTCACGGTTTTCCAAAGCCGTTTTCAGCCTATCCTCGAAAGAAACCTCCATGCGCGAATAACCGGGCGTGGTCACATTCGCCAGATTATTGGCGATGGCTTTCGACCGGAGAGCCGCGGCGTCCAGGCTGCGACCCACCAAGGGGAGCGCTGTGTGCGAATAAAGTGCGTTCTTAACCAGCATTTTTTTCCCTTTTAGGGGTTCTTCCGATTGGTTATGCAATGAACGTGCCAAGCTCTGGAAATACCTCGCCTGGATAGAATGCCTCGTGTCCACACCCCAAAGACGGGTTTAAATGCGAAAAATGGGCCTTCAGTTTTTTCGGAGAAGTGCCGATAAAGAAAGTTTGGGTAGAATCTACCGGAAAGTCGGGGGAAACGGAAAAAATTGCCTTACGGCAAATTTAGAGGGTCGGCCTCAATTCGGTCTTGGCCAAGGTAGGGGCGCAAAACCGGAACGGTATATCCATCCTGGCCCGTCAGAATAATTTGCTCATGCAAAGGCGCGCAATCATACCCGTAGGGTACGGCATCGCGATGGATGACCAGGGCCGGTTTTCCCAGGTAATGGCATAAGTGCGCCATGAAACTGTTGAAGCAAAGCAATGTCCCTTCGTGCCTCCTGACTTCCGCGATGAAATCGGCCATGGGTAAAATCCTCACAGTCATTCCCGGATGCATCCCGCGTAGAGTCTGAGCTACGGCCATTTCGCCAGGCCCATGGTAAATTTCGACTGCATGGATCGGCAATTGGTTTAACACGGTATTGATAATGCGCAGATAGGTATTCGTTCCGAAATCCTTTTGCAACCCCGCGCTGCCGATATGAAAAAGTACCCGTCGCCCGGAGCCAGCCCTTTTCGCCACGGACTCGGGCACTTGCGTCTCAGACTGCTGCGATAAATCAAACGCGAAAAAGGATGCCGCGCTATTGATCAGCCGGAGGTTTTCCCGACCGAAATTGGCCGGTGGCGGCGGAAGCTCCAAGGTAAATGAGTATGCGGAGCGAGGGGGTTCGCCGGGGTAACGGAAACCCAGGGAGATACGCGCGCAAAAACGAGCCGCGAAATCGAAGCGGACCCGATAAACACCGACGGCATTGGTCATCAATGCCTCGACAGGGAAAATCGCCCACAGAAGCAAGTGGATTGGCTTTGCCCTTTGCACCCTTGTTGGTAATTCGGAGCGGAAGGCAAGGTAAAGCGCCTTAGGCGCCGCCAAAAAAAGATCCGCTTGTGGAAATCGCCTGTCCATCTCCCGAAGCGTGGGCAGGATTTGCACGAAATCCCCGTATGTACCGGCAAAAAGATAGGCGACGCGAGTCACGTCGGCGCCATCGGTAATTGGGGAAGCCATGGGTGGCAACAGCCGCAATGCCTTACGAGCTCCCCATCGCAATGCATCACGCAGTCTCGTCACGGCTCTCCCACCCGGAGCAGGTGCATCGGCATCCCACAGTCTTACCATGCATACGGTATCAAGGTCAACTTGACTTCACACCTGGTAATTATAAACTATATCCATTATATCCACTTCACATGAACCGGCGAGCGCCGGGGGAAAAATGAGCAAAACAAAAAACGGGCAATTCGCCTACCTGAATACCGAGTTCCTTCGCAGCAAAGATGGGCGCACCCTCCGGGTATTATCCGAGTTCCTGGAACCCGATTTCCGCTTTAAACGCTATGGAGTTCAAGATACCATCGTCTTCTTCGGGTCCGCCCGCATCCTTCCCGAAAAGACGGCCCGCAAACTGCTGCGCGAATTGAAAAAAAAGCCGGAAGCCACACCGGCGGAAATCCGCAGAGCCGATCATCTGATTGCCATGTCCCGCTATTACGACGACTCTGTCGAACTCGCGCGCCAACTTTCCGAGTGGAACCGGGAGCAGGGAAAAGGTTTCGCCATCTGCTCCGGCGGCGGCCCGGGAATCATGGAAGCGGCCAACCTCGGCGCCCATAAAGCCAAGGCGCCCTCAATCGGATTGAATATCCACTTGCCTTTCGAGCAGCAGCCGAATCCCTATATCTCCACCCACTTGAATTTTGAATTCCATTATTTTTTCGTCCGGAAATTCTGGTTCGTCTACATGGCCAAGGCCATAGTCATGTTTCCCGGTGGATTCGGCACCCTTGATGAAATGATGGAGGTGTTGACCTTGGTACAAACCGAAAGGGTCACCAAAAAAATGGTAGTCGTACTTTTCGGCGGCGATTTCTGGAAGAAGGCGCTTAATTTCGAGTTTCTCGTCGAATCCGGCATGATTAGCCCCGAAGACCTGAACCTTTTCAAGATCTGCGATACCGTTGAAGAAGCATTCGCATACGTAACCAAAGGCCTCCACCACATCAGCGAGGGCAAGCATCCGGACCAAATATGACTTTTTACCAAACGGAAAAAGCGCAACCGCGCGATCCGCATAGCCACATCATTGAGGGGGCCGAACCCTTTTCGCTGGGGGACGGTCGCCACGGAATTTTATTCCTGCACGGATGGACTTCCACTCCGCGGGAGCTGCGCTTTTTAGCCAAAAAGCTCGCACAAGAGGGATTCCATTGTCGCGGTATCCTGTTACCGGGACACGGCACTACCTTGCGCGCCTTGCAAAGCACCGGCTGGAACCTTTATCTGGAAAGCGCGACCCGGGCTTTCGAAGACATGACGGCGAAATGCGACAAGGTGTCGGTATGCGGATTCAGCATGGGCGGCTTGTTGGCCCTGCATTTGGCCGCGCGCCGCAAAGTCGCCAACCTGGTGCTGATCGCTCCATTCCTGTATCCCTCCGGACGCACCTTGAATATCATACCCAACCATTGGATGGTTCGCCATATTCCATGGTGGATTAAAAACCTGGCGAAGTCGGCCAAGGGGCCCATTCGACAGGTTTACGCGTTGCCCGACCACATCGCCTACCATGCCATGCCCGCGCGGGTATTGCAAGGTATCATGGAAGGTTCCCGGCAAATACGGAATCGGTTGGGAGAAATAAAGACGCCCACTCTGATAGTGCACAGTACGGAGGACCGCACCAGCGACTTTTCCGGAAGTCTCGAGTTGATCCGCGCCCTGGGAAGCGACGACAAGACCCTGGTCGCCCTCAATAGGAGCGACCACATCATCACCCTGGATTACGATCGTGAAAGGGTGGAGTCTTCCATCACGAATTGGATGGCTTCCCACCGTTGAAGGCACCGGCGACCTCTAGAGGATCTCTTCGCCCCGTTCGCCCGTGCGTATGCGCAGGGCATTGTCCACGCTGGAGATGAAAACCTTCCCGTCGCCGATTTTGCCCGTCCGTCCATGTTCTTGTAGTCGCGTGACGATTGTCTCCACGTCCTCGTCCTTGCAAAAAAATTCCAGGATAATCTTGGGTACGAAATCGAGTTTATATTCGGATCCGCGATAGATTTCGCTATGCCCCCTCTGGCGCCCGAATCCACGGACCTCGCTCACGCTCATTCCCGAAATCACATCCCGTAAGGCTTCATGGACGTCATCCAGCTTATAGGGCTTGATAACAGCTTCAATTTTTTTCATGGGGAATCTCCGGCATCATTCATGAGGAGATAGCAATTCGACTACCAATTGCCATGCACAAGCAGCTATTCCCATTGACTGGCGCCCAGGATGGGATTTGTTTCCCAAGAGTAGCCAGCGTGGAGGCCGAATTTGCTATTCCGTGCATCCTGTTTTTTCCTTTTTACCGTTGTAGCGGCGGCATTTGGCGAGGATCCGCGTGATCCGATTTCGCAAAGTGAGGAGATTTTTTCCCCGGACTCAGCCTCGATCACGGAGAGCCAATCGCCTTCGGATGTTCCTGACACCGAATTTTGGCAAGGACATCTGGATCCGGTAAATGGAAGGGGGGTCATTAATATTCGAACCCTGGCGGGCGTGGGCCTGGTGGGACTATCTAACATGGAGGCGCGGAACCTGTCCTACCATTTTTCCTTGGGACGGTTTTGGGCCGTTCCTCCCTATAGCGCATTTCGGGTTTGGAGCGAGGGGATTACGGATTTCGCGGAGGGACATTTTCTGAGCGTGAATATTGGAGGGAATCTCTATACCCATCGGTTTGAAACCTCGCCTTATTTCGGTTTGGGAACGGGTTTCGGATTGGCGGACGGCGCCAATGAAAGTGCGACTGGGTTCAATTTGAGCGCCTCAGTGGGCATAGCTCTTTTTCGCGAATCAGACCGGCAATTGGAGTTGGAGCTGGAAAACAAATGGTTATTTGGAAAACTCCGCCAAGGATTACCTTCGGCGTCCCTGGCTCGGCTCGCTGTACTGTTCTAAATTATACGACATGTTTCCAAGGCTTACGGTGACTTTGACCCGGCGCGATTTTTATGCGACAATCGGGTAGCATCCATGGAATTCATCGTCCCTCCCATTGCCTTTATCCTGTTTTCCGCATTCGTATTCGGCTCGCTGGTCGGCTCCTTCTTCAATGTGGTCATTTACCGAATGCCACGGAACCAGTCGGTTGCCTGGCCGCCTTCCCATTGCGTACGCTGCGATTACCGCATCCGGTTTTACGATAACATACCCGTCCTGTCCTGGCTGCTGCTCGGGGGGAAATGCCGTTCCTGCCGGGCGCCAATCGGCCGGATTTATCCTGTCATTGAACTGATAACGGGTGTGACGGCGACGGTGACGGTGGCGTGGGTTTTCACCAGGCCCTTGGACGCGGGTTTCTCCATTGCTCTGGTTTACCTCGCCCTGGTCAGTATCCCTATACTCGTCATCGACCTTCGGCATTATCTCATCCCCGATCTTTTCACTTATCCCGGCATGGCATTGGGATTGGCAATTAGCCTACTTCCAAACGGGTTGGAATTTTCCGAATCCTTAATCGGATTGGTGGGCGCTGGAGGTTGCCTTTGGCTGGTGGGATTTGCCGCCGGAAAACTCCTGCGAAAAGAGGCCATGGGGTTGGGAGATGTCAAGTTATTGGCGATGGCAGGCGCTTTATTCGGTCTGAACATCACTTTGCTGGGGCTTCTCCTCGCCTCCATTCTGGGCTGCCTCATCGGCATTCCCCTACTGCTGGTGCGTAAGCCCGGCACGTCCAATCACATTCCTTTTGGCCCCTTTATTTGTGCCGGAATTCTTCTGGCAGCATTGGCCGGAGACAAAATCTGGACTTGGTATTTCAATCTCTTCCCACTCCCCAACCTTTGAGATAAACGGAAAATCCCGCTATTTAACCCCAATTCCCCTTCGTTTTAACTATTTTTAGGCCCCCGAAAGGGGAAAACTACAAGCCATCATCCCGGTCGCCTCGACGGCCCCAAAGGACAAGTCATGGGTAATTCTTTCAAGCTGGAAGAAAATTGGGAATTCATTTTCGATCCCCTGGATGAGGGATTGCTCGAAGAGTGGTTCGTGAAAAAACCGCCAAAGGCCGCCAAAGCCGCCTTACCCCACGATTGGACCGGCATTCGCGGTAGCGAAAACGCCCACATCGGGTATTATTTCAATACTTTTACTCCGGAAAAGCGCACGGGCCCTACCCGGTGGATTCTGCGACTCGATTCCATCCAGCATTTCGCTACGGTTTGGCTCAACGGCGAAGAAATCGGCACCCATTTCGGTAGCTTCCTTCCCTTCGAATTCGATGTTTCTCGCCATCTCAAAGCGGGTGAGAGCAACCTTCTGGCCATACGCGTGCAAGAGCCGGATAATTCCCAGCAGCTTATCGACCAACATGCGTCCGAACTGGCCCTGGGCGGGCCTTATCTACGTGCGCCTTTCGCCGGGTTCCTGGGCGGAGCGGAGTTGATTTGTATCGGACGCGCCGGCATTCGCTCCCTGGTTTGTCTGCCGGATTATGAAGCCGACCGGATCACCATCCTCACCCGATTCTGGAACCCGAAAAATTTCCAGGCCAACCTCGAGTTTGAACTCACCGATCCCAAGGGAGAAGCCGGTGGCTTCACCAAAGACGTCAAAATCGACAAAGAAAACGGCACGCTCTCCATTTCGTTGCAATTGGAGGATGTCAAGCTCTGGAACTTGAATGAGCGTTCGCTCTATAAGCTCAAAGTAAGCATACCCAATTCACCCTCAATGGAAACGCGTTTCGGTATGCGCGGCGCGGACATCGAAAGGGGTAATTTCAAGCTGAACCATCAAACCATCAAGGTTCGTGGAGTCGGTTATCCCTGGTTGTTCGCTTTCCACCCCGGAACTCCCCCGCGCGACCTGGAATTGCGCAAGGAATTGACCGGCCTGAAAGAGGCTGGGTTTAACCTGATACGCTCCGACGGCGCACCCCTTCCGACCCAGGTTCTGGATATTTGCGACGAAATCGGAATGTTGGTAATTCAGGAAACCACCTGTTTCAATCAAAAATCCAGCAAACTGGGTCTTGAGAATCTGAAAGACCAAATCCGTTTTCTCATCGAGCGCGATGGTTCGCATCCCTGTATTTTCGCGTGGGCCATCGGCTCCGAAAACGGTTCCATGGTGCTGGAAAATGGGAACAAACTGCTGCGCTATACCGCCGAGCTGGACAATAGCCGACCGATTTTCTCCAACTTGAATTCGGTTTCGTTGGACAGCAACGGCGGCGGAAAAATCGACATCGGCAAAGTGTATGAGCCTACCCTGCAACAAATCGGGCCCAGCGAATGGCACAAATTGAGAATCACCTTTCCTCTCGCCCTTAAAACCTTCGGCATGCTGTCCACCTATTGTTCATCCAAGGATGGGAAAAGCGTGGCGGATGGCATTCACGGTAACAAATCGTTTTGGGAACGCTACAACTATCTCAAAGACGGGATACAGGGTAAAATTCTCATCGACGGCATGGGTGTAGCCATGCCGGAAAATCCGGAAGAACTGGCCACGGGAGCCGCGAAGCATTCCCGTAGCACCGAGATTCTGCTTTTCACCCGTTTGCAAAAAGAATTGGGAGCGGGTTTAAAACAGCATGGCATTTCCATCTGGAAAACCACCGAGGATTTCTGGAAAGACGCGGCGGCATCCGCACGACAGGCGCTCGTCGCGCAAATCGAAGCCCTTTTCATCAATCCCAACGTGTCGGGGTATGTACTCGATACCTATGCCGATTACGGCCTTAATTTTTCGGGACTCACCAACTGGCTTCGGCAGCCCAAACCCGCATTCGAATCCTTCAAGAAATTGAACCGGCCGGTATATGTCATAGCCGAAGCCGAAGAAAGGACTCCCTATAGCGGAACTTCGGCCGCCATTAAAATCCATATGGTCAATGACGGCGACTTGGGTGATTACGGTCTTCTCTTGCGTGTGAAAGGTCCCAATGGACGCATATGGCATCAGGAATCTCTTCCAGGTCGGGCCAAGCCCGGAGTCAATCTGGTAGGCCGATTCAAATTTCCCGTCGGTTTCGAAAAAGGACGCTTTACTTTCGACTTGAACCTCTCCAAGAACAATAAAGAGGTGATGCGAACCGAAGAGGTATTCTTCGTGCCTCCTGAAGTGAAGCTGGAACAACTGCTCAAACATATCCAGGTAACCGGTCCGATGTCCGATACCATCGCCTCCTTCGCCTCCGACACGGGTAGCCTCAATTTGGCCGCCAAGGTTTCCGACATTTCGGATGCCGACCTCGCGAGAATATTCGCGGATGCCAAATCCGGAAAAATCCTAATGTTGGGCCCCATCACCGACGAAGAAGCGCAGCGCATCAACGCGCTCAAAGTTTTGCCCGAATCCATTTCCTGCCACCGTTCCAACGGAACCGCTTTCGGCTCCTACCATTTCGCCTTGCAATCCCCGGTTTTCAAGGACTTGCCCAGCCAATGCCTTTTGGACCAAAGCTTTGCGGACATTCTGCCCACCTGGAGCCTGGATCATTGCGCGTCCCTAACCATGGCGGCCGGCTGTGCCTCCCTAATCCCTCCGGAACCCTCAGGTCGCACCGTGGATACCAAAACGCCTTTGATAAAATGGGGAATGGATATCGCCCATCTTTCCCTGGGCAAAGGCAAGGTCATCTTCTGTCAATTCGAAATGTTGGAGAGGTTGGGGCGGAATGCCATGGCCGACGCTCTTTTCGCCAACCTCCTGGCTCATTTCGCGAAGGTGAAGTAGGCAAGGTGGAATAAGGCCCCAACCCTTAACCCGGCTAGCGGGCGCCGCAAGTCAAGGCGACTCGGAATTCATGCCGGAATCCGTCGGGTTAGGCAGGGTTTCCCCATCCGAAACCGGTTTACTCGGCCCCGGCAAACTTTCTTGCTTGCCCCGAATTGCAATACCGGTACCAGGAGCGGCGGCTGAAACCGGCAAGAGTTGATTGAAGTCACTTTGGCCCTCCACTTTCCTTTTACCGGTCGCCTCCATAGTTCCATGTACGACCTTCAGCCATTCGGTAAGCCAGTGTTTACGGCTTTCGCGTGAACTCCACCAGGCCCCGGGATCGAAGAGAGGGTAGTCGGCCGCATGCACCAGGATTTCGGGATCCCCGCCGGCCAGCCTTTGGAAAATCGACCCTGCCCGATGGGTATGGAAATTGGACGTGATGACAAGTACGGTATCCAAACCCATGAACCGGAATTGCCGAATCAACTCCACAGCCTCTTCAACCGTGGAATAAGCGTCGTTCCTGAACTCGAAAACCCGGATCGGTTCCACTCCCTGCTCGAGAAATACCCTTGCCGCAAATTCGCTGGTATAGCGGTTGCCGAAAATCCGGTTCCCCGAAATAATCAGGGAGTCGACCTGTCCCTCGCGCATGAGCAAAGCCGCGGCCTCGGTACGCTCCATGTCCCGCGATTCACCGGCCAGCACCACGGCCCACTTCACCTTTTCAAATGAGTCGGTGCGGACCAACCAGAGTCCCGATCTCCACAGTACCAGCGCCGCCACCACGGACACTATGGCTGCCGCCGGTAGAATCAAATAGGTCAAGGGCAGAAATCGACGCTGGCCCCGGGAGGGACGAACGGATGTCGAAGGCGATTTCGGCCGAATAGGCATAGATTCCACTTTCACGGGCCGTCTTGGCCGGGTGGTTAGGCTTCTTGAGTCTCTTCCACCCAAGAGATAGTCATGGCCACCGGTTCAACGGGATTGTCGCGGAAATCGGTTTCTTCTTCAGCGATTTTATCCACCACGTCCATACCCTCAACCACCTGGCCGAAAACCGTATACTGTCCGTTCAAGTGGGATTGGTCTTCCAATACGATGAAGAATTGGGACGAGGCTGAGTCGGGATGTTGGGAGCGGGCCATTGAAAGGGTACCACGCACGTGGTTACGCTGGGAAAATTCCGCCTTGAGGTTTTTGCCGGATCCCCCGGTTCCGTGTAATTGCCTGTCGGGAAGCTTGCTATTGGGGTCTCCGCCTTGAATCATGAATCCCGGAATCACCCTGTGGAAAAGACATCCATCATAAAAACCCTGCTTCGCGAGTTCGATGAAGTTCTCGACATGTCCGGGAGCGGAATCCGGAAAGAATTCAATTTCCATGTTTCCGAATCGCGTTTGGATCAGCACTTTTTGCATGAGCTCCTCTCTAATAGCCTGTGGATGGAGAATGAGGGGTAAGATAATAAAATGCGCTTATCCTTGCGTAAGCGGTAAGTCATAAAGCACGGCGTCTTCCCGGTTATCCGCATAATATCGAGGCCTGATGCCGGTTAGGCGGAATCCCAACCCTTCGTAAAGGCTGCGTGCGGCCTTATTTTCCGCACGCACCTCAAGCCTTATCGACAAGGCTCCCCTTTTCTTGGCAAAAAGGACTACCGTTTCCAATAGGCGCCTTCCCAATCCCCTACGCCGAAAGCTCTGATGCACTGCCAGGTTCTCAACCTCTACGGCTTCCGCCAATTCGCTGGCGCAGATAAATCCGATCAATTCCTTTTCTTCGTATACGACCCAGCCACTGCGTACCCAGGTTATCGAAACCGGCATGGTCCGTAACGTTTGCTTGTGCGTTTCCCCATCGCGTTCGCAGATAAACGCTTCGAAATGACTCCGGGCCCAGGGCTGGGGGCTGACGTCACGCTCCAAGCTTAAAACGGCATCCAAGTCGCCGAAGGTCATGGAGCGAACACCGTTCATGCATTTGATCCCAATTCGAAATCACTTTCGGATCCCAAACGCTTACTTTCCGCCGCCGAAGGCAGTTTATAGTTGGGTTTGACGATTCCATCGAAGATTGGACTTCTTTGCAACGCCATGCGACGCACCGCCTCGAATGGATAGCCCTCGCTTAACACATGCATTTGCGGTCCCGGCCAAGGTTCCGTAGGCGGAGCCGGCAGCACCACATGCGCATGGTTGAATGCACGACGCCGGACCGATTCCAAGGATTCCACCAATTCCCATCCGTCGATATTGCTGCGCATATAGGCGAGTCCTCCATGGGCGGGAAGTACGGCCAAACCCGTTTCCTGCTCCGGAACCTTGCATAACAAGGCCTCCAGGGAGGAGAAAGGGTAAATAGGCAATGAGTCGGGAAAGGCCAGGCCTTGAGCCAGCGCCACTCCGACGCGAACTCCGGTAAAACTACCGGGTCCGATGCCCACGCTCAGCGAAGCAATATCGCCGGCATGCGCTCCCGACTCCTCCAGTTGTTCCCGCACCAAGGCTTCCGCATGTTCGCCCTTCGCTCCCTCGGGGTTCTTGCCATGCGTGAGGAGATTCCCTTCCGCATCAAACAAAGCCACATACCCCGACACTGCCAAATCGATGAGCAGGTGGAGGGGTTTCATGGCCGGATCATACTTTCTTCCAGAATGAGGGTGAGCAATTGCGTATAGTCCAGGCCGGCCACTGCGCCTTGCTGGGGTAGAAAGGAGGTGGGCGTGAAACCGGGAAGGTTGTTGGTTTCCAAAACAAATACCTCCTTGTCGGCCACAATGAAATCCGTGCGACTATATACCGACAATTGCAGCGCCTCATGGCAGCGAAGCGCCAGCTCCTGTAGACGTGTATTGATGGCGGGAGCGAAGGTTGCGGGAGTGATTTCCTCCGTACGCCCGGAAACATATTTGGCCTCAAAGTTGAAAAAGCTGTCTTCTTTTGGCCTAATTTCGGTAGGGGGTAAACGGGGACCATTCGACAAGACTCCGCAAGTCGCTTCACGGCCTTTGATGAACTTTTCGGCCAGCAGCCGATGCGAATGCTCCCCCAGCTTGGCTATCAGAGCCGCGAGTTCCTCGCGGGTATGGGCTATGCCCATGCCTAAACTGGAGCCGCCCAGTGGGTCTTTAACGACTATCGGAAAGCCCAGGCTCTTTTTCAGCCGGTCAAGCATGGAGGCGGAAGCATACTCGGCGCGATGGATAATGATAAAAGGCGCGGTAGGTATTCCATTGGCCAGGTAGGTTTGCTTGGCGAGAATCTTATCCATGGCGAGAATGCACCCCCGACTATCACTCCCGGTATAACGTTGGCCCGCCAGTTCCAAAAAGCCTTGTAGACGGCCGTCTTCGCCACCCACACCATGCAGGCCCAGGAACAGAATATCGCAGTGGGGAAAGTGGGAGAAAGCAGGAAACTCGACCTTTATCCAATCCTCAGGAGGGTCACTGATCAAGGCTTCAGCCATGCTGGAGGTCAACTTGTCATTCGCATATTCTTCCAGGGCTGCCGGCCAAATCCATTGGTTATCGCGGCTGATAAGAATGGGGAAAGGTCGAAAAAGGGTTCTGTCCATATGCGTGAACATCCCGCACCCTGAAACCAGGGAGACGGAATGTTCGGAGGAGATCCCGCCCATGACCACGCCAACAGACAATTTTTTCGTATGCATGTCGCTTCCCTCCAATTTAGAACAGAATAAACCGGGGCGGCTCCCTCGCAGCGTGATTTATTTCGGTGTGGACGACGCTGAAGTGATGCCGGTGAGATGCGTCTGAATCAAGAATTGATGAGAACGCGCGTCCTTTTCGCCCTTAAATCTCCAGGACACTTCCCATGGGACATTCAGGGTCGAAAAAATCTTCCATGAAATAGTTCAATCCCTCCGCATCCTGGGTATACCCTTGGGACACGAATTGCTGGAAAAAAAACTGCAAGGCGGATTCGCGGGAATCCATTTCCACGACTCGATGTACAATGGACGAATCGGGACTCACAAAAGCGATGGCATACTTCGGCATGAGGGAAAAAATAACCTGTCTCCCCGGTTCTTTCCATGAAAACTTGCCTTTTCCAGAAATTAAATGGGAACCTTATAACCATGGATAAAGCCCGCTTCAAGCGTATGGCGGAAGCTGTATCCGAAAAACGGAAAAGGGAAGATCTTTTGACCGAAGAGGATAAAATCCTGCTTCTCGCCTATTTTATTACCCGCAAGCAAACCCGGCTTGAGCAAGGCTATACCGACCAGTGAAGCGGGTGCTCCTTATCCTACCCCATAATCCGGGAGACGTGGTTATGGGGTTAATCACGGCGGAACGTCTAAAACACCATTTTCCGGCCATCGACATCGATTATCTTGCCGCGGACGAAACCTGCGAATTGGTCGAAGGCCATCCCGCACTAAACCGGGTCCATGTGCTGCCCCGTGCCGCCCTCAACCAAGCTTTATCGCAAGAGGATTACTCCGGGTTGTTAGCGGATTTGACCTCATGGATCAAGGAATTGCAGACTGAGACCTATGATTTATCCGTTAACCTATTCCAGGAGAATTTCGGCGGAGTTTTACAATCCCTGGTAAAGGCCCGCTCCAAAATTGGGCTGCAACTAGACGACCGGGGGCCCATGCGCGTTGTTTCCCGGGCTCTGGAGCATCTCTTCGCCATACCAGCCGCAAGGCCGCAGAATCCCTGGCATGCCGTGGATATTTATGTCCGGGCCTGTATTGTCGCCTTACGGCAAGACTTGCCGCCTGGAGCCGCTCCCCTGCATCTTAGCGCCTATACGCCCAACCCTGAAGTCGGCCTTAACCCCCTACCGGCAAATGACCTACCCATCCTCCTGCATCCGGGTTCCGCATGGCCGGGGAAACGCTGGCCGGCGCCTCATTGGGTTCGTTTGGCTCACTTACTGGTTGAAGCGGGTCACACCCTGGTTCTCACCGGCGCCCCCGAGGAAAAGACGCTTGCCGAATTGATTATGCATGACCTTCCTGAATCCACCCGCCCACGGGTGGATAACCAAGTTGGCTGCACTCGCCTGCGTGACATGCCGGAACGGGTTCGCAGCAGTAGTCTGGTGGTAAGCGGCGATACCTTGACCATGCATTTGGCCGCGTTGACCGGTAAGCGCTGCATCGCGCTTTTCGGAGCTTCCAATCCCATCGAAACGGGTCCCTACGGTCCAGGGCATTTCATCTTGCAAATCCAGCCGCCCCATACTCCCAAACTGGCCTTATCGGATCCTAGCCCAAGCCTGGCTGAAATCACCTCCGAAACGGTAGCGGGTTTGATTTTACGTGGGCGAATTCCCACAAAAATCCCTTTATGGGAAACGACTTGGGACGATGGCCTGCAGGCCCAAATCCTCCGAGACCCCCAGCATAACCCCCACCCCTACCAACAGGGATCCGGAAGACGTCTCCCCCTTTTTGCTCCCTCCCTTGCATCTTCCTCCCTGCAGCCTCCGGCTTACCCACCCATTTCACCCTCTCCCTGGAATACGGGGGCCACAGAGCTCCTTTCCGCACTGGAATCAGCCCGCCTCCAGCCCAATGCACTCCATTTGCAACGCGTGGAACAATTGGAAGCCGATTTTTCCCTCCGACATGCGAACAACATTATCTGGGAAGCCTATCGCATTGCCATCAACGGACTGAATACTTTACCTTTGGATGAATTTCTCAACTTACGTAAAATGCGACTCCACCAGGCAATCAGCGAAATCCAAGATTATTTTGGTTAAGTGCCGTTTCTGTAGTTGCTTGAGCTGGATTAATTGGATAGAATTCACCCAAAGGTATATCACAAATAATGCAAACAGGAAGTTGGGTCACGATTGGCCACGCTAGCCTCCTCGTGGGGATGCTCGCCCTTTTCACCTACGGTGTAAGATCGGACCAATCGCCCGCTTATGGCTTGGCCCTGTTGCTATCGGCCCTGCTGGTTTTGCTGCATCGCCAGTTACGCGAAAAAACCGAAGTTTTAAAGGTATTGGAACTCAAGCAACGGCGTCTGGAAACCAAGGCGTGGTATTTCGAAGCGGTCATCACCAATTCCGGAAACATCATCTTCACCACCGACACCGATCATCGCATTCTGAAATTCAACCGCGGTTCCGAACAGACCTTTGGTTCATCCCAGTCGGAAGTGGTAGGCAAGGAAGTCCAGTCGCTGTTCGCCCATCCGGAGGAAGTGGATGAATTGTTGCGGAAGGTCGAGGCCACGGGTTCAGCGGAGGCCGCAGAAATAAAAGTGAAATCTCCCCAAGAGGGAAATGAGGTTTGGCTTTCGGTAAGCGTCAAGCGTATGCTCAAGCGGGAAGAGGAGGTTATCGGAGAAGTCTTCAATTGCAGCAATGTGACCAACAGGCGGCACTTGGAGCGCCAGCTCCAGGAGAAGAACGAGCAATTACTTCGGCTTTCCATGACCGACGCCCTTACCGGCCTGTTCAATGTAAGGCATCTCAACGCGGAGCTGGGCCGCTTGATGAAGGCGCAAAAGCGCTTTCCCGACCGGCCGCTGACCATAGTGCTGATAGACATCGATCATTTCAAGGAATACAATGACACCAAGGGACATCAGGCAGGCGATCAACTGCTGGTCACCCTGGGCCATATTTTCAACGCCGAGTTACGTTCGGACATGGATACCGCCTACCGTTACGGCGGAGACGAATTCGTGTTGGTGCTTCCGGATACCACCGCCGAGGGAGGCCAGGCGATTTGCGAGCGGATATTGACCTTGTACCGCAAGCATGCCTTGAAACCGACCTCGCTCTCAATCGGTATTTCGCAATACGACCCCAACCTCGAATCGCAAGACGACGCGCTCAAGGAATTCATCCGCCAGGCGGACAAAGCCATGTACAGCGTGAAAGAAAGCGGAGGCGACGATATCCTCACCTATGTTCCCAAAATTCCCGTCAAATAGGGCGATACGCTAAGGAAGGGAACCTGAATCCAGCGTGCGCAAGGTGGATTCCAACTCCAGCCGAAGCGATTCGTCCGTTTCATCCGACAAAGCTTCGCGCAACGGATCCACCATCTCGACATCCCCCCGATTGCGTGCGGCTATCGCCAGGTTACGAAGCAACGATTTCCGTCCGGCGCGCGTGAGCGGACTCTGCTTGAAACGGGATTGAAACCCGCCTCCCTTGCGAAGCAGCCGCGCCCATTCCGGACCGCTCAAGGAATAAGCATCGTCCTTTTGCCGGGGAGCGCGGTGTTTATGATTCCACGGGCAAACGCTCTGGCAAATATCGCAGCCGAAAATCCAGTCTCCGAAGCGATGGGAAAGCTCTGGAGGCACGGCTCCCTTATGCTCAATGGTCCAATAGGAAATGCACTTTGCGGCATCCAGACGGCCTGGAGCTGAAAACGCTTCGGTGGGGCAGCTATCGATGCAGCGAGTGCATCCTCCACAAAATTCCTGCAAGGGCGCCGCCGTTTCCAGATATTGATCGAGGAAAAATCCCGCCAGGCAGAAACCGGATCCCTGGGTGCGGCTCAAGGTGCAGCAATTCTTGCCGCGCCATCCCAATCCCGCCTCTGCGGCCAAGTCCCTCTCGAATACCGGCGCGGTATCGACAAACCCGGCGAACTGCAAGGTATTCCGCCAGGCCTCGCGAATACGCCCTTCGCACCGGGTCAGCACACCCCGCGCCACCGCATGGTAATCTTTCCCCCGTGCATAGGCCGCGACTTGATACGGAAGCCCCTCGTCTTGCGTAGGCCAGGCGTCGGGGTAAGCAAGACTGAACATCACGATGGAGCGGGCCCAGGGGTAGCGAATCCGGGGATCGCAGCGCTCCTCCAGGGCCGTAGCCATATAGCCCATGCCCGCATGCTTGCCTTCCCCCACCCAAGCGCGCAGCAAATCGGCGTGCGGAGGGGGTTCCGCCGGTGCTACCCCCCATTCGAGTACGCACTCCTCGCCCGCGAAAAAATCGGCCAAAAGACTGCGCAGGTCCTGGCTCATGGCGCGCCCATGTCAAGTCTTGCGCTTCTGCTTGCGGGCGGCGGGATAGAGTACGTTATTGAGAATAAGGCGATAGCCCGGAGAATTCCGGTGCAAATCGAGATCCGTGGGGGCATCTCCCACCGCATGGGAGTAATCCTCCGGATCGTGTCCGCCATAGTACGTGAATTGTCCCCGGCCCAGATTGCCGTGCAGGTACCGCACCGCGTCCTGGCCATCAACCTCCGCCAAAATGGTCATGGAACTCTTGACGTATTTTTTGCGAAAAGAGGTGGCCAGGCCGAAAAAACCTTTCACGTGATCGGTGTGATTCTGGACCAGCATGGAGGGCACCGGATCGTATTTGGGCGAAAAATCGAACAGTATGAAATCATTGGCGGGCCGCCGCAATAAGGGACCCGCGTTCACTTGATTGTAATCGAGATCGCCATGCGTCGACGACATGGGATCGGGATCCACGTCGAAATTCTCGAAAGCCAGCGCGAGACTGTAATCCATTTTGTCGCGAAAATCGGGAGCCGGCGGAGTCCCGTCGAAAATGGCCCCCACGGCATCCGTTTTAACCGTGCTCAAGGCGATGTCCAAAGTCGTGCAAGCCAGACACATGGCGAAAAGGAACCCGCCATTTTCCACATAATCGCGCAAGGCCAGTACCACCGCCTTTTTCAACTGCACGTTGTTTCGCAGGCCCAACTCTTCGGCTTGACGTTGATTGGTCGCCGATTGATTGATATACCACGGTGCATTACTGAAAGCCGCGTGAAACTTGGAGTTCTGGCCGGTGAAATCTTCGTGATGCAAATGCAACCAATCGTAGCGGCCCAATTCGCCTTCCAGAATTTCTCGGTCGTAAATCTTGGAATAAGGAATTTCGGCATAACTCAAGGCCAAGGTTACCGCATCGTCCCAAGGTTGTTTCGTCAGCGGAGTGTAAACCGCGATTTGCGGAGCCTTCTCAAGAATTACCCGCTCCATATTGGAGGCCTCCATCTCCGTGAATAGGGCGTCGACCCGACTGTCGCCGATGACCTCGAAGAGGATGCCCCGTTCGGCGGCCCACAAACGCAGCTCCGTAGTAGGCGGCATGAGGAAGCTCCCGCCGCGGTAATTGAGAAGCCACTCCACCGTCAGGCCCCCGTTCACGGCCCGGTAAGCCGCGCCATAGGCCTTCAAATGATTGGTCTGGGTCAAGTCCATGGGAATGAGCAGCATGTCGGCTCTTACAATGGACAGCGCCAGCAATAGGATAGAGACCGGAAAACGCATAGCGCCTAAATTACAAGGGAATCTATTCACAGATAACCTCCTCCCCTCCGATTACCACCAGCATAACCTCCCTTTCCTCGGAAACCAGCTCCGCATAGACATTATCTCCTGCGGAAGCTCCAGGCCGCAACGCGATGAAATCCGCCCGAAATCCTGTCTTCAGGCGCCCGAGAAAATCGGAAAGATTCAGGGCCCTGGCGGCATTCACCGTGGCCATAGCCACAATTTCCAGGGCAGGAATTTCCGGGTGCAGCGCGTGCAATTCCGCCATTTCATCGAATAGGTTCAGCGTGTCGTTAGAAGCCAGGCTATCCGTTCCCAGGCACACGTTGATTCCCGCAGCCAGGCATTTCTCCAGCGGAAATTCCGGATGTTTAAAATACGCATGGCTTTTCGGGCAATGGACGATGGAAACATCCAAGTCACGCAACGCGGCGATATCGCCGCCATCCAGGGTATTGCAATGCGCCAACAAGGCGCCTGCAGGCAACAATCCGTTATCAAGGAGGTGGCGCACGCTTCCGCAGGCGGACGACGGTGGTAAGCCGGGAAAAATCCGTTCGCAAAAATCCCGTAACGCCCCGCTCCCCCGCCGAAAAAATTCATCCTCTTCCGCGCTTTCAGCCACGTGCATGGTGAAAATCCCGCTTCCTCCTTCCGTCCGGGCATCAGCGATCAGGGCGAGCAACAATTGATGCGAACAGGAATAGGGTGCGTGCGGCGCAAGACCTACGCGACAGTGATCGGGAAAATCCCGCGCAAGCAGGACTCGGGCCTTTTCCAATCTTTCCAAAGCCTCCGCCGGATTCAATCCCAGCACTTCGACATGGGCGAAGGAGCGCAAGGGAACCCGCGACAGCGCCTCTAGCGCATGGCCGGTATTCCCCACGTCCACCACGGTGGTGATACCATTTTTCAGGCATTCCAAGGCGCCCAGGCGAGCGGCGATACCATATTCAGCCGCAGCACGCCCTTCCAGGAAATTCCGGAGGCGCGCCACCCAAAGGGTAAAGGAGACTCCCGGTTGGGCAAAATTCCGGGCCATGCCCAACTCTAAATGGCAATGTGAGTTGATAAGCCCGGGGAGCAGAACCGCGTCTCCCAAATCACGCCGGATACCGACATATCCGACCAGATCGGTTTGAACTCCGACCTCGGTGATAAAGCCGTTTTCCACTCGCAGAAAACCGCGCTCCAAGGGGGCGCCATCCAAAGTAACGACAAGATCGGCGGTGTAAATCACAAGTCGATGCGAATCCGTTGGAGAGAGTAATGCAAGCCTTCGTCCCAATATAGTATCCTAAAAGGCGCCTACTCCGGCGGCGATTCGAAGCCTGGCGCTTCCCCGGTCGGAAAAGGCGGCTACCCCCGTTTTCGGGGTGCTTGAATTGAAGGAGGCGGAAAAGACCGAAATGCCCGATGCCTCACTTCCCCCGCGCCTTGGCCGGTATCTGCTCCCGGTCGGAGTTTTCCTTGCCGCCTTGCTTTACATCCTTGCGAATGCCGTAGGCCATTATGCCCAAGACGAGGAACGCTATGTTTATTATGCCCATAATCTGCTGCGCGGATTTTACGCTCCGCCGGATACGCTCTATATCTGGAATGGACCGGGCTACCCGCTTTTTCTCGCGCCCTTTGTTTTCTGGAACATCCCCTTAATTTTCGCCAAAGCCTGCAATGCCATCTTCCTGGCCGCCGCGGCATTTTTCCAATACCGTACCCTGACCTTTTATCTACCGCCGCGAACGGCCCTTCTCCTGACAACCGTGTTCAGCCTTTACGCCGGAGTTTTTGGATTAGCCTGGCTTCCACTCCTGATGACGGAAGCCATCTGCTATTTTTTGATTTCGGGCGGGGCTTATTTTCTCTGCCGAGCCAGCAGGTCTTCTGAAAGCGTCTCTTACCTATGGATAGCCGCCGCATTTTTCGGGTATCTCGCTTTGACTAAGGTGTTTTTCGGTTATGTGCTGGTCGCATGTGCGGCGCTTTGCTTGGGCCTGCGGGTGTTCCAACCCACCCGGGCGATTTCCTCCGCCGGATTCATCTTCGCTGGAGCACTGCTTTTCTGCCTGCCATATCTACTGTATACCTATGCTTTGACGGGAAGGATATTCTACTGGGCCAATTCCGGAGGAACCGCACTCTACACTCTTTCCGCTCCGGAGCCGAATCTATTGGGAGATATCTTTCCTCTCAACATCGTTTCCGAATATCCGGAAATCTTTCCAAGCCAAAGTGCCTACCTGCCATCGCTGTCCCAGCTCAACCACGTGGAATACAACTCCGCGCTGCTTCGGGAGGCTGTGCGGAATATCCGCAACCATCCCCTCAAAGCCTTACTCAATTGGAGGGCAAACCTGAACCGCCTTATCATGGACTTTCCCTTTTCCACCTTTCCAGGCTCCCACTCCCGTCTTAACACCGGTAATTGGAGCTTGGTCTATTTCCCTGCATTCTTTCTGTCTCTTTTTCTCCTCTTTCCCACTCTCCTACGCTGGCGGCATTTCCCCGCGGAAATACTCATCCTGGTCGGAGTTCTGGCGCTATCCCTCGTGGCTTTCTCCCTGGTCAGTTCCTACGCCCGCTTCGTCTATCCCTTGTTGCCCTTGCTGCTGCTTTGGCTGGGAGGCGTGTGGGCGCGCGCGCTGCGGATCCGGGTGGTACCGGCATGAAAACCAACCCGGAGCCTACTGCATCCGAGGATCGGGGTTCCTCGCGGCCACGTATAATGGTGGAAGCCCTGGCGGCGAAAAACGATTCGGGGCTGGGCAAACACGTGCGCATGTTCGTGGAAGCTCTCGCGGCTTCGGCCGATGCAGCTGATTTCATTTTCATTTTGCCCCCAGGGTATGCGCCATCCCTTCCCGGCATTACGCTTCGCCCCCGTTTTTTTTCCTGGAAACTTTTCACCTGGCTGCAATTTCCCCTGGCCATCACCCGCTTCAAGCCCGACCAGGTATTCTGCCTGGGTCAATCCCTCCCACCGTTTCGTCCGCGACGACCCCGTTACCTGCAACTGATTCCCGACATGGGTCCGCTGGAACCCTCATTGCAATTCCGGGCGTCCCTGCACAACCCGTATAACCGAAGGTGGCTTGCCCATCGCGCGCCGCAGGCCGATGTTTTGGTAACCAGTACACGATTCACCGCCAGTCGCATTGAATCCCTATTGAGGTATCCTCGCAACTCAATCCGAGTTATACGTCCTATCCACCCCCACCATTTTAACGGTGTGGCGAAAAAAGTTGGGGGGAGCAATCTTCCCGACGCTCCCTATTTTCTCGCCGTAGGTAACCTCGAGCCGCGGAAAAATTTCGGAGGGTTAATCTCTGCCTATGCGCTATTACGGTCCAGAAAGAAGGGCGTTCCTCCGCTTTACCTGGTGGGGAACAAAGCTTGGGGCCATGCCGAAATCGCGGCCAAAATTGCCGACCTGGGCCTGACCGGTTCGGTTTTTCTGACGGGCCATGTCTCCGAATCCAATCTCAAAAACTATTACCGTAACTGCCGGGTATTCATTTCCAGCTCCCTCTACGAGGGTTGGGGTTATCCCCTATTCGAAGCGCTCTTGCACGGAGCACCCTCCCTTTACCATGCCGGTTCGGCCCAGGAGGAGTTCGCGCAAGGGCTGGCCTTGGGAGTGGATTGCGGCGATCCCGAAGCCTTGTCCACAGGCTTGGAAACCCTATGGCGCTCGGAGGATGTAAGGGCGAAACTGGAAAAAGCCATGGCGGAAAGGTTTCCCCGGATTGCGAGGTACGATTTGGCAAGCGCCTTACGGAATTGCCTGGGATTACCGAAGTCTTGACTTGGGCCTGCCGGGCTAATCCCGGGCCGGATACGCCAATACCTGCCGCGCCGACCTTTCCAAGCACATAGCCGGAAAAACCGCTTCCCCGGCAAAGCTGACTATCGATACCGTTACGGAAATAGTATCGCTTCGATTCCGGATTTGAGCATAATTGACGCTATCGCAAACCGAGAGCGGCAGGGATATTTGCGGATGGCCCAGTAAAAGTCCATAAACCAGAGTGTCCGCGGTCATGTTCCCGCCTGCTTCTGTAACAATAGTGTCGTTTCCCTGGGTATTTGGTTTAAAATGGTATTGCCGTATTTTTTCGGGTAAGTCGACATAACGTACCGCATCGGTTATCGCAAGTAGCGTGTTACGGAGCATTAAATATCTGTTGTTGTCCCCGCCAGCCGGAAATGACACCAAGGAATCGCGGCCCGCGCTTACCGGACAATCGGGATAGGCCGGTAATTCTACGTCAACCCGGGCATCTACCACTTGTCCGGAAGGGATATTGCTGCTTTCCAGATCGACGCGCGTGAACCGCGCGCAAGCAAATCCACCTTGCATCCCACGCAAATGAACAACCGCCTCCTGACCTGTCTGTAAATAACGCATTCCCGTGGGGTGGAAACGTAAACTGTCTACGGGTACGTTCTCCACCCGGCGGGTTTCGCGCGGTTCCTTCAGTGAGGGTCCGCACGCTGCCAAAAGGAAAGAAAACAGGAAAAGGGTAAGGCCTTCAATCTTCAAGTAATGGACCCTGGGCCGCATAATCCTCCAATGTGTCGTGGGATCCCCATCGCAAGCAGCCTTGCTTCGCCAATACGGATAGGGCTGTGCCCAAATCGGATCCTTTCTGCAACTCCCAATACGCTGTTACCTTGGGAGCCAAGGCGCCGAAGTCCTGACGCAACCGCTTCCGGAAGTAGCCCGTCACTTCGTTTGCACCGAAATCCGCCCCGGAGTTTTCTTCCGATAATTGCCGGAGTACCGCTAGAATATATCCATAGCACCGCTTGGGATGAGCGACCGCTTCTCTCTTTATCAGGTCGGCGTACACTAGGTCAAGGTCCATGCGCAACGCCACCCTTCTCTGTCTGAACGTTCAGAAAGGCCATCGGGTCCACGAATCGTCCCGCTTCCTCCGCGCTGAACGCCATGGATGAAATTTTCCCCCCGAGTGAGTCGACGAATCCCAAAGTATCCCGGGAAGCCAATATGCTCCCCATTTTAACGTTGAGGTGCAGGCGCGAAAGGCCGCCGTAATAAGTAAACAAGCCGCGACCATGGTAAAGCTTGACCGCGAAAACTCCGTGCTCCTCCGCTCGAATGTCCACTAATTTTCCCGGGAGTGCGGGAAAGACCGCGGGCGATTCCGCATCCCTCAGGATAACTGGATTTCCCCTCACAGAAACCCGTTCGGATGGGGATCCCGAAATTTGAAATATCTCCGCCTTGGGCATCGGCAAGCCCACTTCACGGGATCGAAGGCAACCGTGACGAACTGAACAATAGTCATATCGTGTCAATAAGGCTTTCAGATCGGGTAAGGCCGGTCCCGACTCGAACCGTTGCAGGGAGAATACTTCCCGGGCATTCGCGCCCCGGAGGGTGAAGGAAAGTGGCCAGGGAAAGTCCGGTTTCGAGCCCGGAACATCGCCGGGAAACCGGATGCTTGCGGATACGGAATCATAGGGTGCGCTTACCGGTATTTTTCTTTTGGCTTTTTCGCTCAAGGCGAGAAAGGAGTTGCCCAATCCGGAATGGAGGCTGTCGAGAAATTTCACGCATTCTGATTTTCGCGCATCGGGACAGTTCACATCCAGCAGTGTGGAGTCATTCGACCAGTTGCTTTGGAACCCCGGTTTTTGTGATGGTGAGGATTCGGGCTTGGGAGCGCGTAACTCGGAAACAGATTCGCGTATTGATGTAATCCAAGTTATGGAAATCAGATTATCGAATTGCCAGTAAAGCGTTCCTCCCAACGCCAACAACAGCAAGATCCGCAGGAATGGGACCTTGCGTCCCGGCTTGCCCACGAAACGCTGACGCTGCTTGGGGCGGAAATCCCAATGTGAGAATTCCACAATCCCTTTGCTTTTACTGCAGACTCAAATGCAGCGCCCGGTTTTTTCCGACATCAACCCGATGCTCAACCGACGCAGACTGTCCATCCTTGACCATCCTAATCTGATGGCTGCCGGAAGGAAGGTCCAACTTCGCGGGAGTCTTTTTACCGATATTTTTTCCATTGACATAAATATCGGCCCGTGCCGGACTGCTCGACAGAAAAATCTCCCCAGGAGGTCCGCTACCCGGTGTGAAGGGGGCTGCCGCCGGAGGTGCGGGGGGAGGATCGGGCCTGCGTACCGCAGGTGGTTCCGGTGCCGGTGCAGGTGGTGGTGGAGTAGCTGTAGGCGCTGGAGCCACCGGTGCCGGCCTTTGAACCGCCACAGGAGGAGGCGGAGTCGGCGCCGGGGTTGGGTCGGCCGACCGCACGGGTTGGACGAATTCAGGTTCCGGATCGCCGGATTCCTTACCCAATTCCACTCGCAATTCCCTTTCTGTCGTGCTCTTGGATAAAGTGGTTTCGAATTTCTCAAAACCGGCCTTCCGAACGATAATTTTATTGGAATTGTTGATTAATTCCACGTCCAGCGGAGTTTCGCCCTTTTTGGAAAAATTCACCAGAACCTCAGCGCCCGAAGGATCGCTGGTGATGCGAATGGTGGAGGATCCCGAGCTAGGAGGAGTCGCCGTCGGAGCACGAGCCGGAGTCGGAGCAGGAGCGGGAGTAACGCGCGCCTCTCGCTGCGGCGGAGTCTCCCGTGGCTTAGGGGGGGCTTTTTCGACGCGTTCCCGGGGTGCAGGTGCAGGTGCAGTTGCCCGTGGAGCTTCAACCACCGGCGGAGTTGCGGCAGGAGCCGATAGATCCGGTACTCTCTCGGGTTCAGCCGTCTGTGCCGGAACGGATTCCAGAGTGGGCGGAGGCACAGGTGGTTCTTCAACCGATCGAGTTTGGGGCAATTCCCCCACGCGCTGGTTGATATAATAAATCAGTCCGCCGCCAGCCACCAAAAAGAAAAAGATGAAAAGCATCCCCTTCCATGGAAAGGATTTCTCTTCCATTAAAACAGGCTGCGAACCGGTAGGCATATAAGGTTCACCGCCATAACCCTGCCCTTGATAGGGTTGTTGGGGTGGCTGTTGCGGAGTCGAGTAGGCCGGCTCCGAATAGACAGGCATTGCGGGTTCCGGTGCCTGGGGCCGCTGGAATTGGGATTCATCCGGGTATTGGAACGGTTGGGTTTCAGGAATATCATTGCGACCGCCCACGCGACGCCCTTGCTCCTTACGGGCATTGGGGCTGCGTAAACGGTCGTTGGGAGAGCGCCGTTGCCGATTATCCTCGCTTTCCGGATCAACACCCGGGTTTCCGCGAGCCATATCTCCGTACTGACCTATTGGCAATTGTACCGTGGGGTACTCGAAATTTCCGGCTTGCGGAGGGGGTTGAGGGGGAGGTTGGAGAGGGGGATTGGAAGGTTGTCCCCCGTATTGATAATCGGGATACTCGTTGTTTTCAATTTTGGATCCGAGTTGTTCCCCCATTTCGTCCCGGAAATCGTCGAATTCTGATTTCGGCTCCTGGGGCGGGGCCTGAAAATCCTGATTGGAGATTTTCTGTAGCTCTTCGATACGGTAACTGGAGGTTTGACGAAGAATCTCTTTGGAGTCGGCCACCATCTCCGCTTCGGAGCGATAAATCCGCATGATATTATCAAGACCGGCTCTTTTAAGAATGTCCTGAACTTTGGGATGCTCGCTTAAGATGGCGATACGTCCGCTTACCTCCAACATTTGGCGATTGGTTGCGATGAAGGCGTTGATGGTATCGCTATAGATGTACTCCAGATTTCCCAAATCGATAACGATGTTACGCATATCGTTTTCGATTAGAAAACGAATCGTATTTTTAAGCTTGGCGGAATCGAAAACCTCTCCATCCGAAAGCCGGGCGGAAACGACATCGAAAATACCTACAGATCGGATGTCGAACTTGATAAACTACCTCCTCAAGCCCATGATTGTTTATTGGGAAAAAGCGATCCCATTCCACGGGATGTTAAACAATTTAGTCCAAGAGCTGCCATAAAACTAACAATTTTTTCACGGCTAGATGACCTCCCTACCGGATGAAACCACCTTGTTTTCACCCCATTCACAAGCTAAACTAGTGTTTACCCCAAACGGGAAGCCCTCCCTCGGGCTTAGAAAGGAAGATGAGGTGGAGTGGGAAGCGCCAGGCTGGGACTCTTGCCGGAATTGCGGGTCCTTTCTGACCGGAATCCGGGTCCAACAAGGCCTATGCGATGACTGTCAGGAACCCGCAACGGCGAATAGCAACATACCCTGGCTACGCAAACAAGTTTGGAATGGAAACCTGCTGATCCACCTTACCGGCTCAACCTATGACATGGGGAGCCTTCAAATGCTGAAAGACCTCATCGAAAAGGCGGAATCCGAAGGATTCGCCTCTCTCGCATTCGTTCTGAGGAGCTGCAACTATTTGAACAGCACCCTGGTCAATTTGATGGTGAAAGCGCTGAAAGAGGCGTATCGGATGGAAAAGCCGGCATTTATCGTAACCGAGGATGAGGCGACACGGGAGAGCTTACATATGCTTGGCCTGGACCGGGTCGTTTCGGTATTTTCCTCTTTCCGAAGCTATCGGGACGCGCTTTCAGGGTAAACTCCCCGAAAAATCGCTACTCATCCCAGTCGTCCTCAACTTCCAGCACTTCCATGGACGGAGCACCCTGAGGCTTCGCCGGATTTTCCGGACTTCTTTTCAGTTCCTCACCCGGTTCATCCCAGCCTTCCGATGCAGGCCCTGGTTTGTTCGTATCCGGCTGGGCTCCGGCCTCGGGAGGAAGGGGCCGGCGTGGACTCTCGTCCTTGAATCGATTCCGATAACCGGCTCCATCAAAAGATTTCCACCGGGGCGTCACTACTATTCCGACGCGATGAGAGGAAAGCAAATCGGGATGGGGGGAAAAGGCATAATCGATACCGATACGTTGGCGATACCGATATCCAATTCCGAAATTCGGTTGGGGGGAAACCAACTCGCGTAATCCCATACGAAAACTGAGTCCCATATCGAAAAGGTATTCCACACCCAGGCTTCCTAGAGCCAGGAATTGCAGCGGCGCTTCCCAACCACGGCCACCCCTCAATCTGGATTCTGATTTCGCATTTTTTTGAAAAATACCTTGCGTTTCGTAGACGATATGCGCTTCGCCATAGAAATATCGAGAAGGATACCGCGATGCGAAAGACAAATGAATATCGGGACTTTCATATTCAATCAGACCCGATTCCCAGCGCGCCGCCGCGGGTACCAGGCCACGCAATAAGGCCGCCGCGCGAAAATTCCTGAAGAGCGTGTACTGAGACATCAAATCGGCGCGTATACCCAATCCACTTTGATCCAGGCTTCGGTATAACAGGTGAAGGTTGGCGCCGACATCCAAGCCTCCCCAACGCCGGGCAAAGGCCAGGGCGGCATGGTAATCGGCTATATTAAGCAAACGCGGGTCTTCAAAGCGACGCGCTTCGTCTTCACGAATCTGCACTCCCCCCACTCCGTAGCGCGAAAAGGCCAAGCCCAAAGTGGAGCGGCCGTTGAGGGGAATAAGTGCTGCGAAATTATCGAAACCGGCTTCGGCGAATCTTTCCGCATGGGCGAAAGCGACGGTGAGATCCATTACGTCGTTAATGGAGCCAGGGCTGTTTACCACAGCATTCGCATCGACACCGAAACCTCCAAAGGCAGTCCCCATTCCCGCATTCCGGGCTCCGAATGCCTCGAGCGCGGTTTGATTGACGCCTGAGGCTTCGCGAGGAGTTTGGAAGCCATGGCTGATACCCACGAAAAAAAGGATGGCGGCCATCCCGCCGCAATGCCCGTCTCTAAATGCTACCCTGCCCATGTGAGGTTAATCTAGCAAGAAACCCTTTCCGAAACCGACTCCCGCCTTCGGCCGGGTCCGGGCAGGTTGCTATATTCTGGCCCTTCTGCCGAGGGTATCGGCGCTGTAGCTTTTCCCAGAGGTTTCTACCCAAAAACATGGATATTATTTTCGACTGGTCGGGGACCCTGGCCGACGATCAGGAATTGACCTGGCGACTCACCGATGCGACTCTCACCGGATTGGGATGCTCATCGATTTCGTATGAGGAATATAGACGGGAATTCTCGCTTCCCGCAGCGGCGTTTTACTCCGTAAAAGCCCCGGGCCACGATCCCGAAACTATAGAGAACCTGTTTGCCGAAATCTGCCGGAAGAATTACCCCAGCGAAGTCCGCCTCCACCCAGGCATGCACTCCCTGCTGCATTGCCTTCACGGAGAGCATCGCCTCTTCATCCTGTCTTCCCTGGAAGAAAACCTTATTTCGGAGTCCCTGAATCGCTTGGGACTTCAGAATCTCTTCCATAAAATTCGTGGCGGCGCCCGGGATAAAATCCATGTGTTGGCCCGCGAACTGGAGACTTTCACCGACTCGCCCACCGAATGCATTTTGATCGGCGACACCCCCCACGACCTGGAAGCCGCACGACGGAACGGCATCCAGGCGGGAGCGGCCCTCTACGGATATTCAGACGCAGCCCTACTTAAAATGGCGGAGCCGGACATGGTTTTCCGCCAGGCCGCCGACATCAAGCGTTTCGCAGCCCGCGACTCGCTGGCGGCCGAACATCTGTTTCCCCTGGCCACCGTTGGAGCTCTTGTAATCAATGCGCGCGGGGAAGCCCTTTTGGTGCGTACGAAAAAATGGTCGGGACTCTATGGCATACCCGGCGGCAAAGTCGATTATGGCGAAACCTTGGAACAGGCCCTTTCCCGCGAGTTACGCGAAGAAACCGGCCTCCATCCCGGAAAAGTGGATTTCGTGATGGTACAGGACTGCATTGAGCATCCCCAATTCCATCGGCCCCGGCATTTCATTCTTGTCAATTATCTGGCGAAATTGGAGGCGGGTGACAGCACTGCGGTCACTCTCAATTACGAGGCGGTGGATTATCTCTGGACCTTGCCGCGCGAGGCATTATCTTTACCGCTGAACGAACCCACGCGGGTTTTGATTGAACATGCATTTACCCTGGGGTTGATTTAATGGGATGGTTGGCGCTGGAAGATTTGAAAATCCGTTGCGTGGTCGGAGTCCACAGCCATGAACGCGAAATGCTGCAGGAATTGTCGGTGGACGTGCAAATTGAAATTCCTTTCGAGGACGCCGCCGGGAGCGATCAACTTTCCCATACGGTCGATTATGCCGCCATGGCGGATTACCTGGCGGACTGGGCGCAAACCCGGAAATTCAAGTTGATTGAAACCATGGCGGAAAAAGGTTGCGATTTGTTTTTGGAAAAATGGCCGCAAATCACGCGTTGCCGGATGAAGGTGAAAAAGCCTTCGGCGCTTCCCGCAGCCCGCCATGCTTCCGCCACTGCCGAAAGGGCCCGGACATGAAAGCGGCGCTGGTAACA
This sequence comes from Fibrobacteria bacterium, assembly GCA_041746255.1. GTDB lineage: Bacteria > Fibrobacterota > Fibrobacteria > UBA11236 > UBA11236 > JBGTHM01. The sequence goes on along the minus strand of JBGTHM010000032.1, from coordinate 72,197 downwards.
GGTGCGGCGAAAAGATTGGGCCGCGATATGGCCTTGCGCCTGGGGAGGCTCGGTTACTTCGTGCACGTCCATTACCGCGCTTCCCAAAAGGAAGCGAAAGAGGTCGCGCGGCTAATCGAGGACGCGGGCGGAAGCGCAGCCATAGTCGGCGGTGATATAGCCCGGCAAGCCGATATTGATTTTATGGTGGATGAAATTGAACGCACCTCGGGGCGAATCGACCTGTTGGTAAACAATGTGGGCCTGTACAAAACGGGGCAGTTGCTCGAGTACCCCACCGCCGACTTCGATGTGACTCTGCAAACCAATCTCGTGGGACCCTACCATCTCATCACGAAAAGCCTGCGGCTTTTCCCTTCCGAAGGCGGGTCGATAATCAACATCGGCTATGCCGGGCTGGAAAATCTCACGTCCTCCACCTACAACACGGCTTACTTGGTTTCCAAAACCGGTCTTTACATACTGACCAAATCCCATGCCGAGGCCTTGGGACCCCGTAACATTCGCGTTAATATGATTTCTCCCGGGGTCCTTTCCAACAGCGTGGAGCTTCCCGATAGACCGAAGGATTACATTCCTCTCGGACATCTGGGCGAATGCTCCCATGTCTGCGACGCCCTGGAATTCCTGATAGGAGACGGCGCAGCTTATATTACGGGGATCAATCTGGATGTTGCCGGAGGCTATATGATGGGACTCCGCAGCCTCGACCGATAAGTGGGAGGGCACGGAAGCCTCATGTTGATGAAGACGCGGCCGATTCCACCCAGTCGAGAGCCTCCAGCAGCAGTTCGGGACGGGCTCCCGGCCGGAACATGTTCTCGCTGAGGTGCCGACGCCAGCTCCGGGCGCCATAGCGGTTATGATAAAGACCCAGCACGGGCTTGAGCAGAATTCCCAGGGGACAACCCTCTTCGACGCGCGCGCGAACATAGGGAAGGTATTTCGCGACAATATCCGCTCGTGACGGTATCGTTCCTGTTTCTCCATATACCGACGAATCAACTTCGGTAAGCATATAGGGATTGGAATAAGCCTCGCGACCGAGCATCACCCCATCCAATACGAGCAAATGCTCGCGCGCTTGTTCCAAATCGGTAATGCCGCCGTTGATGATGATTTCCAATTCGGGAAAATCCGCTTTCACGCGCCTTACCACGTCGTATCGCAGCGGTGGTTTTTCCCGGTTCTGCTTGGGGCTGAGCCCCTTGAGCCATGCCTTGCGCGCATGCAGGATGAAAGTCGTGCAACCCGCCGCCGCAACCCTGGCAATGAAACCCTGCAACTCTTCGTATGAGTCTTTGTCGTCGATGCCGATGCGGGTCTTGACCGTAATAGGCAAGTCCACGGCGGCGCGCATGGCTTCCACGCATTGCGCCACCAAATCGGGTTCGGCCATCAGGCAGGCGCCGAAACGACCCGACTGGACCCGATCGCTGGGACAACCCACGTTGAGGTTCACCTCGTCATAGCCGAACTCACGCGCACGTCGAGCGCTTTGTGCCAGGGCTTGCGGGTCGCTTCCGCCCAATTGCACCGCCACCGGGTGTTCGTCCTCATGGAAGGCCAGCAACCTATCGGCTTTTCCATGGATGACCGCACCGGTCGTCACCATTTCGGTGTACAACACCATGCGCCGCGAAAGCAACCGGTGGAAAAACCGGCAATGGCGGTCGGTGCAATCCATCATGGGAGCGACGGAGAATCTCCGTAGCAGCGGAGCGACGGTCATTTCTCCTCGAATTCCGCCCAGGTGGTGGAGGTTTCCCACACCCGGACCCTTTCGAGGCGTAGGCTCTCGGGGAAACGATAGCGGGCTCCGGAGGGGGCGGTATAGGATTTCTTCCGGGCGATTTCGTCACGCACACGCGTATAGATGAGGCGCGCCATCACTTCGGTGGTGGGGTCAGACCCTTCCACGGGAATTACCCTTTCGAAAGCTTTACGGAAATATTCCAGATGGGGCGATTCGGTGCTGATAAGCATGGCATGGTCCAGCGAATCGAGGAATTCCCCCACGGCCAGTTTGAAAACCTTGAAATCGCATACCATGTCGTTGGCGTCGAGCGATTCGGAAGCCACTACGATTTCAATACGCCGGGTATGGCCATGCGGATTTTTGCATTTTTCCTGGTGCTTGGACAGGAAATGGCCGCTTTCAACCTCGAATGATTTGCTGACTCGATACATGATTGCCTCCGCCGAAAACCCTCAAACGCCTCGCGCTTCCGGAGACCAAATATACTTGTGTTGCTGGAGCTGGAGGCGTACGGGAAGGTTGTCCTCCAGAATCCAGGCCGCCAACTCCTTGGGCGCTAGCCCCGTATCCACCGGCTTGCGGTAGGGGGCGACCGGAACGCTATTGGCGAATACCGGCGAGAAAAGCACGGTACAGCGCGAATCCAGTTGGTGAGTAGCCAGAAAGCCGCGCGCCCACTCGTATTCTTCGCGATCGTGGAGGACGAATTTCACCTCGTCACGGGCCTGCAACTTTTCCAGGTTTTCTTGGCGAAGCGATTCGATTTCACCGCTGCACGGTCCCTTCACATCCATTATGCGCTTCACCCCGCTCGGCAAAACATCGATATCGAAAGACCCGCTGGTCTCGATGAGCACCTCGAAGCCCTCATCCAGCAAGCGTGCCGCCAGGGCGGGTGTCGCCTTTTGCAGGAGTGGTTCGCCCCCGGTCAGTTCCACCAGTCCCGTTCCCAACTCGCGAACACGCGCTAGGATATCCTCGATGTTCCACCACTCGCCCGATACCGCACTTAAGGCATAAGGGGTATCGCAATAGGCGCAACGCAAGTTGCATCCCGCCAGGCGGATGAAGGTGCAAACCCGGCCCGCATGGGTCGATTCACCTTGGATGGACTTGTAGATTTCGCTGACCCGGAGGCGGATTTCCGACATAAGGGAGGTAATTTACATACTTTTCCCGGCTCCTTAGCCCGCTACCTCTGGAAGCGCAAGCCCCGGGCCACCACCACGCTCAGGATCAGAAAGAGCATCGACAATAACCCGACCCTAGGGTATCCCGAAAACTCCCCGGAAGCGGTTTGATGCAAAACCAGCCCCGCCGTGAAAGCCGCCAAGGAAGTGGAAAACTGTTGCGCCGCCGAATTCACGCTCATGAAACTCCCGCGCACGCGGGAAGCCGGACTGGAAGTCACCATGGCCATCCCGGGAACCATCCGGCCCGAAGAAATGACCATGAATAGCGTGGTCACTGCCAATGCCGCCCCCAAGGGCACCACCGGAAGATTGGTTAATACCGCGATGGGTACAATGGTCAAAAGACTCATGATGGTGAAAACCCGTAATAATCCGAACCGATCGCCCAATTTGCCGAAAAGCGGCATGCTGAAAAAGGTACAGAAACCGCCAATCAGGTAAATAAAGGGTAATTGCGCTTCCGTCAGGCCGGAATTCGCGACGAGGTAGGGGCTGATATAGGGGATTACCATGAATCCGGAAAAGGTCATCAGTACCGTCAAAGACAGGGCGCGGAGATGATTGGGGTGCGACAACAGGCTTTGCATCTCCCGAAAAGCATTGCGCCTTTCCTCCCCAGGGACGAGATGACTGCGCAAGGACGGCAAAAAATACCAACCCACCAATCCGATAAAGACGCCTAATCCGACCAGCATGAAAAAAGGAGCGTGCCAATCCCAGCGGTTCGCCAGAAATAATCCGATAGGAATTCCGGCGATGGAAGCCAGTGAAAAGGCCGCCATGATCTTGCCCATGGCGGAGCCACGGCGCGCCACCGGAATGACGTCGCCTACGATCGCAAGCGTCATCGAACTGGTTACTCCTCCGAATGCGCCGGCCAGCAATCGTGCCGCCACCAGAAAGGCGTAGGTGGGTGCCAGCGCGCATAAAAGCGTCCCCACGGTAAAGCCGGCATAACTGAAAAGGAGCACACGCTTCCGATCGAAGCGATCGATGAAGAGGGCCACCGATAGCCCGCTGATTCCGGCGCTGAAAGTATACACCGATATCAAAAATCCGAATTCGGCGGTGGAGATGCCGAAAACCCGGATGAACTGGGGGCCTAGCGGCATGACGATCATGAAATCGAGAATATGGGTGAATTGTACCGCCGCCAATATCAGCAGCAGCACTTTTTCATTGATTTTCGTACCCATCCAACTTACCCCAATCACCGTTTGCAAGGGGAAAGAAATTAGAAAAGCTTTTCCTTCGGCGCCGAAAAAGCTTTTTTGCGTATGTCTGACCTCCTCTGTTCCGATCCAGGAAGGTGGGCGCTTCAATTAACACAAGGGAGTCATATGATTGTAGAATCGAAACCAATATCATATCGCCTAAGAAATTTCCTGACGCTCTGCGCCATTATCGCCGGCCTGGGATTCGGCGAGTGGGGCATGGGGCCTATCGGTGGAATAAATTTTGCGAATGCCGACATCACCGAGGGAGAAGCGGAAGGCCATTTAGGATGGGCTGCCGGCCTTTCGGCTGAATTCGGTTTCGGCAAACCGATTAGCCTGGCGATTCAACCCATGTACGTGACGCGGGGTTCCGATTTCACCATTACGCCCGATGAGGTGGAAATCACGGGTAGACCTCGTCTCACCTACCTGTCATTGCCCGTGTTGTTTAAGCTGAAATTCGGGAATCCCGATGCTTTCGGTTTCGTTTTCGCCGGACCGAATTTCGCGTACAATTTAACGGTGGAAGCCGATTTTGATGAGGTGACCGAAGACTTCGAATCCGCCCTCGCGCCTCTTGATATGGGAGTGGATGTCGGAGCGGGTTTCAGTTTCAGGGTGGCGCCCACGGTTCTTCTAGGACTTGACGCGCGATATACCCACGGTTTTATTGACTTGCTGGAAGACGAGGTTCCCGGCTTGGGAGGTATTCAAACCCGCGACATTAAAATTTTAGCTTCGCTGGTTTTTGAAATGTGGGCCATGTAGGACGAGCGATGGAATTCCGCCTAAGCGGTGTTCCATCAGCATGCCTATCTACTTCCGCTATTTCTTTTTCGCGGGAGCGGCTTTTTTCTCAGCTTTGGCGGGCGTGGCCGCCGCTTTCTGGATTCCTTGGAACGACAGATTGAGAGTCACGTCATCGCCTACAAGCAAACCGCCGGCCTCCAACACCTTGTTCCATTGCAGGCCCCAATCTTTCCGATTGATGGATCCGGTAGCCTCGAAGGCGGCTCGGGTATTTCCCCAAGGATCTATACCCAGACCACCGGGTTGCACATCGAGGGCGATTTCCTTGGTCACTCCCCGCATGGTTAGGTCACCCACCAATTGGTAGCCTTTATCGCCCTTCGCTTTCACGTGCTTGCCCACGAATTTGATTTCGGGATGCTTTTCCACATGGAAGAAGTCTTCCGCACGTATGTGATCGTCTCTTTTCGTCTCGTTGGTATTGATTGATTTTGCATCGATTACCGCACTACCCTTGGTAGCCAGTACATTGGCAGTATCCAAGGTGAAGCTTCCCGAAAATTTTTCGAAGCGTCCGGTTACCGTACTGAGGCCCATGTACTTGACCTTGAACACGATTTCGCTATGCGAGGGATCGATATCATATTCCGCCGCCGGCAGGCTCGTGAAACCCGCTACAAAAATCCCTAAAGCTACGGGCATAAAGGTTTTTTTGAAATTCATAGAATCCTCCTTGATGGGTGAAGAGAAGAAACTATTTGTTTTAACGAATACCGTCAAGAGGATAAATTATCCCCATCGCAGGGGAAGGTTATTCAAAACCGTCTTTTTTTAAAATTAAATCGTTTTAGGGGCTGTTTATAGATTACTGTCAGGCGCGAATCCGCAGCGCTGACTTAAAACCTTTGCTTAGCCCTTTTCCGAAGCCCTTTAAATATCCAACCGTGCCGCCACCTTCAAAACCCAGTTTTCCGGCCATGGTGGCCTGGTCGCGACGGGATTTATCCCAGAAATACGTAAAGGCCGCAGCAGCCAAACCAAAGCCTCCCATAACTTTCAAAAATGTATTCATGTAACCTCCCTTATTCCCCATGATATAAATAAGCACCCCAAAGACCGGAGTACCTCTTTCGAAATAAAATTATCGAAGATTGGAATACAAGGAGTGAATGCCCGGAGTAGGGCTTAGGCGTGGTGCAGGTTTTTCTGCTCCACGATTTTCACGTATAGATCAGCCGCTAAGGAAGGATTGGAAATAAGCAAGTCTTCATAAAACCTGTAGGCGGTTTTCAAGTCCCCCACGGAAACATAAATGATACCCATTCCGAAAAGCGCTTCTTCATCCTGGGGATTGTACTGGCGGGCAATTTCATAGAAACGGAAACTTTCCTCTTTCCGTCCTAGGGCGAATGCGGCCAATGCCAAGCTTTTGATGCATTGCAAATCGTCTGGACAACGTTCCAGCGCCTTTTGCAGGGATTCGACCGCTTCCCGATAACGAGCCATGTGTATTTGCGCCCACCCCAGGCTGCTCCACAATTCCGGCGCTTCGGGTTCGTATTGCAAGGCCTCGGAGAGGATATCGACTGCTTCCGCCATCATTCCCACATCGAAAAAGGCCTGAGCCAGTTTGCGTAAGGTGGCGGTATTTCCCGGCTCCATTTCCGCGGACTTCTTATAATATGCGATGGCTTGAGGATATTTTTCCGTACGGAACAAGGCGTCCGCCATAAGCGTATACAGACCCGCGTCCTCGGGTCGATGTTCTACCGCCCGACGAAGGTGGTACAAAGCATCGTCCGGTCGGTCTGTATTCAAGTAGGAAATTCCGAGAAGGGAATAGAGTTCTTGCGTATCGGGTTTGCAGTCACGCAGGTTTTCCAGAACCATGGTGGCATCCTGAAAACGCCGTACTTCCAGATAGGAGCGACATAACTCCAATACCGGGGTTTCATCGAATGGATTTCTCTGGACCGCTGCTTCCAGCTCCCGAATTCTTTTCATCTCCGACAAGCACTCGTCTTCCACGCCTACCCCTTTGTCCCGAAAGTTTGTGTAAAACTGCGGCGGGCCATTCGACCCTCAAAAGTGATTTGCCGAAATAATAAAAAAATCATCCCATTCACCCAGCTATCACCCCGAATAGGTGCCGGAATGTTTCTTATCGGGCCAAGAGGAGAATTTCAACCCTTAGACGGAGAGCTCGAGGGTGACGGGGCAATGGTCGGATCCCTCAATTTCCGGGCGAATTCCGGCACTTTTTACGCTTTTTGCCAGATTGTCACTAACAAAGAAATAATCGATGCGCCAACCGACATTTCTCGCCCTGGCTCCCGATTTCATATCCCACCAGGAATAATGCCCACCTTGGGTCTCAAAGAGTCGGAAGGTGTCGACGAATCCCGCTGCCAGAAACCTATCCATCCACTCCCGTTCCTCTGGAAGGAAACCGGATATTTTTTCGTTCGCGCGAGGGCGCGCCAAGTCGATGGCGGTGTGCGCGGTATTGACATCGCCGCAGACTACGATTTTCTCGCCTTGCTTAAGCAAAGCCGTTACGGTTTGTAAAAAGTGTTCATAAAAATCCATCTTGTAAGCCAGGCGCTCCGGCCCGGATTTTCCGTTGGGGAAATAGATGTTGAATAAGGTGAAACCGGGGTACCGGGCAATCAGGGTTCGCCCTTCCCGATCGAATTTTTCGACACCGAGCCCGACACCGATTTCCAGTGGTTTTACACGGGAAAAAATCGCGACTCCGCTATAACCTTTTTTTTCCGGCTTGGTGAAAACTCGATGATAGTTTCCGAGGGGCGCCATTTCGTGAATAACCTGGTCTTCATGCGCCTTGGTTTCCTGTAAGCAAAGAATATCCGGGTCTTCCCGGAGAAGCCAATCACAGAACCCCTTTTTGCAAACTGCCCGGAGTCCGTTGACATTCCAGGAAATCAATCGATTCGACGCCATTTTCCCTATCTTTCTAAATCGGCAGCTTTGGAGGATTCGGCTAAAGCACGACTTGAGCAAAAAGATAGCCAAAACACTCTTTTTCCTTTGCATCCACTCTGGAAATAACGATTTTAAAAGAAAATACGGTCGAACCCAAGTGAAGAGGCGATCGAGAGGAAATCCATGAAGGAGTATGCAGTGAACGATAAATTCACATCAATAGATACCATAACCAGTGATAATGAGGCCGCTCAGGCTTCCAAAACCGGTAAAAAGGCAAGCACCCTGCGCAAGAAACCGGAAAAAAACCTGAAATTTCTGGGTGATGATGTAAGCCTTTCCAATTATCTGAAAGAAATCAGCCATAACAAATCCCTGTGCCTTCAAGACGAGGCCGAATTGGCGCGTCGCATCAAGAAAGGTGACAAGGAAGCATTGAATAAACTGGTCCAGGCCAATCTCAAATTCGTGGTCTCGGTTTGCCGCAATTATCAATATCAAGGCCTACCGATGGGAGACCTGATTAACGAAGGAAATCTCGGACTCATCCGAGCCGCCCAACGATTTGATGAAACCATGAACTTCAAGTTCATCTCCTATGCAGTTTGGTGGATTCGCCAGGCGATTCTTTCGGCCTTGGCGGATCAAAGCCGCATCATCAACATCCCCCTTAACCGAGTGGGCGTAATCCATAAAATCGGGAAAACCAGCATAAAATTGGAACAAAAGCTCGGCCGACAACCCGATGCGAATGAGCTGGCGGAAGCGTTGGAAATCAATGTCCTCGACATTCACGAATGTCTGCAACTCAGCTCGTCCCCCATGTCGTTGGACGCATCGGTTCAGAATGACGAAGAGGGAAAACTTCAGGACGTCCTGAAGGATGATAACGTGCAAAGTCCGGACAAAACCTCACTGGACAGCTCCACACGCGAAGAAATCATTAAGATGCTGGGAACTTTGGAGGAACGCGAAGAGAGAGTGCTCCGGCTTTATTTCGGTATCGGCATGGAAACAACCTACACCTTGGAAGAAATTGCGCAACGGTACAACCTGACTCGAGAGAGGGTCCGGCAAATCAAGGAAAAAGCCTTGAAGCGCTTGCGACATCCTTCCCGGGTGCAAAAATTGTCTCACCTGAGCACAACCTAGCGGGGGTGCGGACTCAAAAATCCGCACTCAGGTACGATTTTTCCGGATGTGACGGTTTTTAAGTCACCGTTCGAGCATATATTTGCAGGTCTTTTCTCACCTTTTGTAAGTTTTGGTGAGGTTTGACGGGGAAATTTCATGGAAGCAGACAAACTTACTTTTCTATTGGTTGATGACGACGCATCCATCCTAAGACTCATCGCCCGGGTCTTGGAGGCGGATGGGCATCGTGTGCTGCAAGCCACGAATAGCGACGAAGCCATGCGGCTCAGCGACGATTACGCCGCCGCCATCGACATACTCATCGTCGATCAGGTCATTCCACCCTTCATGAGCGGCAGCGAATTAGCCGAGTGCATGCGTATATTACGGCCCGAAATAAAGGTGATATACATTTCGGGGTATGCCATGAATGACGTCGTTCAGAATGAACTGGGCGAGAAATCGGCTTTATTCCTTCCCAAACCTTTCGAACCCGCCATGCTGCGTCAAAAAATCCGGAAGCTGGTACGATAAAGTTCACCGGTGCGTTATTGGGCCTTGGTAAAACAGCCTACGAGGATTTTAAATACTCCATCACTTCGCGATGTAATACATGTAAAGGTATTCCGCGCACTGCCGCCAGCGTCCGCAGACTTTCATACTCGGGTTCGACCCGTTCTATCCCCTGCGCGGGAAACGTCACCCGCTTGGCGCGCAAATCGCCCCAGGGCGTGGATACGATGGTTTCCGACTTTTCCGCGACAAGCCGCTTCACGGGGTAATACCGGACTCCTCCGGTCAACAGCTCCCTTACGAATAGGCTGAGAATGGCGTCCAATTTTTCGGTATCCACCAGGGCGCAAAGCTTCACGGCCGCCCGGTTTTTTTTCATGTAGATGGGCTCCTGCCAGACATCCCGGCACCCTCCTTCGAAGAGAAGCCCCGAGGCATGGGCCAGCCAGTCGGGGGGCATATTGTCGATATTGCATTCGACCTGAAAAACTTCCGTTTCCGGCGGAGCGTCGGTTTTTTCCATCAAGCACAACCGCAATACATTCGGTCCGTCAGGCAAGTCGCGGGTTCCCGCTCCGTAACCGATGCGCCTAAGGCGCATAGGCATGCCTGAAGGCAGGGGTCGGGCAAAGTGGGTGACTATCGCCGCACCCGTAGGCGTACACAGTTCGGCTGTGATGTCCGTACGATGCGAAGGAAATCCCTCCGTCAATGCAAGGGTAGCGGGCGCGGGAAGCGGAAGGTTTCCATGGGCCGCGCGAATCGACCCTTTTCCGAAAGGGAATGACGTGCAGAAAAACTCCTCTATACCCAGCATTTCAAAGCCAATGCATGCTCCCGTGATATCGACGATAGTGTCGAGCGCTCCCAATTCATGGAAGTGGACCTCTTCGGGAGTAACACCGTGTATCCGGGCCTCGACTTCGGCCAGACGTTGGAAGATGGCCAGACTCCGGCGTTTCACCTCGGCGTTCAATTCGGAACTGGAGATGATCGTGCTGATTTCCGACAATCCCCGGTGGGTATGGACTTCATGGGGAAATTCCACTTGGGCATAGGTTGCGGCCATACCGGACCGCATGACCGCATTTTTTTTCACCTTTACCGGGAGGCCCAGCTTGGCTATTTCTGAATTCCAAGCATCGAAATCCACTCCCAAATCGAAAAGCGCGCCCAAAATCATATCACCGGAAACGCCCGAATGCATGTCGAAGAGCATGGTTTTCATAAGCAAAATCCCCGTTGCCGCTTCCCATTGCAAACCGGGAACGCAGGCACTCCGGATGAAAAGTAGCATTAGCCTCAATTGGAAAGGACGACTATTTGCGGGGACAGAAATTGTCCAGTAAGTCGAGCTATTCTATAGAAATGAAAAAGATGGTTAATACCCGATATGGAATCTTTCCCCAGAAATTGCAGGAAGAAGAGTGCCGCCTTCGTTATCGTGAATGGCTCAAGGGCCTTCCCCTGGAAGAAATCGCCGCGCATTTATGGATTTATCGCTCAAGGACCGCAAGCGCGCCCTTGGCCCCGGACCAACGGTTTCGTTTGGAGGCGCTGAAGGAAGAATACCGGAGACGTGAAAATAGACTCTTGCAGCGTTGTGCCTGAAAAGGACTTTACCTCGGCGCCGCTAAAAATTTCCGGTGTGGTCTCGAGTAAGTTCCAGCAAACCGGGATGGAGGTTTCCTCGCGGAACCCCCAGCGAATGCAAAGCCGTGCCTACAAAAGGCGCCATCTCGGAGGGTAGCCCGGAACCGCTCTCCTCCGTATGGAAATGCATCCCCTGGATGCGTCCCTGGGCCCAGGTGAGGTCGGATTGGGGGTGGATATTTATCTCGAATTTCCAATCCCGCCGATAGAGCGCCAATGGCCAGGATTTCCGCGTCTCCGAATTCAATGCCAGGCAGAAGAGGGAGTCGCGGCCTTGATGACGCAGCAGCGAACGGCCTAGGCCAAGACTCCCCTCAGCCTCGAACCAATCCAAAAAGGTCGCGGGAATATCCGGAGTGAAAAACATGCCATCGGGGCGCTTCGGCGCGCCGGTGAGATGGGCGAAGGGTATGCGTACCACCCGCTCATCCGTATGGTATCCATACCATATTTTTCCATCATCCGCCACGGTGCCATGATCCGATGTCAAAAAAATATCGGTATTTTTCAAATTCGAATCTTCGTTCAACGCCTGCAGAAAAGCTGCAAGCCGAGCCCCCAACAGATTCATTTCGTCCCGGAACCCCTCCCGTATCTCTTGCGCGAAAACCACGGCGTCACTATCTGAAATAGCATAGGCATAGTCGTGCCGGCGGATATTTTCGGCTACCCGTGAATCCTCCAGGGTGCGTAAAACGGGCTGGAAAGCCGTCGCACCGGTATGGTCCCACCGCACATGGAAAACCAACAGCGAGTTGGACGAATTCCGTCGCAGTCTTTTCAATTCCGGTAGCAATGTCTCCATGAAAACGTTTGCTTGCGGCCCCACCGGATTGAAAAGAGAAAAAATCAAACGACGCACCGGGTTACCCGTAAATTTTTCGGTAGGTGAATCACTGGATAGCATGAGATGAAAATCCACTCCCAGTACGGCCGGCAACCAAGCGAGTCCCGGTCCCAGCAGATGTGACCGTACCCCTGGATAACCGGTTGTATGACCGGCGCTACCTTCGCAACTGCCGTTGCGATGGAAAACCACCCACCGCGAGCGTACATCCGCTTCCGCGAGCAAGCCGAATAGATTGGGGTCGCTCCGCAGTGGTTTTTGCATAACCCCCTTTTCGTTTTGCCAATGGCTGCGACCATTATAGAGGGTTCCGAACCAGGCATGCGTCCAGGGATTCCAGGAGTATACCCTGTCCCAGAGGGTCCCATTGGCAAGTACCTCGTCGAGCTTGGATAGCGGCGTGGCAGGATTGAAACTTTGCAAGGCTTGCACCGGAAGCGCGTCCAGAACGAGAAGCGCGGCATGGCGCTGCTGCATCGCAGGAGGACCCATGGCTTGGAAGCGCTTATAGGGCCATGCCAACACCAAGGTAAGCCCCCAGAGCATGAGGCCCAGCGTGGCCACCTGCAGTACCGGTTTATCCAACGAGAGGCGGCCGGGTCGTAGACGTACCAGCAGCATGGCTGCCACCAGCGCACCGCCGTAAAACAGGGCCGACCTCTGCCACCCGGCAGTAGGAACATCCGGAAAAACCCATCGAAACGAGCCGATCAAGAAAAGCCATCCCAAGATTACCGCCGCTCCGCCCGCCGCCGATGTCAGGAGCTTCCCGACCGTATGTGCAGGCAGTACCCTGTGGGACAATAGGATTGGCGGCAGGAATGCGATAAACAGAATTCCGATTATTCCGGAGGCATAAAGTAACAGACTTAAGAAGTCGGATTGGAGCAGGAGATCATCGCGGGCCAAAACATGAATCGAAATGAATATCAGGCATGCATACAACCAAGGTATGGCCAGAATTTTCTGCACGCGGATTATTCCCGTTGCTTGGAAGGGTTCGAGCGCTTATCGGAATCAGGATCCGCTTGGCCGCTTTTCGGGGACGCTGAGCCGGGCACGCTCGTTTCCCGCTTACTCCACCGGCTTAAAAATACCTTGATAAAAACCCAAGGCTTCAGGATCCAGGCGAAAACAGTGCCGAAGAGGAGCGCATACAAGCCTTGGAAAAGAGCCGAACCGACACCGGGATCAATATAAGCCTGGGCTTCACCCAAACCAGCCCAAAGCAAAATCACCATCGCCGGGTATGGCATTTACTTAACCCCAAGCCCCATCATGGAAGGAAAAATCGACCCTGTTCGCGTAACGCATATTCGATAGGATGATACTACCACCCTACCCAGGGGATTTCAAGGCTGAGCGGAATGGCGCTTCGATCGCATGAGATACAATACCCGTTGGGATTCTTGAATGGCGGTGGTCTCGGAGATTTCGAAAAAATTACCGAATTCTTCTTCAAAGGAGGCCCGGTTGTAGCCCTGGAATACATCTTGGCGATGGACCAGCATTCTCACCACCTGGGAGTCTTCCTTTTCGATGAACTCGATGATTAAGGTATGGCAACATTCGGCCAAATAGCCCGCTATCATCCGGAAGGGCAGATTGTTTCCTATGGCCAAATGATGGATAAGCGCCAATGCCATAATCATGTCGGCAGGCCCTCTCTCCCCCAAAGACATTCGCTCTCTTCCTGCCCAACCCAGCCCCGGACTTGGGTTTTCCAAGTTCATCACCAAGGGCAAAATGTTCTTTTCGCCTTTCGTCATCAGTTCTTGATAATGGATATCCACCGCCCGCGCGTCAAAGTCGAAGGCCATTACCGGAATTTTCTCTTGAGCCGCGAGCCGGCTGAACGCACCCGTGTTGGCCCCCAAATCCCAAACCTGCGCAGGCTTTACGGCGCGTATCCATTCCCCTACCACCGAGGTTTTATGCTGAAAAGCCGCTTCCGAATAATTGGTATTGTGATAATAATCGGACCAAGTGGATTTAAGCGCCGGCAGCTGTAAGTTTTTTACCGCTCGGAAAAGACCGTCCACCAATCCTGGAATGGCATTATCCGGTAACTTCCGCGGCTTGACTGAACCACCGGTTTTTTTACCCTGGAAGTAAGCATGCAGATGAATATGGGCGAAAATGGAAAATCGGAAATACGTTCGTTTCGGTAGCATTCCGCTGGTCATGTCCAGGGGAATGCCGTCCAGAAAAATCCGGGACAGCAGTCCGCAACGCACATCTTTATAGCGCATGAGCAGCAAGGGGGCCAGGAAATGCTGGCAAAATTGCCGGTAGGCCACCCAGGGTTTTCCCGGATCGAAAACCTCGAACGACAAGGTATCCATCAATATCGGCCGGCCTTCCACGAACTGGATGTTGTAGGCGCTCGCATCTTTGAGGGACAGACCCGACTTCATGGATTCCCGTTGAATTTCCAGTGTTGTGAGAGCTGCATTTTTAAGTTGGGTAAAGCTCCATTCGAAGGGATAGCTTATAAATGGGACACGACGAGGTCGTAATACCTTGAAGCCACCCGGCGCCACGAAAAGGGAATCAACTTCTTCATGGCTCAGCAGTAAACCTTTTTCCACCAGACGGGAATAGAGTCCTGAGTCGATTAACCGGGAATAGTTTTCGCTATAGCTGGAATTGACCTGCCGGAAAACCTCGCCATCCTTTTTGAAGACGAATCCGGATGGATCGCGAAAGGAACTGGGCAGAATTTCCGGGGGCATGGGTAGAAGTATATTACGATAAGTCCCTGTCGATCCAGGGCGTGGAGAATAAGGTTTTTCTCCAGTTCTTCCAGGGATAGGCCGGATTCGGGGAGCTTGAAAGCGGTAGGGCTTTCGAGCACGCGATTGGAACGGAAATATTCCGGCAGGTGCGAGACCTCCTAGGGGCCTTCGCCCGCCATGATGCTTGCGCGCGCCAGACAATTCTCCAACTCGCGCACATTTCCGGGCCACGCATATTCCATCAACCGGGTGAGAAAACCCTCCCCCAGTCCATGGTAATGGTTGAACTTACGCAAGAGAATATCCACCAGCGCCGGGATATCCTCGGTGCGATCCGAAAGCGACGGCACGAAAATGGGAAAGATGTTGAGACGGAAATACAAGTCTTCGCGAAAATCGCCGTCGCGCACCGCGGCAATTGCAGCCAGTGCCTGCCTCCTCAAAAGGAATCGCTCAACGCGAATTTTTCGAAGAAAAAAAAGTGGTGGTGGCTCATTAGCACGGATTTCCAATCGTCACGGAAGCGAAGCAAATGTACCCCCCGGATCCAACCGCCCCCGCCTTCGCAGGATTGAAATTGCCTAATAGGCTAAGCCTTCCCTGACCAACGGTCCAGGTATCCGCAGAGTCGAGCTTTTGCAGGGCGGTTTCCGCGAAAAGGCGCGGCGCGTCGTAAGCCACTCCCCACTCCGCCTGTAAGGTGAGAAAGCGGTATCCGTATTCACCACGGGCATAGGCCTGCCAACCGTCGTTCCAAATCCCGGTAAAAATGGAGAATGTGGGAAGTGATTACGCATTTCGTGGGAAAGATCTTTTTGTTTGCCGGTAACTTGCAAACGACGGGAAATGTCCCAGGAGAGATACAGCATTTCTTCGTCCTTTGCGAGCTTCGAGTTCAGCTTTGTACTCGGCCATTTTTGCTTCAAACTCAGCCTTCTTGGTTTCCCGATCAATCTTCGTATCGGGGTTGCCGGCAGTAGCCGGACCTAGAGCAAGGCAACCGGCTATCAGGGAACTCATAATCGTCTTATTCATCTTCAATCTCCTCATCAGGTTTAGCAAACCAGGCCTCTGTTATCGAGGTTGTAACTGGAGAAAGCAACTGCAATGCCAAAACCCCAAATCCCATTTTTGCTTGAAAATAACGCTTTGATGCGAGAACGGTCCCGGAGGAGCGACCCCGGAAGGTTAGACTTGTACCAGTTGGTTCAATCCCAAGTGTACCGGATAGTTCATTTGGCGCCTATGACCTCGCCTGGGGAAAAGGCACACGCCCATCGGCTCCGGATAAAATTACTCGATGAAATTGACTTTTTTTTGGGGTATTATGGTAATAGTCGAGGATGGGTACCCAATTTGGACTAAATTTGTTCCCTGTTGGGAACAGCAACTCTGGGAATTTCCGGCGGATTCCTTGGGAATGCCTATTTTTCAGTGTGTGCCTAGCCAGGGGAAGAGTTTCTCCTGAATACGAAATACCTGTAAAGATGAAACAAAATACCGTTGCAGATTCGTCGAAGCTCGACCTGTTCGAATATGATAATTTTATCATTTATTTAAACGATTATTTCAATTATCAAAAGACCCGGAACCCCAAGTTTTCATGGCGTTATTTTGCGAAAAGATCGAACTTCAATTCACATACCGTGCTCTTTAAAATTTTGCGGGGCCAGTCCCAGTTATCCCTTGAAAATGCCTTGAAAATCGGAAAATCACTGGGATTCGGAAAGCAGGAGCAGGAATATTTCAATACCCTTATCCTCTACAATCAAAGCAACGACCACGTGGAGAAGAATGGATTTCTCCAGCACTTAAAAAACCTGCGCCCAAAGGATAATATACCGGCCGTACAAGCCGATCAATACGCCTATTTTGACAAATGGTATCTACAGGTTTTGCGTGAACTGGCCGTCTACGCACCGTGGTACGGCAGCTTTCAACGGATGGGAGAATTTTTTGATCCGCCGTTGTCCGAATCCCAAGTGAAGGAGGGTATTAATACCCTTATAAAATTGGGCCTGTTGAAAAAAAGAGCGGGAGGGAAATATGCGCAGACAGATGAGATCATCTCTTCCAAAGGGCTTCCCTCGCATGTATTGAAAAGTACCCGGACCGAATTGATACTGAAAGCCATAAGTGCGGGCGATTCTCTGCCCGTCGAAATGCGGCATTTGAGTTATTGTACTTTTACGGTTAGCCGGAAAAAATACCTCGAGATGTGCTGGGAAATCGATGAATTAAGGCAAAAGTTCCTGGCAGAGGCGAATGAATCCAAGGAGGGAGAAGCGGTTTACGCCTTTAGCGTCCAACTCTACCCACTTAGTAAGCATTGGATTGAAAGCACAAGAGAAAATTGATGACGGGAAAAGTCCGGAATTTGGAGAAAAAATCGTGAGTATTTACCTGATTCGGCTGGCTTTGCTCCTAGTGGCAGCGTTTTTTTTCAATGCCTGCATTTTGGGGAAATCGACCGAAAAGCATGCCCAGGGAACTGATAATCCCAATTCCATTGCTGGGACTGTTTATTTCGAGGAAGAATTCGTCAATACAGGCTTGGTTTACATGATGCGAGGCGTATACGCACCCGATACGCAGGCGACTCAGCCTGCAAAAAATTACCCCATGCTTGCCTCCACCAGCACCGATGCCAAGGGTAAATTCAAACTGGAATGGAACAAATCCGCTCTCGCTGATTGGTTGCGCGAGGCCGAATCCAGCGGCGATTCTTCGGTATTCTTCCAGTTCTACCAGTCCGACTCGAATTCAATATTGATCAGTCCTACCGTGAAATTTTCGGAATTGGAGAGACTGAATGGAAAGGAATGGGACTTACTGCCCGCCAATAAAATGGCCGGCAAGATATTGACTTCTATATCAGGGGATACGCTGACCATTCCGGGAACGCCGTTTTTTGCCGAATTGGATTCATTGGGTTCCTTCTACTTTTCATCCCTTCCTGATGGCGACTATCAAATTATTCCCCGTAATACCGCTCTAAAGCCCCATCACTTTGAACAACTTAGGATACGGCTCGGAATTCAATCCGATAGTGTTTACAGAATCATCAACCTGTTATCAGACTCGCTGATGCTTTTCGACTTTGAAAATGATTATTCGCAAAATTTACTGAAAGGCCAATTATTCGATGCTTCCGATATTAATGCAGGCAAATTAACCTCCGAAATGCCCATCACAGTCGAAGATTTCGGCGGGCCTACCGGACGCAGTCTCTCAGTGGTTACCGGAGCGCCCTACCTAATGCCATTCGGAAAAGGATATTACAATCTGTCCAAATTGAAAGGAATTTCTTTTTACGCCAAGGGGCCGGGAAAATTGGCTATCAGGGCAGCTACCCAAGCAATTTCCACTCCAGAACCTGCCGTCTTTACGGAGGTCACATTGTCATCGCAATGGGAGCGCTATTTCGTTTTCCCCGAAGATCTTAAGCAACCTGAGCCGAACGGTTCTTCCACCAGCAGAGGCCTTACCTGGAGTGATGTTAACACTCAGGTCGAAAGGATCTCCTTTCAGATTCAGGATGCCGAATCCTGCCTGATCGACGAGGTCCATTTACTCGGCGTTACTGTCGAGGACCTTAAAAAAGCTCCCTGACTTCCCGTTCCGTGCGGGCAAACGCTTCCGTATTTTCCTGCCATTACCCGTCGCTCGTTTCCAAAAAGAAACGAGTTATAATCCAAGTCCCATTTCTTCTGATTAACTAGCCAGTACTGTCATATTGCAGACGTCGCTTAAAGGAATAGGATGCAAAATGAGAGCCGATATTGAAATTCTCAAGCGGACAACAACCGCTTTTTTACTTTGTATTGCTGTTAATGTGCCTGTTTTCTCTCAGGAATATTACACGCAAATTGGAACCGACCCAACTTGGGACTCCATAATCAAAAATAAGCAAATCCCCATTGGGCATAATTCAACCGATGGGATAACGGGATCACGCATTGATGTTAATAATGATTTAATGGACAAACTGACCTATGGAAGCCATGGAATACCCCAGGATATCAAAATCCATTCCCCCGGAAGCAGCCAAATTCCTCGCAGTGAATTTCCCAAATGGACCCGTTGGTATCAAGAGGATGGAAACACACAAGTCTACCGCATCCATAAGGGCGAATACAATGTCCGCAACGAGCGAGAGGGTGCTGCCCGAATTGAGTCCTTTTATGGGAGCAGCTTTAAAAAAGGCGATGGATGGCAAACTTGGGAAGGTTCCTATACCATCGTGGATGTCCGTGGATGCGTGGGTCCACATTATTGCGGAATCTTTCAGGTAAAAGACGGTGGCTGCTGCTGGAGCGTCATGCTGAAATTGAAATCCTCTGGAGAACTTATTGCGGATCATCTAAAGTCGGCGTCTAAAACGCTCGCTAAGGATGTCAGAGGCAAGAGTTTTGATATCAAAATTCGCGATGACGGATTGAATTCCGAAGTGTATTTCAATGGGGAATTAGCCTATAAGTCCTCCTATTCCACTCGCGATGGCTCATCTACTTTTCGCTGGGGAATGTATTTTGGCCGCAGTACACCCGCGGAAACCTCCCTAATTTTTGTTACCGGTGCGACCATAAACGGGAAAAAGGAAAGTCCTAATAGTGTCCGACCGAGCAACCGGGCATTAACCTCACCTTATGTCCTCAACCATACTCCGCTTGGTTTGAGCCTATCCGCAGAAAAATATCCCTTGGATATTTCCATCAAAAATTTACAAGGGAGGGAATTGTGGCGTTTTAATAAAGTGACGAGTCCACAGATTATTCCGAGGCAGTATATTCAAAAAGGAGCATTTTTCGCCATGGTGCAAAGTAAGGGGGGTAATACCGAATTCTTACCATTGCCCTTGGAGATTAAATAGTCCGGTATTTTCCAAAATTATCGGTTTCATTTTGAATTTATCCATTTGAAATTATGAAGTTCCGATTCGGTTTTTATTTTCAGAATGAACATCCCATTTTCCCGGTGTTCCTGTTCCATAATTGGGTTGGCTGTTACGTTTTTACGTGACCAGATAACCTTGCCACGCACATCCATAAGTGACATGTCGGAGGGAAAGAAACCGGGTTCCAGAGCGAATCCGCGTGAAAATGATTTTGCTTGGTTCGCTTCACCTCGAGGATGTTTTAAGGCGGAATTGGTTTTCCCTTGGAGCGGATCCATCACCGATGCCAAGGTGGTGCCGACCCGCATATCACCCATGTATACGTTTATGTCATGGGACCTGATGCAGGCACTGTAGGCTCCCCATTTGAAATACATTAAATCATCATCATGGGTCCGGAAATACGATTGCTGCTGTTCATTTTGATGGATAAGATTCCGTTTAACCCCGTTTATCCATGCTTCCACAAACCCTATTTTTTTGGATTTAGGCTCTCTGGAAAATTTGAGCCCCAGGACAACCGTCATCCAGGCGCCTTCCTTCATCGGGTGGGTGGCAAAATCAAATTTTCTGGAGTCGACAGAGCCGGAACCTTGGTCTATGCCCTGTACGGCCAACACTCCCTTGGCGACGTTATAATCCAAGGATACGGGATGGTTTTGCTGTGCATTTCCCAGGGATTTCAACTGGAAAAGGGCAAATCCACAATCGGGTTTATTACTTCCGGCGACCTCCACTTTCACCCGCCACCCAACGAAAACCCTATCTCCCTCTCGTATCGTGTATCCCCCTACTTCGCTTTTGGGAGTGGTTCTGGCTAATTCAGCGCGCTTGGAGCTTTTTGGTTTATTTACTTTCCAAACTTTTCCATAATCAGGGTCGTTTACAACGATGGCTGAACCGTCTTCTCCAGCCTCGGTATTCAACTGCCTGAAACTTTCCTCGAGAGGTTTTTCGGGATCGCCATACCACAGGATTTCTGCGGTTAATGGTGAAGCAAGGGAGAATAGCATCGCTAAACCCATAAACCAAAATGACGCCTGCGTGGAAATTTTCTTTTCCATAAATATCCAATTGCTAATTGTGTACCGTCAGCCATTCCCGCATGAAACTCAGCAAAGGCCACGAATCGATCTTTTTCTCCCTATTCGGTACTATGCCCATAAGGTATCGGGTGTATGCGCAGAAGCGGAGAAAATCCAGTTCTTAGGTCGGAAAACAACAAGCAGAAGCTCACGGCTCCGCCAACTTGTTCACCATGGACTGCAAAGGTGTTCCCGGAATTTTTCGGGAGGGAAATCTTGGGTTCCAAAGAAGGGCTTATCGCTGCGCCCCAATTACTTTGGGCAACTTAAAACCGGAGAGTTCCTTAAGCCATGCTCTGGATCGGTTGTGATTCTTAAAAAGCCGGAAAAGCTTGCTGAATGCTATAGTTTTTCATCTGCACAACAGCGATGTACATGCCGTTGGGAACCTTATTCCCTCGAACATCCGTTTTATCCCAGCTTAACTTTTCCGCCTTCACGGGAATTTGTTTCATGAGGTTTCCCTGCACGTTATAAATTTCCAATACGGCCGCTTTTTCCCCTGAGGCTTCTATTTGCGCCAGCTTGAATTCAATATTCTGGGCTCCGGGATGCGCCGCAATGCTGGGCATGGCAAGGGATTGAGAGGCTGTTATTAGGGTGCCGGTGGTTCCCGAAGTAGAAGATTCGGGGGTCCCGTTCGCCTTGCCTTTGGCCGCACCCGCGGAGGTTGCGAAGAGAATTCGATCCACTACGGTATGTTGAGCGCGAGCGGAGATAAACAGATTATAGGTTTGACCCGCTTTAAAAGTGTATTTACTGTCCCATTTTTTGTGATCGTAATCAAGTTTTCCACCAGTCCAGGCATAAGCATCACTTGCGCCACCATAGTGTTTCTGATCTTGTTTCAAAGCTTCGGTGGAGGCATCTCCACCCGTCGTGAAATCACCCTCTACACGCACGTATACATCGTTACTTTTATCAGGCTCGGAATTCGTTTTTTTATGATCTTTCCAAATCTTCAGGAATAAGGTGTATACCCCTGCGCTGTTAATTTTAAAGGTGTATTTGAGGGGATTTTGGGGATTGCCCACACTAGGGTTATTGCATTTCGCTTGTCTTAACGCGCCGCCGCCTTCCGGATTTTTCGTTGTCTCCAGTGTCCAACATTGGCTGAAATTCGTTTCCGTTTTCTCCATTTCCATCACGACATACCCGCCCGCTTCCTGATAAACGGCGGCGGTCAGATCCGCTAAACCAAATGTACTCGCCATAAAAATCATCAAGAAATATTTAATGGATTTCATATTACCCCTATCAATTTTAGGTTACCTGTCCGCAATCTGTATTCTTTCCCAAATCCCAAGAAGATTCCGAAAAAATGCAATTCAACTCTCTCTATATTAGGGGGTTCGACGGTTTTAACTGGTTGGGGTTTCCAACTTCTGTTCCCACTTGGGAACAGATTTTTTGTATTTTTAGCCAAAATTTCGCACTTTTAGGGGATATGTGGCCTGATTTACCCGTAAAACACGGGTGAATGGGAAAGTTACCCCCTCCATGACCCATCATTGAGACGTCGCAACTCTCCGGCGGTCGGCTAATAACGGGATTTGCGCTTTTTCAGGACGCTCCGGCAATGTTTGAGTCATTGCAATAAGTGATATAATATCAGTTATGTACATGCAAAAAGGCTTTACCTTTCTGGAAGTCGCCATTGGGATGATTCTGCTGGCCCTGGTGGCGGCTTTTACCACGATTTATAGCCGGACGGCCGGCGGTTTGAACAAAAAAAGCGGCGACCTGTCCCAAGCCGCCGGTTTGATCCAAAACGAAGTTGAGTATTACGCATCTTATTTGGCGGAACCGGCCCACTTCCAACAATTCTCCGCCTATGTCGATGCCGATTCGGTTTATTTCATTTCTGCGGTTAAGGAAACGCTGGAGCATACCGAATTCTCGATCACGAATTCCTTTACCCGCGGTCGCCTGGGAGAACGATTTCTTAGGTTACGCACACAAGTGAACTGGTTGAAAAAAGGCACGGAATCCGATTCGCAATCCATTTCCCTGCAGTCCTACATACAGGGAAGAAATGAATAACCTCCACGGGCAAAAAGGCGTGACCTTGGTCGAACTGATGATAGCCGCCGCCCTGGTCTCGATGGTGGTTTACATCGCGATGATCGTCTATCGAAGTCAGCGGGAAGCCTCACACCGTCAGAATACCGTGGTGGAATTGCAACTCGCCAATAAAAGAATCTCCAGCCAGATGACCGGATATATCAGCCGGGCGGGGTATCGCATCCCATCGGCTGTGGCCATCGTAACCGCGGAGAAGGATAGCCTCGGCATCCGGTTTTTAGCGGACGACAGCCTGATCTGCGAAAAAGCCGATACGGTTTCCATGGAATTCTTCCTCAGCCCGGATGCGGAATTGATGCGGAAACTGACCTGCCGGCCCGCCTCGGGTTCGGATCGAATCCAGGAAAACCCCATGGCCAAAGGCGTCGACAGCCTGGAATTCCGTTATTTAACGGCCTCGGGAAACGTAACCGGAGCCGCCGCCAACGTACGTAGCGTCGAAGTTTCCCTTCGATCATTCCGGCGGGGGAAATTCCAAGGCGATTCGCTTATGACCCGGTCGACAAACTTCAAAGTAGCTCCCCGTAATCTGTCGCTGGCTGGAAATTGATTCCCAGGCGGGAGGAGGAAAGTATGTTCACCGAAAAGCCCGATAACCGTTACGAACACGGCCAGCGGGGCGCCAGTATCGCCATGGTACTTGGCATTCTGCTCGTGGGAACCATGCTGGGCTCCTACATGTTACGCAACGCCAAAACCGAGCTGACCAGCTCACACCATTACTGGGAAAGGATCCAGGCCAAATCAGCCGCCGAAACCGGATTCGCCTGGATCCTGGAAGCGATGAACCGTACTCCATCGGGGTTACTCCTGACCCATTCCGATTCGGATACACCCTATTCCTCCTGCGACTCGCTCGATGTCTCTAAATTACCGGACATGGGAGGTGGAGAGGTCACCCTGGAGGATGGTTGGATTAAACGAACGGCCTCGGGAGAAGAAAGTTTCGCCGGCAACGTACAGAACGAAACGGTTCGAGTGCGATCCTGGATGGAGGATTCGGCCACCTTGATGGTGGAATCGCAAGTGGAAATCAATGGGCGCACCGGACTGAAAGCCACCTACACCCTGACCCTACTCAAAATTGATAACTATACCTTTCTTTCCAACGGGGATTTAGACGCCAACTGGCGCCGCGGATCCTTCGTGCAGGGCAAGGTCCACACCAACGGCAACCTTTACCTGAGTGGGCAGGAAGTGGGCACGGATTCCATTCTTTACGACGGTGGCTCGATTACGGCCGGTGGAAAAATCCATGTCTATCGGAATTCGGGACAGGACCATATTTTGGCGAAACAACAATACATCAACGACAACAAAGTCGCTTTCTATGAAGCGGCCGCCGGATGGAATTGGCCGGCTAATTTCACTTCTCATTTGGCTTCGGGGCGGGTTTTCGTAAAAGTTGCCGGGGTATATCAGGAAATGTTCCGCAATGGTCCGACGGATTCTTATGATAGCGATAATCCGACCTGGAAAGAGGTCATCGAACCCCAATTCAAAGGAGTGGTGCAGGATGGGGCCCCGCTGGTAACCATTCCCATGGTGGATACCGCCACGCTCTCAGGGGAGAACCCCTGCGCGGACGAAGTGCTCCGATTGAACGACGTATCCGGCGTGGCCAACGACGTGATTTTCAACTCCGCCTATGGTCATTATGAGCCTCTGGTGCTCGAGGTCAACGCGAATGATGAGGACAGGTATCGATATCCAAGAAAGGCTCATAATCAACACGAGTCGATGAGTAAGTTGGTGAGCGGCATCAACAAAGTTACCCATCCCACTTTCAAAGTCTGGTTGGGCGGTTGGAAAAGCGGACGCTGGATCAACGTCAAAAAAATCGATTTATCCGACCCCAAATTCTACCCGAGCTCCGAAAACGGAGGCATTCTGGATGGCGACAGCTCCAACCTGTATATCTATAACGCTTCCAAGCTTTTGAAGGATATCACCATCCATACCTTCGGTGAAGTCTACCTTTCCGGCGATTTCAATGTGGGTAAAAACACCGACGGAAACATGGATTTTACCGGCCGCATCGGAAACCCCGCTTCTCCGGCCTATATGGACACGTCCAATATCAAGAATGCCGCCGTCATCGCCAATGAAAACCGCATCTGGTTTCTCTCGTTCAAATGGCATCAAGACCAATACGGACACGGAAGTGCCTCACCCAAGCGGGGCCGGGCCAATATGTTGGAACGCGATCCTTTCAAGGACGGCATCCGGGGAGGCGCGGATGCCTGCGCCGGCGCCTATGTCGGAACCTTTGTCCAAGGCGTGCCCAATATCAATGAATCCTTCTACCTGAAAAATTCCAGCCATGGTTCAACCGATTTCATGAGCCCCAATATCCTGGAAAACTGGGAAGCGAATCTTATGCTGTGGGGCACTGAGTTGCGCCTAAACAACGGTACCGTTTCCACCGCAGGGCCCTACGGAGACGGCACGGATCTCTTCACCCAAGACAACGTCAACGGTTATCTGAAGCCCTATGCGGGAAAAATTCCGCCCCGCTACGGCCGGACTTTCCGGAGCATGGGCGTCCATCTGCGGACATACGAAAACGAACCCCCGGGTTTTAAAAAGGAGTTCCAGCTCTCGGGAGTGAAATTCCAGTAGCGTGTAGGGAAAGGCCCCAATGCAGGGCCTCCTGAAGAATTTCGGGTCATGGAGCCTACCGAGGCACTTTTTTTGAGTGATAACCCGCTGAAGACCCTGGAATCGGATGCTTGGATTGGTACCTAAGGGATTTTGCGGTCTATGCGGAGAAATTGGTCGGGGCGACACGATTCGAACATGCGACTTTCTGCTCCCAAAGCAGATGCTCTACCAGACTGAGCTACGCCCCGATTGAACCCGACAATATAGCTCCCACCTCCCTCCGGGCCAAGGCCTATATCCCCTGTCGGGGAGGGATGTCCTCTCCCATAGCCCTCAGAGCCGCTTGCGCACCGACTGGGCGTGGTGATAGAATCCTTCCGCATCGGCCAGGGCGGCAATCTGCTCCCCATTTTTCCGCATCGCTTCGCCCGTATAGGACAAATACCCGGTGCGCTTGTAAAAATCGTAGGTTCCCAGGGGTGAGAAAAAGCGCGCGGAGCCGTTCGTGGGGAGTACATGGTTGGGCCCCGCAAAATAATCGCCCACGGCCTCGGCGGAATAAGGGCCGATGAAAATAGCGCCGGCATTGTGGATTTTTGGTAAGAGCTTTTCCGGTTTTTTTACCATGATTTCGAGGTGTTCCGGGGCGATGGCATCGGACAATTCGCATCCGGCCTCCCAATCCTGGACTATATAAATACGGCCGAACCGGGATAGGGCTTTTTTCAAAATTTCCTGCTTGGGCGATTCCGCTACTTGTTGTTCAACACAAGCGCTAACCCACTCGGCCATTTTGGTGGAGGTCGTGACGCAAATGGCGGCCTCGTAACCCGACCCGTGCTCAGCTTGGGCCAGCATATCGGCGGCCACCCAATCCGGATCCGCGGTTTCGTCCGCCAATATAAGCACCTCGGAAGGTCCGGCGATCATGTCGATGTCCACAATGCCGAAAACCTCCTTTTTGGCCAAAGTGGAAAAGACGTTTCCGGGACCCACGATTTTATCCACCCGGGTTACTTTTTCAGTTCCATAGGCCAACATGCCTACGGCTTGGGCTCCTCCGATTTTATAAACCTCGGTAATACCCAGTTGTAAAATGGCGTATGCCAGGCTGGGGTGAAGGCCTTTCGGTGCCGGCGTCACCACTACGATTTCCTTTACACCGGCCACCTGGGCGGGGACTGAATTCATGATGAGAGTGCTGGGATAAGCGCCGGCTCCCCCCGGAACATAAACCCCTACCCTCCGCAAGGGACGGATGATCTGGCCCAGAACTTGGCCCTCCTTGCCCTTCACGTTCCAACTTTGTTCGACCTGGTTTTCGTGGAAACGGCACACGTTGGTTATGGCCTGACGAATAGCTTTTTTGACCGTGGCGTCCAACTTCTGGGCGGCCTGTTGAAGTTGAGGGTGGGTAACCGCCATTCCCGCGCGCAGGCCGTCATATTGCCGCGCGTATTTGACGGCGGCTTTGTGGCCGCCGGCCTTCACGTCGGCCAATATGTTTCGCACGGTTTCAGTAACCACCGGAGAAGGACTGGCATCGCGGTTGGTTATCAATCGCACGTCCGGATGGCGCAGGTTATTCAGCTTGATGATTTGCACCAAACTCATGCGCGGCCTCCTGCTTGCAGCAATCGGTAGTTGATGCCGTCCATCAGCGCCAGCCAAGAGGCTTCGATGATATTGGCCGAAACCCCGATGGTGCCCCAGGGCTCGGCTTCGGGATGGGAGACGTTGTGAAAGCTCATCCACACCCTTACCTTGGCGCCCGTGCCTTTATTGTTATCCAGCACGCGCACCTTGTAGTCCACCAATTCCACCGATTGCAGCTCCGGAAAGAAGCGCATCAATGCTTTACGCACGGCGGAATTCATGGCATCGACCGGCCCGTTGCCTTCGGCTGCCGTATGCTCGATTTCATCCCCCACCTTAAGCTTGATGGTGAATTCGGAATAGACTTCCCCGCTTTCACGGCGTTCTTCGATCGAACGGAACCCCAAAAATTCGAAACGGTCCTTGAAGAGGGCGAGCTTGCGCCGAGCCAACAATTGGAAACTCGCGTCGGCGATTTCAAAATGATAACCCTCATCCTCAAGCTGCTTGACGGCGCCGAGAATTTCCGCGACTTGCGGGCTGCGCTTGTCCAGGTCGGGACTGATGGCGCTGATTTTGTCCACGATCAGGCTACTGCCGCTTTGATTGGAGACGATGAAATCTCGGGCATTGCCGACCAGCGCGGGATCCATATGCTCGAAGCTGCGCGCTATCTTCATGACACCGTCGATATGCGCTCCGCCCTTATGGGCGAACGCGGCATCACCCACATAAGGCTGCCGAATGTCCTCCGAAAGGTTGGCGATTTCACTGATGCTCAGCGAAAGAGCGCGCAAACCCTTGAGTTGACTTTCAGATACCAGGCTATGCCCCATTTTAATTTGTAAGCTAGGTATCACCACCACCAAATTGGCGTTGCCGCATCTCTCTCCGTAGCCGTTCATGGTTCCCTGCACCTGCACGGCCCCGGCCCTGACCGCCGCCAGCGAATTGGCCACTCCGGTTCCGGTATCGTTGTGGGCGTGGATGCCCACTCCACATTTCAATTCGGCGCGGATGCGGGCGGTTATTTCCTCCACCTCCCAGGGCAACGCCATGCCGCCATTGGTATCGCACAGAACGATACAATCCGCTCCACCTTCTTGCGCTGCCACCAGCGTACTCAGGGCGTATTCGGGATTGGCCTTGAAACCGTCGAAAAAATGCTCGGCGTCGTACACCACCTCGCCGGCTTTTTCTTTCAGGTAAGCCACCGTGTCGCGGATCATGCGGCGATTTTCTTCCAGCGTGGTACGCAACACTTCAGTTACGTGCAAATCCCAGCTTTTGCCGAATATCGTCATCACCGGGGCCTGGGATTCCACCACATAGCGCAGCACGGGATCGTCCTTGGGATGGATTTTGGGACGGCAAGTGCTGCCGAAGGCCGCGATGCGCGCATGCTTCCATTCCATGCGGCGGGCGCGCTCGAAAAACTCGGCGTCGATGGCGTTACTGGGATTAGGCCAACCGCCTTCGATATAGTCCACGCCGAAAGCGTCCAGCTTGCGGGCGATGGCCAGTTTGTCTTCCAGGGAAAAGGAAAGCCCTTTGGCTTGGTTGCCGTCCCGTAAGGTGGTGTCGTAGATTTTCACGCTTTTCATTTTTTTGTCCTTGTTGACCTCTCGAAGACCCGCTTACCGCAAACGGACCAAAAAAAAGGCCCGCTTTTGCAGCGGGCCGAGGGTGTTGGTTTTCCGGATGAATTAACCTGCTCCCACGGCTCGCCCTTCCCGAATGGGAATAATAATAGCGGAAAT
Source organism: Fibrobacteria bacterium (assembly GCA_041746255.1). GTDB lineage: Bacteria > Fibrobacterota > Fibrobacteria > UBA11236 > UBA11236 > JBGTHM01. Next base: position 43,420 of record JBGTHM010000032.1, on the reverse strand, counting down.
AGGAGCCTTGTGAGCCGCTTGGCCGCCATTTCGGGACGATAGGGAGTTAAGGTCAGGTCTTGAAACAGGCATACGTCTTCAAATTATAGGATTCACTTAGGAAATGTCAAGTTTACGGCTGAAATTGGCCTAAACCATACGCTTTCCATTCGGAGGCGTTGAGGGGGAAGGGCTTGGGGGTATAACCCGAGTTTTCCAGAGAAATGGGCCTGTTTCCACATAAAGAGGACGCATCGGAGGCGTGCAACCGCACTACCCGGTACCCTAGGGTGAAAAAACCCACCGGCGCCTCTCCCCGGTCCAGGACAACCTCGCCGTCAGACAGGTCACGCTTGAAACTCCGACGCCAGGGAATCTCGCTTTCCACCACCACCCGGTCGCGTTGCACATAGCATTGAAAATCCGAAGCTCTTCCGGGGCCGGGATTATCCCGATAATGGTCGAACAACTTCCACCCTAGAAAGCCGAACGACCCGTCGGTCATTTCCGACACCTGCACCGACCCGGCTCTTTCCAGTCTCTCATAGGCTTCCGCCGACAACCTTTGCTTATCGCAATGAATCTTATAGCCGTATGCCCATGCAAGATTAACCGCCAATACCAAGCCCAACATCAGCTTTCCCGTAAAACTGAAATGGAGAACCTGCCGGTTTTGCAAATACGCGAACAAAGCCAACAAAAAGAATTCGAGGAAGTAAAAATCATACCAAAACCCGCGCAAACTACTGATAGCGATAAAGCCCGTCAGCGTAGTCCAATACGGCATGGGAAAATTCCACAGTCGCGGTGCGAAAGGCAAAGCCGCCAACATGGCCACGGCAAGCGCCCACTGCAGCATCCAACGCCCGTCCAGGCTACCCACCAGCGGAGTCAGAAAAGAAATGAACGGGAAAGGCCGCATCAGCATCAGGCAAAGTCCCGTGGCCGACAATAGCAATCCCAACGCCATACCCAATCGCTTGAAGGTAGCGTGGCGTGGTTTCGAAACCTCCTCGCTGGCCTTTTCAGAGAAGGACAATCGACATATCGCCAGCACCAAGGTGACGACCATCATTCCGATTACGAATGTCTCCAATATGGAAACCACCTGCCGCCAACCCGCATGGGCGTACATATCCTGAGTTTGTGAGAAAGTGCGATTAGTTAAAAAATGCAAAAGCGGCGCGGCGAAGGCGAAAAAACCGAGGCCGATTAGTGGTGGCATGCGACGGTGATTTTCGCCGACAGGTTGCAGCAGCCAAAGGGCGGGAAGCGCCAACAGGGCAAATTGATTTTGCCGGGTGGCAAAAGCCAGAAAAGCGCAAGCGAAAAATACACCCCACCTTCCATAGCGATAAGCCAGTAAAGCGCCCAGCATAAAAAACAACGCGGGAACATGACCGGCATATTCGGAGGTTTTATGCGCATAAATTGGAAAGGTGGATATCGCCAGGGCGCCCAACGATGAGGTCCAGGCATCCAATCGTGACCGCAGTAGAAGATACAGGAGGAAAAAATTGGCCAGGCTGAATACGGCCAACAGGCCCCAGGTGGAAAGATGGAAATTTCCGGAGACGATAAAGGCGAGCGAACTCAAGGCCGTTAGAGGAACATTGTACGGGGCCAACCAATCATGGGTAAGGATACGTCCTTGAACCAGGGATTCTCCGACGCTTTGCAAATATCCGAAATCGTCCATCCGGACGAGGCCGGGGGCGAACAGGAAAAGCGCGTACCAGAGGAGGTAAACGGGAGTGACGATAGCCAGGGGTTTCATGGCGGGGGGACCTAAGCCGGCTTAATAGCCGCGCGATACCACGAAGAAAAACGACCCGTCAATCCCAGAAAATACCACCGCAGGTAATTGGGTAGCCAGCGGAAGAGGCGGAACCGGGACACTCCCGCCGATCTGTCTTTCCAGATACTCGGCACTTCGCCGATACGATAGCCCGCAAGATAGGCTTTCACCGTTAATTCCATGCCGATTTCGAATCCGCCGGTGCTTTGCATGGAAATTTCGCGCAGCACGGAGCTGCGGTACATCTTGAAACTATTGGTGGCGTCATGGGTGGGAAGGCCGCCCAACCAATGCAAGGTCAAGCCGGCCGTGCGCGAAAGCAAAACCTTGAACCAAAGCCCCCCGATTTGCCGGCCGCCCTTCATGTAGCGGGAACCGCATACCAGGTCATAACCGTTCCGAATTTTTTCCAGCATGGGATTGATCGCCGCGAAGTCATCCGAGGCGTCACCCATACAGACCAGGCAATATTCCGAGGTAGAAGCCGCGAAACCCGTGCGGATGGCGTTGAGCGCCCCGCGCCCAAACCGGTTTTTCACCGGCTGGATAGGCAGTTCCGGATGGGCGTTGGCGAAGGCCAAGGCCGGAGCCAGGGTATTGTCCTCCTCGGAATCGTGCACCAGCAATACTCTCGCTTTGCCGCCGACATGGCGGGCTAAGCCCTCGAGGGTTTCGAAGATATTCTTCCCCTCATTATACACGGGGATGACGATATCCAACTCCAGGTGATTCAAATCCGGCCCATCTCCACCTGGGAGCGCACCCAGGGAATGATTTCGTCGAGCGCGGTTTCCAAAGGCGTATCGGCGGTGAAGTTGAGGACTCGCTCCGCCTTGGAAACTTCGGGAACCCGCCTTTGCACATCGTGCGGGAAGGGAGGGTCGCTTTCGTAGCGAAAGGGTTCCGCCCCGTTGATCTTGGTCCATATCATTCGCGCCAACTCCAATACGGTGGTGGAGCGGCGGGTGGAAATATTGAAATCTTCGTTGCGTGCCGCTTCCGAAAGCATCGCCAAACGGATACCGCGCGCTAAATCGCCGCCATAGGTGTAATGCCTGACTTGCGAACCGTCTCCCAGCAAGCGTAAGGGATTCTGTCCTTTCAAAATCTTTTGCACCAAGTCGGGTACGACATGAGACATGGCCAATTGGACGTTTCCGGAGAGAGTGCCTTCGCCGCGAAGCGCCCGCGCCTCACCCACCCCGACGCAATTGAAAGGCCGAACTATGGTATACGGAAGCCCGTATTGCGTCCAGGCTCCTTGGGCAAAATATTCGGTGGCCAATTTTTGAAAGCCATAGGTGGAGGTCGGTGGCGGACATTCTTTTTGATGCCCTTCGGAAGTGGGAAAAATCGTGGCGTTTTCGAATACCATGGAAGAGGAAAGCACCGTGATTTTTTGCAAACCACCTTTTTTATTGGCGGCGATGGCGGCATCGAAAGAAGCTGCCGTGATTCTTTCATTCTCGGAAAGCAGGTCGTAGGCCAGTGCGTGGAAATAGGATATGCCGCCAATCATGGCCGCGGCGGCGACGAAGTGATCGCAACCTTCGAGCAATTCCTTCAATAGGGAAGCGTCTTTGGCGTCACCCCGGACGAATCGGAAGCGGGGATTATCGTCATAGCTTTTCGCCACTTCACCGTACTTGGATCCGTCGTCGAGGCCGACCACTTCCAAGCCCTGGTCGAGCAAGTCCTGGATAAGGTACCCCGCGATGAACCCTTTCGCTCCGGTAACCAATGCTTTCACAAGACCCGCTTTCCCTGGTTCCGCTCCGGTTCGAGCGCATTCCATACGTCCATGACCGGCTTGCTTTGATAGTTAAGACTCCGATATTTTTTATGCGGCGCGCCCAGGAATATCAAATCACATTTTTCCACCAACTCCTCAGCGCTCACGAAATCTTTTTCCCGGATATATTCATCGGAACAAATTACCTCGCGGCTTTCGATTTCCAGGATTTTTTTGAGCTTATAAGATAGGGAATCGCGCTTGTCATCGCACTCCGCTTTGAAAGCCATGCCCAAAATACCCGTGGTCATGTCAACCAGAGGATAGGCGTTTTTCGCCCTTTCCACCAGGAAGTGAGGTAAGCCTTCGTTAATGAGCATGGCGTTATGGCCCAGCGAGAACCGGTTATTGGTGAAGGCCGACAATTGCATAGTGTCTTTGAAGAGACAGGGCCCCGAAGCAAAACCCGCCTTGGGGAAGTCGCGCATGCGCGGATACTCATGGGTCATGGCACGGTAAATTTCCTTGAAGTCGGCGCCGTAGTCGCCGGCTATCATATAGAATTGATTGGCCGCCGCGAATTGAATGTACCGGTAGGAATTGGTGAAAAGTTTGGTCAGCTCGGCTTCCAACGGATTGACTTCCACGATTTCGGGAGTGAGCAGCCGGAAAAGTTTGGCCGCCTTATCGATGGCCCAGCGCTCAAAGCCCGCCACAATTTGGGGCAGGGAGTGAAGTTCTTCCAAAGCATGGCCTTGGGCGATGCGCTCGGGGCAAAAACAGACTTCCAAGCCGGGATGGTGCTTCTGCCAGATCTGGCGCATGCGTTGCGTGGAAGAAGGATAAAGTGTGCTGCGGAGAATCACGACCTGGCCGTCGTGCAAATAGGGAACCAAACTTTCACCGAAGTCTTTCATGGAGCGAAAGACGGGGTTGAGATGTTCATCCACCGGCGTTCCAATGGTGACGATGACATATTCGGATTGGCTGATTACGGAAGGATCAGTGGTTAAGGTGAGGGTTTTTCCCAAAACGCGGGCCAGCACTTCCTCGGCCCCTGCGTCCATGAAGGGCATCTTTCCGCTACCTATGAGTGCGAAGGCTTTTTCGTCGATGTCATGGGCAATCACCCGCCGGCCTTTGTCGGCCAGAGCCAAGGCTAGGGGGAGGCCGATATGGCCCGCACCTCCGACTACGCAAACATCATAGGCGAATTCGGGCATGGGGTTATGAGCCCGTTGCAGGGGTTATCTCTTTCATTGCCCCTAATTATCGGTTAAAAGGCAGGGCGGAAACAAGCTGGTTTGAGTAAATGTTGGAGCAGGAATTGGAATTTTTCTCAATTGGAACTAAGGGTGCTGTCCATTTCACGGATTTTTTTTTCGATATAATCCGACTTATTCCCCCTGTCCAATAGCCCATCTTCCAGTAGTTGGTTGAACCAAACCGAGAATTTATAGGCACCTCGATGATTAAGGTGTCTCAAATCCCCAAATTCCGAATTGGAAATGGGGAAATCATTGAAATCCAGAAAGTCGAGGTCTCGGAAAGTTTCTTTCCTTACCTGCTGGAACAAACTTTCATTTTTCCGCCTAATCCATGATGGATGCTGAGGGCTTCGGACTAAAAAAACTTTTTTCCGGCTATTCCTGCAAAAAGCGGCAATTCTCTTCAAGCATTGAATATGATATTCCGAAAGCCTCTCATCTCCCGATTCGATTTCATCATGACCGGATTCCGTAAGAGACTGTAAAAGGGAATCGGTATTATCCCTCTCCAGGTTAAAATACCCCCCAATATTTTCAGCAGGATATTTGCGGCTCCACATCTTTTTGAATTGGATCCGGAAGGAAATAGTCAATGCCTCAACCAAACCAATTGGGTTCCCCCGAAACAAGAAAAATAAGTCGGACGCTTCCAAAAAAGCGCCGTAAAGTGGCATCCATTCATTCATCAGCCGACTGGATCCAATTCGACGGTCCCAGCCTTCCATGATCTGATCATTGGTAAACTCGATGAAAACGACTTCGATATTCGGATTTTGATGGATGAGATTCTTTACTTTCGGGAGAATATACATGTAGGGTTCGGACGATTTGGAGAAATTTTGAAAATTGGAAATGTAGGCATCATTGAATGCGACTTCCGGATGCGAATGTCCGAAAATAACGTATTTGGTTTCGCTGCGGGCGGCGAATATCGCCTGGGATGCAACGATTTTGGAAGCCGCAATTCCGATCGTCAGGATCAAAAAAAGCGATGCCGACGCGAAAAATACGACTTTTACCAGGAATATTTTCATTTCTTAGAATTGAAAATAAATGAATTCTTGAGGGTTACTCGGATAGAAGAAAAATATGGTCAAAACCAGGCCAAGGTACACCCCCCACCGGATAGGTCTTCCGGAATTAATTGTGAGAATTTCTATGGCGTATTGTTGCCCCCGCCCCAACCACTCAATAGCCAGGAAGAAGACACTAAATAGTATCACAGTCTTGGGAATGAAATCCGGGAAGGAGAAAAGCGAGACCGAAAAAATTCCAGAGAAGTAGCTCAGGGCATGGTTAATACTTTCCGCTCTAAAAAATATCCATGCCATTACCGTCAATGCGAAAGTGACTCCTATTTTCACCAGGTCGCTTAGCGTAGGAAACCATCTTCCTTCCCCGACGATTCCCAGGTGGACACGGTTTTTATTCAACAGTACCAAAGGCAAGAAGAAAAGCGCATGCAATAGGCCCCATGCCACAAAGGTCCAATTTGCTCCATGCCATACTCCACTCACTATGAAAATCAGTAACGTATTTCTGAGGGTCGTTAACCTACCCGTTCGACTTCCTCCTAACGGGATATAGAGGTAGTCCCTAAACCAAGTCGAGAGGGAGATATGCCATCTCCTCCAGAACTCGGCGATGTCCCGGGAAAAATAGGGAAATGCGAAATTTCTTTTCAACTCGAATCCGAAAAGCCGGGAGGTGCCGATGGCTATATCGGAGTAACCCGAAAAATCACAGTAAATTTGTACCGCGAAAAGTACTGCCCCCATGACCAGTGTGCTTCCGGAATATTCGGATGGATTGGCGAAAATCATGTTGACATATGGCGCGCAATTATCCGCGATGACGACTTTTTTGAACAGCCCCCAAAGCATTTGCCTTAACCCGTCTACCGCTTTGCCGTTATCGAATCTCCTTTCTCCATAAAATTGCGGAAGTAGGTTATTAGCCCGCTCTATCGGACCCGCTACTAACTGAGGAAAAAACGCCACGAAAGCGGAAAATGCCACGAAATCGCTCGCCGGTTCAACCTTCCTGCGATATACGTCTATAGAATAACCCAGGGTTTGCAGTGTATAAAAGCTTATGCCCAGGGGAAGTATAATATTGAGGGAGCCCGCTTTTATTTCTTGGCCCATAAAGGAAAACCCTTGCGAAAATTCCCCTATGAAGAATCCATGATATTTAAATAACCCCAAGACACCCAGGTTTACCAATATGCTTGTTCCTAGCAAACCTTTCCTTATAATGATGCCTTTTTGTGATGAGAGCGCGCGCGCCACAGAATAGTCGACGAGGGTACTAAGTAACATCAACGATAAAAACCGCCAGTCCCACCATCCGTAGAAGATGTAACTCGCACATACCAATAAAACGTTTTGGGTTTTACGATCGCCCTGGGTAGCGAACCAATAAAGGAGAAAAACCGTCGGAAGGAAAACCGCGAAATCCAGGGTATGGAATAGCACTTGTTAGCCCTTTTCCCTTCGACTTGTGAGGATCCATTTTTTCTAATCCTACCGAAACCAAAGGGAACGGGTCAAGCAATTACTGAGAGGAAGGTAAGGGGGCACCCGAGTCACGGAGAAGCTGCAGGAAAGTTATGCTACTATCACCAGCCACCCATGCTTATCTTCGGAGTCGCCGTATTGAATAGCCTGCAATTGTTCATAAAGCCGGGTCAAGGTCTCTCCGGCTTTGGCTTTTTCTCCGAAGGTGAAACGCCGCTCCCGAAACTGCACCGAATGAATGGGGGTAATCACCGCCGCGGTGCCGCAGGCTCCGACTTCGGAGAATTGATCGAGTTTGGCCAATTCGATGGGCTCGCGAGAAACCCGCAAACCCATGTCACGGGCCAGTATTTGCAGGCTTTCGTTGGTGATGCTCTGCAGGATGGAGGTCGAATCCGGAGTCTTGTAAATGCCGTCGGAAGTGATACCCATAAAATTGGAAGTGCCGAATTCGTCGACGTATTTTTTCTCTTTGGCATCGGCGTACAGCACGATGGGAAAACCTTTCTCCTTGGCGATTTTACCCGGTTTCAAACTGGCGGCATAATTGCCCGCCATCTTGGCCATGCCGGTGCCCAAGGGCGCGGCACGGTCATATTCCTCCACCACCAGGGCGTCTACGGGATGAAAGCCGTCCTTATAATAAGGGCCCACCGGCGTAACCATTACGATGAAGGAATAGGTAGAGGATTGGTTGATGCCCACCATGGGTTCGGTGCCTATGAGGAGAGGCCGTACGTAGAGGCTGGCTCCGGTTCCGTAGGGAGGAACGAAATCCAGATTGGCGCGCACGGCCTGGCGGCAGGCTTCCACGAACAGGTCTACGGAGGGGCTTTGCATGCAAATGCGATCGGCTGAAAGGGCCAGCCGCCGGGCATTGGCATCGGGGCGGAAAAGCGCGACCTCGCCCGATTTGGTCCGAAAGGCTTTTAAACCTTCGAAACAGGCTTGGCCATAGTGGAGGCAGTTAGCCGCGATATGGAGGCTGATATGGGGGTCTTTTTTAAGTTCGGGGGCACCCCATTCGCCTTCGGCGAAGTCCATTTGCACGAAAGCATGGGTGGGAAGGTATTTGAATCCCAGGTTTTTCCAGTCCAGTTGCATATAAAACTCTCGGTTGACGGCTTATCAAATAGACCCCAAAACTAGAAATTTCAGCCGCCGGGGCTATCGAACCTGCACGATTTAGCGGGGTGAAAGGAAAAAGTGCAGCTGGCGCAATTCTTCCATTTCGGGATCCACGCCCATTTGCAAATTCAAGCTGGTATCCGATGGGATTGCCGGATTGCCGCTTTCCGGGGATTGGCCTGGATGCACCATTAATTCAAAGGGGGTATCCGGTTTTAACCTAACCTGAGACAGGGCCTTCAAGTTATCCGTGACAGTGAACCGCATGCTGGTGAAAATACCGATAAATCGCGTCGGCTCATGCCTTCGACGGAAATAGGCAAGCGCCTGTAGAGCCGGTCCGAAGGGAAATTGGTGGAATAAACCTCGTCGTAATGACTCATACGGTACTCGTAAACGTGCTATGCCGCACTCATCTTGCAACCGGGAAGCGACTTGCCAGAGTCCCGGTAAGACATGCACATGTTGATGGCTATCAAGATGGCTTAAGTGGGAGACGCCCCCCAGAAATTGCCCGACAAAACCCACCTGGGCTTTCCATTCCGCATAAACGGATTTCAAGTTCACCTTACCTGAAAAATAGCGTAGCAGGAACTCTCGATAGTCGCGCGGTGGAAGGCCGGGATGGAGCTGAGCTATAAGCGGATCGGTTTCGATGAGTGACAAATGGACGCCCACCTTTACCTGTGGGTAATCCGATATAATGGCCTTAAGAAGTTTCTCCTGCTCGTCGCATCGGAAGGGCATGACCGAAATAGAATTGATCAATCCCTCTTGAATACAGCGGAAAATCCACCGGGAAGCCTTCAAATTGATGCCGAAGTCGTCGGCGTTGATGGTGAGGTTGGCGGGAATCATAGCTGGGGTCCCTTCGTCTCACGCCTTTTTCCGAAGCAGGAATTCGGCGCCCGTGGTGGCAAGTTCCGCCAAGGGTAAGGGAGTCCACGAAGGCAAACACACGGAGGGCATTCCGAATTTCAGCCGGTAGTCGGGACGCGAAAAGTAATAAGCGCGGTATTCCACTTCCCAGGGCAGGCTAGGCAATTCTCTGGCCATGCTTCGTAAAGAAAGTTTGGTAGCGAAAACCGAATCGATATCCTCCCGTAACTTGTCTCCAGTTTTATAACTGTTCCCGGGAAGACGCAACAGCCTACGGAACAGGCCCTCAGGCAACAAATGCACCCAGGGCAAATAGGCGCCCAAACCTTCGCCATTGTGTTGATGGCCGCCAAAGGGTGAATAGAAAGGGGCGAAAGTCACATAGGCCGATCCTCCGGGCTTTAGCAGGTCGAAAGTTTTTCGCAGCGCGCCTTTTACATCACCGATATGTTCCAGAACATCCCGCAACAGCACCAAATCAAAGGTTTTTCCCGAGTAGCTCAGAAAATCGGCTTGTAACCATTCGATTTTATCGAGTCGGCGACTTCGGGCGCTATCCAACATTTTTTCGTCGCGGTCCAGCCCGATTGCCTCTCCCAGGGAGAATCCGGAGCTTAATCCGGCTATGACCCCTCCATGTCCGCAACCCGCATCCAAAACCGATTTTCCTGCCAAATCCAGGTTCAACCGGGAAAACAAGGGCATGACTATGGATTCACATAATTCTAATTCATATTTAAAATAATCCACCACTCGTCGAGTCACCCTTTCCAGGAATCGATATCCCGTCACCTGTTCCCAAAGGCGATTTTTCCGATATTTACCTAAGGCTTTCCGGGCCTCCAAGTGAATCGGTATAGTCTTGAAACAGAAATCGCTTTTTCATTCCTGAGTAGAATATCCGATCTTCCAATAATGGCAACTTAGCGCCAAAACCGGCATTCAATATAATCCTAAAAGTATTAACGAGGGTAAGTTGCTCGGAAAACTGGCTGCGGTCCATTCCGGGAGGAAGATAGAGAGCATGTAGGCTCGCATGCTGTTGCCAAACATGTTCCACCCCATCCTCATAGGGAGAGAGTGCTTCACCATGGTCGGAATGTATAAGGATAATGGCGTTACCTTGAGTATTTTTTTTCAAGGAATGGATGATTTCCTTTAGATGAGTATGCAGAAAATGACTTTGCCCGCTTACGCCATCTGCAGCCATTCGAGGATTTGTAATCCGTAATTCGCTGAATTCGGGAAAATCATCGATGGGTTCACCGTTCGGCCCGAACAGAATGGGAACATGCGGCGATAAGACATGGGCAAAAACAAACTTCGGACCTTTTTCCACATGGACTTCTTTCATAAATTCGAGAAACCACAAAATCCGTTCCCGCTCAATACCCATGTTATTCGAAGCGCCCGGCCGGATGGACCGATTAATATAGGGAATCGGCGTCATGAACAAAATGCCATTGGCAAACTCGTTCAAAAAAAGCCCAGTCAATGAGCGTTCGGGTCCAATGAAAGTATCCGCATACTCGCCCTCCTCCCTTTCCCACCCATTTTGCAAGGCGATATATCGATAACCCAATTCCCGAAGTATGCGCACGATACGTGGGTTTCCTTTTAAATCGTTTAAGACATTCAAATCGGTGGAATTTTCATTCAAATCCGGAACCAAAGTCTGTAGGTATTCGAAATTGAGCATGGAGGTTAGGGACAGGTGAGTCGAGCTGTAATTGGAGTAGGCTTTGTTCGCTATATGGAAACCTTCATTCTCCAAATATCGTGAGAAATCTTCCGCATCGTGACCATATACTTCCCGCAAGACATCCAACCGGGTATGGGCATCCAATATGATTTGATAAATATCCGGTAATCCTTGCGAAGGCCGAACTCCCAGGATCTCAATAAGTTGTTGTCCCGTCGCATCATCACTCCCTTTCGACGACCAACTGCGTTCCGAAAAATAAAACTTAGAAATGTGAAAAAAAGGAACTGCAAGGAGAGCAAGGGCAGTGAGATGCAGCCCAAAATGAACGCCTCTGGAAGTTTCTTTTAATGGGAGAAGGCGATAGAGCACGAAAATGGAAACCAGAAGCCAGCCGAGGAAAAGTGCGTTATTCCATCCCAGGAATTCGATGGTCTGTGCCAAGGAAGATTGCCTCAACCCATCATAAACGAATCCGTAGCCGAAAAAAACCATAGTTTGGAGGGTCATAAAAATAGCGGCCTTGCCCCGATCACGCATAATCAAGGCCCCCACCAGCCAGAGCACGAATTGGCAGGAAACAATACAAAGCAAGGGATTGAAGATCACGGAGAGAGAAAAGCGACCCAGATTTTGGGAATACAGAAAGATCGGGATATACGCCCCAACCAGCCATACATGGCTATGCAGTAAAAATTTTCGGAATACGGTAATGACTGGGTTATAATTCAGGGGAATACTGGGGCCACCCACACTTTGCATGCAGGTCAATGCTTGCGGAATTTATCCCGAAGCCGCTGCCACAAAAGCGTCCAATAATTTTTGAATGCGAATAAACTTCCCAGAATTCCCGCAAGCAGCATCTGAATGAGATAGCTACCCGCTCCCGGATCGACATATGCCCAAGTTGGAGCGGGGACTAGCATGAGTAATCCAAGGAATTCGAGTCTCATTCGATGATTATAATGTCTACGTAGGAAATATTTCAACTCAAAAATCGTATGGTAACCGACCTATAATGCATGCTAGGATTAAGGAGCCTGTTTGATTGTGGCCAATCGGTGGAAATGAAAATATGCGTCGTCGCCTCCGAAGGGGGGCATTTGACCGAAGTGCTATTTCTGCTCCCTGTGCTGGAAAAGCATGATTTTTTCATTATATCGTACGATTATGCCCGAGTACGCGCTCTTCCCTACCGTCATTACGTATTGCCGGTTTTTCCCGCCCGCCTTTGGGAAACGCCCATCGCCTTTGCCAAAGTTTTTTTTATCCTTCTCCGGGAACGGCCTAGAGTCGTAATAAGCACGGGATCCGAAATCGCTATACCAGTCTTTCTCCTAGCAAAGCTACTTCGCATAAAGACCGTATATCTGGAAACCATTACCCGTTTTGAGAATATCACCTATACGGGTCGGATCCTTTATCATTTCAGCGATCGCTTTTTTGTGCAAAACCCGGAAAGTCTAGGTTCTCTGGGCCCAAAAGCAGAATACTACGGCGGGGTTTTTTAAAATCAACGCCATGCGGAAGTGTCGAATAATTTGGGAGTCCACGTGGAACTTAATCGATATTTTTTTCCAACAAATATCCGATCAAATAATGGTGCTTCCGGGAAAGAAAGGTTTTACATATGTGAATCAGGATGTTTTTTGCCCGAGTGCCGAAACCTCCATAATTCCAAGGCCATAGCGAGTCCATCCTTTTTTTTAATTTAACTTGTCCTTTTTTGAATAGCTCTTCCCACTCGAATAGTTTCATGTCGCGAAAACCTTCGGCCGGGTATGATGCCAGCATACCCCAACCTTCGAGAATAGCCCGTATAGGAGCCACTAACCGATAAAAGATGAAATCCCCATTTCGCCCTTCTACATAGGCCCGCGCTTTAGGGGCTAGTGTGCGGACCATCTCCTGCCAGGAACGATTACGATTGCGGCAAAATTCCAAGCTGGAAATAGCGGTCAGCCCTTGGAAAATACCGTCGCGAAAGGGAAGCTGATGCAAATCGGCGCATACCAAAAGGGAATTGGGACATGACTTTCGGGTCTCCTGGAGAGAAGTAATTGATATGTCCACTCCCACGACAGTAATCCCTGAGCCTTGCATGGCCTCAATTACTTCCCCGCAACCGCAGCCGGCATCCAATAGCTTGGACTCGCCCTGCAATTCCATTCTTTTTGCCAAGGCACGGTAATTCTGGACGAATTGCGACCGGATTCCACCGGATTTTTTTTCTACCGCTTCGCGGTGGTAGAACCGCTTAGCCGCAACAAGCCAATCTTCCGAGACTTCGACTTCGGGCTCAACCAAAGAAAGCCCTCAGGGAGACAATAACCCGTTCGACGTCATTTTCCGTAAGATTAGGATGCAGAGGCAAATTCAAGCCCGTTTCCCGCAATAATTCCGAGGTTTTCAACGGCTGGTTGCATTCATAAAACGGCACCAGATGCAGGGGGAAATACCGGAAGGCGGTGTAAATTCCTCTTTCGGCAAGGCAAATCGCCAATTCATCGCGACGTTTCTCTACCCGGATCCAATACATGTAATAGGAACTGGTGGTACCTTCGAGAGGTTCGGGAGGCAGAATCACTTCTGGGATAGTGAGCAATTCCCTTTGGTAACGCTCCCATATTGATTTTCGTCTTTGGATGAATTCCGGCAATCGGAGCAATTGAACCCTTCCGATCGAAGCCAAAATATCGTTGGAAATGTATCGTCCGGCTGCGGCCTCCACGTCGAATTCCCACCAACGATTCCCCCCCTGCTGGAAAGTGGAAAAACCCGCCACGGCTTTGTCTTTGAATCCAAGGTACCGCAAAGCCTTGGCTTTGTGATACAAATAAGGATCGCGCACAATAATCGCACCACCATCCCCCATGGACAATGCCTTCATGGCATCGAAACTGAATACTCCAATGTCACCAAGCGTCCCACATGCGCGCCCGTTATAATCGGAAGCTGGCGCATTGGCGGCATCCTCGATGAGAAAAACCCCCTCTCCTGCAGCTTCTCGTATGCTCTCGAACGGAGCGGCATGCCCTCCATAATGCAAAACAATTACGGCCTTTGTCCTCGGAGTTTTTAGACGCTCGATTTCATCGGGGAGAATCGTGAAGGAAACCGGATCCACATCCGCGAAAACAGGCGTGGCTCCCGCCGCTAAAACCGCGTTGGCGCAGCCCACAAAATTGATGGAGGAGAGAATTACTTCGTGACCGGAACCTATTTCCAGTAATTTCATAGCGAGGAAAAGCCCGGCAGTGCAATTATTCAACAGGAGAACGTTTTCAGTGCGCCAAAACGCGCCCAATTCCGATTCAAAAGCTTCACATTCCTTGCCGCTCCCTATCCAGCGTGACTGGAAAACCCTGCGTACCGCCTCCAACTCTTCTTCTCCAAGGTCGGGGGAGTACATCTGAATCATGGGTTTTTCACTCATAGCGGGCCATCTCCAGAGTGGAAATCCCGAATCGCCGGAACAATTGCCTAAATTCCTGAGTAGGCATTCGGCGGATTCGGGCGGCTGCTTTTCGGCGTTTCAACATGCGCGGCAGCAGCATCAATGCACTCAGATGCGCACGCATCAGTATACTCAAACCATTGAGGAGCGAATGCTCCTTGCGAAAATGTGCCAGCGCACCTTTTTTATTTCTCTCCGACAACCAAACCTGCAGCAAAAACCGTTGGAAAGCATGCCAAAATGCGCCTGGAATCATACTCACTGGAAAATGTTTCCAGAGTAAAAGCAGGCGGTTGCGTTCGACATAAAAGGCCTTGAAAGGACTATAACTTCCCGCCGCCAACGAATGGGAGTGAAAGGCCAGCGCCGAAGGCGAATAAATGCACTTCCACCCGGCCATTTGATGTCGATAGCCCATATCAGTTTCGTCACAATAAATGAAAAAATCGGGATCGTACCCTCCGATTTCGTCCAGCATGGTCCGCTTGTAGAGGCAACAGCAATCATTGGCGCAAAAAACCTCTTTCTCCTCGTCCAACCTGTCAGTGGGCAACAGGCGACCTCGGCCGCAGGACGAACCATCCAGTACAATATTGAGTCCGCAGGCTTCAATCTTGGCGCCATCCGCCGTCAGTATTTTACTGGCGCAGGATCCATATTCCGGTCGTTTTTGAATCGCTGCCACCATTTCCGAAATGCAATCCCGGTCAAGCCAAGCGTCATTGTTGACCAAAGCCACGTAATGGCTTTCACCCTTTTCTAGACCCATATTGCAGGCATTCCCCCATCCCGAATTGGATTGATTTCTGATGAGACGAACCGACGGGAACTCTTTAACGATAGCAGCCTCGGATCCGTCCGTCGATGCATTGTCCACGACCACTATCTCCAAATCGGAATAAGTCTGATCGAGTAGCGATTGTAGGCATCTCGCTACCGCCCTCCCACCGTTGTAATTAACGACAACGGCCAAAACCCTGTTTCCGAAATTTCCAGCCATGCCGCTTCCCGGAAGATCCGCGCTTGCAACCCAATTTCTTCCATCCCATTATAAAACGGTCGGTGCGGGAGATTCAATTGCCGTTTAGAGGATGGTACAATAGCGGAATGCTTCCACCTCCACCCGGATACCCATCTGAGAATCCCGGAACCGCCTCCCCTCCTGTGCGCCGATTTCGATTCAATGCTCTATTCTTGATCTTCGCAAACGGTCTGGAAAACCTGGTGCTTTTACTTCTGAACCTTACCCTGGTGCGGATTTACGGAACCTCCCTCCATGGCCACTTCGTCTATTACATCAGCTTGATAGTTCTGGCGCAACTTTTTCTTGATTTTGGGCTCAATGCCGCCACTACCCAGAAAATAGCAGCGAATCCTCGAAATGCCATTGCTCAGGCAAAGGCATCCTTCACCCTGGTGGGAATGTGTAGCTTACCCGTGCCGGTAATAGCGATATACGCCTCCGTCCGTCCGGATTTGCCCATCCCCGCGCTGCTGGGATGGTTTGCTTTATGGTACGCCGCCTCTACGGTGCGAGCGATGAGTGTCGCCATTTTGAATGGCCTGCAGCGAATGGACCTGACTCTGTTGGTCAGCGTGATATCGGCCACTGCCATGGGTACGATATGCATCATCGCAGCCACGGTTCGAATGGAATTTTGGAACCTTTTGCTGCTGGCAAACGGGTTGGTCTTTTTGACCGCCTTTCCAATTCTTGCCTTGGTCCTATTTTCATTGCGATCCGCGGAAAGATCCGCTCTTTCCGTCAAGTCCAAGTCGGAAACATTTCGACTAGGCTTGTGGCTTTGGATTCCGGGATTGGGAACGGTATTTACAACTCAAATGTTAATCCTTTTAGTGCATCACTATCTTACAGAAAGGGAAACGTCCCTGTTTTCCATTCTGTTTTCCTGGAGTGCGGTCGGATTTGTCTTTTTGTTTCCCTTGTCACATGCCTTTTTCTCATGGTCCGCTGCAAAGAGTTCCATATCTTCGAAATTGCTTTCCGCATCCAACCAGGATTATTTTCGCATCATCGGAATAACTGCATTCGGTATCGCTCTTTTTTTATGGACCGCTGCCGAATTTCTGCTTTCACTATACGGCACGGAATTATTGCCTTATCGTGTACTTTTCGGACTTCTAATAGCCTCTCAATTTTTGGAATTTCCCAGGTTTTTCTCAATTCCCTTTTTAGGTGGCCGGGGTGGCGAAACTTATTCCACCCGTATCGAAACTATGCATATCCTTGCTTCAATTTTAGCCGTAGCCTTGGCTTTGTACTTAACTAAAAATCTCATCGCATTAGGATTGTGCCTTGCGGTGGTGAATTTCATAATAAATCTCGTTCGCTTGACCGTCATCCGGACGGTTGCCCATTACAACTTTTTCCCGGAGTATTTCCTCATGGTTGGAGGGGGTATTTTAGCGTACGCGGGCTTCTTGTCCGGACTTGAGAAATACCTGTTGCCTACTTTTGGCCTATTCATGTTAATATGGATGGGGTTTCGGTATCGCAGGAATGCGAATTATCATGAGGTCCAGTAGACCCTCTAAGAGTGGCACCGATAAAATTTGGAGTATAGGAAGCAATTAAAATGATTTTTGGAATGGTAGGAATGCATACTTCCGGATTCGACCGACTCGTGCAGGCATTGGATGCGTATTCCGCAACATGGCCTCAATTGAAGGTGCTCATTCAAATCGGCAGTTCCAAATACCAACCCCGTCACGCACTCGCATTCAAATTCAAGGAGGATATCCAGGAGGATATCCGCATGGCGGACATCGTGGTTTCCCACGGAAGCGTAGGTATTCTCGATGCCCTGCGACAAAGAAAGCATTTGATAGTGGTTCCTCGACAATCGCGTTACGGGGAGTGTATAGATGATCACCAAATCCCTTTTTCCCTCGCGCTTTCGGCCAGGGCGGGGTTCCCGGTAATCACCGACATCGCCGATTTGGGTGCGACCCTTGATGCTCTCAAGGTGAGTCAGCCCCCGAAACCCTTCGAGATGCAAAGCCCAACCCGTCTTTTCGATGAATTGGATTGCTATTTACGAAATTTAGCCGAATGATTACAAGGCTTCTCGATTAAGAAGCTTCGCTACCGATCCCACCCGCGTCTTTTGCGCATCCTTTTCAAGCAGGGCAAGGATTTGGGGTGGCATGGAATTGAGAATTGAACTACCGAAGCTGCGGAGGAAAATTTCCCTGCCGTTCCGATAACTCGGATCATTCCGAATGACTTTGGCGTCCTTCTTGATGGTTAATCGCTGAATTTCTTCCTTGCTGGCGCCATCCAACGCATTTTGCACCCTGTCCGTATCGACGGGGAAACCCAAAAAGTCCAATAACTTGCCGAACTCGGCGGGAAAATCCGCAATCAGATTTTCGTAGCAAAGTATCAGCTTCTTTTTGGAATAAGATTCGCGAAAAATCCACTTTTCCAGATGGCTTATCCAAAGATTCGTCTGGGTCCGTATATTAGCTTCGGTTTGCGCGATACCTTCGTATTCTAAAAAACTGTATAGCGTGTCGATTGGGTTGCGATACAGGTAGACAAGATTCCGGAATTGTTCGGTCAATTTCAAGTCGTGGGTGCTGGGAAAATCCCCCGCATGCATACGGAATATCAATAAACTACGCCCTCCCAATCCAAGAAAGTTCGAAAATGGGGAAGCTCCTCCGCAATACCTTTCCAATGCAACGCTGATAAAGTGACTCCCGGACCTGGGGAAACTGACGAGATAGGGTCGATTCGGGTTTTCCAGCCGTAGTAATCGGCGTGCGGTTTCAACATATGAACGCCAAATGGCATGTCTAGGATACTGCAATCGAGATTCCATCTTTTATTTGCATCACTCCTTACTTCCGTGACCCAAGAATATCACGGGGTTTTCACAAGTTCAAGTCCGTCGGAGATTACATCTCATATCCCAGGTGAAAATCCTCTGAGGTGTTTTTCCGGGTTCGCTGATTCGCGCACCTCTTTCATGGTATACTTCCGCGAATACGTCTCTTTTATTCCCGGAATCGGGTACGACCTGGACTAAATTGGCAACTACACATTTTTCATCCGACCTTGCCAAATCCCCTCCCTGGGGTGGCTTTTCAGCCTTATTCCGGCGATACGGAAAGTTGGTAGCCTACCTTTTCATCCTGTCTTGGTGCGCAATTTTCGTTTCCATCGGATTCCGTTCCGACATACCCGCACACAATGACAGCGGCGTATACATGACGCTTTCCAAAAGCTTTGCCGAGGGAAAGGGGTTCCTGGATCCCGCCTCTCCCGTTCCCAATACGGGAATGCTACGAATTCCCACCGCCTTTCCGATATTACTATCGGCCTACTGGCACACTCTCCATCCCCATTTGGCTTGGCTCAAGGTTTTTAATGCCGCCTTACTTTCATGCGGCATCTTACTTGTTTTCGCATGGCTCAATCGCTACTTGGATCTGTTGCCCGCATTTTGTCTTAGCTTGGCCATGGCGGCTTCCACCCTGTTCATCACCATCACTAATTCCATCATGACGGAGGTCTTGTTCGTTCCACTACTTTATGCCGGAATGCTTCTGAGTAACCGACACGAAGAATCGGACTCCCGCGCCAAAGGCAAAATTTTTTCCGCGCTTGCGCTGCTCTGTTGGCTTGTATTAGCCCGGACGCGTGTCATTGGCATTCTGTTTTTTCTCGCTTTCCTCTTTGTAAAAGCCTGGAAGCAACGCTGGGGGTCGGTACTATGCGGAATTCTGCTGCTTGGCTTATGGATGATGTGGGAATCCGGCCTGGGAGAACACCTGAGTGCGAGTCAATATACCGACGGCCTATTTAACCGGAAATTTCCGGTGCTGGTAGATCCGCTCCTGGGTCTCCTCCGAATTTGGGAGAATTTCAGCCATAATTTCTGGTCCTATGCCGGCTCCATGCATGCGAAGGCCCTCTTTCCCTACCTTTACGACCTTGTCGAGATGAACCGCTTCAAACGTCTCGTTGTTTTGGCTGTTTTCGCCTGGTCGCTGGTGGGTTGCGCACTGATTTGGAAACACCAAGCTGAACTGAGGCCCTGGATACTGGCCGGGCTTTTGTCCCTGGTCCCTACGTTTTTATTCTTCATACCCACGGATATTTACCGATATATGTTTCCCTATTTTCCATTTCTTCTGCTCACGCTGGTATACCCTTTCACACTCATGGAACGAAGCGGCGCGCTCCGCCGTGCACCCCTATTTATCCTATTGATTAGCCTTTCCCTTCTGATCAACCAGGCAACTCACAGTCCCAATGCCTACCTCTATCTTTACCGGCAAGAGCAGGGAAACTTCCTGGAAGTCCATCGTCATATCCAAACCCTCACAAAACCGCCCAGGGCGCTGCTGACACCTGACCGTTACTATTCCCATTTGAAAACCAGTCTACCCGCTATGTCGCTGCATCAAACATGGGAACTGCCCTTGCTGAGGGAAGTTCAAACGGAAGGGGAGATTTTGGCGATTTGCGGGGGTGATGGCCATAATTCTTGCGACCAATTGGTAAAATACGGTGTTAATCCGGAATACCCGCCCTTATACACTGCCGGTACCTGGCTTTTGTATCGAATTGCACCCACCCCTTAGTGCCCGGGAGGGGAGTAATGTTGCTGGCACCGGCCCTGATTTCTTGATATGATGGGTGAGGAGCGAATCGCGATTCAACTCTTTTTCGCAATCCATGTCGCATGCACAAAACCGCCATCATTATTCCGGCCAGAAACGAAGCCAGCAATATCGCCGGAGTCCTTCATGCAGTGCACGAATATTTTCCGCAAGCCGATATTGTGGTGGTCGACGATAATTCCGACGATGACACGGCAGAAATCGTAAGGTGCCACCCCAGAGCCGTTTTACTGCAAAGCCCAATTACCCTCGGGATAGGGGGCGCGGTGCAATTAGGGGTTAAGTATTGCGTCAAAGAAGGTTACACGCTTTTCATCCGCATGGACGGAGACGGTCAACACCCTGTCGAATGTTTGCCGGAAATGGTGCGGAACTGGCGTCCGGGATTACTGATCCAAGGATCGAGATCCCGGGGTGAATTCCTCGGAACCAGCAATGGCATTCGAAAAATCGGTTCTCTCTATTTTTGCATGCTCTTCAAAATTTTTACCGGGCGCTATTTACCCGATCCCACCTCCGGTCTGCTTTGTTTCGGGAGGGACATTGCGGAAAAATTCATCCGCTTCTTCCCTTCCGATTTTCCGGAAATCGAAACAGAAGTACTGCTTATCAGGGCGGGTTACGACATCCTGCCTTTCCAGGTCGCCATGCAAGCACGCCAGGGCGGAAATTCAAGCATCGGTTTATTCCATGCCGGTGTTTACATGTTCTCCGTAACGCTGGCTTTTTTCATTTCCTTTTTTCGTAAAAATCCCTACTCTCCATCGATCAAGGTCGCCGGATTCCCATGAACATCGACCTTTCGGCCCGGCTAATTTTTGGCGGCAGCGCCCTGCTTCTGACCCTTGGTATTTTGTTGCTAATCCGTAACGGGTCACTCAAGGAAAAATACGCCTTACTTTGGCTCCCTTTAAGCGTCTTCTTCCTGGTTTTCGGTCTCTTTCCTTCTTTGCTCCTTTGGGTAGCTCAAAAAGTACACCTGCATTACATCACCATAGTCCTGCTTTGTGTCATCATGGTATTCACCTATATGTTGCTTTATATCACCCTGCGGCTTTCGCAAATGCGCGAAGACATGAAAAAATTGGCCCAGGAATTAGCTTTGACGCAGAACCGCTTCGTCTCCAAGGAAACATCCGGGGATTCTGCCAGTTGGAGCGTGGGACATTCCCAAGACGGCAAGTATTCGCCGACTTCTCCCTTACGCCCCAAACAGAAAAAGAAACCGACCTTGGGTGAATCCCAAAATACGTGATTAAAAACCCATCGATGATACCCACCTTCTCCCGTCTATTCGGCTGGTTTTCATCCAATGCCGGCCACTCGCTCCTCTACTGGCTCTACCCCCTACTCGTCTCCGGCTTTTACCTCTATCGCTATCGCTCGCCCACTTACTTTCTGGTAACCCTGGCCGCATTCGCCATCGCCGCCTGGTTGCAACGTCCTATCCCCCCTCTCCAAACAGGCTCATCCCTCAAACCTTCCACCCTCGCTCCGCTGGCCTTCTCCCCCGCCATCCTACTGACCCTGCTGGCCCTGTTCCAATACTTCGTCATGCTGGACGCCGGCGACGTGGACATGTCCTGCTATACCACCGCCTTTTGGAACCTCGC
Source organism: Fibrobacteria bacterium (assembly GCA_041746255.1). Classification (GTDB taxonomy): domain Bacteria; phylum Fibrobacterota; class Fibrobacteria; order UBA11236; family UBA11236; genus JBGTHM01. The sequence goes on along the minus strand of JBGTHM010000032.1, from coordinate 21,690 downwards.
CCGAGGTAACCTCTACCTTACCCTATATAGCGCCAATTATTTCTCCGGCCATTCCAATTATCTGAGCGTGCTCTTTATCCCGATATTTCTCGCCTTGGATAATTATGGCCTCATCATCGCCCAGTCCGCGCTTCTCATCTTCGCCATCCATTTGTTAACCCGCAACCTAGGCGGCTGGGATTGGGAAAAAGTCCTCATCACCGCGGCCATTGCACTCTCCCCCGCCTTCGCAGCGAAAATGCTGTTCGGCTTCCATGCCGACGTCTTGGGCGCTCCCTTCCTGCTCCTAGCCGTGCTGGCCTACCGCAGGGAAAGCCTTAAGGGTCTGTTGGCATTCATCCCCGCCGTGGTATTTTCCAAAGAAATTTTCGTACTCGGCATCGGGTCTTTGATACTCCTTGCTCTATTTGAAAGGCGCAACTGGCGATGGATAGCCTATCCCTTCATCCTGGGCTGCTTGCTTATCGGCTTTTACTGGTACCTCATAGTCCCCTTGCTGTCCACCGAAGGAAGCAACCTCTACTCGGGATGGATGCCTCGCGGACCCGGAGAGTGGCTGCTGCTTATGGCCCGCGCCGAAAATCTCGAATATTTTCTCCGCTCCCTGCTTCCCTTCCTTCCCCTTTTCCATGCAGTCGGATGGAAATACGCGGTTTTACCATTACCATTCCTTCTCTTCTACGCCGGCTTTCCCGACCCGAGCTTCCGTGACCTCGCGCGTCACTATTCCCTGGCCTTCGGCGTCATGGCATGGTCAACCCTTATTTTCGCCGACCCCCGACGTCTGAAAAAATGGGGTCTCTCCCTATTTCTTTGCATGCTGCTCTCCTATCCCAACTGGAGAGGGCTGGTCCGCCTGGGCGAGATGGATTGGCAAAGGGCACAGACAACCCGGGAGTTACAACACCGGATTCCTCCCGAAGCTTCGCTGGTGGTGCACAGTCCTGCCGTCAGCCGATTCGCGGACCGCCGTTATATCGCCAACTGGGTATACGGGGAAGCCTACTCGGAAAAATACGATTACGTATTGCTCGACATGGGGTACCAACCGGAATGGTGGCCGGGAAGGCACGACCTTGTCCATCGAAAGGAGCGGTTGCAAAGCTCCCTGGTCTGGGAAAATGTCTTTGAACAGAACGGCATCCACCTCTTCCGCCGAAAGTAATCAGGGGGGCTCTAGGGAAGCGGCGTTTCCAGTTTCCTCTGCGGAGCAGCTTGACGGGAGGCAACCGGCTTCATGGCCAGGCCCAGCAATGCCGGAATCGCCTGGGTAACCAGGAAAAATAGAAAAGCCGAGAGTGCGGCAATTTCGGGACTCACTCCCAAACGAAAAAGGAGAAACGCCGCCAACCCTTCGCGAATACCCAAACCCGCCAAAGTCACTTGAAAGGAATTGAGCAAGGTGACCAGGGCGATAACGCCCATCAATTCCCAGGTGGGAATGGCATCGGGAATCATGAAGCGGACTACCCAAACGTATTGCAACCATTCCACCGCAAAGGCCACCACCGACCAACCCAAGGCCGCATGGTATTGCCTACCCCGCACCGCAGCCACTTCGGGCAGGAAGCGCAACAGCAAATCCCGTAGCCCCCGCAGCCGCGGAATCCTTTGTACCGCTTGCTTACCGGCCAGTAACCAGAATCCCAACGGCCAAAACACCGCCGCCGCCAATAATCCCCAAGCCAAACCGGGCCAACCCCATATCGCCCACACCCCCGGCAGAGCCCAGGCCAACACGGTGAGAAAATCGGAATAGCTGTCGATCAATACCAGGCCCGCGGTTTTGGCGCCGCGAAGGTCCGGCTGCGGTAAATAAAGCCCGCGAGCGAACTCGCCCATGCGGCCCGGCGTCACCATCCCCAGGGGTAAGCCTCCCAAATAACTGCGTAAGGCATCCCGGAAGTTAACCGTAGCGTCGGCAGTACGGAGCAAAGCCCGCCATTTCAGCGCGCGCAGCCCCAACCACAGCGGAAGCGCGATTAGGGCGGCTAAGAGGTATTTCCAATCATAATGCAATTGGAGAGGCCCGACATCGGGACGCGAAGCCAAATAGGCATAGAGGAAAAGCAGCGTCGCCAGGGTCAGGACTACCCGCAGCCAAAATACGGAGCGGGGGGTCAAAGAGAAACGCTGCATCAAGGAGTCCCCTCAGCCCTTCATGCGCTTTACGATGGCGTCGCCCATGGCATCGGTGTTGACTTTGGATTCACCCGGCGCGGCGATATCACCCGTACGCACTCCCTGGCTCAAAGTCGCCTCGACCGCCGCTTCGATAGCCGCGGCCGCCTCCAACTCCTGGAAAGAATAGCGGAGCATCAGAGCACCAGAAAGAATTTGCGCGATGGGATTGGCAATGCCCTTGCCCGCGATATCCGGAGCCGAGCCCCCCGCGGGTTCGTATAGGCCCTTGCCGCTTTCCGAAAGGCTGGCTGAGGGCAAAAGCCCCATAGAGCCCGTCAGCATGGCGCATTCGTCGGAGATGATGTCGCCGAACATATTTCCGCACAACATTACGTCGAATTGATGCGGGTCTTTCACCAATTGCATGGTGGCGTTATCGACGTAAATGTGGTTGAGCGTTACGTCGGGATACTCACGCGCGACCTCTATCACCACTTCACGCCAGAAAACCATGGAAGTAAGCACGTTGGCCTTGTCCACCGACGTCACCAGCTTGCGGCGCAAGCGCGCCGCCTCGAAGGCCCTGTGGGCGATGCGCTCAATTTCCGCGCGCGTATACTCCTTGGTATCCCACGCGCGCTCCGTCGGGCCGCTTCCCTCGCGCCCTTTGCTGTCCGGGCGCTTGGCGAAATAAATGCCTCCCGTGAGCTCACGCACGCACAGGATGTCGAACCCGTCTCCCACGATGTCGGGACGCAAGGGACAGCTCGCGGCCAAAGACTTATAAACCTTGGCGGGACGCAGATTACAAAAAAGTTGAAAGTGCTTGCGCAGGGGCAAGAGCGCCGCCCGCTCCGGCTGCAAGGCCGGGGGCAGCGTGTCCCACTTAGGCCCGCCCACCGAGCCGAATAAAATCGCGTCGCTGTCTTCGCAGACCTTCAAAGTGGAAGCCGGCAAGGCCTCGCCGTGATTATCGATGGCGCAGCCACCGACGTCGGCCGGAGCATATTGCAATCCGAATCCGAATTTTTGGGCGGAGGCGTCCAATACCTTGATGGCCTCGGCCATGACTTCGGGTCCGATACCGTCGCCCGGAAGGATGGCGATTCTATAGCTTTTCATGGGGAAATTCCTTATATGGGGCTAATACTCTAATCCAAAAGGGAAATGGAGCAAATAGCGGGACCATTCGCAAGTGCAAGGCCTGTTCTAAGTGTTAAGCTATCCTTAGGGTCTGACATTCCTGCCAGGAAACCGGCATGCGTCCAAAGGGAACTCCGTTGCGGCCGTTGATCCCAGGAATTAATGCAGAAAAAGGGGGATCAATCGGGTAGGCGATTCCGTTCCGGTCGGTCCAACCACCGCCCTTTCAAGTCATAATTTTCGCCTAACCACCCTTGCGAAAATGTCGGCCAGTTCATGGACTCCGAGGAGGATTCCTGGTTGTTGCCCCTTTCGAAGCCTATTCCGTCGGCCCAGCCATGGCCTTCGTAGGGGTCGAAGTATTTGAAGCGCCCGAAAAGCGTATCGGCCGCGGCCTGGATGAAATAGGCGTGATGGAAATGATGGTCGGTGAGACGCGCATCCGAAAAATAGTCGGCGGGATACCTGACCAAGGTAGACCAGGGTTTATGGTAGTAAAACTGCCCGTTTCCCCCGGTCGTAAACCATTCCTCCAGGCTGCTTTTGAGATTTTTCAGCAGTGCGTCTCGTTTGACCGTGTCTCCGGCAAAATCGACCAATTGCACGAGGTATGCGGTCTTGCCGAGGGCTTTCCCGCCGTTATAGGTATCTCTCACGACAAATTCGGAGGATTCGCGCCCAATCATTTCGGCGAGGGTTGATTTCGTGAGACCCGCATTGGGCATGGCGGGCAGAATGCCGTTGAAAACCATGGACGTGGAGAAGGCCGGACCGGCGGCTACCTTCCTGACGCCACGCGCCGACTGGTAAATATATTCCGTGAGAGGGCTGGCTGCGTGTAGCCATTGATGGCGCAGCAGGGCGAAGAGCGTCCCCCTTTCGGTGCCTTCCTTGGCTTCGGTAACGGCCGCATAGCTGGAGATGAGCCGGGCGGATTTTTCCTGGTAATCCCAGGTTACCTCGGTTTTCATCACGTGGGAATGGGCGTACTTTCGGAAAAAGGCCAGGGTTTCAGGTTTATCATCGGGAAGCACCGCCACGGACAATGAGGTTTTGTGGTAGGGGTTTTCCCCGGCAATCCGGTTCGAGGCTTGCGGATTATCAGCCGATTGGATGCACGCGAGGGTGCGCGCGAGCTCCAAGGAAATCAATGCGACATATTGGGCGGTGATCCCCTAGAGTAAGGGAATGCGAGTACCGTGGCTCCAGGCAAAAGAATTATATTGCCTTTATACCCTATCTCCAGGAACGAATTTTAACCAATGCCATTGGAATTACAGTCTATACCCGGCAGGCAAGATCTTATGCGGATTTTCACAGCTTCTCTAATTTCCCTTTTTCTGGGCAGCCTCATCTCTTCCTGGGCGCAATCGCAGCCTAATTTCATCATCATTTTCACGGATGACCAGGGATATGCCGACGTGGGCGTCTATGGTTCCGGCAGCGCTCCTGCGGGGGCAACCTGGAATGCCTGGGACCGCATTCCCATCCGAACCCCCCATCTGGATAAGATGGCGGAAGAGGGTGTCCGTTTCACTAACTTCTACTCGGGTCATCCCGTATGCACGCCCAGCCGGGCCGCCTTGCTGACGGGTGTCTATCCTCATCGGGTAGGACTCGGAAGCGGGGTATTCTGGCCCGATGACGAAACGGGTCTCAATCAGAACGAGGTCACCGTGGCAGAATTGCTGAAGGCCCGCGGTTATGCCACCGGAATGTTCGGCAAATGGCATTTGGGACATAAAAAACCCTTCCTGCCCACCAGCCAGGGATTCGACGAGTATTACGGAATACCTTTCAGCAACGACATGTACACCGACCCTCATGCTCCGCTGGCCGCGGATGCAATTTTTCGGGATGGCTGGACGCGTGAGAAGTTCCTGGCTTTGAAGAGCCTCACCTATGACCAAATCAAAAGCCAGCATCGGAATCTGATGCCCATGATGCGCAATGAGGAGATCGTCGAATTTCCCGTTGATCAATCCACCATAACCCGCCGCTATACCGAAGCAGCCATAAGCTTCATCAGGAAGAACAAGGCAAAGCCTTTCATGGTTTATCTCCCGCATAACATGCCGCATACTCCTTTGTACGCTTCCGCGCAATTCAAGGGAAAGTCTCCGCGCGGCCTCTACGGGGATGTCATCGAAGAGATGGACTGGAACGTGGGCAGGTTGCTGGATTCGCTGAAAGCCCTGGGCTTGGACGATAAGACCATGGTGATATTCACCTCGGATAATGGTCCGTGGCTCATCCGGCAAGAGGATGGAGGGACGGCCTTCCCCTTCCGGGAGGGGAAGATGACGAATTGGGAAGGCGGCATGCGGGTTCCAATGATTGTGCGGTGGCCGGAGAAAATACCCCAGGGCCTGGTGCAATCCGAGATGGCGGCCGCCATCGATATCTATCCCACCCTGGCCGGCTTGAGCGGTGGCGGGCTGCCCAGGAATCGTGCTCTGGATGGCAAGGATATCTGGCCGCTAATCAAGGGTGAGGCGGGAGCGAAATCACCGCACCAGGCCTTCTATTACAACTTGCAGGCGGTGCGTTCGGGCAAATGGAAGCTCAGGGACGGAAAACTTTACGATCTGGAAAATGATGTCCATGAAGATAAGGATGTATCCGCGGCGAATGCGGCCAAGGCAGCCGAGTTGAAAAAACTGCTCGCTGATTTCAACCAGGATGTGAATGCGGATATCCGGCCCGTCGGCACGCTTTCCACCAAGGTTCTGAAAATGGGCTGCACTGATCCGCAGGCCTTGAATTACCTGTCCGATGCCGAATTGGATGATGGAAGTTGCCGAAATACAGTGGCGCTCTCGCAACGGCAACAGGTTGGTGGAATTAGAGTATTACATCGCTCCGGCTCACCCCTGGAAATTCAATCAGTTACCGCACTGGATGTACGTATCGTGGATATACACGGAAAAATCCGGGGAAGCGTGAAAGGCGTCCGGAAAGCCAGCTTCAGTCTCGGCAATGGAACCTATTTCGTCCATGCAACCTCAGAAGAGCATAACGCCATTTTCAAGGTGGCTATATATTGAATGGATGCTGTCGAATGCAAATGGGAATATCCGACAATTAACGGGAAACCCGGTATAGCCGGAGGTATTCTTCCCGGCATAGCCGGGTTGTGTCTACTCCTGCTTCCCGCTTCGGCGGCATGCTGCCCACCAACCTGCCGGAAGCCACCCTGTGTTTCGATGTATTGTTCGAGGCCGATTTCCAATTCGTGCTCGGCGGAAAGCTGCATGGCCTGGGACCTCTGGATGATAATTGCAAAGGGATGTCTACCAATCGATTTGCCAGTACGTGAAAGTGAACCAGCCCGCATCGGCATTCAATGGAGAGTTCCGGCTGTATGCGAATGGCGATCTTATTCAGAAGCGAGACAGGATCCAATTTCGCAAGGCCGATGGAGCGGCATCGGAAATCAACAAAGTGCTTTTCCATACCTTTCACGGAGGCAATGCCCCCGAATGGGCGCCCAAGAACTCCGACGGAAGTTACGCCACCTTGTATGCCTATTTCGATAACATCGCCGTGTACGATGTCGAGCATGTCCGCCTCAAGCCGAAATTGGAATTTTGGCCGGCTAGTGTGCGATTTGAGCCGCGACGAAATCCTGCCCGCTCCGACATGTCCCTCCGAATTTTCAGTCTGGATGGCCGGGCGCTGGGCAGCTATTCTATTGGAAGGAAGGGTGGTCCGGCATGGAATGGACCCGCTAGGGCGGCCGGGGTCTGGTTTGAACTGCCCAATTAGCCTCGGAAGGACTCTTTGGTTGAGAGGCTCCGGAGCAAGTTTTATCTTACCTACACCTTCTGCGATGCATCCGTGCCCAACTAACTAGGACGTTTATATGAGACTTGTAAATTTTTCATCCGGTATTTCGGTAACGGCTTTCCGTGCGGCGACCCTGTTTATGGTTGCGCTGTTGGTTTCCGCAGCCGAGTCCGCGCAAGTAACCCTTATCAGCGATCCGGCCAATACTATGTCGGCCTTTGCATCCGAAGAACTCAAAACCTCGCTGGGGGCCCGCGGGCATGCGGTCACCGAAGTTCCTCTCTCGCAAGTATCCACCGCATCGGGCAATTTAATGGTGGTCCTTTCCACCATTGGCAATAGTGGAGTTAAAAGCAAGCTGCAAGCGGAGGGCGGAACCCCGCCATCAGGGCTGAAGGCAGAAGGTTTCGGAATCCGGATTACCCAGAAGAGCGGAACCATTTACTGGATTCTGGGCGCCGATGACGCCGGGGCCATGTATGGAGGCCTTGAATTGGCTGAGCTGGTCCGGCTGCATGATTTCGCCGGTGTTACCGAGGCGGTGCAGAATCCCTATATGCCCCTGCGAGGCACCAAATTCAATATCCCTCTCGATATGCGCTCCCCCAGCTACAGTGACATGAGCGATCCCGGCCAGCATAATATCAAGGAAATGTGGTCCTGGGATTTTTGGACCCGGTATATCGACTTTCTGGCCCGCTCCCGGTATAACATGATTTCCTGTTGGAACCTGGGCCATTTTCCCTCGATGGTAAGATTTCGTTAACTGGCTCATTTACACCTATGGGACGGACATTGGCGCCGGTAATACCGACTATTTCCGGAAAAGCGTCAAGTCCTTCATCCTGACTTACCCCGACCTGGGAGGCGTGGGCGTTACCACGGGTGAAAATATGGGTAGCCATGGCGAGGATTGGGTTTACAAGACTTATGGGTTGGGCACCCAGGACGCGGTGAAAGACCCGCTTTTCAAAAAAGAAAATCCCGACAGGGTCATCACCTTCATCCACCGCCAGCACCAGACCACGGTGAATGAAATTTTGACGGAATTCAAGCCGCTTTTGAACGTTCCCGAGGTGAAATTCATATTCAGCTTCAAATACGCTTATGCCCATCTCTATGCGAGCACAACTCCCCAGCTGTACAAGGATTTCGCGAGCAAAATCGGCAACCATAAAACCATGTGGACGCTGAGAAACGACGACGTTTTCATAAACCGGTGGGGATCCCCGGATTTTGTAAGGGAATTCATCAAGAATATTCCCAAGAGCCCTACCGAAGGGATTTACGTCGGTTCGGATAATTACATCTGGGGCCGCGAATTCATGAGCAAGGAACCGGAATCGCCCCGGCAATTGGAAGTGGATAAACACTGGTACCACTGGTTGTTATGGGGACGTCTGGCGTATGACCCCGATGTGCCCAGCCAGCGCTTCAAGGATATTCTCAAATCGCATTTCAACCTGACCGATGTGAACCCGCTCTATACGGCCTGGCAGGAGGCCTCCCTGATTTATCCGGAAGTTACCCGCTACCACTGGAACGACGGCGCCGATTACAAATGGTATATCGAATGCTGCTCCAGCCAGCCCGGGGACTCGCGGGGAGACGGAGCCTACGGTTATAACGCCGGCAAATTCACCGCCAACAACCAGCAGGACAACCTCAAATTATCCCCCGCCGAGGTTGAAGCCAGCCTGAATAAGCACGCAGACAAGGCGCTGGATTTAATCAAGCAAATCGATCCCATGGGAAACAAGGAACTCCGGCTCACTTTGTGGGATATCCGCACCATCGCTTATATGGGAAAATTCTATGCGAACAAGGTAGGTGGGGATATGAAAGCCGCCGCGAAGTATTGGCGCCTTTATACAGCCAGTATCCTGGCGCAGAACAAGGAATCGCTCTGGTTGAACCGTACCGGCCGCTGCGATTGGCGCATCATGTTCGGCGAAGCTCTCAAGGATGCCGGCGGGAGCATTACCTCGATAGAGCCCACCTCTGGAGGGACGGTTTTCGAGGCCGAAGATGCCGTATTGGCGGGCGGCGCCAAGGCTTCGGCAACCTCGGGGTTCACGGGCACCGGATATGTGAATTTTTCCAAATCGGGTGACATCACTTGGACCGTGAATGTTCCCGCTGCCAGCGCCTACGCGCTGGAATTCCGCTATGCCACCACGGAACAGGCCGATGCGGCCGTCGTGGTAAACGGCAAGACCACTTTGTCGCTTCCGATGTGGTCCACTTCCAGCAGGAACGTCTGGGCCTGGGATCAGATTGCCGTGGAGTTGAAAAGCGGAGCGAACACCTTGAAATTGTCTCCCAAGGTAAATGTCAGTGTGGACCACCTCAATGTCCTTTCGCTGGGGACTGCGACTACCGTAAGTCGCCTGGCACGGCCGGAAAAGAGTCTGGCAATCGACTTGCTTTCCTCGGAAGGCCTCACATTCAGCCTGCCGCAATCTGGGCAGGCAAGAGTACGTATTTACGATCGGCAGGGACGCCTGGTATACAATCTCTCCCGGCAGTTTTCGGGAACGGGAAAACAACGCGTTGATTTTTCCCAGGATATATTGGGTCAAGGGATGTACATCCTCAAGCTTGAATCCGGAAAAGACTCAATGGTGCGTTCATTCCATTCCCTAAAGCGGTGATAGGTGCGGCCGCCAGGTCGCATCTCCTAAATATGCGTCCTTGAGGAAAAACTTGACCGGCCAGTGATCACTTTCGGCCGGGCACCTTCCGGGGTTATGGAGACAACAATCCACCGGGTACGCGGGCCATTTCCTTTCGCCCCCAAGACTGGTATTGGATGGGCAAAGTGGCCTATTTCTTCTAAAGTGGATCTCCAGCCACTGAGGTTTTTAAAGCCTTTCATGGGGAAATTTCTTTTAACGAATTTATTCTCACCCTCCTGGGGAGAAACTCCAAAATCGCGACCCTTAGACTACCTTATTTTCAGAAGTTGCATTCCGCAGGTAGGTCCTATACAAAGGTTGTACTGAATGAAAACCCGAACACCTGAGCAATCCCCTAGAACGGTACGTCACAGTCCCGTTTTCCAGACCTTTGAGGGATTCCGAATATCCTTACTTCTTGTCCTCTTATCCGTGACGATCCAACTGGGGTTTTCTCAAAAAAAAGGGGTCGGTCTTTGGGAGCACCAAAGTTTCAATCTGGAAAAGGCCGTCAATGACCTGAAGCCGGACTGGTATTACAATTGGCTGACCTCAAAACCCATCAACAACACCTCCGCTCAATTTGTTCCGATGATTTGGGGATGGCAATTTGTAACCGATGCGGACCTCGACCGTGCCAAGACGCATGGAAACGAGCTCCTTGGCTTTAACGAACCGGACGGACCCAACGAAACCCACCAAGCCAATATGACCGTGGAGCACGCCTTGGATTTATGGCCTCGCCTCATGGAGACCGGTATGCGTTTGGGAAGCCCCGGTACGGCTAATCCTCCCGACCGGGCCGGAAGTTGGCTCGAAAAATTCATGCAAGGAGTGGAGGAGCGCGATCTGAGGGTGGATTTCATTTGCCTTCACTGGTATGGGTACGATTTTACAACGGAAATCGCCGTAAAACAATTGCGGGATTTTCTGATTTCGGTACATGAAAAATTCAAGCGTCCGATCTGGCTGACCGAATACAGCCTCATCGCCTGGGGGTATACGCCAATGTTTCCCAGCTTGGAAATACAAGCCGCCTTCGCCTCGGAATCCGCCCGCATGCTCGACTCCCTGCCTTTCGTGGAGCGTTATGCCTGGTTCAGTTTGCATAGATATGGAGAAGTGGGAGCGGGCGCAACCGAAAACTCATTTCTCCATGATGGTGATTCCCTGACTGCCGTGGGAAAAGCATATGGTAAGCCTTCCGGAGTGGTATCCCTAAGCGCAACCGCCGCCAAGGGTAGGGCGCCGATACCCACGCAAGGAAAAATGAGCATTCGCTACCCCCTCATAGATATTATGGGATTCGACATATCGGGAAGGCGTATTAACCGATTACTACCTCTCACTTCACCAACTCCTGCAAGGCCTTGAACTCCGGCGTCCCTGCCGTTTCCATCCACTCGAACAGGGCCATCTCCGTGGTAATCACCTCCACCCCGCCCCGGTCCAAGCGGCGCATAGCCTGATCCTTATCCGAATCCTTGCGCGAAGCCGAGGCATCGGCAACCACATAGGACTGCACCTGCATATTCGCCATCAAATCAAAAGCTGTTTGCAGCACGCAGACATGCGCCTCCACCCCCGCCACGACGATTTGCCTACGCCCCAATTGCCGGATATGCTCCACGATTTCGCCCTTGCCCGCGCCGCTGAAACACATTTTGTCGAAAACCCGATGCTCAGGAAGAAGAAATTGCGCCAACTCGGAAACCGTAGCTCCCAAAGCCTTGGGATATTGCTCGGTAAATACCACGGGTATTTCCAACCGGTTGGCCGCTTGAATTAATACCGAAGCGTTACGGACTGAACTACCGAAACCGGAAATGGCGGGACGGAACTTTTCCTGAAAATCCACCAGGAATAATACCGAATCGGTTTTATCCAGCAGCAAATCGCTGCGCTTCACGTCTTTGTGTTTGGAAATGGATACCATGGGGCTTCCTCCTTGGGGATTGGGTGCGGGATTCGGGGAGGGTGCTTGCGGAAAATAAAAAATAAGGGCGCCGGATGAATGGAATCCAACCGACGCCCTAGACGACTTCTAATTCGAACTCAAACCTCTTTCGAATCGATCCACTTCATGTTCTTGCGAAGACGACGTCCCACCACTTCGACGGGATGCTTCTTCTCCTTCTCCTCCCAGGCGCGGAAACTCTTGCCGCCGCCTTGCAGTTCACCCAGGAACGACTTGGCGAACTTACCATTCTGAATTTCCTTCAGGATTTTCTTCATCTCCAACTTCGTCTTGTCGGTGACGATGCGCGGTCCGCTCACCATATCGCCATATTCCGCCGTGTTGGAAACCGAATAGCGCATATAGCTCAGGCCGCCTTGATAAAACAAATCGACTATGAGCTTGAGTTCATGCATACATTCGAAATAGGCCAGCTCTTCCGGGTAGCCCGCTTCGGTCAAAGTCTCGAAACCGGCCTTCACTAAATGCGACACGCCGCCGCACAAAACCGCCTGCTCGCCGAACAAATCGGTTTCGGTTTCGTCTTTGAAATTCGTCTCGATGGCGCCGGCTTTAAGACCGCCCACTCCCCGCGCATGCGCCAGCGCGATTTGCATGGCTTTTCCCGATGCGTCCTGCTTGACGGCGATAAGGCAAGGCACCCCGCCGCCTTTGACGAACTCGCTGCGCACCAAATGGCCCGGGCCCTTGGGAGCTACCATCAATACGTCCACGTCTTTGGGCGGTTTGATGATGCCGAAATGGATATTGAAGCCATGCGAAAAAATGAGCGCCTTGCCGGGCTTGAGATGCGGCAGGATGTCGCTTTCATACACGGTTTTCTGCACTTCGTCGGGAAGCAGAATCTGGATGATGTCCGCCTTCTGCGCGGCCTCGGCGGCGCTGACGGGTTTGAAGCCATGCTTGACGGCCAGCTTGTAATTCGCCGATCCTTTGCGTTGACCGATGATGACATTCACGCCGCTATCGCGAAGGTTTTGCGCCTGGGCATGGCCTTGGCTGCCATAACCGATTACGGCCAGGGTCTTGCCCTTGAGGGGAGCCATGGAACCGTCTTTGGAGGTATACACTTTAAGCATGGAATAAGCCTTTCCGAGAATTTAACCGGGGAAAAAGTTGCTAATTTAGAAAAATGTTCGAACAGTTAACCGACAAACTTGAAGGCGTCTTCAAAAAGCTCAGCGGCCAGGGCAAACTCACCGAGGCCAATGTCGCCGACGCCCTGCGCGAAGTCCGCGTCGCCCTGCTTTCCGCCGACGTCAACTTCAAAACCGCCAAAGAATTCATCGCCAAGGTCAAAGAAGAGGCCCTGGGCCAAGAAGTTCTCACGTCGGTTTCCCCCGGCCAGCTCATGGTCAAGGTCATCCATGACGAAATGGTCGCACTTTTGGGCGGTCAATCGCGGGAGCCGCTCTACCAAGGCTCCCCCCCCGTACAAATCGTGCTGATGGGGCTGCAAGGCTCCGGTAAAACCACGGCCTGCGGCAAATTGGCGCTTTATCTGCGCAATCACAAAAAGAAAAAACCCTTGATGGTAGCCTGCGACGTATACCGTCCCGCCGCCATCAAACAGCTGCAAACCATCGGAAAACAACTCGGCATCCCCGTTTTCGAAGAGGGCCAAGGCGATCCGGTACAAATCGCGCGTAACGGCAGGCGCTTCGCCCGTGAAAATGACCACGATCTGGTTATTTACGATACGGCGGGACGCACGCAAATCGACGATACCCTGATGGCCGAGCTGGAAAAACTCTGCGCCGACATCAAACCCAACGAAAAATTCTTCGTGGCCGATGCCATGACGGGCCAGGAAGCCGTCAATGTCGCCCAGGCCTTTAATGAAAGGCTGCAGTTCAGCGGTGTCATCCTCACTAAAATGGACGGCGACTCGCGCGGCGGCGCGGCCCTCAGCATCAAGCATATCACGGGTAAACCCATCCACTATGTCGGCGTGGGTGAAAAAATGGACGCCCTGGAACTCTTCCACCCGGATCGCATGGCCTCGCGCATTCTGGGCATGGGCGACGTGCTTACCCTGGTCGAAAAAGCCCAGGCGGTGGTCGACGAAAAACAGGCCAAGCAATTTGAAAAGAAATTCCGGCAGAATAAATTCGATTTGGATGATTTTTTACAGCAATTACGGCAAATCAAGAAAATGGGCTCCATGACCGATTTGCTGGCCATGATCCCCGGAATGAGCAAATTATCCACCGGCGCCATCAATGAAAAAGAACTGGTGCATGTAGAAGCCATTTTGAGTTCCATGACCCCGATTGAGCGCAAAACCCCCAAAATCATCGATGGCTCCCGCCGCAAAAGGGTGGCCATGGGAAGCGGCACCTCGGTGCAGCATGTCAACAAAGTGCTCAAGCAATTTGAACAAATGCAGAAAATGATGAAGCAAATCACGGGGAAACCCGGAAAAATGCGGGAAATGGCCCGCATGATGCAAGGCGGGGGAGGCATGCCGGGTATGTGAATGCCCGCCTTTTACCCCGGATACATCCCATCCCCTGTGATTCCGCGGCTTTTTTACTAATTTACCGCTCTCATAATTTACTGGAGGAACCTCTTTGTCCGTAGTCATAAGACTGTCCAGGCAGGGCCGCAAGCACCTTCCGATTTATCGGATCGCAGTAGCGGATTCGCGCAACAAGCCGCAGGGAAAGTTCCTGCAGCATATTGGTCATTACGACCCCAACCAAAATCCACCTGTTCTTAAGGTCGACGAACCGGCAGCCATTAAATGGATGCAAACGGGCGCCAAGCCTTCCGAAACGGTACACACCTTGTTTCGCCGTGCCGGCCTGATGGATAAGTTCATCCAGGTCAAAGCCGGAAAAACTTTGGAAGAAGCCGCAGGCGCAGTTCGCACCTGGAAGCCTCGCACCAAGTTGCATAAGAAGGCCAAAGAAGCCCAGGCTAAAGAGCGTGAGGAAGCCGAGAAAGCCGAAGTAGCGAAAGCCGCCGAAGCTACCAAAGCTGCCGCCGCCAAGGTTGAGGCCGACAAAGCCGAAGCCGCCGCTAAAGCTGCAGAAGCTGAAAAGCCTGCTGAAGCCACCCCGGAAGCCTAGTTTTACGAAGTGGCGCGCTGTTTCACGGCGCCCACTCTCTTCCCCACACTTCCCATGAGCGGTACGCAACCATCCTCCCCCGCAGCGAATGAATTTGTGCTAATCGGATATTTCCAGAAACCCTTCGGTTTACTGGGAGAGATTCGCGTCAAGCCCGAAACTTTTGATTTCAACCGACATCAGCACCTGACTACTGTCTATTTCCAAAAAGGAACCGAGGCGGCGCCTGTTCCGCTTAAAATCGGCGCCACCCGCGACGACGGCATGTTCTGGTATCTCCGTTTCGAAGGCCATCGCACTCCCGAATCGGTATCCCACTTAAGCGGGGGCCAACTATTAATTCCCGAATCGGAGCGCCTTCCCCTACCGGAAAACATGGTGTACTTCTCCGATATGCCCGGACTGAAAGTCGTAGACGAAACCGGAGCCGAAATCGGTAAAGTCCGCGAAATTCTGGAAAATGCCGCTTCAGAGCTCCTCCTGGTGGACACCCAAAAAGGGGAAACCCTGATTCCCTGGAATGAGCATTTCGTAAAAAAAATCGATCTCCCCTCTCAAGTCGTCCATGTAGACATGACCCAGCTCCGTGAGCTGCTCTAGTCAAAAGCCCCATGCGCATCGAAGTTATCACCCTGTTCCCGGAAATGTTCGCGGCCCTGCAAGCCAGCATCCCGGGCCGCGCCCAAAAAGCCGGACTGCTGCACCTGGCTTGCCATAATTTGCGCGATTTTCCCCTGAATCCCTATGGCCAGGTGGATGACGTGCCCTATGGCGGCGAACCCGGCATGGTACTACGCCCCGAACCGGTCAAAGCCGCCTTCGAAAAAGCCCTGTCGGGGTTTGGCGAAAGCCGCCCCCATGTGATTCACATGTCGGCCCAGGGGGCTCTTTTCAGCCAGAAAAGGGCGAAAGAATTGGCTAAATGCGAAAATCTTCTTATCATTTCCGGGCATTATAAAGGCATCGATCAGAGAATACTGGATGCCTATGTCGACGAAGAGCTTTGCATCGGCGATTATGTCCTGACCGGCGGCGAACTTCCGGCCATGGTCCTTATCGATGCCGTGACTCGTTTGCTGCCTGGAGCTTTGGGCGATAGCCAATCGGCTGCAACTGATTCGTTCTTTGAAGAGAATCGATTGGGGTGGCCGGTATATACGCGCCCGCAGACTTTCGAGGAGCGAAGCGTGCCCGATGTCCTGATTTCCGGGCATCATGAGAATATCCGAAAATGGCGGATCAAGGAAAGTTTGGAAACGACGCGTGATAAGCGTCCCGATCTTTTTGAACGCCTGGTTCTGAGTGAAGAAGAGAAAAGTATTTTGCATGGAATTCCGATGAACCGTAAAGCCGGTTCCCGGAATTCGAAGAAAGGATGAAGCGTAAATGAATCCCATAATTATGACCATCGATAAGGAAAACCGGAAAACGGATATTCCGGCTTTTCGCGCGGGCGACACCGTCAGCGTCGACTTTCGCGTTATCGAAGGCAACAAAGAGCGTATCCAGACCTTCACCGGCGTGGTAATCCAACGCCGCGGCGCGGGCATCATGGAAACCTTCACGGTGCGTAAGATTTCCGGCGGAGTGGCGGTGGAAAGAATTTTCCCCGTGCATTCGCCGCGTATCGCCGCCATTAAGATCAACAAGCTGGGAAGCGTACGCAGAGCGCGTATATTCTACATGCGCGGTCTTCAGGGCAAAGCCGCCCGTATCAAGGAATCCACGCGCGAGCGTGCCGAAGCCAAGTAGCCTCGTAAATCGTCGTCTTGGGTACGGAGCGGTCTTAAGCTACTCCGGCTCCACGCGGGCGAAGTTCCGTTTTCCACATTGAAGCACATGCGAAGCCCGGATTTCCATCCGGGCTTTTATGTCTCCCACCTTTTCGCCGTCCAGGCGCACCCCGCCGTTTTGGATCAGCCGCCGCCCTTCGCCATTGCTGGCTACCAAGCCGGCCTTGACCAGCAATTCGGGAATGCCATACTCCCCCGCCGGCAGCCGTAACACCGGCATGTCTTCGGGCAGCGCCTCACCGGAGTGGATTTTCTTTTCCTGCACCGCCGCCTTTTCCGCGGCCTCGGTTCCATGGTATTGCGTTACGATGATACGCGCCAATTCCTCTTTGACCTGGTTGGGATTGACGCTTCCGTTCGCAATTCCCGCAATGCGCGACGCTATGTCGGGGAGCGGTATGTCCGTCAGCAATTGCAAATAACTTTCCACCAGGGCATCCGGCAAATTGTAAAGCTTGTGATACATGGACTGCGGTTCTTCCGACACCCCGATGTAATTGCCGAGGCTTTTGCTCATTTTTTCCCGGCCATCGGTGCCGAGCAAAATGGGCATGAACAAGCCTATTTGCGGCTCCTGTCCCAAGCCGCGCTGCAACTCGCGTCCCCGCAATACATTGAATTTCTGGTCCATGCCTCCCAATTCGACATCGGCTTCAATCATCACCGAATCATATGCTTGCATCATCGGATAGAGAAATTCGTGCAGGCTGATGGGCTGACCCGAGCGATAGCGGTTCTGAAAATCCTCGCGCTCCAACATTTGCGCTACGGTGATTTGCGAAAGCAGTTTGGTCACCTCTTCGAAGGCGATTTTGCCGAACCACTCTCCGTTATAGACTACGCGTGTGCGTGCGGGATCCACGATTTTGAAAAATTGTTGTTTGTAGGTTTCCGCATTGAGCAAAACCTCTTCATGGGTGAGAATCGGGCGCGTCTTGCTTTTTCCCGATGGATCGCCCACCGTGGCGGTATAATCCCCCACGATCAGGATTACTTCATGTCCAAGGTCTTGAAATTGCCGGAGCTTGCGCATCACCACGGTAAAACCCAGGTGGATATCGGGAGCGGTGGGGTCGACGCCCAATTTTATTTTAAGCGGCCTTTTCGCAGCCAGCTTCTTGCGAAGCTCGTCTTCGCTGATGATTTCCACGGCGCCGCGTGTGATGATGTCCCAGGCTTGATTTTCCATACGTACTTACTGCTTCCTGTTGCCGGAGCCGCATCCCATTCGCGAAGCTTCCGCAGGGGTAAAAATAACCCTGCAAACTGCCCCATCACACCCCTTTTATTGCAGTAGGAAGTTACGGAAGGCTTTTTCCGCTGCGGGCCAAAACTGCGCTTCGCGCTCTCCCACTCTAGTCAGGGAGATTTCAGGGTTGGGAGATTTCGACTCCAAGCGTAGGCTGAAAAGATAAAGGGGGGCCCCGCAGAGATTACCCGCATCGATGACGACTCGCTTTCGCACCGGACAAAAAAAGGCCTTATCGAACAAGACTGCGAGGCGATCGGGGGGTTCCAGGGATCCGATCACCCAATCCTGATAACGGAGGAAAGTGGAAAAAGCGACCACGCGGCCCCAATGCCCGCCGCGCAAATATAAACCGTCTTCCACGATGCGAAACTCATCGTCCCAGGTAAGTTGGGAGTAGGTGCGACAGTCTGCATGCAGGGTTATGGCGTCGAAGGGGTCTATTCCCCTCGTCAAGGGCAGATTTTTTAAAACCGGGCCGATGGAATAAGCGAAATCGAAAGGAGGAATCGGTCCCTCGAATTCAGACTGCGGAGAAAAGGCATAGCCCGCTTCACTGCTTCCCGCTCGACTCCGCCAATGCAATAACCGGCAGTCGCTTCCGGGAAACCAATGCTTCATGAGGGAAGGAATGCTTTCCGCAATCCCAAATCTTGCATCGCCTGTGGACTTCCCCTTTTCGGGCATTGAATTGAAAATCGGCAAGCCGCAAATCCATCCGTAGGGAGTGGAAGGTTCACCCGAGAGCAGGTTCCATATCAAATCCGGCCTGCCATATCCGCGAGCGCGCATGAACGGCTCCAAGCTATTGACCACCGACCAGAAATACCAAGGCGGCGTGCTCAAGGCGCTATCCCATATATAGCCGAACAAATCCGGTCCATCCAAAAGTAGGCCTTGTACATCAAGAGGATGACGGGTCCAGAAATCCTCGATGCCCCGCTGCGGCCATTCCCGGAGCATCAAAGCGAATAATCCCTTGAGTAAAGGGTTGGGAATCCAATGGGAGCGACTTCCATCTTCCCCTGAATTTCCGGATGCGCCCTGCCTTCCCACGAAATACCTCCTACTCCATGCCAGACGGACCCGGGGGCGCACTGGGCAAGTCGTTTCCTTAAGGAAACTCATAATAGTTTCCCTAGAGAAACCCGTAAACCCGGATAATCCCTAATTTTATGCGGGGCTGTTGAGAGATGTTTAGAACAATTGAAAAACTGAAAGGCCGAAACCGAATGCGCATGCGGAGGTTGAGGCGATGGAGCGGAGCCATTTGAGCGGGGTCAAAGAATTTGGGGATAGGCTGAAGGCTCTCATTTTCGAGCAGGGCTATCAAACGGTAGAGCAATTCGCCCATGAAAATGCCATCCCCAAAGGAAGTTTGAGTAAAATCCTCAATGGCAAGGTGGACCCCAAGCTTTCCACCCTGGTCAAGCTTGCAACGGCACTAGGGGTTTCCAACAGCCAATTACTGGATTTCCACAGCCGTAACCAACCCGCTCTGGTTATGGAAAAGCCTAATCTCCCCTCACGGACCAAACGCAAAAAAACGGATTGACGGCCGGGACGGGTTTCCGTCGAACCTATGGCCTCAGGCTTAGTATTATTTATCCATGTCCGCTTATCTCTATGTAAAGGCGCTCCATCTGGTTTTCATGGTGGCCTGGTTCGCCGGTTTATTCTACGTGGTAAGGCTGTTCATTTACCATGTGGAAGCCGGCGACAAACCTGCTTCCGAGAAATCGATTCTGCAAACGCAACTGCACCTCATGGCTACGCGCCTGTGGAATTTCATCACCGTACCGGCCATGGTGGGAACGGCGGTATTTGGAATCTGGCTGATGGTTCTGGTGGAAGCCTATCGCATGCCCTGGTTTCATCTCAAGTTGCTCCTCCTGGTGTTCCTGTTCGCCTACCATTTCCACTGCGGCGCTATTCTCCGGAATCTGAAATTGGACCGTAATCGCATGACCTCGCGGCAATTGCGCCTATGGAACGAGATTCCCACCCTGCTCCTTTTCGCCATTGTTTTCGCCGCGGTATTGAAATCTCCTCTGAGCGTCTTATGGGGAATGTTGGGCGTGGTGGGAGTCGGGTTGATTTTGGGACTAGCCATAAAAGCCGTCAAAAGGACACGCTAGGTGGGAATTATGGACACTTATTTCATCGCCATCGATCAAGGAACGACCAGCTCAAGAACCCTGCTCTTTACTTCTTCCTTCGAAATCGTCGACCAAGTGCAGGAGGAGTTCACGCAACATTTTCCCAAACCGGGTTGGGTGGAACATGACGCCGAGGAAATACTGGCTACGCAACTTCGCACTTTGAAAATCCTGGTGGAGCGTAATGCTGCGCGTTGCGAAAAAGTCGCGGCCGTGGGCATAACCAACCAACGCGAAACCATCGTAGCCTGGGATAAAACCACGGGCCGCGCCTTGGCGCGCGCCATCGTATGGCAGGACAGACGCACCGCCGCGTTTTGCGCGCAACTCAAAAAGAAGAAGCTGGAAAAAACCATTCGCGACTGCACCGGCTTGGTAGTCGACCCCTATTTTTCGGCTACGAAAATGCGGTGGCTACTGGATAATCACGCGGAGGTGAAACGCGCCGCCCGCAATAAGACGCTGGCATTCGGAACCATCGACTCTTGGCTGGTTTTCCGCCTGACCGGGGGCGAACGTCATGTCATCGAAGTCGGCAACGCTTCGCGAACATCCCTTATGAATATCCGCACGCAGCGCTGGGATGAGAAGATGCTGCGCATTTTCGGCATCCCGGCTGCTTCCCTTCCTGAAATCCTCCCTTCCGATGCCCATTTCGGCGATATCAAACTTCCCTTTCTATCGGGTGTTCCCGTAAACGGCGTAGCCGGCGACCAACAGGCATCGCTCTTCGGCCACCGTTGTTTAAAAACCGGCGACATGAAAAACACTTACGGCACCGGATGCTTCATGCTGCAAAACATCGGTGACAGGTATAAGGTTCCGCCCAAAGGCTTACTCGGCACCGTGGCTTGGAACCTGGGAGGCAAAACCACTTTTGCCCACGAAGGCGCGGTTATGGTCGGCGGCGCGGCGATTCAGTACTTGCGCGATCAATTGCAAATCATTCGCAGCGCATCCGAAACCCAGGCCTTGGCCGAATCGCTGCCATCCAACCAAGGCGTGTACTTCGTGCCGGCCTTCGCGGGATTGGGAACGCCGCATTGGGATCCACAAGCGCGAGGCCTGATTATCGGGATGACGAGAGGAACCTCCAGGGCGCATTTCTGCCGGGCGGCGCTGGAATCCATCGCTTATCAAACCCTGGATCTTTGGACGCAGTATAAGAGCCCGAAAACCCGTGTGCTCAAAGCCGACGGTGGCGCGAGTGGCAATGAATTTCTCATGCAATTCCAGGCCGATATGCTCAAAACCGAAGTCTCGGCGAGCGTGAATCCCGAAGTGACGGCCTTGGGAGCCGCCATGCTGGCCGCCATCGGATGCAGAAAGCATACCCTGAAAACCCTGGCGAAAATTTCCTTTCCCATTCGCTCCTATCGTCCCCGCCTGGATAATGCCAACCGTAAGCGCTGGTTGGCGGGATGGCATGCTGCCGTCAAACGCTCCCGGGATTGGGCCGTCGACTGATGCCGCAACGGGGAAGTAAATGGATGTTGGTTCTGCCGCCGGAAGGCGCCGCACGCTTGGCGGGCCGAGCGCTGGCCGACGCCTTTCAGCGCAGCTTGGGCGAGACCGAATGCAAAGTCTTCGATACCAAGGTCTACCTGGACGCTTTCGATCGCTTGCTGAAACAGCCGACCGACGAAATGGTGGTCGACCTCACTAATCAAAGCCTGGTCGTGCAATGCCTGGATTTTCGCGCC